>CAMRAC010000001.1 GCA_947039955.1 uncultured Mycoplasma sp.
TATTCAACAACAACCACAAGTTATTCAACAACAACCACAAGTTATTCAACAACAACCACAAGTTATTCAACAACAATTTTCACCAATTTACGAACAACTACCAGTTACTCAAACTCCAGAAGTAAATGCATTAATGTTATCTAATAAAATTTTAACTAAAAATTCAAGATTTGATAATGTTGAGATGTTTGAAGCAGGACTTTTATCAACTGATTCTAAAATGAAGTTAGAAAACTTAAATAGTCTTTTAATTTTAGGAGGCATCTCTTATGAGGATTACTTCAAAATTAAAAATGAGATATTCATCAAAGAAATTAAAACATTTTAATTAAATTATAAAAAATATGAATTTATTCATATTTTTTTATTCACTTATATAAAGTATAATTTCATTATATGTCTAAATTTATTAACCTGCACTTTAATAGTGAATACAGTTTATTAGAATCTAATGTAACAATGGATTCTTATATTTCTTTTGCCAAAGAAAATAATATTACAACTTTGACTATAACAGATCACAATAATATGTACGGTGTTGATAAGTTCATTAATCTTTGTACAAAAAATAATATTAAACCGGTTATAGGCATTGATTTAGATGTTGAAGATTTTAGATTAGTTTTATTAGCTAAAAATTATCAAGGATTTCAAGAACTAAACAGATTAGTTTCATTGAAATCAAAACAAGAAATAAATCTTAGCGATATTAATCACCAAGACCTTTTTATAGTTGATCATCCTAATCACGGTTTTGTCAATAAGAATAAAAAAATATTGGACTATAATAATTTTTATTTTTCAAATGATAATCCACAAAATAAAAATTCCATAATCATAAAAGAAAATCGTATAATCGAAGCCAATGATAATGAAGCGCTCTCAATTCTTCATTCTATAAAAAACCAAGAAGTAAAGAATTTTTCTTTTCCTGGTTTCATTAATGAAAGTAATCTTGATGAAGAAATAATAAATAGAACTAATTGAATTGCTGAGCAATGTAATATTGAATTTCCTAAGATTATTTCTCTATTCCCAAAGTTTGATAAAAACTTAAACTCTCTAGAATATTTAAAAGAATTAGTTAAAAATGCTTTCAATGAAAAATTCATATCTTTCAAAGACAAAGATATGAATATTGTTACAGATAGAATTAAATATGAATTATCAATTATTGAAAAGTTAAATGTTGAAGACTATTTCCTTATCATTTGAGACTTCATGAAATGAGGAAGAGAAAACCAAATATCTTTCGGACCAGGAAGAGGATCTTCTGCAGGATCTCTTATTTGTTTCTTGCTTGAAATAACTGAAATCAATCCTTTGGAATATGGATTACTTTTTGAAAGATTTTTAAACCCAGAAAGAATATCTATGCCTGATATAGATATTGATGTTCAAGATGATGAAAGAGCGAAGCTGATAAAATACATTCAAGAAAAATATGGAAATGAAATGGTATCTCAAATAATTACTTTTTCAAGAATGACTTCAAAAAGTGCTTTCAGAGATGTAGCAAGAGTTCTTGAAATTCCTGCTTCAGAAGTTAATGTTATTTCGAAAGCAATACCTTTAGATTTTAGTCTAGAAGACTCTTATAAAAAAGCAACATCTTTTAGAGCTAAAATTAACGAAAAGGAAATTTATATGAAAGCATATAACTATGCTCTCAAGATTGAAAATTTACCTAGACAAATAGGGACACATGCAGCGGGAATAATTATTTCTGAAACACCTTTAGTAGAAAAGATTCCTGTTATATATGAAAATGGTTCTCTAACATCTCAATTCTCAATGGAGAACTTAGAATCTTGAGGAATGCTTAAAATGGATTTACTTGGTTTAAAAACCCTATCCACAATTAAAATGATCATCAAACAAATCGAACTAACCATGGAAACCAAAATAGAATTTCAAAACATTCCATTGAATGATAATAAAACCAATCAACTATTAACAAATGGTAATACAGTTGGAATATTTCAACTAGAGTCTCCAGGTATGATGAACACATTAAGAAGAGTTCATGTAAATGACTTCAATGACTTAGTTGCTATCATTTCCTTATTTAGACCAGGGCCAATGTCAAACATACCTGAATACACAAAAATTAAACATAATCAATCAAGTATAACTCTTCTTTCTAAAGAGTATGATGATGTTGTTAAGCCAACTTATGGAATTATTATTTATCAAGAACAAATTATGGAGATATCACAAAAATTTGCTGGCATGTCTTTTGGAAAAGCGGATATTTTGCGTCGTGCAATTGGCAAGAAAAATAAATTTGAAATACAAGATTTAAAAAGTGTTTTTGTTGAAGGTGCTCTTAATAAAGGAAAACCAATTGAATTGATAGAAAATATATATTCAGAGATTGAAAAGTTTGCTGAATATGGATTCAATAAATCTCATGCTGTTGCTTATGCAACACTTTCTTATAAAATGGCTTATCTAAAAGCTTGGTATCCAATTGAATTTTATACCGCAATACTTTCATCATTACCCGGACTTGATACAATAAACAAATATGTATTAGAAGCAAGAACTATGAGTTACCTAATTATTAGTCCTCACATTAATGATTCAAGATCAAATGTTTATAACAAAGATGGTCAAATATATTTACCACTAATTATTGTTAAGGGTTTAGGTAAAATAGCAAGTGAAAAAATAGAAAAAGAAAGAGTCTTATTCGGACCTTTTACAAGTTTCTATAACTTTATAGCAAGAGCTAAGAAAATAAAACTTGGTGATGCAATTATTGATATTTTAATTCGTTCAAATTCATTAAGAACTTTTGGAAATATGGCAACCCTAAATGCTAATTTAATTAAAGCAAAAAATTATGCTGATTGTATCATCATTTTAAAAAATGAAGAGTTAATACTTGATTATGATTTAGCCCTTGAACAAGACTTACTTATTGAAAAGAAAAACTTAACTGATGAAATGAATTATGAACAACAGTACTTAGGTGCCAAATATAACTCATTAGTAACAATTGATCATGAAACAAAATATAGGTTGAAAAATTTATCTACCAATGTTGAATATAAAATAGTTGTATTACTTGATAAGATGGCTGAAAAAACTTCAAACGCAAACGGTAATAAATTTGGAATTGTTTCTTTAAGTGATAGTAGTGGAACTGAAGATATTTTTATCTTTGGAAGTGTTTGAGAAGATTTTAAACAAATTAAATTATTATCTTTAATAGAATGTAAAATTATTAAAAGCAAAAGCGCTTCTCGTACTAATTTTAGATTACTCGGTTGAAAGGTTATTAATGAAAAATAAAATATTACTGGTAGATGGTAATCTATTGTTATTCAAAAGTTTTTTTGCTACACAACACTCTTCATACCAATTAACCACATCTGATGGAATAAGCACTAGTGCAATAAATACTTTCATGTTGTCTTTAATAAAAGTTATGGACACTTACAACCCTACTCATTGTTTTGTTGCTTTTGATGCTGGAAAAAAAACCAAAAGACATGATGTCTATGATGAATACAAAGCAGGAAGGGCTAAAGCTCCTATTGAAATATTCGAACAAAAAAAGATCATTGTTGAAATACTAGATGCTATGAATATAACTCACATGGACATGGAGGGTTATGAAGGCGATGACTTAATTGCAAGTATGACCACAAAGTTTTCAGATGATAATATTGTGATGGTTTGATCTGATGATCAAGATTTATTACAATTAATAGATACTAATGTTGGGGTTATTGTCAAAGATTTTAAATCTAAAAAATTTATAGTAAAGGATATTCACAACTTTAAAGATAACCACGGCTTTGAACATTACCAAATACCTGATTTTAAGGGTATTTCAGGAGATTCTTCAGATAATCTTCCTGGAGTTAAGGGAATTGGTCCAAAAGGTGCTATAGACCTTTTAAATAGATACGGAACATTAGAAAACATTTATAACAACTTAGATGGACTGACTGATAACCAAAAAAATAAATTTCTTGAATCAAAAGATGTAGCATTTATGTGTAAAGAGTTAGCTAAACTAGAACTATTTTTGGATATTAGATTAGAATTAAAAGATATTGTGCTAAACGAGTTACTTAATGAAGAAGTAGATGACTTACTTAATAAATATGAATTAACTACCATTAAAAAAATAATAACAAAAAAATAAAAAGTTTTTAATATTCGTCTTCTTTGATGATACGTCTACTTTTAATTGCTAAAGCAAATAAAATAGTTAATGGAATTGCTGATATTGATAAAAAAGAAATACCAACTATAAACCCGACTTCATCTTCATTTATTAATCTAAATTTATTGAATATCGGTTGAATTACTTTAATTTTTTCAGTTGCTTCTTTTGTTTTAGGATTTTCTAATAAAGTTTTAAAACATGTTTTAAAATTTATATCTTTATATTTTTCTCTATTGTGACTTAAAGACATAAATTTAGAAAGTTTGTAGTTTCAATTAATTCACATTGGACCTTCAATGATTTTATCCCCGCTAAAAACAACATTTAAAAATGATACAAAATTATTGGCGTCATTTTGTAAGGGGTCATTTAAATCTAATTCTATATTTGCTAGTAACTTCAATTCACCAACTTCAGCTTTTAAATTTTGATGCTTGGATAAATTTTTTAGAGTGTTTGATTGGATTGAAGAATCAAAACTTGTACCCAAAACTACAGAACCAACAGCAATCAAGGTTATCGCTGAACCCAACAATAACTGTTGTGAAACACTTTTTCCATTAAGCATAAATGACCTCACTAGCAATAATGATTGATCAATTAATTTTGATTTTTATTATCTTGTTGCTTTTCTTATTAATAATTATACATTAAAATATTTTCGATATTTATTATTATAAAGACAACCATCGAATTAAGAGTTGTTTGTTTTTAATATTGCCAAGAATGCTTCTTGCGGAACTTCCACTTTACCAAAAGCTTTTGCTCTCTTCTTACCAGCTTTTTGTTTTTTAAGTAGTTTTTGTCTACGAGTTACATCTCCACCATATAGTTTTGCAGTAACATCTTTACGATAGGCTTTAACGGTCTCTCTTGAAATTATCTTTCCACCAGCAAATGCTTGAATAGGAACTTCAAAGTTTTGACGAGGAATTACTTCTTTTAATTTCTTAGTTAGATCTCTTGCTTTGAATTCTAAAAAGTCACGGTGAATAATTGCACTTAATGCATCAACTTTTTCTCCATTTAATAAAATATCAACTTTTACTAAATCTGATTGACGATAATCAATTAATTCATAATCAAAAGACGCGTAACCTTTCGAAGCTGATTTCATTTTATCAAAGAAGTCAAAGATTATTTCTACAAGTGGTAATTCATATACCAGTTTTCTTCTTGTGCCATCAATATATTCTAAATCAATGTATTTACCTCTTTTAAGTTGACATAAATCCATGATTACACCAATGAATTCATCATTAACAATAATAGTTGCTCTGATGTAGGGTTCTTCTATTTTACTAATACTTACTTTTTCAGGAAATTCAGATGGATTAGCAATAACTTGCATAGTTCTATCAGTTTTATATACCTTGAATTCAACGGAAGGTGCCGTAGCAATTATTTCAATTCCAAATTCTCTTTCTAATCTTTCTTGCAAAATTTCCATATGCAATAATCCTAAGAAACCAATTCTAAAACCAAACCCTAGGGCTTTTGATGTTTCTGGTTCATATGTAATTGAAGAATCTGAAAGAGAAATTTTTGCCAAAGATTCTTTTAACAAATCATAATCTTTTCCATCAATTGGATAAAACCCTGTATAAACAACTGGATTCATTTTCTTGTAACCTTTTAACGAATGTTCTGTCGGATTGTTTGACAGAGTTATTGTATCTCCAACTGCCACGTCCTTCGCCTCTCTTATTGAAGCGGCAATTCAACCAACTTCTCCAGATGTTAATTTATCTCTTTTAACTTCTTGTGGTTTTCTAACTCCTAGTTCAGTTACTGTAAATTTTTTATTATTAGATTTAAAAAAGAACTCATCTCCAACTTTAATTTTTCCATCAAATATTCTTGCCAAAAGAATGACTCCTCTAAAGGGATCAAAGTAAGAATCAAAAACCAAAGCTTTCAAAGGTAGTGAATCATCACAATCTTTAGGTGAAGGGATGTGCTTGATAATAGCTTCAAAAACACCTTCTATATTCTGTCCTGTTTTTGCAGATATCAAAACAGCTTCCGAAGCAGGAATTCCAATAACATCTTCTATTTCTCTTTTTATTTTATCAGGATCAGAAGAAGGCAAGTCTATCTTGTTAATAATCGGAATTATTTCCAATTCATTATCGATTGCTAAATAAACATTAGCAAGAGTTTGTGCCTCAATACCTTGAGTTGCATCAACAAGCAATAAGGCACCTTCGGTAGCTGCTAAAGATCTAGAAACCTCATAAGTAAAATCCACATGTCCTGGTGTGTCTATTAAGTGGAATAAATAATCTTTGTAGTTTATTTGAACCGCATTCAGTTTGATTGTAATTCCTCTTTCTTGCTCCAAATCCATAGTGTCAAGGTGTTGTGCTTTTAAAGAACGAGAATCCACAGTTTTTGTGTATTCCAGTATTCTATCCGCCAATGTACTTTTACCATGATCTATGTGAGCTATAATTGAGAAATTTCTTATCTTTGATTTATCCATATTATGAATTATAAACAATTAAAAGTAAATGATTGTTGTTTTTAGTGTTTTAATTGATAAAATTATTTTATATATGGAAAACGAAGAAATAATTAATAAATGAAAAGATGCTTTAATTGAAGATAAACAAGCGTTAAAACAACTTTCTAAATTAACTAATTTAAGTGATAATAACCCATTTTTCTCAAGATTATTTTTTGATTCAAAAAAGATTGTTGCACGATTGGGTGTTGGCTATGGAAAATTGAACAAATTAGTAGTTAACCAAATAGCATATTCATTTTCAAGAATACTAAGAAGGCGAAAGAAAGAAAGACAAACAATCGATGTTTTGGTTTGTAGCGATGGAGCTCCAGAGTTAAAAGAATTTTTGAAAAATATTTCTGATGTTTTTTATGCTCAAAAACAAACAGTTACCGCGTTTAAGTCTTACTCAGGTTATGACATAAAATTTGTTTGTAGAACTATTAACAAGTTAAAAATAACTGCCGGAATATATATTGAAAGATCTATTTATAATGACAATATTTTCAGTATTTTTTTCATTGATGGAAATGGTAATTATTTTGGAGAAGAATTTATAGAAGAATTAAAAGAAGATATTTCAAAACATGATATTTTTACAATTAAGTCACAAACAGCTAAAGTCGACTTTCTTTCAAACCACAGAGTTGTAAATGACTATGTTCAAAAATTATTATCACTATCTAATAGAAAGGGTGATCAAAGAAGAACAAAAATAGCTATTTCAAACTACAATAATGGAGTAACGGATATTATCCAAAAAATATTAGGTAACATGGATTTCAACTATCTTATTAACAATAAAATTAACAAAGGGAATATTCATCAAAGTAAAAATATAAACGATAAGGTTTTTACAAGGTTTTATAGAAGGGATATTTCATTTGCCAAAGAAAATAAATGTGATATGTTAATTTGTCCATCTAAAAATGGAACAGAACTAAATCTTTTTGTTTTTAATGGAAGACAAGTTTTTCACTTAGATGCTAACGAGATTTCGCTAATGTTTTTGAATTACTTTTTAATAGAAGTAAATATCTCAACAAAGAAACTTCCTAACTCATACATTGGAACTGATATACCGCCAATACAAAGCATTCAAAATTTAATTAAAAAATATGATTTAGCATTATCTGTATCAGAAGATATTAAACCCGATGATGATAAGTTTCTATTATTCTATTGAAACCAAAATTCTCAATTTATTTTTGGTGAAAATAAAATTGTTGAATTTGGTTTTTATCATTTGATAATTAAATTTTTAGAAATGATTAATTATTATAAAACACAAAGGTTGACAATTCCTTCAGTAAGAAATGTATTATCTAAAATGTACGGCTCTTATAAAACTCATATTATAGTATTGGATTTTGAAGTTAATAGATTGTATAAATTTATGGAAAATATCAACCATACACATTTCAAAAATAAATTCCCAATAAAAAGCACAGCTTTATTTAATCACTCAAGTGTTTTAAATGAAAATCTAATTGCTAAAATATCACTTAAAGATGGAACTGACTTATTCTTTAAATTTAATTACATGAATAAAAAAATATTGGTATTTGTTAGGTTAGAAGAAACAGTTCATAAGTTATGACATAGAGATGGAATTATTAAAAACTCTTTTATAAAACACTTACACACAGCTATTAAAAAAGATTTAAAACACACATTCTAAATAAATTAAAATAACTAATTTTTCTTGTAAAAGTAATTAATATTATTTGTAGACAATTCAAACTCTGAAGGGTTTTCAAAAATTAATGTTGCAGGATTTTTATTACATAACATTATTAATTGTTGTAGTTTTAAAAACTTTTTCAAGTCAGTTGAATCAATTAACGATTCGGAGATGATTATTGCGTGTGGCATAATTGATTCTATCAATGTTATTGTTGAAGGTCCTATTTCATCTATTCTAACACCAAATTTGATATCTTTAGATTTCAAGGTAGAAGTAATTAGTTCAAAGTTTGGAATATCAGTAGATGTTAAGAATTTAACTACAAAAATCATCCCTGATAATTTTTCTAATTTATCTACATTTTGTAGAATCACATAATCATTTACATCTATTAAGTATTGGTCCATTGATTTGAAAGACGAAAGGGCACTGTTAAAGTACTCATCTTCAATATTAGGTAAGATGTTATTATTTTGGATAATCATGTTTGTTCAAAAATTTTCTGGGTATTCAGGTTCTGGCTTAATATATGTCGCTATTGATGAATCGTTTTTATAATCTATAATTGACATTTTAGAAAATTTAATTATTTTATTTTTAATTATATTATTTAATAATAAATAGTTTTCTTTAAATTCTTCAAACTCATTGAAGAAGATGTTTTTAGCATTGAAATAAAACGTTTTATTAAGTTGTGTGGATTTAATAATTGAAAAATAAATTCTGTTTATTATTTTGAGTAAATCTTTTAATTCAAATAAATTCTTACTTTCCACAACGCCGATAGCATCACAATATTTATCTAAATTTTCAGATATTTTCACCTTTTCAAATCTCTTCATAATCAAATTTATTTTTTCTTGAATTTCTTTTGTTTTATCACCATATAAAATTATAATAACTATGTTTTTAGATACAAAGAAATCAAGATTTTTAATTTTTAAACTTTTAAATAAAATCATTATGAAATCTTTAAAAGTTTTTTGATCTTTTGTTCTTAGGTTAAATGCGATGAAAGACTTGTATTTTTGAGTATTTTTAAATAATTCTTCTTTAGTTATAATTTTTAATCCTTCAGGAAGTTCTCTAACATAACTTCACTTGATTGTTGCATTAATTGAATTTTTTGTTTGAAAAAATTCTACGATTCACTCAATGTAGTAATTTGGATTTTTAACTGTTTCATTTCTAATAATAAATTTAACATATTTCTTGTTTACTTTAATAGCATCTAAAGCATTTAAAAAAATATCTTTGTTTTCATCAGATAAATTTGATAAGAATTGACTAATATCCATTCATCCATCATCAAAAAATTCGTGACCATTATTTTTAGAATCTTCTCTATCGATTGCTTCGATGATGTCAGATTTTCTTAATCTATTATTTTTAAGATCAATATCAATAAGGAAAATACCATTATTATCTTTAACTATTTCTTTTTTTTGAACAAAGAATATAACTATTACACCAGCAATTAAAGCAGACATTCCAATTGCAAAAATTGCATAAAATATATACAAGAATACATGCATGCTAGCTTATCCTCTCAATTGATTTATGATTCTTTAAAAATTGCTTTGTTCCAACTTCTTCTTTATTAAATTTAATAGTTATTTTATCCCCTTCTAAATCTACAACAATACCTTCTCCAAAAGATATATGAGATATTAAATCTCCGACTATATAGTTTTTATTAATTTTAATATCATTTTCAAAGTTTTTAATCATTGTCAAATCACTAACATATGAAGAAATATCGATTCCCATTTCAGCAATAAATCTTGAAGGAGATTTTTGATTAGTAACATTAGCAATAAAGTTGGTTCCACGAGCTCCCGAGATAAATAGTTTTTCCTTAGCCCTTGTAATAGCAACGTAAGCCAACCTTCTCTCTTCTTCCATCTTTTGAGTCTTGTCAATTTCATCTTCAATTTGAGATATTCTAGCAGAAGGGAATACATCTTCATTAAGACCTAACAGGAATACATTTTTAAACTCTAAACCTTTTGATGCATGGATAGTCATCAATGTAACATAGTTAATAGCATCTTCTTCTGAATCAGAAGACATATTCATTAAAGATATTTCTTCTAGGTAATCTTCTAGTTTTAGAGTTGGATTTTTAACCTCTCAAGTTTCAATTGATTTAAATAGTTCTGTTATATTTTCTAGTTTAGAGTCAGACTCTGTGTTATCTTCTTTAATTAAAGACATATAGTTAATAGAATTTAAGAAAGACTCTATTGTTTTACTAATAGAAATACCTCTCTCTAAAAAACTTTTGTGTCTTCTTATTTCATTCAAGAAATCAACTATCTTAGTTTTAGTTTCTTTGGGCACAGGAAGTATTTTGAAGTGTTCAATCATAGCTTCATAAATTGACATTTGTTTTTCTTCAGCAAAAGCAATTAATTTTGCTTCTGTTGCCGGACCTATTTTTCTTGCTGGAACATTTATTATTCTTTGTAAATGGATTTGTGAGGGTGTTTTTGAAATAGTTCATAAAAATGAAATAACATCTTTTATCTCCGCTCTTTCAAAAAACTTTTGACCTCCAAAAATTTTATGATTAATTGAATCTATAATTAAGTTAGCTTCAATTAATCTAGAATAGAAGTTTGATCTATAAAATATCGCAATATCTTTTAGTTGAACCTTATTTCTTTTTAGTTCATTAATTTGATTAACCACTCATCTAGCTTCAGCTTCTTGAGAGTAAGCATAATAAAACTCTATTTTATCTCCAGCTTCACCTTCAGTTTTTAAAGATTTAGGAAGTCTATCCTCATTAGAACGAATAAGTTTATTAGCAGCATCTAAAATGTTTTTAGTAGAACGATAATTAATATCCATTGTAATGGTTGTAGTTCCCTTGAAATCTTTATGGAAATTGTTAATTAAATTAATATCAGCTCCACGTCAAGAGTAAATGGTTTGATCAGGATCTCCAACAATAGTAATATTTTTTAAATTTGATAGTAGCTGAATAATGTTGTATTGAATAATAGAAGTATCTTGGAACTCATCCACAAGAATATAATCATATTTAGCAGATCATACTTTTCTAACTTCAGGGAAGTCAAGTAAAATTTTGTTTGTTAAAATTAATAGATCATCAAAATCAACATATTTTTTACTTTCAAGTTCTAATTTATACTTTCTAAAAATATCTATTTTCAATACTTCTGTATCATTATCAACTTTGCTAGCTTCTACTTCATCATCATAATCCATAGATAGAATTTTTGACATTGAAATAAACTTAATCATTGAAGCATAAGAAAGCAATGAACTAGTTAAGTTTATTTCCTTGTAGATTTTTTTCAAAATATAAATTTGATCTGTCGAATCAATAACAATAAAGTTTTTAGGAAAATCAAGATTAGTAATCTCTGTTCTTAAGAATCTATAACATAAAGCGTGGAATGTTGAAATATTACTTTTGTTTCCATCCTGTCCGATAATAGAAACCACTCTTGACTTCATTTCATTTGCAGCTTTATTAGTAAATGTTAAAGCTAATATTCTTTCAGGAAGAACTCCCATTTTTTTAATTAAATATGAAATTTTTTTAGTTAAAACACCAGTTTTACCAGAACCGGCACCAGCAATAATTCTAAGTGGACCATCATTTTTTAAAATAGCTGCTTTTTGTTCTTTGTTTAAATTTTCGAATATTGTTTCTTCAAAAACTTTTGTTTCTTCTTTGTTCATAATTAATCCTTTCAAATTAGTTTTTGTTTTTTGACTTTTTCTTTTAAGATAACTTTGTTTTTTTCATCAAATACTTCTATACTTTTTTTAGAATATATCATTTGAGTGTTGGTTAATTTATCATTTAAACCAAACGCATTTTTATTCATGTTTATAGATAAAATACTAAAAACATTTACAAAAATTACAATCCCTGATGTTGTTGAGGGAATCGCCAACAAAGCCGCTTCCCATGACTCAAGTTTTAAAGTTCCGCCTTCTGGCTGGTTAGATATCGCTGTCATCTTATTAGCTAGAGATGGGCTTATAAAGCTCATCGACATAATAATGCTAAAAATTCAAAGAAATGCATACAATTGGTTTTTTTTCAAAACTACTAATCATATAGGTTCTTGCGAAAGAGAAATTATATTAATTTGGCAAAGTAACATACCGATACTTCTGCCTTTGGACAACATTGGTATTACAATAAATAAAATAAGTATTTCAAATATAACCAATGTCATTCAAACATAATAACCCCAAGAGATAATTATGAAAGAATCGTTTTTTGTTTCAATTGCAATTAAGGAAGATGATATTGCAATCACACAAAACAACACTAAGTCTATCAAGATTGATAGAACTCTAATTCAGAATCCTGCAGGTTTTTGGATAGTCTTCATTATTCTCTTAAAATCTTAATAATTTTTGGCCACTTATTAGGTGGATGTGATTTATTTAAGTACTCTGTTTCAGATAGGTTTAATAACATATATTTATTAGTGTAATTAAATGTTTCAAAAGATTGTGCTCTTAATTTATTATTTTTCTCAAATATCTTGGCAGACAATGTTTTGTCAACCCCTCTTGATCTAAGAATGATATCCACTAACCTCTTGTGAGTATATAAAAGAGGGACTATCATTTCAATATTAAAAATTTCAGCATATTCAATTTCTTGAATAAATTTGTCTTCTAATACATATTTGCTTCTCACGCTTTTTCACTCTTTATAAAAGTTCATATAGTTTGGAACATCGCCTTTTTCAATAACAATATTACAGAATATTCTATCAACATAAATATAAGTTTTAGCATACAAGAATAGCATGTATAAAAATTCTAAAGATAAGTGCGAAGCAGTTTCTAAATAAGATGCTTTCTTGCTTACTTCATTAGCTAACGAAACTTTGAATATCTTATTTGAAATAAAAGGAAATGCAAAAGCTATAACCTTTGGAAATTCGTCAATTTCAAAAACGTGGTTTTGTTTGAGTTTACATCTTTTTTGTGGAGTTCAATTTTCAAAACCTCTAAAAGAAGCTTTGAACTCAACAATATCAATATCAGGATTTCTGCCAATAACTTCAGATATGTCATTAACAAAATTTCTAGAAATAGGTTCGCTTTCATTCAATACTATTGCATGTGTTCCTTGAGATGTTTTAGAACCAGCAATAATAGCTTCATTAAATCCGATTTTTCTAGTTGTAAAAATTACTTGGAGCTTAATAAAAGATTTTTTTTCTAGATCTTTAACAATATTCATAAATTCTTGAGATAAATCATTAGTTAAAATAATTAGTTCGAAAGGTTTAGAGTTTTGCTCTAAAATACTATTTCAAAAATATTTGTGTACTTTATTTGAATAGATTGGCGCAATTAAAGATACCATTTTCACTCCCTTACTTAAATCAACAAAGATTTATATTAAAATATAATTAATTATATCACAAACTACATTTTTAAATTGCCTGGAGTTCTTGGATAAGGTATTACATCTCTAATGTTTTCAACACCAGTTACGTACATAACTAACCTCTCAAATCCAAGTCCAAACCCAGCAGAACCAGAATCACCGAATCTTCTTAAATCAAGATATCATTGTAAGTCATCTTCATCAATATTTAAAGATTTCATTCTAGACTTTAAAACATCTAATCTCACTTCTCTTTGAGAGCCGCCTATCAACTCTCCAATTCCAGGAACTAATAAATCAAATGCTGATACTGTTTTGTTGTCAGTGTTTAGATGCATATAAAATGCTTTGAAATCTTTTGGATAATTAATAATTGCAACCGGTCCTTTAGAGTAAATTTCTGCTAAATATTTTTCATGTTCTGTACTTAAGTCCATCCCGAATTCTATTTTTGAATTTTCAAAATCTATTTTTGCATTTTTCAATATTTCAATAGCATCTTTGTAATCCAAAGTTTTTAGAGGATTATCCAAAAATAGATTTAAACTTTTCAATAATTCATTATCATTTTTATCATTTAAAAAAGCGAATTCTTCCGGATGTTTTGCAATTGTATTTGTAATAACCGTTTTTAACATTTCGTCTGAAAGTTTAATAATGTCATTCAGTTCATAAAAGGCGACTTCCGGTTCTAGCATTCAAAATTCTGCTGCATGTTTTTTAGTATTTGAATTCTCAGCTCTAAATGTTGGACCAAATGTATAAACTTTTTGAAATCCTATTGCATAAGATTCTGCATGTAACTGACCAGTCACTGAAAGTGTTGCTTTTTTTGAAAAGAATTCATCTTTACTTTCATCATCAACAACAAATGCTTCTCCAGCACCTTCGCCATCATTAGAAGTAATGATTGGAGAATGCATATAAAGAAAATCTTTATCATCAAAGAAGTTATGAATTTCTTTTGATAAAGTTGATCTAATTAACATAATTGATCTAAACAAATTAGTTCTATGTCTAGCATGAGGAATTTCTCTTAGTGTTTCCAAATTGATTTCTTGTTTTTGGATTGGAAAGTCTTCATCAGTCAAAGATAACAACGAAATTGTTTGTGCTTGAAATTCGAAATTTTGTAATCCACCAGAAGTTTTAATAAAATCACCAAAAATAGAAATTGCTGAACCAATTCTTCATTTGTCTATTTCTTCAAATCCAACTACTTCAGGTTTGATAACTACTTGTAAAGAAGTTACCGAAGAACCATCATTAATGTTTAAAAATCTAATTTTTGGATTACCTCTATTTGCTGTAATTCATCCTTTAATTAATATGGCTTTGACTTCTTGTTCATTTTTGAAAAGTTTTTTTATGTTCATTTTTAATTTCCTTCTAAATTCTAATTTTATTATTAATTATAAGATAAAAAAATAATATTTAAAACTTTAAAATGTATAATTCAAATAAATTACCAATAAATGAAGAAACAAAGGCAGAAAATGCAATCAAATGTTAAAAAAATATTATTGAGTTTAGGTGTGGTGACATTACCAATTATTCCACTTATAACAATTGCTTCTTGTAGTACAAACAACGTTTTTAATATGACCGGTTATTTTGAAATTGAAAATAAGGTGAATGAAATTATTTTTGGAAATTCTGAAAATAAATCAATAGAAAAATTTAATAAATTTTTCACCAAATCTGAAACCTTGATTACTCAAGATGTTGTTGCACTTAATGTTGTTCAAAGTTTGACTAATATAAGATTGAATATATCTGATTTACAAAAAATGTTATATAACCCAGAATCAACTTTTATTGAACCTTCTTTATTCATAAACTCACTTAATGAATTAGCAAAAAATACCCCATCTCTTGAAGGTTATTCATTTATAATAAAATTAACTGGTGATATTGCAAATCCCATAAATAAAATGTACTTAATTAATTCGCAAGGGAATTATAGTGTAGGCACTATAGATATTACTAGTAAGTTATTTTTTAACAGTGAAGATTTAGCAGAATATCAAAATAAAACGAATTACAAATACAAGGGTAAAACTTATAATGAATTAAGTAAAGAAGAATCTAAAATTGAAAAAAAGAAAATGTTGTCAGTCAACCACTCTTTAACTCAAGGAAGAAATATCAGAACTTATCAACAAACACAATATATTAAACTAGGATTACTCAAAGATGTTAACTTGATTGGAAATTATATAAATAGCAAGGGTGTTGTTGAGGATGTAACTCCAAGAATTACATTTAATAATAGATTATTATTAGAGCAAGTTAATCTAGATGAATTATCTACAGCAGCAAAAGAACTTGACGATTTCCAAGTAAATAATTTTGATGAGTTAATGGTATATGCAAATGATACTTGAGTTGAAAACCCCAAAGCTTCAAAACCTTTTTTGAAAAATCTTGTTAGACTTCAAGAAAGATATACAAAAATTAAAGATAAATATACTTTTGGAATTACAAAAGAATTAATTCAATTTACTAAATCAAGCATCATGATATCTACAAATCTTAAAACTCAAAAAGAATGAGATGACTTATTAACTCTTCAAGATAAAATTAACAGTTTAAAGTTTGATCCAATTATCCCTATAAATATAATTAAAAATATTAGTGCTGTATTCTCTGCTAACGGATGAACTTTTACTATTGAGTGAGATTTATTTACTAGAAAATCAGAAGGAGATAAGGAAGTTACAAACGGATTAACTCTTTTTAAAGAAAATACTCTTGCTGCTATTGATTTTTTACCAACAATAGGTACTTTGATTTAAAATGATTGTTTACTAAACAATTTTAATAATAAATAATAAAATCATAAACTTTATATAACAAAATGATAAAATTGTTTTATGAATTATAAAGCACTTTACAGAACATATAGACCAGCTAATTTTAGCGAAGTTGAGGGACAACCTCACATTGTTAAAACTTTGACAAATTTAATCAAATTAAAAAGAATTAGCCATGCATATCTTTTTTCCGGACCTAGAGGAACAGGTAAAACATCTGTTGCTAGAATTTTTGCCAATGTCGTTAATTGTGGTCATAACGTAAATATTGAAATAGCATGTAATACTTGTATTATGACAATCAACAATTCTGTGGATATCATTGAAATAGATGCAGCTTCAAATAATGGAATAAGTGAAATTAGAGAACTTAGAGAAAAAGTTAAGTTTTCGCCAACTAAATTTAAATATAAAATTTATATAATTGATGAAGTTCACATGTTAACAAAGGGTGCTTTTAATGCTCTTTTAAAAACTTTAGAAGAACCACCAAAACATATTATTTTCATCTTGGCAACAACAGACCCAGATAAACTTCCTTTAACAATATTAAGTAGAGTTCAAAGATATAACTTCAAAAGAATTAACAAAGAAGTTATTGAGAAACAAATTTCTTCTATTTTCCAAAAGGAAAAAATTACTGCTGAAGCTGGAGTTGTTGATATGATCGCAGGATTATCTAATGGTTCTTTGCGTGATGCACTATCAATATCAGACCAAGTTAATGCTTATTCTAATCAAAAAATTAAATTAACTGATTTAGATGAAATTTTCGGACTTACTTCAAAAGATAATCAAGTTTTATTACTTAACTATTGTGCTGATAACTTCGTCGGTTTAGCTTTAAAGTTATTTGATGAACTAATCAATCAAGGAGCAGATATTCAAAGATTAATTAATTCATTAATTAGAATGTTGAAGGATCACTTACTTTTCTTAAAAACAAAAGATGAAACATTAATTGAAGAATTTAGTATTGAAACTTTAAATAAATTAAAGGTAAGAGAAACTTTTGTATATGACATTATGGACGTCTTAATTGTCCTTATGCACGAAGTTAAATACAGTGATATTCCTCAACAACTTTTCCAAATAGCAATTATTAAGATTTGTTCTTTTAATAATGAATTTAATAATGTTTCTTTTAATACTATTAAACAAAGTTCTCCCGTTGAACCTAAAGAAGTATTGGTAGAAAAAACAGAAGAAAGAGATGTTAACGAGATTACTGATAACTTTATAATTCAACAAGAAGCGGAAACAGATAACTTTGTAATAAAAGAAGAATCTAAAGAAGAAGTAAAACCAGTTAAATCATCAAACCCATTATTCAACAATGTCCCACAACAACAAAAACCTGCAGCTGAAACAGTTGTAAATAATTCTGAAAACTTATTTGCTGAAACAGAATCAATTGGAAATTCTATTGAACTTAAAAATGAAAAGTTTATTGAAGATAACGTTCTAGAAGAAGTAACCAACTTATTAACATTATCTAATGAATCAAATATTGATGGTGATGTTGTAGAAGGTTCTATCCTAGGTCAAACTGATACTGAAAGTATTATTTATGACACTAATGAGTTTGCAACTCAACAAAAAGTCAAAACCAAAGAAGGTTCTAGCGATGATGGAGCAACTAAATTATTTAATTCTGAACCTGAACCAACAATACTTGAAGAAAATAATTTTGCTTTTGATAATTTCCCTGCTCAAAAAACCATCGATAAACCAATTATCTTAACTCAACCAGATATTATAAACTTATTTCTATTAGGAGACAAAATTGAAGTTGCTAAAGCTAAAGTAATGTTAGAAGAAGCTTTGTTACTAACTGATGAAAGATATACAACACTTATTAGTTATTTAGAAAATTGTAAAATAATTACATCATCAAAAGATTTTTTATTAATGTCTTCAGATGATAATGCATCTATTGACTACTTGATGTTAAATAGTGTTAATGCAATGTTTAAAGATTTTATATTTGAAGTATTTGGATCACCAAAACACTTCTACGCAGTAACAAAACCAAACTTTTTAGATTCAGCTGAATTATTTAAAGAATTAAAAAGTAAAGACAAGTTACCAGATGCAACTCCTTTACCAGTTCTAGAAAAAAGAGAAGAAACCATTAGACCCGCAGGAGATATTGTTGAAGCTGAGAAAAAGGGTATGGATATTTTTGGTAGAATATTTAATAAAACAAGAAAATAAGGAGTATTTATGGATATAAAAAAAATGATGGAGCAAGCAAAAAAAATGCAATCTGTAATGGAAAAACAAGAGGGAGAGTTAAAAGCTAAGATTTTTGTTGTAGAGAAACAAGGAATAACAATCAAAGCTAATGGCAACAGAGAGATCTTGGAAATTGACATTAATGATGTGTTAATAGATCCTGAAGATAAAGAAATGTTACAAGACATCATCATCATTGCTACAAATGAAATGACAGAATTAATAAATGATGAATACGAGAAAATTTCTCCAAAAAATCAACAAGGAATGTCATTTTAATATGGATTCAAGAGAGATATCAAATCTTTCTATTTTCTTTCAAAAGTTTGTTGGCATAGGTAATAAACAAAGTAATAAAATGGCTCATCAAGTATTAAAATTTGATGAAAATGAATTTGAAGAATTTCTAGTTTTACTTAATGAATTAAAAGATAATGTTCGTAATTGCCAAATTTGTAAAAACTATACAAACAATGACATTTGTCAAATCTGTTCTTCAACAACAAGAGAAAAAAAACTAATGATTGTTGAGTCTATAGAAGATATTTCAAGATATGAAGATTGACAATTTTTCAAAGGAAAGTACTTTGTGTTTCCTATTATTTTCAATAATAAGTTTGAAAGAAAAAGTGATATTAATATGGATGAACTAATTGATTATGCTTCTAACTTTGACGAAGTAATACTAGCTCTTAGCGCTACCATAGAAGGTTCATTAACAGCCAACTTTGTTGATGAGAGTCTTTCCCCAATAACCAAAGTTTCTCATTTAGCAAATGGTGTTCCTGTAGGTTCGAATATCGAGTATATCGATCAACTAACATTCAAACATGCATTTAAAAATAGAAAAGAGAGCGAATAATGTTTATAACCTTTGAAGGACTGGAAAGAGCTGGGAAAACAACAGCAATTAAAGCAATTGTCAAATATTTAGAAGATAATAAAATAGAGAAGCACTTCCTCGTTACTAGAGAGCCTGGAGGAACAGGAATTAAAGAAGCAGAAATCATTCGTAATTTTGTTTTATCTCCAGAACACAATATTGACCCTATGTCTGAAGCGCTATTATATTTAGTGTCTAGAAAAATGCACATTACTCAAAAAATAGAACCAGCACTAAAAGATGGGAAAATAGTTATATGTGATAGATTTATTGACTCATCTTCTGCTTACCAAGGTTTTGGTAGAGAATTAGGTCTTGAAAAAATTCAAACATTAAACGCCATTGTTACAAATAGTATGAAACCAGACATCACTTTTTTTATCAAAATAAGTGCCCAAACATCTTGAGACAGAGTTTTTAAAAATGAAAATAAAAATATTGATAGACTAGAGAATAATAGTGTTTGTTTTTATGAAAAAATAGAAAATGGTTATGACGAAATAATTAAGCAAGACCCAAAAAGATTTATTATTATTGACGGAACACTAAGGATGGAAGAAGTGTCAACTTTAGTAATTAAAGAATTAGAAAAAATATTAGAAAAAAATAACTTTGATTTTAAAAAATAAATACTTTATAATTTAACTATGAATACTAAAATACAATCTTTAAGAGTAATGGAAAACGCTAAAATAAATAACTCTTTTTCACATGCTTATTTATTCTTTGGAGAACAAGGAGTGGATGTTTTTGCAATTGCTTTAGAAGCTATTAAAATAATGATTTGTGAGGAAGATAAGAAATGTTTAAAATCCAAAACAATTGAAGAGCTAAATTACCCTGACTTATTATTTGTCAACCCTGAAAATAACTTAATAACAAAAGAAAGTATTGTTTCAACAATGAAGATAATGTCTAACACTTCTTTAGTTTCTAATAAAAAGAAAATTCTTTTAATAAAAGATATTGATTTAGGAAATAAATATTCTTTAAACTCTTTACTTAAATATATTGAAGAGCCTTCAAAAAATACTCACATTATAATGACAACAAATAGAATAGATCTTTTATTACCAACAATTAAATCTAGGGCACAAAACATAATGGTCAAAAGACAAACGACTGATCAAATAATTGAAGACTTATTGGTGAATAAAATTGAAAACAAATATATTAGATTGTTTGCCAATATTTTCCCCAACGCCAATAAAGTTAAAGAAATGAATGCCAAGATTTTTAATAAAACTTATTCGGATGTTTTAAATGCTTTGAAATTAGGGTTAGATAATCCAGGAAAAATGAAAATGGAATTATCAAACACAATTACCAAAGATAATATCTTATATGCAATTAATATTTTAGAATACTTCTATTACCAAATACAAACTATTGTAGATGATAAATACCCTCTATTTCCAGACTCTGATAAATTGATTAATAAATACAAGAAATGTCAAATAGATTATAGTGGTATTCAAATGATTCTTTCTGTATGAAAAAAATCGTTTATAAATAAAGGGAACTTCAACTTACAAAAAGAAAGCTTTTTAATAAAGTTAGTGAATATTTATGAGAGGTAAACTTTTCATAGTTGGAACTCCAATTGGAAACTTAAAAGACATCACCTTAAGAGCAATAGAAACACTACAAGAAGTTGATTATGTTGCTTGTGAAGACACCAGAGTCACCAAAGTTCTTTTAGCATCTCTTAATATCAAAGGGAAAAAGATTATTTCATATCACAACCATAACGAAATCCCTTCAACTAAAGGTATTTTAGAATTATTAACTAATGGCAGCAATGTTGCCTTAGTTAGTGATGCAGGAATGCCTATGATTGCAGACCCTGGTTTTAACTTATTGAAAGAAGTAAAGAATGGTGAATTTGATTTTGAAATTATCCCTGGAGTTTCAGCTGTAACCACCTCTATTGTTATGTCAGGTTTAGGTCCAAACTTTACCTTTCTAGGATTTCCTAAAAACACAAAAAGTCAAATGGCAAATCAAATAAAAAATATTACAACTGGAACATATATATTTTTTATTGCTCCACATAAATTATTATTTTCATTAGAAACACTGCATGAACAATTCCAAGGAAAAGAAAAGGTTTTTCTTTGTAAAGAACTAACAAAAAAATTTGAAGAACACTTTCAAGGAACTGCTCAAGAATTGATTGAAAAATTACCAGAAAACATTAAGGGTGAATTCACTTTAGTATTTTCAATTGATAAAATTAAAAAAGAAAAAATTAACAAATATCAAAAAAACAGCATTAATAAAATATAATTATAAATAATTAATTTAAAGAGGTTTTATGAAAATGATATTCGCTACAGATGTTGATGGAACAATATTGACAGATCAAGGAGTTCCTCATGCAGCGACAAATATTGCATTTAAGTATGCTAGATCAAAAAATCACAATGTTGTGATAGCAACTGGAAGATCACTTTCAAGAACCAAACCATTAGTAGATATGATGCCAGATGTTAATTACTTAATTTGTAATAATGGAGCCTTAGTTAAAGACTTAAAAAACAAGAAAATATTGGACTTGCATTCTATTTCTCCAAAACATTATTCAGCAATGATTGACTATGCTAAAAATAATAACTTCTCTTTTACAATGCATACTGACAAGCAAACTTATACATGACCGGAAACAAGGCATTCAAATAATATCAACATTGACGAAACACTTAATATTAGCATTAGCAACTTTATTCTTTCAAACCCAGAATCTAAAACTTTAGAAAACGGAGAATCAATTACTCAACTTTCTCTTTTAGGCTCAATCGAAGCATGCACAAAAAGTTTTCCAATAATTGAAAATATGTTTAACGGTCTTCAATCTGTATTTTTAACTAACGCTATTTTTATAGATGTTAATCCTTTAGGTGTTTCAAAATGAACTGGTCTAAAATTCTTAGCTAATATATTAGATATTGACTCACAAGACATTGTTACATTTGGTGATTCTGGCAATGACTTAGAAATGTTAAAAGGTGCTGGTAAATATGGTTTTCCTTTAGAAAATTCCACAGCTGACTTAGTTGCAATTTTACCTCCTAAAATAGGAAATAATAACACTGATGCTATTGCAAAAAAAATAACCGAATTGGTTAATCAATAGTTATTTATTTTTAGATTTTTTGAAAAGTTTTTTTCCTATTCTTTCATATTCATCAATTTTTGATTTCAAAACATCAAATGCTTGATTATAAATATTTTCATCATATAGATCAATCCCTGCATTCTTTAGAACCTCAACAGGTCAATCACTTCCGCCAGCTTTTAAGAAGTTATTAATATAATCTTCTAAAGCTTCTTTACCATTGTCTTTATATTTTTGAAAGAAAGCATTAGCGACCACAAAACCAATTGCATATTTATATACGTAAAAATCATAGTAAAAGTGTGGAACAATAACAGAGGCTATTAGTTGCTCATCTTTATCATATTTTTGATTCTTTTTTAGTGAATATTTTTTAACATTGTTAGCATAGACTTCTTTTATGGCATCAAATGTTGAAACAGATTTTCCCTCATCAACTAAGTTATATAAATCATATTCATAATTAGATCACATTGTTTGTCTTCTAACAGTGCCTTCAAAATCTTCAATAGCTTCTGATAATAAGTGGAATTTCAATTTATCATCTTTTGTATTATTTAATAAATAATCTTGTAGCATCAACTCATTAAATATAGAAGCAATTTCAGCCAAGAAAATAGGATAAGAAGCTAAGTTGATTGGTTGTTCATTATCCGAATAGTAAGAATGCATAGAGTGACCTATTTCATGAGCTAAAGTAGCTACAGATCTAATTGATTCATCAAAATTCATCAAGATATACTTTTTATCTAAACCAAAAGATCCACCAATTGAATATGCCCCCGTTCTTTTATTGTCCACAGGAATATAGTCAATTCATCTTTCGTCAAACATCTCTTGAACTTTATCTTGATATTCTTTACCCATTGGCGCCAAAGATAAATGTACTTCTTTTTGCATTTCTTCAACAGTATAGTTTGTGTCTGCATCAACTAAAGGCAACATTGAATCTCAAGCTTTCATAGTTTTATTAAACTTAACAGCGAAGAATGATTTTTTCAAACTATAGAATCTTTGAAAGTGATAATTATTTTTTTGTACCGAATCATAAAGAGTGTTCAATAATTTTTTATCTACTTGATCTTCATCTATTAAAGCCGAAACACTAGAATCATATTTTCTTTCAATAGATCATGTTGATATATTTTTAAAATGTTGATATAAAAGGTTTGCAAAAGTACCTTTATGTTGTAAATAAGCGCTATTTCAATTGTTGTAAGTTGATTTACGCACTAATTCATCTTTCGATTTTAAAAGGGCGGTACGGTTAGCTAAAGTTATCTTTGTTTTTTTACCTGTTTTAGAAACTGCTTCTTTATAGTTTAATTCCGAGTTATAAAGGATGCTAAAAACATCACTAGCACTAATCTCCGCTCTTGATATCTTCTTAACAAACTCTTCAATTTCGTTTGGTAATTTATGCATCTTGCCGTCAAGAACAAAAATGATGTCCTTTTTGTAATTTGTGAATTCAGGCAATGTAACTCATTCTCTTAGTTTATTTTCATTATCAAAAAATCTATTTGTTTCTGATCCTAACCTTTTATTAAATTCAAATAATTTAAATTCTAAATCATCTTGCAACTTACTAAATTCTGGAGAAACAACATTTACACTTATATTATTACTTATGTAGTTGGATATTTTATTAGCTAGAATAGAAGACTTCTCGCTATTTTCAATATGACTTAAATATGACTTTGATGAATCATATTTTGAATCTTTCTCAATTATATCAACTTCAATTAATTCAAAATATTGGGAAATTAAATCTTCTATTTTTTGACCTTCTAATAAGTAGTCTAGGTCAAATCTATATTCTTCAGGTATGTCCTTATATTTTTTATATTCTTTCATAAAACTCTTTTCAATTTATGTTTTTATTAATGACACTACTTCAATGTCTTTAAATTTATTTGCACCATGTAGCTCAGTTAATTCCAATAAGAAAACAATCTTTGAAACAATACCACCTTGTGATTCTACTAAGTCAATTATTGCTTTTGTAGTTCCTCCAGTAGCAAGAACGTCATCAATAATGATAACCTTTTGTCCAGGTTGGATTCTATTAGTTTGAATCTCTAGAATATTTTTTTCACCATATTCTAATAAGTATTCTTTTTGGATAACTTCACCAGGAAGTTTTTTTTGTTTTCTAACCATTACAAAAGGTTTTGAAAGAATTGCTGCAACAGGAGTTCCAAACAAAAATCCTCTAGCATCAGGGCCTAATATGATGTCTGCATCACGACATGATTCAACCATTTTCATAACACTATAATTTAAAGCTTCTCCATTAGCTAACAAGGGAGAGATGTCTTTGAAATTAATTCCTTTTTCTGGGAAGTCAGGAATATTTGTAATATATTTTTCTAAGTTCATAATATGTAAACATTATATCACTAAAAAATACAATTATTGTTTTAAAAATAAATAGACATACTCCTTATATTTAAGAAAAAGTCAATATGCACCTTGTTATATTGGTTATATTATTAATTGTAAATATAAAATTTACCATTAAATAATTGCTATAATTTATATTAAGAAGTAGGTGTAATATGAACAAAAAAGATCAAGAGTTATTTAATAAATTAAAAAAATATATGGATATTCAAGGAATGTCTAGATACGAAGAAGAAGTTGCTAATGAATTAAAAACAACACTAAATGATAAGTTAATGTATGAAAGAGATGGACTAGGATCTATGATTATTAGCCACAAAGCAAAACAAAGTGGACCAGTAATCCAAATTGCTGCGCACATGGATGAAGTTGGATTTATTGTACAAGACATTTTAGATAATGGTCAATTAACTTTATCTATGATTGGTGGTGTTTGACCTTTAACAGTAATCGGTACAAAAGGGCTTTTATTATTAAATGATGGAAAAAAAATTAACGGGGTATTTGGTCATACTTCGATTCATATTTTAGAAATTGAAAAAAGATCTAAGGCACCTGAGTTGAAAGAGTTATTCTTAGATGCTGGTTTCGCATCTAAGAATGAAGCTGTTGAAGCAGGTATTGAAGTTGGTAACCAAGTTTGTTTAACTGGAGATGTTTTTGCTTTTGGTAAAGATGATAAATACGTTGCTGGTAAAGCAATGGATAATAGGGCAGGTGTGACAATTTTACATGAGTTGATTTTAAGACTAAGGGATAAGACCTTGCCAAACCAAACTTACTTTGTTGGGACAACTCAAGAAGAAGTTGGGACAAGGGGAGCAAAGACATCTGTTTCAAAGATTAAACCAGATGTTGCAATAGCTCTTGATACTTGTGCTGCACATGATACTTTTGGTGCTATTAAAGGTATTCAAAAACTTGGAGATGGTGCTTCTCTTAGAATAAAAGATGGTGGAACATTAATGGATCCAAAATTAGTTGATTACATTATGAATATCGCTAAAGAAAACAACATACCCGCTTACAAATATGTTGCTCAAGGTGGAGGAACGGATGCTGCAGAGTTACAATTTGGTTCAAACGGTGTTTCAACAATCACTATTTCAATACCTCAAAGATATTTACACTCACCTCTAGGTGTATCTCACTTAGATGATTTAAATGCAATAATTGATTTAATTGAGAAAATTGTATTAGGTTTAGACCAAAAAACATTTGACACTAAAATAAAATATAATTAATTTTAAATATTAATTAATATAAATCGAAAACTCTTGTTTCAATTACAAGGGTTTTTTCATCTTGTTTTTGATTATATATTTCAACATCAATATCTTCGAAAATATTTTTTTCATTTTTTATTCAAAATAATAAGTAATTTATTGTTGGTAACAAAACAAATATTGCAATAAAAACAAGGTACAGTATTGCCGCTGTTAAATTATTAATAAATGTTGTTCCATCAGGATTAGGTCTCATAAAACCTCAATTTGAATTATCAAATGGATTATTTACAGCAGCAACTATTGTAAAAATTATACTCATTGTTAATGCGAGGAAAACACCAATTACAGAAGTCATTACTAAGACTGTGTATACTCATGATTTATCATTGTCTTTTATCTTACCTTTTTTAAAACTTAACCTGTTTTGGTTATCAAGTTTCATTGTTTTAAGGAAGTTTTGGTTTTTTAAGTTTTTACCTTTTGAAAATTTAGGTTTAAAAATATTTTTTCAATATAAAAATATCATTATTGCATATACCAAGAAGAAGAAGAAGACAGGGAAATTAGATAAACCATCAATAAAAGAATCTGAATTCATTATTATTGCCGGAATGTATGCCACGAGTGCTCAAAATAAAATGGTTAATGAATAGTAAATTAATCCGGTTGTTTTATGACCAAATTTAAGATTCATTTGTCTTGAGTAAAATATTTTTTCAGAAAAAGAAATATTTTCAAATTCAGATAATGTTCCTGCGCCGATAGCGTTTGTAGTTCCTGCGGCTGAAATAAACAAGAAAAGTGAAACAAATATTTTCATTCCATAAGCAACCTCTGAACCAAAGATATCTCCAAACATTTGATCAATGCTTGATGAAGGTTTAAGATTTCCATCAGCATCAAATCTTTGCACATGTAATATTGCTGAAATAGAAATTAATAAATAAGCAATAACTACAAGCAACATACTTAAAACTATTACTTTTGAAACTACTTTTTGACCACCCTTCACTTTTCTAGACATTGATCCAACTCCTGCAAAAGCATCAAAAGCAAATAAAGCTGCAGGCAATGATTTCATCACACCCTGGAATGATTCAAAAGAATTTGGTCCATTAGTTCCGGGGATAAATCCATTTTCCCCTCCCGCGTGGTGTGTGTTAGGTAAGACAATACCGACAATCATAACAATTAACAAAGGAATAAATTTTAAGAATGTAGTGACTAAAGCAAATCTACCAGAAGCTTTAACTGATAATTTATTCATTAAAGTTAAGAATGAAACCATAACTAGTGAAACTATGGCAATAACATATAAAGGAACTTCTATACTTGGATTAATATTATTTAAGAAAGAGAAAAAAATCTCAACAGAAAAAAAACTTAAAACAACCATCATAATAGAATTGTAGAAAAAAGAGTAATTAGTTGTTACTGCATGTCTAAATCAATTTTGTTTATTAGTGCTAACCCTTTGAGCTCAAGAAGATAATCCTGAAGCGTTTTTAACTCTAGCAATTTTACCAAAGTGAACAGCTACCAAAAGAGCAATAATACCTGAAATTACTCAGGTAGAAATTCAACCAACTCCATCGCCGCCAACATTACTTGCAATACTTCCATTTTTAAAAAATATTCCAATACCAACAATAGAACCAATACATATAGCAAAAGCTGAGAAGAAACCAAGTTTTTTAAAATTTTGTTCTTTCATGAGTGTCCTTGCTTTGTTTTTTAAAATTAATTATATATTAAAATGACAATTAAAGAAGATATAATAATTATATTATACACAAAAGAAAAGAGCTCAATATGTCAATATATGATTTCAAATTGAAAAACTCAATAGGAGAAGTAATCGATTTTAAAACATTTAAAGGCAAAACAATTTTAATTATTAATGTTGCTAGTAAATGTGGTTTCTCAATCCAGTATAAAGGATTGGAAAAATTACATCAAGATTATAAAGAAAGTGGCTTGGTTGTTCTAGGATTTCCTTGTAATCAATTTAAAAATCAAGAATTTGAAAATGATCAAGAAATCAAAGATTTTTGTACATTAAAATATGATGTAACATTTGAAATATTTTCAAGAATAGATGTTAAGGGAGAAAATCAAACTCCATTATATAAATTTTTAACAGAAGGTTTTCCTTGAAATAGTAAAAACCTTGATGTAAAATGAAACTTTGAAAAATTCCTAATTAATAAAGAAGGACAGATAGTTAACAGATATCTTTCATTAAAAACACCGAAAAATATAGAAAAAGATATTATTAAAATAATATAATTTTTACTTTAAAAGATTACCATCAATATATGATTGAATATATTTCATATCATTTTCAAATGTCATGAAAACAATATTCGCTTTTTTACCAATAACAATGTCTCCGATATTATTTTCAAGTTTCAGATTTCTAGCAGCATTATAAGAAGATACCATTACTAATTCTTCTCATGAACATTTAGTCGCTTTCTTGAAGTTATTAACTAAAAAGATAAATGGACAAGCTCCACCAGAAAGCGTACTTGTTCCTTCTAAATAAAATCAATTACCTTTTTTCTCAATTGCAAGATTTCCTAATTTGTATTTTCCATCTTTAAAACCTTTTGGTGGTAAAGAATCAGACACAATAGAAATGTTTTTAATATCTATATTTTTGTATGAGTATTCAATGACTTTGTTATCAACGTGAACTCCATCAGCAATAATTTCAATATTTAGATTTGATTCATATTGCTTATTAAAAATAGCATTAAGAATACCTAAATCATGATGATGAAAACCGCTCATTGCATTATACAAGTGAGTAATTCTACTTACACCGTTCTTCAATGACTTTTTAGCATCATCAAAACCTGCATTAGAGTGTCCTAAAGCAAAGATGAAGTCATCTCCATACTTTTCAATTAGATCAAGGTTTTTATCCACTTCTGGGGCAACTGTCATAATCACAGGAATTGAGACATTTTTCTTAATTGTTTTCAAAAATTGTTCATTGATAGGAATAATTAATTTTTCTTCATGAGCACCTTTTTTAACTTTGCTAATAAAAGGACCTTCATAATATCACGCAGCCAATTTTGGAAGCGTAGCATTCTTATTAGCTAACTTGTCAATTAATACAGATGAGCTAACTAATTTTTCTAATGTTGAAGTAACGGTTGTTCCTGCAAAAGCAACAACACCTTCCTTAGATAGGTTTTTTAAATAATTAATGTAATCATCTTCAAAAGAAGTATTTCCTAAATCATCGAAAGCCATTCCATAACCACCATGAGTATGTGAATCAACGAAGCCAGGCATTAATATTTGACCATCACAATCTATTCCTTTTTCAATAGTTGTACCAGGTTTCATACTAACTACAATACCAGAATCATCTATTTCAATGAAACCTATATATGAAGAATTTTTGGTAATTATGAAAAGGTTTTTATAAATCAAGTTCTAACTCTTCCCCTAGTCCAGTAGCTTTATCAAAAATAATTGTTACATCTTTGTGTTTCAATAATGCACTTGCTGGTAAGTCAATATCAAACTTTTTAGCATTGAATAATTTGTGCAATACTTCTTTTTTAGAATCACCAAAAGCTAATAAGTATATTTTTTTAGTGTTTAAAATTGATTCTAGACCCATTGAAATAGCTTGTTTTGGAACTTGTGAAATATCTTTTTTGAAGAATTTTGCAGCATTAACATTAATTGTTTCTTCAGTTAAATCTACAACTCTTGTTAAAGAATCTAATTTAGAACCTGGTTCATTAAATCCGATGTGTCCATTTGTACCAATACCTAATATTTGAATATCAATTCCACCATTTTTTTCAATTAATTTATCAAAGTTTTGATCAACTGTTGGAAAGTGTGTATTTTCTAAATTCATTTCAACACGTGAAAATAATTGATGATTCATAAATTCTTTATATGTTTGTGGGTGACCTTCTTCAAGACCTAAGTATTCATCTAAATTATATGTAGAAACATTTTCTCAAGGTGTACGGCTTTCTTCAAAGTCTGCACCTAAAGTTTGGTAAAGAGCCATAGGTGTTGAACCAGTAGCTAAACCTAAATTTAATGGTTTTCCTTTTTTAATTTCTTTAAGTAATTCAAGAGCGACGAAACTTGATGCTTCAACACTAGTTTCGAATCCCTTAAATTTAATATTTGATTTCTTGTTAAATAAACTCATTTTATAATATCCTTTTTTTTCAATAATTTTTTATATGTCTAATTTTAACACTTAAATGTACAAAAAATATATAATTTATTTATTATGAATCAAAAAACAAACATTACAAAAGAAGCGTGCATAGCAACAATAGAAGAAGCAAAATATTTTATAGAAAAAAAAATTGATAGGTTTGAAACTTGTCACGATATGTCTAAAGGTGGATTAACACCCAAGGTAGAATTATTTAAATATATTAAAGATAACTCCAATATACATCAAGTAATTATGATTAGAACAAATGATAATTTCTCAGTTAATAAGCAAGAGTTAGATTTAATGATTGTTCAAATAAAAGAATTTAAAGCGTTAGGTGCCACAGAGTTTATTTTTGGATTTATAAATGAAAAAAATGAAATTGATATACCTGCTTGTGAGACGTTAATCAAAAACCTTGATGGATGTAAATATGACTTCCACATGGCAATAGATTCTTTGGATAATTACAAAAGGGATTTTCCTATTTTAGTAGAAATGGGATTCAATAGAGTATTGACAAAAGGTGGAAATTCACCCGCTATGAATAATATTGATTCTTTGAAAGAAATAATTAATGAATTCGGTGATAAAATTGAAATTCTTGTTGGTGGAAGTGTAACAAAAGATAACTATGAAGAAATAGTTTCTCTAACTTCCGCTACTCAAGTTCATGGAACTAAAATTGCTTAATTATCTAAAATAATGTTGTTTGATCTGTATCATTCAATTGTTTAAATATTTTCATTTCCTTCATTTTGGTAATGATAGTTTTATTTGCTTGTGTTCTTTTTGAGAAATTTTCAATAGAATAAAATTCTCCATTTTTACGAGCTTCAACAATTGATTCTGCCGCAGCATTACCAAGGCCATCTAAACTTATGAAGGGTGGAATTAAAGAATTAGTTTCTTTCTCAATTAATCACTTATAAGAATCTGATTTATATAGATCAATATTTTGAATATGAAATCCCCTTGCAAACATTTCATTCGCAACTTCTAAATTAATTATTAAAGCTTGTTCTTTTGTTGTTAGTTTATTTTCATCACGCTTGTTTTGTCTAGATAATAATTCTCTCAACTTTTCTACTATTGCTTTTTTATCAGTTGTTAATATTCCAATATCAAAGTGGTCAGACCTTGTTGAAAAATATGAAGCATAATATTCAATTGGAAAATATAACTTGAATCAAGCTACTCTTCAAGCCATCATTACATATGCAGTAGCATGAGCTTTAGGGAACATATACTTTATCTTTTTCAAAGAATCAATACTTCATTGAGGAACTCCGTTTGTGGTTAATAACAATTCTTCTTCAGGAGTTATTCCCGCTCCTTTTCTTACCTTTTCCATTATTTGGAAAGATTTCAATGGATCAATCCCTTTTTGAATTAAGAACACCATAATATCATCACGACAAGAAATTACTTCTTTCAACTTAAGGTTTCTTGTTTTAATTAAATCTTCAGCATTACCACTTCAAACATCTGTTCCATGAGAAAGACCTGAAATCGAAACCAAATCAGAAAATGAAGAAACATTTGCTGTGACAAGCATTTTACGAACAAACTTAGTTCCAAATTCAGGAATTCCTATTGCGCTTGTTTTTTCTCCATTAATATCATCAGGATTAATTCCTAAGGGTTCAGTTGAAGAAAACATCTTAACTATCTTCGGATCTCAAAAAGGTATTTGATCTGGATTGATCCCAGTTAGTTCTTGCAGTAATTTAATAGCTGTGGGATCATCGTGACCTAGCAAATCTAACTTTAATACATTATCATGAATGGCATGAAAATCAAAGTGTGTAGTTCTTCATTCAGCTGATTTATCATTTGCAGGGAAATTAATTGGTGTAAAGTCTTCAACATCATACTCTTTTGGAATGATTATAATCCCTCCAGGGTGTTGTCCTGTAGTTCTTTTAGTACCTGTTATTTGTGTAGAAACAAATTCAATAAAAGAATCTGATTTATCAATATTTTGCTCTTCACGTCAACTCTTAGCATAACCAAAAGCAGTTGTTGAAGCAACAGTAGAAATAGTTCCCGCTCTAAAACAATGGGTATCGCCAAAAAGGTTTTTGACTTCTTTATGGATAATATGCTGATATTCACCAGAAAAGTTAAGATCAATATCAGGAACTTTATCAGCATTAAATCCTAAGAAAGTTTCAAAAGGAATGGTTTGACCTTCTCTATTCAAGATAACATCAAGACAGGTAGGGCATTTTTTCTCTGGTAAATCATAACCTGAAATATATTCTCCATTTTCAAAGAATTCTGAAAATTTACAAACTTTACAAATGTAATGTGGCACCAGTGGGTTAACTTCTGTGATTTTAGCTAGAGTTGCCACTAAAGAAGAACCGACAGAACCCCTAGAACCGACTAAATAACCGTCACTAAGACTTTTAGCAACTAAAACATGACTAATTCAGTAAACGACAGAAAAACCATACTTAAGAATAGGTTTTAATTCTCTTGCAATTCTTTCTGAAACAATTTCTGGTAAATTATCTCCATATGTTTCATAAGCCATTTCATAAACCAATTTTTTCAACTTATTATCTGAATCATCAAATTTAGGTGTGTATAGTTTACTTTTAATAATTTCTATTTTATCTTCAATCATGTCTGAAATCATGTTTGTATTTTCTACAACCAACTCATAAGCTAATTTTTCATCATTTAAAAACTTAAAGTTTTCAAGCATTTGATTTGTTGTCAAGAAATGTTGACGTGGATAAACAGGAAGGATTTCTTTGTATTTAAATAAATAATGTCTTTTACCTTCAAGTCCTTTAGCATTAATGTAAACGTTATGTAAAATACTTTCCTTTTCTTCTATATAACGGACATCACCAATAGCAACACAAGGTTTATTTAGTTCCCTTGCTTTATAAATTAAATCTCTTAAAGCAATTTCTAAGTTTTCTTGAGAGATACTTTCTCTATTAACAAGATGAACGAACATACTAGGTGAAGGAATTTCAATATAATCATATTTATTGATTTCTGCAAGAATGTCTTCCGTGGTTCCATTGAAAACTTTTTCAAGAAGTCTTGACTTAATTCCAGAACTACCAACAAGAATATCCTTAGAAGGTTTGAAAATATCAAAGAATATTCTAGGTTCAGCATGAAAGTTGACAGTTGATGCTTCTGATATCATGTTAAATAATTCTTTTAATCCCTTTTGATTTTTCGCCAAAATTGTTATTTGATTAGAAAACTTCTTATGATGAATGGAAGGTGTTTCATTATTATTAAGATCTTGAAAAGTGTTTATGTTCATCAAAGATAAATCACTAATAAATTTAAGTCAAAGAAGCGAAAGAACTTCGGCGTCATAATCAGCTCTATGGGCTATTTCTGTGTTGTAATTTATAGCATACTTTTTACAAACTATTTCTAATCTATAAGACTTAGAAATTGGAATTAACATTCTGGCAATTGATAAAGTATCTACTCATTGATTTTTTAATTCTTTTAATTTATATTTATATACTTTTTCTTTCAAGAATCCCATATCAAAAGAAGCATTATGAGCAACCAAAGTAAATCCTTGTATGAAATCAATAATTCTTTGAAGTCCTTCTTTTTCTGACATACCAGAATTAACCATATCTTGTGTAATTCCAGTAAGGTCAGTTGTGAATCTTGAAATTGGTTTTTCACCTTTAATAAAGAATTGTAACTTATCAGTAACAATACCTTTTTCAATTTTAACTGCTCCAAATTCTATAATTTCATCAAACCTAGGCGAAAGACCTGTTGTCTCTAAATCAAAAACAATATAAGTATCATTTTTAATAACTTTGTCACTAACATTAACAACAAACTTATTATTTTTATCAATAGCATTAAAAGTAGAACCATAAAGTGGTTTAATTCCCATCTTTTTTGAATCATGATAAAAGTTAGGGAATGCTTGAATGTTTTCTAAATCAACTATCCCAATAGCTTTGTGCCCGAGTGCTTTAGCATGCTTTAAAAAATCCTCTGGTTTTTTAAATCCATCCATAGCAGTCATAGAAGTTCTTATAGATAATTCAACTCTTTTAACTTTTGCATTATCTTCTTCTTTTGATTGATCATCTAAAATTTCCATTTTCCTAGAATTAAGAATTGCTTTAGAAGTAAATGAATCGATTGTTTTTTCGCCAAACACTTTTATTTTGACACCAATATTAATATTTTCATATTGTGGCAAATCTGTTTCATTACGAATAAAGTTCTTGATAGTGACCGCTTCTGAATAATCCGTGATGGCAAGAGTTAATATATATAACCCTGTTTTTGTTTTAAATAATTCCTTTTTAAATACAACACCTTCAAAGATGAAATTAGTTTCTTCAGATGTATAAAACTCTTCCATCTTCATAGAAAAATATTTCTTACCCATTGCTTTATTTTTAAGTAATTTATTTCCACCTACATTTAGTTCTTGTTTGTTTTTTTGACTTACAAGATTATTGAATTGTTCTTTCTCTTGTTCCACTTCTTTTTGCAATTCTTTTTCAACTAATGCATGAGAAGATAAGTCAACAAAAATAATATCAAATCCTTCAAATCCAAACGTTTTTAAATTGTCAATCATTTGTTGTTTTTTAGAATTTAAAACCCTCAATTTATTGCTAGAATGAATATTAATTTTTAAATCTTTATAATCATCAAAATTTAAGTCAGATTTTGAAATCATATTTGCTATTGTTTCTTTTTGTAAAAACAAAAAAGAGAATAATAAATATTCATAAATGCTTTGTAGTGTGTAGTTTCTATTCATGTAAGTTATTTTGAAGTTAACTTTAAATTCAAAGTTATTATCCATATCATCTATAAAACTTTGTAAATCTTTTATTGTTGGTATGGAAAAAAAATTGATACTTATATCAAACTTATTATCAACAAAAGCAACATTTAAAATCTCTGATTCCTTAAGGTATTCAGGGATAGTATATTTTATCTCTTTACAAAAATTAATAAATGCATTGTTCATAGTTTTATTATATAAAATATATTGTAATTTTATGCAAAAGACATGAAAAATGATAAAGTAAATATAACTAAAATCAATGAATCAAATCTATCTAAAACACCACCATGAGAAGGAATTAAATTTGAGAAATCTTTTATATTTAATTTTCTCTTTATAAATGAAAATAACAAATCACCAACAATAGCGGCAATAGGAATTGTGATAGGCACAACTATCAATGAAATTAAAGGATCAATATTCATTTTTCCAAAATTAATTCCACCTGGGATATGTGCATAGTTTAAACCAAATATTAAAAACAAAAATGCTGATGATATTACAAATCCTACAATTGCTCCTTCAATAGTTTTATTCGGAGATATTTTAGGAGCTAATTTTTTCTTGAATAATTTGTGTCCAAATAACCTTCCACCAAAGTAAGCAAAAGTATCAGTTAAAACAACCGATGTTATTAAAACAAGAGTTAATGAAAATTGTAAAATTATTAAATATAGTAGAAATTTAATTGAAAATGTAATTAATATAATTCCTATAAGTAACGCAAAAAAACTAGGTATTATTTTTGCTTTATCTTTGATAAATAAACAAGGAATTAAAACAAATATGAATATTATTGGAAAACCAATGCCCGGAATACCGGCAACATAAAACATAAATTGTTCTTGAATAAGTTCCTTTAGAATATTTGTATATTTTGAACTCGCTGCCAAGTCGGTTAACTCACTATTGGGAGTGTTAATAAAATTAATAAAGTTTTCACTAAATGGAGTAATCATTATAAACACTGCCGCACTAGGAATAATGAATTTTGACCAAGTTGGAATTTCAAATGATTTACAAAATTCAAATGTTGTGAATATTGCTATCAAAGAAAAAATGGATAATCCTAAAATTTTTCCCGGAGTTTCTAGAAAGTAAATTAATGTAATTAACCCCACACAAAATATTGCTACCAAAAGAGCAAATAATGATTTTTTTACCATTGGGTTTAATTTTGTTTTCTTTGACTCAGAGGTTACTTTTTCCATTAATTTCAAACCCCTATATTTTCATTAATTCTATTTCTTTGTCTTTGATTTTATTATCAATCAAACCATTGTAATGATCAACACTTTTTTGAACATTATTTTTAAAATCAATTAAGACATCTTCACTTAATTCTTCGTCGGCTTTCATGAGCTTCAAAACAGCTTGTCTAGCATTTCTAACTTTTACTTTTGCAGCTTCTTTAGCTACTGAAAGTTGTTTAACTGATTCTCTTCTTTTTTCCGTTGTTAATAAAGGAAAAATAATTCTTAATTGGTGTCCTTCATCAACAAGAGAAATAGAATAGTTTTGCTTTTCAATTATTTTATAAATATCCTTCACAGTTTCTTTGTCAAAAGGTTTAACTAATAATTGTTGTGGTTCAGGAATAGTTATTGAACAGAGTTCGCTAATTGGTGTTAACTCATCATAATACATGATGTTCAATACATTAATTAATTGTGGGTTTGCTCCTGATGTTGAAATACGTGAAAGTTGTTTATCAATGAAAACAAGAGTTTCATTTAAATCACTAATCAGTTCCATCTCATACAATTCATATTCCATTATTTGAAAACCTTTGTGAATAGACCTTTACCATTTAAAACGTTTAAGATGGAATCTTTTTCACCAATATCAAATACCAAGGCATCAATATTATTGTCTCTAGCCATGGTAGCTGCAGTAGCATCAATAACTTTTAAGTTTTGAGCTAGTATTTCATCATAAGTAATTTCAGAATATCTTTTAGCATCAGGATTGATGTTAGGATCTGAATCATAAATTCCTTGTACTTTGTTTTTACCCAATAAAATAATATCTGCTTCAATTTCTGAAGCTACCAAAGTTGCAGCAGTATCAGTTGTAAAGTAAGGTCTTCCGGTTCCGGCAGAGAAAATTACTATCTCTCCTGTATTTAAATATTTAACAGCTTTTTCAGTAATGTAATTTTCGGCAACTTTTGGATCAATAGTAATAGCTGATTGAACTCTACACTTAAGTCCGTGTTTTTCAAATCCTGATTGTAATGCTAAAGCATTCATTATTGTTGCAAGCATACCAATGTAGTCAGCTCTATTTCTTGGAATACCATTTTTTTCAGCGCTAGCTCCTCTTCAAAAGTTGCCTCCACCAATAACAATTGCTATTTGAACTCCTTGATCTTTAATCTTTTTTAATTGACTAGCAATATTCTCAATTAATGAATAATCAATTGAAAGAGATTTTTCTTTATTTGACAGTCATTCTCCTGATAATTTTAATAATATTCTCTTATATTTCATCTAATGCACCCTTTAGTTTTTTTCAATTATATTATAAAAAGGTTATTTATTTAGAATTTATGAATGGTTTAAGTTTTTTTCTCGACTTATCTATTGCATCAAAAACAGCGCTTCTTGTTGTAGCTACTATTTCTGATATTTCTCCCATGGACAAATCTTCGATATAGTGAAGGTGCATTATCTGTTTTTGATTTTGTGTTAAAACAAAATCATATGCCAAAAAAGCCTTAATTATTTCTTCACGTTCTTGAGTTTTATTCATTAGTCATTAAACCTTTAGTTAAACCATAAATGTATGCATCTAAATCAAACTCTTGCAAGTCATCTATTTTTTCACCAAGACCTATTAACTTAACATCCATGTCTAACTTATCTTTGATAGATAAAATAATTCCACCATTTGAAGTACCATCCATTTTAGTTAAAATGATTCCAGTAAGAGGAGTTACTTCTTTAAAACTTTGAGCTTGCAATACTCCATTTTGTCCAGTTGTTGCATCTAAAACCAATAATGATTCATGCGGTGCATCAGGAATGAATTTTTTAATTATTCCATTCATTTTTGCTAACTCATTCATTAAATTTATTTTGTTTTGCAGTCTTCCTGCAGTATCAACTATTAAAATATCATATCCGCCTTCTTTGGCCATAGTTAAGCCTTTATAAACTACTGAAGATGGATCTGCCCCTTCTTTTTCCGGCAACACTATGTCGGCACCGATTCTTTCTGCTCAAATTCTTAATTGTTCAACAGCACCCGCTCTAAAAGTGTCTGCAGCAGCTATTAAAACTTTCTTACCTTCTTTAATTAACTTGTTTGCAATTTTAGCAATAGATGTTGTTTTTCCTGAACCATTTATTCCAACAACTAACAAAACATTCAAACCTTCATTATAAATTTTAAGAGTTGTATCTACGATTGATTGGTTAGCATAAATTACGAACATTTTATCAGCAATAATCTCATTAATTAAATTTCTATCCACAACATTTTCAGTCTTAACTTCTTTTTTGATTTCATCAATAATCGTAAAAACAAGGTTGACAGAAATATCTGACATAATCAATATCTCTTCTAATTCTTCAAAAAAATTATCATCTATTTCATTGTGTCTATTTTGTAGTTCGATTATTTTTTGACTAAAATTGTTTCCACTTTTAGATAATCCCGAAACATATTTGTTAATCTTTTTTTCTTTAGATAATGTTTTTAAACGAAGTTTCTCTTCTTTTTTATCTAATTTTTCCTGTAATTTAACTATTTTTTTAGCTTCTTTTTCAGGATCTATTTTTTCTTGCTTAACAATCAATTTCGGTTTTTCAACCACTATTTTAGACTTTTTCTTATCTTCAGAATCACTAGTATTTAAAGTGAATAATCTCTCTTTTATTTTTTTAAAAAAACCCATATATTGGAATTATATTGAAAATATTTTGAAAATAGACAAAATAGTTTTATGGTATAATTTATTAATTATTAAATTAGGGGTGTTCTTTTGAAAATTATAAAAAAGTTTTTACCAATTTTGACAGCTCCTATTTTTCCAATTTTATTTTTGTCTTCTTGTAGTCAAACAACCGACGAATCTCCAGTTAGACTAGAAACAACGGTTTATAAAACAAAAAATAAAAATGCTTTTAATAATATTTTTAACTTATTAAATACTCAAAATGGAACTGATAGTTTTATTTCTAAATCAACTGAACAAATTAACCAATATATAAGTGATGAAATAACAAGTAATTCATTAATACAAGAAAAGTTAAGATTATATTTTTTTAATTCAATATACCAATCATTAAGTAACATTTCTGATTTAATTGATAACGAAATTACGCCAATTATACTTGCAGGAGAAAGAGAAATCGGAGTTAACGCAATAAAGAAATTAATTGATGATGCTATAAAGACTGATGAAAATAATTCAAATAAATATGAAACTCTTGAAAAAGAATTAAATAAAATTATAGATATGAAGATTGAATTAAGTTATAAAAAAGTTGATGAGTTACCTTTTCAATGAACTTGAAAAACATCATTTAAATTAGCGGAAGATTCTGAACTTAAAAAAATATTGAAATTACAGAATACTGGAATTGATTCTAGTATCTTTTATAAAAGATCTGCAATAACAGAAGAAGAACTTGAGGAAGCTATAGCTGCTTCAAATGGTGATGCAGTTAAACTTGAAGCCCTTAAGGTTCAATTAAAATATCAAAGTTCAAAATGATATTGAGATCAAAAAGAACAAACTTTAACCTCAATCGAAAAAGAATCAAACACTAACCCTTATTCAACAAACGGAACTAGCGGAGGTTTTACAGCTACAGATATCAAAAGAACTGAGTTTGCTATAGATTTTGAGCAACACCCATCAAATATATTACTGTATAAACCAGTATTTTTATTCCAAACTAGTGGTGATATATCAAATATATATATAAACAGTGCTTGAAGTGATTACTTAGTATTTAAAGGTTTCAAAAAAGTTTCTGGAGAAGATGAAACGGAACAAGTTATTAAAAACACCAAAGATATTACTATAGACTTAAAAAGTGATTATGTAGAATATGACAAAAAAGTTTAATAACTCACAATAATAAAATTCTTATTGACTTCCTCTATATTATTAAAAAAAATACAAATTAATTTAATATATAATGGATATTATGTTATATAAATCAATTTCCAAACTAACACTTTACTCAATATTAATGATTGTTTTTTTAATTGTTGGTTTTACTCTTTTAGGTATTTATTGAAATGATTGAATAAAATATGACAGTAATTATTTAAGTGGAAAACCAGATTATATTTTGCCAGTTTCAGTACAGGTGATTAGAGTATTAACCATAGTTCCATTAATTCTTTCAATCATGACTTGATTGGCATCTTTATGAGAAACCAATAAAATTGATGATAAGCGAATCAAAAAAACTTATTTTCTAACTGGTGGTTTGTTTGTTTGATCATTATTACCCTACACTTTTTATTTGGCATATCAAACCAAGAGTTATCAAAATTTTTGAAAATACTTAAAAACTCACAAGGAAGGTAATGAGCAAATAAATTTTTATAAATGATTTAAAAATTTCAAAGGTACAAAACCAAATAAATTATTTTGAAACACAACACTTTTTATATTTTTAGTTTTAATTGTAATTGTTGACTTCTCTTTAATATGAATTAATGAAACATATACATCCCAAGACCCAAATTCTAACATTCTCTTCAATACTTTTTCATACTTCACACAAATAACAAATTTTGCAGTTATAGGGTTTATTTGTTTATTCTCTTTTGCACACCGAACAATAACTTTTAGAAATAACACTTTATTAATTCTAATATCAGCATATATAACTGTAGTAGGAGTTATTTTTTGAAGTTATTTATTGCCTTTTGGAAATTTCAAAGCTGATTATTCTAAAATACAATCTTTAATAAAAACTATTTGATTGCATGCTGTGACTCCGATATTTTTTGCAATTTTTGCAATTAATTCTTTAATCATTTCCAAAGAGAAACCGAACAGTTTTATCAACACTGCAACAATTGGATCAGTTTATCCGTTATTCTACGCTTTCTTTTCTTACTCTATGACTTTTTATACTCGTCATAGCGTTTATGGAAATATCACAAACATAAACCCTAATATGACTACGGAAATTAATAAAGAAACAGGTAACCCTTTATACTTTTTATTCTTCTTTGCAATTGCAGCAACTTTCTATTTTTTCTTTTTTGTTTTTTGAAAGATTGCTGATATTTCCTATAAAAGAAATGACGAATCATTAAAAAAACAAAATACTATTCCAATATTGGATTCTTCTCAATCTATTAAATAAAATCATTTAAAAGTTGTTTTATATGATTAATTTGGTATAATTTTAATAAATTTATTGACGATTGAACAGTAAATTATTTAAAGGAGCTTTTGTGCAAAAAAAGATTAAAAATGTTTTAATAGGTACTTCTGTACTGGGTTTATTAGTTACAACAACAGTAGTTGCTGCTAACTCAACAAACAATATAAACGAAGTAAATGAATATTCTAAAGAAATCCAAGAAGGTGTTAATAATAAAGTTGTTGTTACTACGGCAGAAACAATTTTAACTAAAGAAGTTGCTACAACTCTTGGTTGAGATACTAAAAATGTAATAAGCTTGGAAGATTGAAAAACACAAGCACCTAAAGTTGTAGAAATAAACGGTGCTTTTTTAGAAAATACTCTTTTAACAACAATACAAATACCTGCCCAAATTAAAACTATTGGTTTACAAGCTTTTGCAACAAGTATGTTGACAAATATTTCATTTGAGAAAAATTCACAATTAACAAACATTGGAGAAAAAGCTTTCTTTAACACTGTTCAATTAAGCACAATCGAACTACCTAAATCTTTATTATATTTAGGTATAAATAGTTTTGATTCTTCTTCAATTTCTAAACTAACATTTGAAATTGGATCAATGCTAAATACTATTGGTGCTAATTCATTTGCTACAACTGTAAATTTAAAAAATATAATTGTTCCTAATTCAGTAAAAGTTATTGATAAATTAGCTTTTAATACAACTTCGTTAGAGACAATTACAATGCCAGCAAGTTTTCAAGTTAATGGCATGGAATACTTTGGTTTTACGCTAGTTCAATGAGATGCTATTAATTGAGTTTTCCCTTCAACAACAGCAACAATTTTAACTAAAGAGGTTGCTGCCAAAATAGGATGAGATAAAAAGGCCATAATAACTCTTCAAGATTGAAAAACATACGCACCTAAAGTTGTAGAAATTTATGATGCATTTCAAAATAATACTGTTTTAACTGAAATTGAAATAATTGATAGTGTATCACTTATTGGTAAAACTGCTTTCGCAGGAACAACTTCATTAACTAAAATTTCAATGCACACTTCTTTAAAAACACCTAAACTTGATTATGGTTTTACAGAAAACCAATGAAAAGCAATAGTTTGAACTACTAAATTAGAAGGGGCGATACTTGACTCTAAAATGATTATCAAATTAGGTTGAGAAGAAAAGGAAACAATAAATTTAAAAGATTGAGCATTGATTCCAAACGTTGAGGAAATAACTGATGCCTTTACAAATAATACTATATTAACTTCAATTGAAATTCCAGGTACAGTTGTGGTTCTTGGCAAAAAATCTTTTACAGGAACAACTTCATTAACTAAAATTTCAATGAGCGATAGTTTAAAAACTGCAGCAGCTAACTATGGTTTTACATCTAACCAATGAAAAGCAATAGAATGAATACCGGCACCAAAAGTAACTCTATTAACTTTAAAACTTGTTAAAGAATTGGGTTGAGATATTAAAACATTAATAACTTTAGAAGATTGAAAAGAACTACCTGATATTCTTGAAATTTCTAACGAAGCTTTTAGTGGTAATGAAATCTTAACTTCAATTGAAATTCCAAGTACTATAAACGTTATTGGAGAAACTGCTTTTGCAGGAACAACTTCATTGACAAAAATAATTATAAATATTAAATTCAAAACTCCAACACCATCTTTTGGTTTTACAGAAGCACAATGAACATCAGTTCTTTGAACTTATGCACCAATAGCTACAACTACATTAACTGTTGCTGATTTGGTTTTAATTGGTTGAGAAAATAAATCTTCAATATCTTTTGAAGATTGAAATATGGTTCCTAATGTTGTAGAAATATCTGGCGCTTTCTTATCACATGAATCTTTAATGTCAATTGAAATTCCAAGTAGAATAAAAATTATTGGTGATTCTTCCTTTGAAAAAACAAGTTCACTAACTATTGTAACATTTGATAAAAATTCAGAATTAGAAACCATAGGTAACAACGCTTTTGCTGATACAACAATCTTGAAAAAAATTAATATAGAATTTAATTCAAAATTAAATTCTATAGGTGATTCTGCTTTTGCTAATACAACTCTAGAAACAATTGAATTACCAAACTCTATAACTACATTAGGTACTGACGTTTTCTCTACAACTTCACTAACAAACATCTCTATGGATTATTCACTTTCTAATGAAAGCACAACACCTTTATATGCACTTACTGAAAGTCAATGAAATAATGTTATTTGAAAAAACATACCTACAACAGGAATGATCAACTCTTTCATTGCCAATCAACTATTAAAAACAAACTTAAGAATTGATTGAGATAAAATTTCAACTTATGAAGGCATTAGCGCCAATGCCTTCTCTGGAACATCTATAGTTGCAATCACTATTGAATCAGGGTTTAAATTAGATGACAAAGCTTTTGCTGATACACCAAATTTAACAAACATTATTTTAAATCCTACCTATCAGAAAGAAAGTGTAAGTTATGGTTTAACACAAAAACAATGAAGTGAAGTTACATGATTCACTACATCGATGAGTTACTACAACCAAGTAATAACTATTGTTGGATCAACATCAGCTGTTGTTGCACTAATATCAGTGGCATTAGTTACTTACATTGCTTATCGTAAAAGAAGTAGATATTAAAACAAAAAAACTCTTTTTTAATAAAAGAGTTTTTTTTAATAATTTTTAATAAATTCAACAACAGTTTTAATCATTGGTGATTTTGCTTTTTCTTTGATATCAGCTGTTCCAGCAATATCAATATGAACATATTCTTTATTTTCTACAAATGAGTATAATCATGAAGCAGCAATGTTGCAATCACTATATTCAACATTAGAACAAGATAAAGTGTCTGCAAAAGTGTTTTTAGAAAGTGATTCAATGTATCTTTCATCTAATGGCATTCTTCAAATTTTTTCATTAGATTTACTCGCAGCTTCTTCCATTAGGTTTCAATTTTTATTTGAAGATGATCAAACACCTGTATAAAGATGACCAAGTGCAGAGACTACTGATCCAGTTAATGTAGAGATATCCATAATCAAACCAGCTTTAAGTTTAGTAACTGAATAAGTTATCCCGTCAGCAAGAATTAAACGTCCCTCTGCATCAGTGTTTGCTATTTCAACTGTTCTACCACTCATTGATTTAATAATGCTCTCAGGAAGTGTTGCGTTTGAATCTACAAGATTATCTGTAATAGGCAATACTATTGAAACATTAACTTTTAACTTTAATTTATCAACCGCTTCTAAAATATGAGCAGCTATTATAGCTCCTGACATATCATATTTCATTCCTAGCATCCCTTTACCTAATTTTAAATCATAACCACCAGTATCAAAAATAATACCTTTACCAACAATGGCTATCTTTTTTCTAGAAAGAGGATTATTATTGTATTCACAAACAACAACTCTAGCACCTTGCTTTGAACCAGCATTAACTGATAAAACTAGATTCATTCCTATTTTTTCTATATCAGACTTATTTAAAATGGTTGTTTTTACTTTTCTTGAATTTGAAAATATTTTTTCTATCTCACTAGTTAAAAAATCAGTTGTACATAAATTAGCTGGCATATTCTGAAAATATCTTGCTGAGTTCATTTGTGTTGCTAACAATATAGTTTCATGAAAATCATCAATACTAAAAGCATTACTAATAATTTTATGTTTATAAGTTGTTTTTTCATCAGTTGTTTTTTTAGTAAATTTTTTTCCATTAACTAAAATATCTTGTTCAATAAATAAATTAACAACATCTTTTTCTTCTATTTTTTTAGTAACAAATGTACTAGCATCGATTTCATAACTTCTTCCAGCATTTGTAAAAAAATCTTCCATCGCTTTAGCAAGTTTTTCAAGAGTTAATTCTGTTTTCTCACCAATTGAAATAGTTGCTTCCATTTTTGAAGCATCATCTAAAACAAGGTTCTTTGTTTTTTGAAATTTGGCACTACAATAAAATGCAGTATTTGTTCTATTCTTAATTATTTCCATAATCTAATTACTCTTTAGCATTTAGAGCCATTTGAACTAATGTCTTAACCATAATTCCTGTTGGTTCGTCAGCCTTACCTGCAGAACCTGCGATATCTAAATGAATGTATTCCTTTTCTTCTGTAAATTCTTTTAAGAACATAGCCGCAGAACATGATCCACCATGACCTGTTAAGTCAGTGTTTTTATAATCAGCCAAAATTGATTTTTTAATATTAACTAAGAAATCATTGTGGAAAGGCATTCTTCAAACTAATTCTCCTTGACCTTTTGAAGCTTCTAATAAATCACTTCATGCTTTGTCAGTTGTTGCTCATGCTCCTGTATATGTTGAACCAAGTGAGACAACAATTGCTCCTGTTAAAGTTGCAATATCAATAATTCTTGTAGGATTGAATTTTTTAATTGCATAAGTTATAGCATCAGCTAAAATTAATCTTCCTTCAGCATCAGTATTATTTACTTCAACAGTTTTTCCGTTCATTGAAGTATAAATTGAATCAGGTAATGAAGCAGTAGAAGATACTCTATTATCTGTTAACGGTAAAACCATTGACACATTAGTCTTTGGAGCTAATTCGATAATTGTATTCATGGCTGCGAAACAAATAGCAGCTCCTGACATATCATATTTCATACCTTGAATAGCATTAGAAGGTTTTAAATTATAACCACCTGTATCAAAAGTAATTCCTTTTCCTATATAAACGGTTTTTTCTTTAGAAGAAGGATTTCCTTTATATTCAACAGTTACTAATTGAGCTTCATAAGCTGAACCTGCATTTACAGATAAAAATAATCCCATTTTCTCTGCTTCAATTTCTTTCTTGTTAAGAATCTTAAGATCAATCTTTGAGCCATGAACTTTTAAAACATCATTCATTTCTTTCGCTAATCATTCAGAGTTACAGATATTAGGAGGCGTTGCTTGTAGTCTTCTAGCAAGATTTACAGACTTAGCTAAAGATAATGCTTCTGTTGCCACTTTAGTTAACGAAGCAGTATTAGAAAAAATAGTTACTGAGAATTCTTTTGATTTCTTAGCTGTTTTAGCAGAATACAAACCTTGACCCAATAAGTATTCTTGTTGGTCGATAAACACTCTTACAACCATTTCTTCTGTTACTAATTTAGAAACGAAAGACTTCGCATTTACTTCAAAGTCCCTGTTTCCCAAAGTAATTACTTTTTTCATAGCTGACTTTAAAGAATCATTATTAAATTTACCTTCTTCACCTAAGTAGATGTAAGTAGTTTTTTTGTTAGGAAACTCTGTTATTGAAAGTTTTTCAGTTAACATATTTTCTTCTTGTATTTTTGAATTTTGGAAGAAACCAATAACTTTAAACGCCTTTAAATTTTCTTTATTTACTAGTTTCATATTTGCCTTATTTCTGTTTTTATTTTTTAATTTATTTTTACTAATTATATAAGTTATCAAAAATTATTTAATAACAAAATTAATTATTTTATTTTTAACCACTATGGTTTTGATTATTTCTTTGTTTAATAAAAATTTAGCTACATTATTTTCTTCTTTAGCTATTTCAATCAATGCGTCTTGAGTCATAGATTTTTCAACTTTAATGTTTCCTCTTAATTTTCCATTAACTTGAACAACAATATTTAAATCATCTTTAATAATTTTACTTTGGTCATATGTAGGTCATGAATGTTCGGAAATTTGTTTCTCATTTAATTTTTCCAATAACTCTTCTGCCATGTGCGGAGCAAGAGTGGAAAACATAATTAAAAAATCAACTAAATATTTCTTATTCGGAATTCCTTCTATTTTATAAAGGTAATTCATATAAACCATTAAATTAGAAATTGCTATATTGAATTTAGTTTCCTCAATATTTTTAGTAACTTCCATAATTAAAATATTGTAGTTTGATTCTAAATCATTATCCACAATACTTGAATCAATCTTATATTCTTTATCAATATATTTACTAAACATTCTTCAAACTCTATCTAATCATTTCTTAGTACCATCAAGGGCTTTATCGCTTCATGGTTTAGTATCTGTTAGTGGACCCATAAACATTTCATAGATTCTTAAAGAGTCTGCCCCGTGTGATTCAATGATGATAGTCGGATCAATAACATTACCTTTAGATTTTGACATTTTTAAATTATCACTACCTAAAATCATTCCTTGATTAATTAATTTTAAAAATGGTTCTGATGTAGGAACAACTTTTAAATCAAAAAGTACTTTATGTCAAAATCTAGCATATAGCAAATGAAGAACTGCGTGTTCTTGTCCACCAATATATAAATCCACAGGTAATCACTTTTGGAATCTTTCATAAGCTTCTGGTGAATCAAGGTCTAAATATGTTCCATCATCATTCTTTAAAATGTATCCTAAGTAATATCAAGAACTACCAGCTCATTGTGGCATAGTATTAGAATCTCTACGGTATTTTTTACCTTCATGTTCAAAGTATAATCATTCTTCGTTATTAACTAAAGGACTTTCTCCATTACCAGAGGGTTTAATATTTTCCATCTTTGGAAGTTCCACTAATTCTTCAATTAATAAAATATTATTATCTTCATCAAAGGCAATTGGGAAAGGTTCTCCTCAATATCTTTGACGTGCAAAAACTCAATCTCTTAAGTGGTAAGTTGTTTTTCCATTTTTAACTTCTTTACCAATTCAATTTCTTTGTAAAGATTTCAAAGAGTTAGGTCAATCAAGTTCTTCTAATCCTTCTAATAATTTATCAGCATAATTTGTAATTTTTAAAACTCATTGTTTCATAGGCTTTTTAACAACAGGGAAAGAACCTCTTTCACTTACATTGTTTCCATCTTCATCTTGTAAAACTTCTTCATTAGCAAGAACTGTTCCCAAACCTTCACATCAGTTTACATCAATCTCTTTTATTTCTGCTAAACCATTTTTATACATTTGTGAAAATATTCATTGAGTTCAACGGTAATAATTAGGGTCTGTTGTATTAACTTCTTTATCGTAGTCATATGAAAAACCTAGAGACTTTAATTGCACTCTAAATTTATCAATATTTTCATTAGTAAATGTTGCTGGATCATTTCCGGTTTGAATTGCATATTGTTCAGCGGGTAAACCAAAAGCATCTCAACCAATGGGATGTAAAACGTCAAAACCATTTAATCTTTTGTATCTGGCAATAATATCAGTTGCAGTATATCCTTCAGGGTGTCCAACATGCAGTCCAGAACCAGAAGGGTACGGAAACATATCTAAAACATAATATTTTTGTTTCTTGTCAGATGTTGTTTTGAAAGTTTTATTTTTCTCTCAAAAGTTTTGTCATTTTTTTTCAATTTTTAAGTGATTATACATATATAAAAAATTATATCAATTTAATTAAAATTAAGACAATTAATAATTAGCCATTAATTTTTTGAGCTTCTTCAGAAATAGTTTCTGGGTCTTTTGTTTCTAATGTTAAGTTCTTACCTCAATTTAATTTATGGAATAAAATTTCAAAAACAAATACTTTGGTTAAGTCTGATAAAAAGAATATTACATACGCTATAGGGAAGGGGAGGTTGGTTGCAGGCACAATTACAAAAACCAATATTGATATTCAACCAGTTTGGATCATACCTCCAGCAGCATCAACAAAAGAAGTTATGTTTGTGTTACCTCCAGCAGAAATACATCTACTTCTTGTAATATATCAAATTCACATCGGCATATACCCAGCTAGTGGTCAAATTGTCATTTTTAATTGACTTAAATATTCTGTAACACCGTCATCAGCTATACCAGGTATTTTTGCTATCATATCAGGATTATCTGCATACTTTTCATATAGAGATTCAATTGTTCCTGCTTTGTACCCCTCTGCTAAAAATGTCATATGAGGAACTATAAATGAAAATGATAATAGAAGACCACCCATTATAAAAGCCATTATAAAATGGAATCCTTGTAATTCTCTAGCATTTGTTTTAGCCTGCTCTAGATTTCCATTGCCAAGTTCACGACCAACAAAAATTGTTGTATTAGCACTTATGGATTCGAAGGTAGACCAAAATATATTAAATACAGCTCCAGAAATTCCTAAAATTGTTGCAGCAGAAAGGAAATAATCCGGTATACCTATTGTTCCTGGAGAATAATTTGCATTTCAAAAAATAAATCTAATTGAAACAGCGATTGAACCAATTGCTAAAAAAACAAAAGATAAAGATCTTCTTATTAATTGTTTTCAAATTTGTTTAGAGATTGAAAGTATTTTTAAAGGATTGATAATAATTTCCTTGTTTTTAACTCAAACAAAAATAATATTAAAACCCACTGAAAAGATTTGTGAAATAATTGATGACACAGCTAGTGATCAAATACCCGCTTTAAAACCTCAAACAAACATTGAGTTTAAGGCAATGTTAAGAGATAAAGAAATAATCGATGACATCAAAGAAGCTCTACCGTGGCCAGCTTCTCTCATAATCATAGCTGAAGTATAACCTCAAGCACCAGTTAATCAAGTTACTGCAATTATTCTTAAATATAATCCTGAGTCTTCAACAATCTCTGGTTTGACTTTGAATGAACCAACTAAATTAATCATGAATTCAGGAGCTATAAAAGCAGGTATTGCAAATAATGCAGTTATTCCTAAAGCAATTAACATTCTTGCTCTTAAAACATATCTTGTATTAACACGATCTTTAGCACCATAGTATTGACCAAACAAAGATGAACCAATAACTGTTGTAGCAGCTATTATTCCAGTAACTAAACTTGTTCAAGTGTTAGCATATGATAATTTATCAATACCATTTTCTATTGGAATAGCCATGAAGTTATCAATAAAACTGTTTAAAGCAAAAATCATTGCAGCAAAAATAATTGGCAATGAAGTCATAGTATATAATCCTCATCTTTTTTTACTAGATGGAAAAGTATGTTTTATTTTTTGAATCATATTAATTAAATTCTATATTATATTTTTGAAAATTTAAAATATTATTGAAACCTGCCATAAAGCAAGGTATAATTATTATTTACATTACAAATGAATTCATAGAAGTATTCGAGGTGTCTTATGGTAATTAATATGTTAGAAATAATGCAAAAAGTAACAGATAATATTTGAGGATCAACAGATTTTGAAGTTGTTAGATTGATTGTTGTTCCTTTTTTATCTTTAATTACTGCCATTATGGCGATAAGTGTTTTTTCAGCTAGTTATTTTATAGTTTTTAGAATTAAAAAGTATTTGAGAAGACATAAAAACTATTTAAACTTCACAAATAAGTTACTCACTTCTTTAAATAATAAAAAAGTTGGTGTATTAAGACCATACGAAACAACCATGTGAGGGTCAAAACTAGATAGTAACAAAGAATTAATTGGTAAAGTTTTAACACAATATAAAAATGCCGATTTAAAAGATTTAATTCTAGGGACATATAATGATGAGTTAAAATTTATTAAAACAATTATTAATAGAGATTACAAATTAATTAATAATAATCAAAATTTTCTTAAATTTCAAAGAATGTTTCACAAGTATACAAAGGAAACAGGGGTAATCATTGAATACCTTGATAAAGATTATGTTTCATTTTATAAAGTTAGAAAATTAGGAGTTATTATAGGTGTCTTGAAAAAATCGGAATTAGAATCAAGAGAACTTAGTATTAAGTATGATGTTGACTACTCAGAATTATTTAAAAAACATAATTTAATGGAGCTTGCTTCAATTTACCAAATTTACTTTATAAAAAGCAACTTCCTTTATAAAAATATTTCCAACCCTATTGCTGAGATGGAAATTAAATTAACTAAAATGAGAAAAGTATATAGTCAGATCTTAAAAAACAAATATAATCACCACAACGTTTATCTAAAAGATAAGTTTAAGGGATTCCCTAAATTAAACAAACTTTTAGAAAAAGATGGATACCAAGTTGAAGAAGAATTATTATTAGAACCTTTTAGTCAAAGAGTAGTTATTGATAATCGTATTTCTGCTTCAATCAAGAAGAGAAAAGAAATTAAAGAAGTTATTAATTATAAAACTAAAATGGACTTGAAGAATAAAAAAGCAGCTGCCAAAGCCCAAATTGACGCTATTATTGCACTTGAAAAAGAAAAAGAAGCAAAAGTTAAAGCTATTTTGAACACAACTGAAATTAATGCAAAAGTAAGTAAGTCTAAAAATGTTTCAAATACCGTTGAAACTATTGTAAATGAAAAGAAAAACAAAGTTATTTCTAATAATGATGAACCCAATCTAAAATAAGTAGAAAAATAATAATAAAAAACAGACTCATTAAATGTCTGTTTTTTTTATTGTTGGTTTAGTTTAGTTATTTTAATAATCTCGTCTATCAATTTAGGTCTTTCTTTTGAAAGTGCATCTAAAATTGGTAGAGCATTAATTTTATTATTATTTATTCCAATTGCAAGACCAGACTTATCATCTAGCAACAATTCAACAGCCATAACACCCATTCTAGTAGCTAGAACTCTTTCATTAGCTGTTGGAGTTCCACCTCTTTGTAAATGAGCTAATATACTTGCTCTAGTAACAACGTTAGTTTCAGCTTCAATATCTTTTGACATTTTGTCTAAATTATCATAAACATGTTCTGAAACAATTATTATCATTGAATCCTTTTTCATAACATTCATTTGTTGATCAACAACTTTAGAAATTTCTTTTAAAGTCATTTTGTTTTCAGCAGTAATAATTAATTCAGCTCCAGTTGCAATACCTGAATGCAAAGATAAATCTCCAGCAAATCTTCCCATTACTTCAACTATCATACAACGGTGGTGTGATCTAGCAGTATCTCTGATACGATCAACATTTTCCACTATCGCAGATAAAGCTGTATCAAAACCAATTGTTAAATCTGTAGATGAAATATCATTATCTATTGTTCCAGGTAGAGCAATAGTTTTGATACCTAACTTATGTAATAATTGAGCTCCATGGTATGAACCATCTCCTCCAATAACCACAAGTGCTTCAATACCGTGAGACTCAAGTACTTCTTTCGCTTTGATTCTTATTGCTTCTTCCTTAAATTCAACATATCTAGCAGAATAAATAAATGTTCCACCTCTATTAATGTATTCATCTATCTTTACTTCTGAAGCAGGAACTAGTAAATTCTCAACTAGACCCTTATAGCCTTCATAAACTAAAAAAGCTTCTATGCCTGCGGCTTTTGCTGATTTAACAATTGCTCTAACAGCATTATTCATACCTTGAGAATCTCCACCAGATGTTAAGATTGCTATTTTTTTTATCATGTGTTTTTTCCTTTTTTATTTTTATTAATATTATTTTGCAATTAAACTAATGAATGAATCTACTTCTAGAGATGCTCCACCAACTAAAGCTCCATCAATATCAGGTTGATTTAATAATTCTTTAACATTAGCGCCATTTACTGAACCACCATATTGAATTAATAAATCTTGTGAAGTTAATGATCTAATGAATTCACAAATTTCTTGTGCATATTCAAAAGTAGCTGTTTTACCAGTTCCAATTGCTCAAACAGGTTCGTAAGCAACTACTATCTTAGAAAAATCTAATCCTTTTAATGAATTTGTGATTTGTTCTTTAACAACAGCTTTTGATTCACCATTTTCATATTGTTCAAGTGTTTCACCAACACAAATAACCGGAACAATTCCATTACCTAAAGAAGCAACAGCTTTTGCGTTAACAACTTCGTTTGTTTCTCCATGGTATGTTCTTCTTTCAGAGTGTCCAATAACAGCATAACTAACATCGAATGATTTAAGCATTTTAGGAGAAACTTCTCCTGTGTAAGCTCCTGATTCAAATTGTGAAATATCTTGTGATGATATTTTCATATCTTTTGTTTTTAATTTTGCAAAAGTTTCAATGTTGATTGAAGGAACTGCGATTCCATAAATTGTATTTTCTCCAGCTTCAAAAGATTTTTTAGAAAATTCATTTAAGAACGCTTCTGTTTCCTTTTTATCTTTATTCATTTTTCAATTTCCTATAATTATTACTTTTCTCATGTGTTTTCTCCATTTACTTAATTTTTATTTTAATTAGTATAAATTATATTACCTTTTGGTTTAATTTGTGAGTTATTTATGAAAAAAATACTTTAGTAAGAACTAACCAATTTTAATATTTTGATTTTTATTAGATTCAATTTCAATATTTTCTTGCATATGATTAATGTCAATATTACATAAATAGAATATATCATTATTTTTAGTTCTCAATATTATGAAAGAGTTGCGGTAACCTTTGTATCTTACAAATAAGTCAAAGTAAAAATGATCCACAATTAATTCTCCATTGTTAGGTCTGAATGGCGTTTTTTCATCATTATAAATATCATCATTAGTAAATCATGAAATACCAATGTAATTCTGATTGTGAGTAGACAAGTACATAGTAAAATTTGTTGAGTTTGATAACATATGATTTCTTCTTATCTTATCAATAGTTAAAGTTATAATATTTTTAATTATTAAAGATAGGTTAAATATCTTGATATCTTCCACTACCATATTGTTTGTTTTAAAGAATATTCTAACATAACAATTATTACCATATTTTGGATTCAAGTTTTCTTCATCATTTGAGTAAATGAAAATATCTTGAAATACATCAATTGGTTTTAATAACTTTTGAAGCATCATTCTCAATTGCTCTAATTCATTATGAGGAAAATCAGATAAATTTATTAATACTGATGAATAAAATATTTCAGGCAAAGTAACAAGTGCGTGTCCATTTTGATGTGTGGGGAAATAATTATTAATTTCTCTACATAGCAATTCTGGTGAAAATAATATTTTTTCAGCTTCATTAGAATTAATGATCATATATTTATTATTTCTAAAAATAATGTTATATTCAACTTTATCTATTTTAAAAGTGTTTCTACTTGCACGTTCTAAAATTGTTTTTGTTGAAGCTACAAAAACTTTTTTAGAATTAGGAGAATATAAATCTGTTTTTCAAGAATTTTTATGTTTTGTATCATATTCATATTTATTGACTAATCTACCAGTGAAATCAGTTGATACAATTTCGTTTCCATAAAATAATTCTCAAATTTTAATTGGGTCCATTCCTCCGCCTTTTGCTTGTTGTCTTGAACTCTCTAATTCAAGTTTGTCTTGGTCCTCGTCATTAGTTGAGTACTCATTGTTAGTGTCAGAGAAATGATCTATATTGAAAGATTGGATTTTGTCTAAAGTTGGCGTAGGTTTAACTGGTTCATATTCTTGCTCAATATCAGTAAGTAATAAAACATTAAAACCATCATGATAGTTTTTCACAAACTGATATTCTTTACCCTTGATGAAAAAGTTGTCCTGTCAATGGTCTGGCATTTTTTTAAAAATTTTAGAACTAACTGAAATACACTCCTTACCTTCGATGTAATAAATTTCTCACGAATCAGGAGCATTAGGGTTTTGATAAAAATCTCTTTGAATTGATTCTCCTGAGAAATCATGAGCAAAAAATGTTTTTGCGCCAAATTGTTTTGCTCAAATTTCTTGTCAATTTTTCATAATACTCCCAACTTTTCAATATAAGATTTTAAATATATAACAATTATAACAACTAATAAACTTTTAAATTTAATAAAGTTTCTTCAAAGTTTCAACACTTAAATTGTTAATTAGATATGATCCACAAACCAAAGCACTTGCTCCTGCTGCAAATGTTTTTTTTGAATTTGTATTATTGATACCACCGTCAACTTGAATTATAGTTTGTAATTTATTATCTTCAATGTATTTAGAAATTTGTTTTATTTTTGGAATAGTAGACTCAATAAATACTTGACCACCAAATCCTGGTTCAACTGACATAACTAAAATAATTTCAAAATGATGAATAATATCTTCTATTTCTTCAAACTTAGTTTCTGGTTTAATAGCTAAACCTATTCATGTAGTTTGTTGGTATTCTTTGACAAATTTTAAAATATTTTCTAATGGCATAGACTCATAGTGAATAGTCATGCAAGTTGCATAGTCTTTAAATTTTTCAGCATAAGCAAAGGGGTCCTTAACCATCAAATGAACATCAGATAAATGTCCCGGTGTGCTTTTTATTATCTCAATATATTCATCAATTTCAATTGCTGTATTATTTACAAATTCATTATCCATAATGTCATAATGAATTCATTGAACTCCTATATTTAAAAGTTCTTTAGCAACTTCTATTCTTTTCTCTGAAGGAACACTTAACAGAGAAGGGCATATGTATTTATTTTTCATGTGTATCAACAACCTCACTAATTAATCTTAGATAATTATTATATCTTGTCTCTAAAATATTTCCATTTTTTACTTGACTTTTTATTTTACAATTAAGTTCTTTGAAATGAATGCATGTTCTAAATTCACACTCAAAAGATAATTTTTTAAAGTCATGAAATGATTTTGCTAAATCATTCTTTGAAAGTGTTGATTCTAAAATTGAAAACCCTGGAGTATCAATTATTTCAAAATCATCTAATTGATATATTTCAACAATACGAGTGGTATGTTTACCTCTTCCAAGACTTTTAGAAATCATTTGAGTTTCTAAATTTAGATTAGAAATATTATTAATGGTTGTTGATTTTCCTGCACCTGATTGACCGGTAAAAACAGAAAGTTTATTTTTTAATAAGTTCGTTAATTGAGAATAATCTTGGGATTCATCTGTATTTGAAATTTTAACAACATCATAACCTTGAGATAAATAATCTCTAAATATTTTGTCATCAGTTAAATCAGCTTTGGTGAAAAGAATAACTGGTTTGATTCCTTGAAATTCAATAATAGCTAAAAACTTATCCAAGATAAAAGAAGAAAATTTAGGTTCACACAAAGCAGTAACAATAACAACTTGGTCAATGTTAGCAACCTTAGGTCTTACTAAGAAATTTTTTCTTTCTAATATTTCATATAAAAAACCATCAGGGTTAAACTTAACTTGATCACCAACTAATGGATGTTGTGCCGTTTCTCTTAAATTGCCTGATCCTCTAGTGCGGTATACTTCTCCATCAGAAATGATGTCATAAAAACCCGAATTAACTTTAAGAACTTTACCTATCATATTTTATTGGGTTGGTTGCAATACAACTATAAGAACAATAATCAAGACTAGAACAAGCAAAGAAGCTATAGAACCAATCAAAAAGAATTTTGAATTAACAATTTGTTTTCAATCTTTTTTAACTTTAGAATTATTGTTATTTAATTCTATTTTCTTTTCTGTAATTCTATTTTGGTTTAAACATGTAGATAAATCTTGTGACAATTGTCTCATAGATAAATAACGATCTTCTTTTTTCTTAGCAGTTGCTTTAGCAACAACATTAGCTAACGCTTGTGGGATAGAAGGGAAGATTTGATTAACAGGTTTTATTTCTTCCTTCTTGTGTTTTAAAGCAGTTTCAAGAGCATCTTTACCTTTGAATGGTGGTTCACCAATTAACATTTCAAATAACATGATTCCTAATGCATAAACATCTGTTTGCGGTGTAGCATCTTCTTGATTAACAATTTCAGGAGCCATATAATGAACAGAACCGATTACTCTACCTGTTTGTGTATATCTAACTGAGTCATCACTAATCGCAATACCAAAATCAATTATCTTAACTTCACCTAGTGTTGAAATCATAACATTTGATGTTTTTAAATCTCTATGGATAATATTTTGAGCATGTATTTCAGCGAAACCTTTTGCAATTTGAGTAGCAAAGTTAACCGCTTCATCAACATTTAATCTTCCTTGCTCCTCAATATAATCTTTAAGCATTTTTCCTTCAACATATTCCATGATTAAATATTGAGTATCGTTGTTGTAACTACCTTCGTAAAATTTAACAACATAAGGAGATGAAATATACTTAGCTAGCCTAAGTTCTTCTTTAAATCTATTCTTATTTGTAAGAGGCATATTAGGATCAGTTAATAGAGTTTTAATTGCGACTTTTTGGTTTGTTTCTTTATTTAGTGCAAGATAAACTTTAGCCATTCCTCCTGAACCGATTTCTCTAAGGATTTGATACTTAGCAGGTAAATGAGCAATGCTAATCATATTTATTCTACCTCCAACATAATAATAGTAAGATTATCTGTAGATTCACCTCTAATGGCTTGTTTGATTAATTCATCTGTTTTCGAAGCAAAATTACCATCTCCTGAAATGATCATTTCAAAATTAGGTTTAGTAATATAATCATGTATTCCATCAGAAGTTAAAATAATTGTACGAGCTTCATTTGAATTATCAATTGTAAATGCTTCAATATTTGTTTTCTTGTTAGGACCTAAAGCTGATGTTAGTGCTGCTGCTCCTGGCAATTTAGAAGCTTCAAAGGCTGACATGTTTTCTTCAATAATGTAGTAATTCATTAAGTTGTGATCAACTGTAATTTGATGTAACAAACCATCAAAAATATAAGTTCTTGAATCACCAATGTTAAAAATATAAATATCTTTTGTGTCTTTGTAAATAATAGCCGCTGTAACTGTTGTTCCCATGTCTTTTTTCATTTCATCATTTCCAGCTTCGGCAACCATGTTACTTTTACATTTTTTAATAGTGTTTTTAAATCAATCAAAAATTTGAGTTTTATCTGTTGGAAGTGATTCAATTTCGCTTGCAAAAGTATTTATTGTAATTGATGCTGCTAGAGAACCGCCAAAGTGTCCACCCATACCATCACATAATAAAGCTAAAGTTGCTGCTGCCCCTTCGACAACTACTGCTCTATCTTGATTTTCTTCACGAACAACACCGATGTTGGTATTTATTTTATAATTCACAAATTTCCCCTTTAATTATTTTTGAAACACTATTTACTGATTCAGTTAATTTATTATTAACTATTATAAACATAAAATCATTTGTTTGTTGAATTTCTTTTTTAGCTTTGGCTAAGCGTTCTTTGATAGAATCGTCTGTTTCAGAGTTTCTAGTTCTAATTCTAGACTCTAAGACTTCTAAATTTGGAGGAGTTATAAAAATAGATATCAATTTGTCCATAGTATTTTCATCCTTAAATTTCTTAATAATATTCAACGCTCCTATAGTATCAACTTCAACAATAACATTGTGTCCTTTATTAATCAAGTTATCAACATCAGCTTTTAAAGTCCCATAATAGTTACCAAAATGCTTAGAATATTCAAGGAAATCATTATTTTCTACTTTTTCAAGGAACTCTTCTTCAGTAGAGAAATAATAGTGTTCTCCCTCTACTTCATTTTCTCTCTTGTTTCTTGTGGTCATTGAACAAGAAAGTGCCAATTTAAGTTCTGGGTTCTTAAAAAGTTCTTTTTCTATTGTGCCTTTGCCGACCCCTGAAGGACCAGTTATAATTATTATTTTGTTCATATTTTAATTAAAATTATACATTAAGAAAATTAATATATATTTCTAATTTATATAAAATTATTAAGATTGTTATCAAATTTGGGTTATTATCTAATTATGATTTCATTAAAAGGTAAATTTATTAGATACATTTACCAAAATGTAGAGAATGGGTTCTCTGTTGCTATTTTTAAAATAGATTCAGAAACACAACATGAAAATGGCAGTGAGTTTGCCTTTATTGCTAACATAGTAGTTTCGATAAAAGATATTGATATTTCAATGAATAAACTTTGCAAAATTCAAGTTTCAGAATCTAAAAGTAATAAATACAAAGATAGTTTTGAATTAGTTTCTGTGGAAAAAAATATTATAGATTCAAAAGTTTCAGCAATAGATTATTTGTCTTCAAAGAAATTTGTTGGAATAGCTAAAACAACTGCAACTAAAATAATTAATGAATTAGGAATTGATTTCTTGAAAAATCCTGAAGAATATAAAGATAAATTAGAAAACATTATTACCAATAAAAAAACATTGGCTTTAATAGAGCAAATTAATGTAGATAAAATATACCAACAAGTTTTAGATAAATTTAACACTAACAATTTATCAATGAGACTACTTTACATGACTGAAAAACAATATAAAGATAAGGATCTTTTAAACTTCTTAGAAAATGATGTTTACTCGATTTTGGAATGAAACGATAATATTAACTTCTTTGATGTAGATAATATTGCTGAAGTCTTTTTGAAAAGTTTTTCTAAAGACATTAGATTGGAAAAATACATTTCATGGTCAATTTTAAATTTATCATTTTCAAGTGGTTCTACAATCTTCCAAATAAAGGAACTATATATATCAATTGCTAAAAGTTTTGGAATGTCTAAAGATGAATTTTTAGATGCTGTAAAAAGACTTGTTTCAAAAGAACATTTAATCCTTTCTAAGAACAAACAATCTGTATCTTCATCAACAACATATAGCAAAGAAATTTATATTGCTGAAAGATTAAAACAAATTAACATGATTGAAATCAATAAATTCTCAGAAGAAATTATTGACAACAACATTGACAAGATACAAAAAGAAGCTTTAGAGTATGCTTTGAATAATTCCATAACAGTTATTTCAGGATATCCAGGAACAGGTAAAACAACATTAGTAGATAAGCTTGTAAAAAATTTAACAAAGGTTGAACCAGGTTCTTTTCATCTTTTAGCACCAACGGGTAAAGCAGCATATCAAATATTTTTAAAGACTGGGCATACAGCAAAAACTATTCACTCTTTTTTAGGAATGCAAAAGGGCACCAATCTTTTTAGAGTTAACGAAGAGAACCCTTCTGATGTTCGTACATTGATAATAGATGAATTTTCAATGATTAATATTGACTTGTTTTATTCGCTATTAATTGGTTGTCCAGATTTAAGTAGACTAATACTTATTGGTGATAAAAACCAATTACCTTCAATCGGTGCAGGTTATCTATTAAATGACATCATCGCTTCTGAAAAATTCAAAACGTTTTTATTACAAAAAATTTATAGACAACAACTCGGTTCTTCAATAATAGATATTGCTTTGGTAATTAATGAACAAAAGATGCCCACATTCAATGACATTGAATCAACCTTTTTTGAAGAAGAAGAATGAAATGCTAAAAATAAAATATTAGAAAAAGTCGATAATTTTATTGAAACAAATGTTCAAATGTCTGACTACCAAATATTAGTGCCAATGTATTCTGGCGAATGTGGAATTGATAAATTAAATTCATTTATTCAAAAGAAATATTCTAAAGGTAAACAAAAGTTAGAAATCCGCGATCAAATATATTACTTAGGTGACAAAATAATTCAAATAGAAAATGATAATGATGCCAATGTTTTCAATGGAGAGATTGGATACATTATAGAGTTTAATGGTGGGACTAATATAAATGAAGTGGTTGTTGAATTTGAAGATGGAAAAATAATAAAATATACTTTGTCAAACTTTACAAAAAACATAAAATTAGCATATGCTATTTCAATTCATAAATTCCAAGGAAGTGAATCTAAAAATATTATTTTAGTAATATATAATTCTCACTTCGCTTTGTTAAGTAAAAAACTTTTATATACTGCAGTTACTAGAGCATCTGAAAACCTAATTATTTTTGGCGAGAGAAAAGCAATCGAAACATGTATTAGAAATGACAATGATTCAAAAAGACTAGGTAATATTTTAGACCTATTGTCAAAGTAAAAGAAGAGAAAGGAGGCCCAATGAAAAACAATAAAATATATTTCGATTTAGAGACTACAGGATTTAACGGAAGTCAAGATGACTTGATAGAAATTTATGCAATCAAAGAGGCTCATGATGGAACAATTTTAGGAGACATACATCTTTACTTTAATCCAGGAGTTTCACTTCCTTCAAGAATAGTTGAAATTACCAAAATAACAGACGCTATGTTACGAGATAAACCATCATTCATATCTCAAGCAAAAAACATAATTGATTTCATTGATCCCAATGATATTCTTGTAGGTCACAATGCAATTAGTTTTGATTTACCATTTCTAAATAATCAATTTAAAAAACATAACTTAAATAAAGATGTCCAATTTACAAACGATGTTATAGATACGATGGTATTGGCCAGACAATTAGATAACGTTGGTCCATTTACAAAAGGTTATAAACTGATTGATTTAGCTAATAAATTTAAGTTTGAAATTGATGAAGATAAATTTCATGGAGCTAAATATGATGTAGAGATTACAAAACTACTCTGAAAAGCATTAGAGCAAAAAGCAAAACTAAAAACATAGTATAAAAAAATGTATAATAATAATTATGAAAATAATTATTGGTTTAGGAAATCCTGGCGAAGAATACACAAACACCAGACATAACATTGGATTCCAAGTTGTGGACTTGATTTGTAAGGAATACAACACATCACTAAATGTTAATAAATTTGGTGGTTTGTACTTTGTAGAGAAAGATGTTATTGTTGCAAAACCAATGGTTTTTATGAATAACAGTGGAACCTTTGTTAAAGACCTTATTAACTTTTACAAAGTAAAGGTAGAAAATGTTTTAATCATTTATGATGATTTAGATTCTGAAGTAGGGAAAGCTAAAATTAAAACGTTTGGATCTTCAGGTGGACACAATGGATTGAAAGATATTATTGAATCATTAGAAACAGATGAAATTAAAAGATTAAAAATAGGAATTGGCAGACCAAAGAATTCAAAGGGTGTTGCTAAATATGTTTTAAGTAGTATACCTCAAACGGATGTTGCAATCCTTGATAAAGTTAAAGAGCAAGCAGCTAAAATTGCTTTGAGTTTTGTTTACAATGATATTAGAGTAGTGATAAATAGTTTTAATGGAAAAAATAAATAGTCAAAAAATAATCGCAGTTAGTGGCGGTGTTGATTCAATGTTTTTATTGAATCAATTTAAAGATGAAAACGTTATAGTTGCACATGTTAATTACAATATTAGAGAAGATGTAGAGGTTGACTTAAATATTGTTACCAAGTTTTGTAAAGAAAACAATTTGAAACTCGAAGTTTTATCTTTGAACGAAGATCATTCAGGAAATTTTCATGAATGAGCAAGAAATAAAAGATATGACTTTTTCAAAGAACTTTATGACAAACATAGTTGTGATCAACTAATCATAGCTCATCATAAAGATGACTTTTTAGAAAGCGCAATTATGCAGTGACGCTCAGGAAGACAACCTTATTATTTTGGTATAAATAAAAATAATAATAATTTTGGTATGAATATATATCGACCAATGATTTTTAAATATTGAAAAACCGAAATTTATCATGAAGCTAATCTTTCAAAAATTCCTTTTAATGATGATTTATCAAATTTCACTGATAAATACACTAGAAACACTATTAGAAAAGAGTTAACACTAAAATCAAACTTTGCAAAAGAAATTTTATTCAAATCTTTCCAATTTATTAATGTAGAAAAGTGTAAAAAAAACATTGAAATAATTAAAAAATATATTGATTGAAGTTCTTTGTCTTTTAATATTGATTTTTTACTTGAAAATGAAGAGTTTTTAAATGACTTAATTTTCAAGTTTTTGATAGATAATTTTGAATCAGTAAACATTAATTTGAATATTTTAAAAGCAATAAGAGAGTTTTTACTTGTCAAAAATGGAAACAAGGAGTTTTTACTATCAAACAACCAAAAACTTATCAAATTAAACAATAATCTTATTATATAAATAAAAAAATGAATTATAATTGTTATTAATATATAAAGAGGCAAATATGAATAAAGAAGACAAAGTAAAAACACCTAAAAAGAAAAATTGATTTTTAATCATATCCATAATAATTCTTTTAGCTTTATTTGCAGTTTTCTTATACAGTATTTTCAAGACAAATGGAATCCAATTATCTCTAAGTGAATTTTGAGATAAATATGATTTAGTTGCTGCATCAACAACTGATGAAACTTACTTCTCATCTATTATTGTTACGGATTATCAAAGACTTATGCAAGTTACTTTTGTGCAAGATGGTGTTACACAAGGAACATACTTTGTTGGATTAGTTGATTCAACTTCTCCACTTTCAAAAGATCAATGACAAACAGCAATCACAAATGGTAAAGGTGCAAATGGTATTTATTCAGGAACAGCTGTTGCTGAACAAAATGTATTTGTTACATTCTTATTTCAATTTGGACCGATATTATTAATCTTAGTAGTTACATTCTTCATTTACAGATCTCAAATGAAGGGTTCTGGTGGAGGAATGTTCAACCCTGGTAAAAACCAAGCTGAAAAAATTAAATCAAATAAAAGATTTGATGACATTGCCGGAAACGTAGAAGTTAAAGAAGAAGTGTTTGAATTAGTTGATTATTTAAAAAATCCTAAAAAATATTCAGGTGCAGGAGCTAGAATACCTAAAGGAATTCTTTTAGGTGGTCCTCCAGGAACTGGAAAAACACTTATTGCTAAAGCTACAGCTGGAGAAGCTAATGTTCCATTTTACTTTATATCAGCTTCAAACTTTGTTGAAATGTTTGTTGGTGTTGGTGCTAAAAGAGTTCGTGAAATGTTTAAGGAAGCTAGAAAAAATGCCCCAGCAATTATATTTATTGATGAATTAGATGCTGTTGGTAGAAGTCGTGGAGCCGGAATGGGTGGAGGAAACGATGAAAGAGAACAAACACTTAACCAATTACTAGTTGAGATGGATGGAATTACTGAAAATGGTGGAATCCTTGTTATGGCTGCAACAAACCGTACTGATGTTTTAGATCCTGCTTTATTAAGACCAGGAAGATTTGATAGAATTATAACTGTTGGATTACCAGACATCAAGGAACGTGAAGACATCTTGAGATTACACTCAAAAGGGAAAAGAATTGATAAAGGAATTTCATTTAAAGGAATCGCTAAAAGAACTCCTGGTTACTCTGGAGCTCAATTAGAAAATGTTATCAACGAAGCTTCTTTGTTATCTGTTAGAGAAGAAACAGGTGTTATAACTCTTGAACAAATAGATGAAGCTATTGATAGAGTTATGTCAGGGCCTGCTAAGAAAAATAGAACTATATCTAAAGAAGAATTAGAAATGGTTGCATATCACGAAGCTGGTCACGCTGTTGTAGGTATTAAAATACCTGGTGGAAATAAAGTTCAAAAAATTACCATTGTCCCTCGTGGAGATGCTGGTGGTTATAACTTAATGATTCCTGAAACAGAAAAATACTATTCTTCTAAATCAGATTTAGAAGCTTCTATTAAATCATTTATGGGTGGTAGAGCTGCTGAAGAGATAATATATGGTAAAGAAGCCATTTCTAACGGTGCTAGTGATGATATTTCAAAAGCTACAGACATTGCAAGAAGAATGGTTACTGAATGAGGTATGTCAACAAAACTTGGACCTATTAAATATGAAGAAGCTCAAGGTAGTCCATTCATGGGTAGAGATTATGGTAAAAATAAATCATTCTCTGATTCTATTGCATTAGAAATAGATAAAGAAATCAAAATTATGATTGAAGATGCTCAAGCAGTTGCATATAAAATAATTAAATCAAATATGAAATTATTAGAATTAATTAAAACATCTTTACTAGAGAAAGAAACAATTGTTGCAGAAGAAATTGAGTACATTGCTGAACACTTAGCTTTACCTCCTAAAATTGAAAAAACTGAAGTTAAAGCTAAAAAAGTTAATTTAGAAGATCTAATCGATGAAGTTGAAACTGAAACTGAAAACATCAACCTTACACCTGATAAAGATGATTCGGAAGAAGTTAAGGAATCAACAACACCAGTTGAAAAAGAATCTGATAAAACTTCAGAGAAAAAAGTAGCAAAGAAAACTACTACTACAAAATTAAAAAATACTAGTACAACTAAAGTTAAAAAAGAATCTGATAAAACTTCAACAGAAGATTTAAAAACTAAAAAAGATAAATAATTATCTCAATAAAAAAACACTTATCAAAAGTGTTTTTTTTATCTTATTTATTATTTTAATAGTTCAAAGATGTCATCACCAATTTTAGCAATATCTATTCCAAAGTTTCTAGCTACTACATTACCTAAAGTGGCTAACCCTTTAAAATCAGGCAATCTTTTTGGTTTAGAAGTAAATGATTTAGAAAAGATTGTTGCAGGCAAGTTCTCTCTTGTGTGGTCAGTGCCTTTGTATGTAGGGTCATTACCATGATCTGAAGTGATAATTAATAAATCATCTTCTCTCATTGCATTAATAAGCTTTGCAAGCTTTATATCGAACTTATCAATGTTATTGGCATATCCTTCAACATCTCTTCTATGTCCATAATGTGAATCAAATTGTACAAGATTTAAGAAGATGAATTCGTTCTCGGTATTCTTAGTTGTTAAATCAATTAAGATATCCATACCATCTTCATCACCTTCTGATTTATAATGCTTGTTTATTCCTTGTCCAGAAAAGATATCACTTATCTTTCCTATACTAACAACATTAACGCCTTTTTTATTTAGGTTACTTAAAACATTATCTTCAGGCGGAAGAATAGCAAGGTCATGTCTATTAAATGTTCTCTCTCACTTACCATCACTACCTATATAAGGTCTAGCAATTATTCTACCAACATTTCATTCGGGTTTTGAAGAACATATTTCTCTTGCAGCTTTAGCATAACGGTATAACATGTCAAGTCCCATGTGTTTTTCATGACCACATATTTGTAGTGTTGAATCTTGTGAAGTATAAACAATAACTGAATCAGTATCAATTTGCTCTTGTGCCATTTCATCCAAGATAACAGTTCCACTAATTGCAATATTACCAATTATTTTTTTACCATCAAAAGCTTTGGATAATTCATTAATTAATTCTTCAGGGAAACCATGTTCTGTAAAAACAGGGAATGGACTCTTTGTTTCAATACCCATCATTTCTCAATGACCTGTTAAAGTATCTTTACCATTTGATATCTCATCAACAACAGCAGTATAAGCTAATTGAGAATTAACTTTTCCTTGATCATGTAATTTAGCTATTGATGTAATTCCTAATTTTTTTCATGTAGGTATTGTTAATTTAAACTTTTCAGAAACATGCAAAAATGTATTTGCTCCTTTGTCTCCAAATTCTGCTTGCCTTACATCTCCACCAATTCCTAATGAGTCAGTCACTATCATCATTACTCTTTTATATTTATTCATAAACTTACCTCTAATACTTAATGTTTTTTGTATTATTAATTATACATTTTTATAGTTCTTAAGTAATTTAAAAAAGAAAATAAGCGCTAAATAAAAGAATATTTCTCATGCAATAAAATTATTTGATTGCTTCAATAAAGTTTTCAAACTCAACATCTTCACTAATTACCTTGAAGTCCAGTATCAAGTTTTTTGCAGTATTTAAAACATTATATTTTTAATGTCTTTTTTGCAATTTTGATGAATTTCATGGCTTTTCCATTTGATTTGCAAAAATTGAACTCCCTTGATTTGCCACAAAACTAATATCAGGTATTTCTTGAATTTTATTAAATTGAAACGCAAAATCACCAATTGTTTCCACGGTTTTCGGAATTGATATTAAAGATATATTGTTATCCCAGAAGGCTTCTTTACCAATGTTTTTAACAGAATTACCCAATGAAACTAAATTTATATTAGAACCTGCAAAAGCTTTTTCTCCAATTGTTTCAATGGAGTTGGGAAGATTTACTGTTGATATATTATTTGCTGCAAAAGCCCAATCTTCAATTGTTTTAATAGAATTACCAAATGAGATAGATTCAAGGCCAGCCATAGAAAATGCACCATATCCAATCGTTTCAAGAGAATGTGGTAATTGTAGCGTTGAAACACCACTAATGCCGAAAAAAGCTTGCTTGCCAATTACTTTAATAGAATTTCCTAAAACTAAATTTTTAATTAATCGCCCTCTAAATGCTTTTTCAGGAATGATAGTTATTGAATTTCCGATAATAACTTGCTGGATTCCGGATGACGTAAGTTTGTTGTGTAATTGGGTTACATAATTTCCTGTATTTAATGTATCTAATTGTTTTATAAAACTTATAGCTTTAAGATCAATTGATTTTACATTAGGAAAATTATTCATAAATTCATCGCTAATTATCCTTAAATCATCTTTAACATTATAAAAATCGACATATTCATATATTAATGGATCATCAATATATTCTTGAACTTTATTCATCATTATTTCACCATTTATAGAAATCATGTCATTTGTTAATTTAAAAATGTTTTTTGCCGTAGAATGACTACATGAAACTATTGAAGAAAAAGGCATTAAAGTTAAAAAACATAAATTTAAAGTTCAAAATATTTTTTTCATATTACCCTCTTAATACCTTCCAGGAATTCTATTTCCTCAATTAACAACTTCATCCATGAGAAACGTCAGTTCAACTTTCTCTTCCTTATCATCTTAAGTACAATTTGGGTAATGTTCATAAACTAGTTACCATTCAATCAACTACGATTAGTGGTAAAACCCCAAATATTTCATATTTAGATATTTAAATTATAATTCTTTTTTTCAAGTAATTTTTGGTTTTGGTTTTATTTTATTATATTGAAATAAATGGTTTTAAAATTGCTTATACTTTATGACTAAATTTATCCAATATTTTAAGGGAATAAATATTATTAAAAATAAGAATTTTCTTTAAAATATCTCATTATTAGTATTTTAATAACTGTTAATTATAAATCTTGTTTAGTTGTAGCTATAACAACTTCTCTAACAGATATTTCTTGTGGCATTTGATACATAAATAAAGCAGTCTTAACAACTTCAGCAGGATCAACTACTTTTCCACCCATTGTTGTTTTTCAATCTTGGTAACCATCAATAATAGACTTATCAGTTGTTCTATTTAATAACTTAGTTTCAACTGCTCCTGGTGAGATAAGCAAAACTCTAACATTTGATCCCGAAACTTCTTGACGAATTGTTTCAGTTAGTCCATGAACAGCATATTTAGTAGCACAATAAGCTGCGTGATTGTTAAAAGGCTTGAAACCTGCTATTGATGAAATATTAATAATTGTTCCACTATTTTGACTTATCATATTTTCCAATACTATTTTTGTTCCATTCAATACACCTAATATATTAACATTTATCATAGTACTTCATTCTTTCGGGTCTTGTTTCGTCATATCACCTAGCATCATTATTCCTGCATTATTAATAATTAAATCTGTTTTCCCGAATGTTTTTTCTGCGCTTTCAATTGATTCTTTAAATGATTCAAAATCGCCAACATCAACTTTATTAACTAATATATTTTTGCTTGCCATATGTTTGATTGATTCAATATTCATATCTAACAACAACAAAGGGTATCCTTGTTCAGAAAACTGCTTAATGTATTCTAGTCCCATTCCTCCTGCTGCTCCAGTTATAACTACTAATTTTTTTTCTTTATTCATATTTATCTCCTAATATTTGTCTATATTATTAATTATACATTTTATGTTAAGTGGAGTTATTTAAAAAGTAAATTTATTAATAAAATTCCTTGACTTTCAAAGAATGACTCTTTGGCTTTAATTTTATTTGCATTAGGTGTTTTGTTATGAGATTCGTTATACTTGACTTGATCTTCAATGTGAAGAACCAGTACTTTTGTTTCCATCTATAAAGTTATAATCAGTATTGACACCGTTAATATTTCCTCTTAATCTAAAACTAATGTAACCAAATTCATTATTTGTAAATGAATCTACTGAAATTGAACTTGTAATGCTGATTGTTTTATTTTTATTCCATTCTAATAATTTAGTACTGGGTATATTGTTTTCAGAAAAATTGAATAATTTTTCTAATATAGGAAATATGTCATTTAAGTTTTGATCTGTTAAAGTAATATTACTTTCATAGGTGTTATTTTTTAAAATTTCAATTTCTCCACTATCCAAAACAAGAAAACTATCAAAATCAGGGTAATTTGCTTTTATGTTTAATTTTTTTAAATCATAATTAGGATTAGAAGCACAAGATAATACTGTAGATGCTAAAACCAAACAGGTTGTAGCAGCTCCCAATCCTAAAATAATATTTTTTGTTATTTTCATATTTTTATCTCCAATTCATTTCATAAATACCTTTTAATTATAATGAGGTATTTATGCTATTGTTTGTAAAAGTTTATTTGTTTCACAAATCTTTTCGAGAACCTAAACTCAGTTTTGCTTCTTTTGAATATTTAGCATAGTCAATTTTACCAACTTCATGCGTGCTTAAATTCTTGATAACATCCTTGTATCAATACATTGAAGATTTTGGATATCTTGGAAAGTTAGGATCATCAAAGTCAACTCCGACAAAACCATATTTTTTTCTGTATCCACCTGATGGTGAAAAGATATCACAATATGTTCATGCAGAATAACCAATAAAGTTAACTCCTTCATTAATAGCTTTTTGAACTTCTCTTAGGTGTTCATTTAAATAATCAATACGATAATTATCTTCAACAATACCACCAGTTTTTTGATCAAAATAACCTAGACCATTTTCTAAAATCATTAATGGAGCTTTATACTTATCTCATAACACATGAGATGATATTGATAATTGTTCTGGTAAGATTAATCAATTTCAATCAGTGTAACGATTATTTTTTGGATAAACAATTGCTGCCTTATCAGTAATGAAATATCCTGGTTTGTTTTGTCATTCAATTCCTTCTGATAATCTTTTTGGGTGAGCGATGATTGCTGGACGATAATAATTTCAACCAATCAAGTTTAATAAATTGCTTTTCATTATTTCTAAATCTTCATCTAAAACTATGTTTTCTAAACCTTGTTCTTTAATTCCTCTTCAAAAACATTCAGGGAATGTACCTAACATATTTGGATCAAGGAAAAGATCTAAATTATATTCATTAAAAATTGCACATGCTTCAACATCATCTTTATCGTTTTCATCATAAGGGATTGGTGGGTTTCAATCATGGTCAATTCCTAGTAAAGAACCTTCTTTAATATTTCCATCACGCATTGCTTGATCAAATTCTTGTTTTGCAATACCTCCAGAAATTGAAAGGTAGTAAATTGCTTTTCAAAATTCTTTTGGATCTTTTTTACCAGGTGGAAAGTAATCATCTAAATAACCCATTACTGTATAAGAAGAATTCTCATCACTTACGTATCATAGATCAGTATATTTACCTAACCTTTTAAAGATTGCTCTAGAGAAATCTCTAAAGGCTCCTAAAAACGCACGAGAAGAAGTCCCTCCTTGTTCTTCTAATCAAAGAGGAGTATCTCAATGGTATAAAATAGGGATTGGTTTAACACCGTTAGCTATTAATGATTTAAATGCATTTTCATAAAAATCTAAACCTTCTTCATTTACTACTCCGGAATTATCAGGGAAGATTCTAGCTCAATCTAAATTATAAACAAAACCATTCACTCCCATTTCTTTCATGATAGTTGAATCTAAATCGTATTTTTCATAATAGTTAGCAGCATCAACTATTGAAGCTATTTCTCTTTCAGCAGCACCCTTTGGTGGTATGTAATAATTTTCTATTGTAAACTTATCTCAGTTAGAGTGAGTTCTTCCACCTTTAAGTCTTCCGCCTTCAATTTGGTATGAACAAGTTGAAGTAGAAAATATAAAGTCTTTTGGTAAATTTTTCATTGTGTTTCCTTTTAATCAATATTAATTTTATACAATTATAAAATCAACATTATTATATATCAAATGTTATTAATGCCTAATATTATTAATCAAAATAACTTAAATTTTTATGATAAAATTATTAAGCACAACACAGCAGATATATATTATTTAATATTATTTAAATTCAAATTGATTTGTAAGTAGTTTTAGCTGTAAAACGAAAACATTATATTTAAATAAATAGATAAGAGTATATCCCTCGTTATGCAAGAAAGAGGTACTATTATGTCAAGATATATTAAATCATCATTTAAAAAATCACGTCGTTACGGTTTTTCAATTTTAGAAAACGGTAAAGAATTTGCGAAAGGAAAAGGTCGTCAATACGCTCCAGGTCAACATGGACAAAAAAGAGTTAAAGTTTCTGAATACGGTTTACACTTGTATGAAAAACAAAAACTAAGATACATGTATGGAATAAGTGAAAAACAATTTAAAAACACTTTTGAAAAAGCTTCAAAAAGACAAGGTCAAGCTGGTACTAACTTTATGCAAATGTTAGAAACTAGATTAGATAGTTTTGTTTATAGAACAGGATTAGCTGAAACTAGAAGACAAGCAAGACAACTTGTTAATCATGGACACTTTACTCTTAATGGTAAAAAAGCTGATATTCCTTCAATGCAAATTTCAATTGGAGATATCGTTACTTTAAAAGAAGGAAGTAGAAAAAATGTTCAAATTTTAGACGCTAAAACTAGAAAAGAATTAGCAGCATGAGTAAAATTAGAAAAAGATTTCGTTTTCAAACTTGAAAGATTGCCTGAAAGAAAAGAACTAAACACTGATATTAATGAATCATTAATTGTTGAGCACTACAACAAGTAATAACAAAAATCAATTTATTGTTATAAATCACCTTATAGTAAGGTGATTTTTTATTTTATTTAAAAAGTATAGGTTTAAATAAAAAACACCCCTTACGAGATGTTTTATTTATCAATTAAGAATATATTTAATTACTTAACTTCTTTAAACGAGAACTTTGATCATGGTTTAATGAAATCTAATAGGAATAAATCATGTTCTGCTATTTGAGCAACAACATTTTTTCTACCTTGAGTATCTAAGTGATCCTTTTTAGAAAGGTGTAATTCACCTTTGTATTGACCGAAATTATCATTTCCAATTGTGATGAAACCTTTTTTGATTTCTTTCTTAAGATTAAGAGGTTTAAAACCTTCTGCCTTATACTTAACTCTTGATTGTGTTGATCTTATTAAGTAGTCTGATCTATCTCCACGGTTAACATGTAGTTCATCTAAAACTATTTTCTTCTCTAAGTCAGTAACTGATTTATCAAATTTAATATCTAAAGAAATAATACTTTCTATTTCAGAGATAGCTTTCAATTCTGCTTCACTAGCAAAAGCGTTAGCAATAATAATATCATCAACTAAATCCATCATTAAAAAGTGTTTTACTTGTGTTGTAATAGGCAATGTTCTATGTAACTCTAAAGTACACAAACCATCCATAACAGGTCAAGGACCGTGTTTTGCACTATTTGAATTAACGAAAGCAGCACTTCTAATGTGTAAATCTCTATATTGTTGAGAAGTATTTGTAAAAGTTTCTAAAGAAAGTCCAGAGTATTCCATAGGGTAAAAGTTGTGACAACCAATTAATTTACTCTTATTAGGAGCATAAGAAAGAATATTATCTACATACTTTGTACCTGAAGACATATTGATTTCAATATCTAAGTCAAGATCATTAAAAGTCATTGTTGATTCTTTTAAACCATCGAATCCTTCATCTAATCTAATACCTGTAGCACCTAGTTCTTTGAAGAAAGATAAATCATCATATGAAATATCTAATTTTGAGAAAACTGATGGAGCAATATCTAAAACAACTTCCATACCTTGCTTGGTAGCTGTAGTAATTATTTCATAAAAATCATTTTTAACATCTTCTCTAGTACCTTCAACTGAAAGCAAACAAGTGAAAACTCTTTTAAAACCGTATTTTGCAGCAAGATTAATATATTCTATTATGTCTTGTTTCTTTGCTTTTTCTGGATAAACTGATATACCTAACATATCTAACCTTATTTCTTCTCTGTGATTCTTTTGTATAAGCTAACAAATTCTTCAGCCATTAAGATAATTGTTTGTGTTGACAATAATTGATCTTCTGCATGCATTAACAATAATGGTATTTTAATTTCTGTTCCTGCAGCTTCTTGTTGTACTAAGTCAGCATGTTGTTTCTCAGCTTCGATAATGTTTTTTTCAGCTTCTTCTAATTTTAATTTAGCTTCATCAAATTTACCGTCTTTAGCAGCATATATCGCTAACATAGCATCCGATTTTGCTGTTCCAGCAAAAGTAATTATCATAAAGCTTATTTGCCCTAATTCTTCATAAGTGTATTTTTTTTCTTCCATATTTATCTCCCGATTTTCTATTTATTTATTAACATTATTATAATATAAAACTGCATAAAAAAAACTCAAATTTTGAAGTTCGAGTTTTTAATTTTTGATTAAAATAAGTTTAAGTAAGTTTTTAATGTTGACATAAAATCATTTAAGATTGCATCTTTGTCAGCAATATAACCATCAACAAGCGCAGTAATTTTAACATTATGTGCTACTTGATCAGGAGTTAAATTTTCTCCTGTTATTAATAAAGCTTTAGTATCAGCAATTACATTATTCAAATTGTCAACAGCTGCTGTGTCAGCAAAAACTATATTATTTGCTTCTGTTAAAGCATTTGCTTGTGACACTAATCCTAAAGCAAATAACGCAATAACAACAATCAAGAAGACTCATGAGAATACAATTGAACCAATTGATCATGCTGTACCGTTTTTAAACATTAAAAGTGGAACTATAGAAACTAGAGAAAGGATTCCCATAGCAACTAAAGATTGCACTCCCATTTCATTTAACATAGCACCTTTTAAATTTCATAATTGAAAAGTAGCTATTTTACTAATTAAATCTGCATTTCCAAGATCCGCTGTAGCAAGATAGTTATTTCATTTAGTAATATCAATACCAATTGTCGATAATACATTTTCTGTTTGTCAGTTTGCTGAAAATCATAAAGCGATTAAAGAGATAATTGTAATTAATAATGCTGTTCCATATTTTAAAATATTTAATGGTTTTTTGTGGCTTTCAGCAGAAGAAATAACTAATTTATTTCATTCTGAGTAAACAACAGGTGTTACTTGAACGTTTTCAATTTCTGAACTCATTATTTACCACCTTTTTTTCTTGTAGTTAATTTTTTAAATCCACCTTTGTAGTCTATTTTAACTAATTCTTCTCCACTTTTTTTAGCAGATTTATTAGCCATCAATATAAATGGTGCATATATCGCACAAGCTATTGCAAAGTTGAATAGAGATAGAAGAATACCTTGTCAACTTGATGTTGCTAAGAACCCTCCAATACCTACTGGAGTTGTTCAAGGTATCTTAACGATAACTGGCGGTACTCATTGTAATTTTTCAATAGCTAATCATGTAATTACAAATAATACTGGTTGAATAATTATAAAAGGTATAACATATTTGAAGTTCAAGATTAATGGTACTCCAAAAATCAAAGGTTCATTGATGTTAAATACAGCTGGTGCTCCACCAAATTTCAAGATTTCTCTTGTATCTGCTTTTTTAGATAAGAACAGACCCATAAGAACTAAAGCAAGTGTTGCTCCAGTTCCACCGAAGAACACGAAAGCATCGTTTGTTCCATCAGCAAAAGCACTAAGCGAACCTTCTTTTCCTCCTGTTTCTTTTCATATTAAGTTATTTGCCAATGCAACTAGTGCAACTGGTGAAAAAATAGCTGTAAGAACATTTGTTCCGTGAATTCCAAAGAATCATAGAATTGCTGAGAATGTAACATATATTAATCCTAGAGATAATGAACCTGAAGAATCTTCAATCAATGACATAAATGGTGCTTGAACAGCTACTGAAATAGCTTGACCTATCCCGAATGAATCTCCGGTTCCTAATCATGTAAATAAATGACGGAAAATAATAAATGGTGCTTGTATTGCAATAAATATTAATAAAGTAAATATTGTTGGGAATAGTTTTGAGAATGATCTAGCTACAGCTGGTGGTACACCCGCTGGTAGAGTCAATTCTAATTTTTTATTATTTTCAAAAACTGAATATAGTTCCATTGATAATAGTGATGATACTATAGCTACCAACATACCTTGTGTTCCAAATAAAGCGCCTGAACCGTATGAGAAAATCATAAATCCACCCAATCCAATTAATGAAGCGATAAATGGATCCTTAATATTTTTGATTCTTGCAAAAGAATAAGAAATAGTAAGTGTTACGAATATAGATAAATGGTTAAAAATACCTTTTCATATTGTGTAGAAAATAAATGTTCCTACGGTACTTATCTGATTAGCGACAGAACCTGGCACGAAAGTTATCGATCCTCCCGCGTTTGTCATTGTTTGACCTGGAATACCCATTGTAATTCAACCTAAGATCGAAGTAGAAGTAGTATCTCATCAACCAAAAACGAATGTCATACATATAACACCAACTGATGCGGCAATAATTAACGGTACTAAAAGTGCAAATCCATCACGAAGTGAAGACATGTGCTTTTGTTCAGCTAATTTACCCATACGCATAATTGCGACATCTCATGCGTGTTTTAGTTTATCTTTTGAGTTAGAAGAAGTTTTGCTATTTGTCATTTTAATTTCCTTTTCTTTTTTTAATTTTGTTTTGTTATAAATTTTTTATAAAATTTTACGATTACTTAATGTTATCTTTTGCTAGCTTGTAGCAATCTTCACCTTTAGCCATAGCGTATATTGCTGGAGGTATTACTATTACTGGAACATCTCCTGCAACATCTTTGAAAGATTGCTCCATGAATTTCACTTGTGGACCTAACAATACAATGTCATAATTTTTTATGATTGTTTTTGCTTCTCCTGATGGTTTTGCAACAACGTCAATTGTTTCACCAAGTGATTCTGCATAAACTCTAATAGATTGTTCTAGTAGAGATGTAGACATCCCTGCTGAACATGCCAATAATATTTTCATATATAAATTCCTTTTCCTGCATATTGCAAATTTTATTAATACTATTAAATTATAACACCATATATATAAATATATACATTTTTTTGTTCATGACTTCAACAGTATTTTAAAATAATGTTTTTACTAATTTTATACTATAATTTATTTTATGATTACTTTACTTAAAAATATTAATTTTCCATCTCTATTTGATGTTGCCACAATAAGTGGAACACCAGTATTGCCAGAAACAATCAATCCAATTGTTTTAACAACCGCTATATTAATGGCCATTGCTTTAATGTTGCCTTGTTTGATTTGATTTTTAAAAAATTTTATGAGAATCATTTTGAAAAAAAACTATGAATTTTTTAATCGTTCTATTAAATGAATTTTAGCTTTCTCTTTACTATTATTTATTCTTTCAGTAATATTGATGGTTCTAGCTATCCAGGAAGTAATATAATGAAAACACCAAAACAAGAAAAAATTGATTTAAAAGAAAAGAGCAAAGAAGAGAATGTAGAAATTTATACATCCCTTATTGATGAATTTCGTAGACAAAAGATTGTTTACAACACCAAAAGAATTAATGGTGATTCAATTGATGTAATTTGAAATGCTTTAGAAGTAAGTATTAGAAAAACATTCAAAATAAAAAGAGAACTAGAAAAAGATATTGAATTTGGAATGAAGATCAGAGGAACTTACACAAAATACTTGTTAGAAGGACATGATAAAGAAAAAAGAGAAATCTCAATTTTTTGAATGAATGGAAAAGATAAGTATTGATTACACTACTATATCGTTCCTACAATTTTTAAAAAAAGATTTAAAATTAAATTTAAAGAAATTATCTATAGAGAAGAGACTTTTTTTGGTTTATCAGATGTAGCTAATTATGCCTTATTGAAGTATTCTTTTTTGAAAAACTGCAAAATGTTCATAAATAGTATGAAAATGGTTATAAACAATTCTGACGAAGTGCCTAGCGATGAAATTGAAGAAAATTCAGAGAACTTAAATTAAATATTTAAGACCTTTTTATTTGGTATAATTTATATTAATAATTAACACCCGAAAGAGGAAGATATGTCAAACGAATATTCAGCAAGTAATATAAAGGTTCTAAAAGGTCTAGAACCTGTTAGAAAAAGACCTGGAATGTATATCGGTACAACTGGTAAAAAAGGTCTACATCACTTAATTTGAGAAGTTGTTGATAACTCTATTGATGAGGCAATGGCAGGTTTTGCTTCAGTAATTACTGTTGAACTTGATTCAGATGGTTATGTAACTATTAATGATGATGGACGTGGAATTCCTACTGATGTCCATCCACAAACAGGACTTTCAACTGTAGAAACTGTTTTAACTGTATTACACGCCGGAGGTAAGTTTGACTCTGACACATATAAAGTTTCTGGTGGATTGCACGGTGTTGGTGCTTCTGTAGTTAATGCTCTTAGTGATAATTTAAAAGTTTGAATTAAAAGAAACGGAAATCTTTACTTTCAAGAATTTAAAGAAGGTGGAATATCACAAGGATCAATAGCTATTGTTGGCCAAGTTGATTCAACAGACACTGGAACAAAAATTTCTTTTAAACCTGATTTTACAATTATGGAAAAAAATGAATTTGAATTTCCTGTTATCTTAGATAGAGCAAAACAAATAGCATATCTAAATAAAGGTATCACAATTAAATTGGTTGATAAAAGAACTGACGATGTTGTTAAGAAGACTTTCTATTTTGAAGGTGGAATTAAAGAATACGTAAAAGAATTAAATAAAGGCCGTGCGATTATTCATGATGAAATAATTTACGCCGAAGGAAAAGTTAAAGGTGATGACGGAGAAGTTATTGTCGAAGTAGCTATGCAATATAATACAAGTTACCAAAGTAATGTTGTTTCTTATGCTAATAATATTTCAACAATAGAAGGTGGAACTCATGAACAAGGATTTACAGATGCTTTAACTAGAATTCTAAACAACTACGCTGGTGCAAATAAATTATTTAAAAATGAAGATGAAAAACTAACAAGAGAAGATGTTCGTGAAGGTTTAACAGCTATTATTTCTATCAAACATATTGAACCTATATTTGAAGGTCAAACAAAAAGTAAACTTGGTAATAAAGATGCTAGAATGGCAACTAACAAAGTTCTTTCAATACAATTAGAAAAATTCTTAGCTGAAAATCCTGATCAATCTAAAATGATTATTGAAAAAACATTACTTGCACAAAGAGCTCGTTTTGCAGCTACAAATGCAAGAGAAGCAACAAGAAGAAAAACTATTTTTGACATCACTGCACTTCCAGGAAAACTTGCTGACTGTTCATCAAAAAATGCTGAAATATCTGAAATATATATCGTCGAGGGAGATTCAGCTGGTGGATCAGCCAAGATGGGTAGAGATAGAGAAACTCAAGCTATTTTACCACTACGGGGTAAAATTATCAATTCAGAAAAAGCGAGAATTGATAAAGTATTTGAGAACACTGAAATCATGTCAATCATCACAGCTCTAGGAACTGGTGTTGGTAGTGAAATTAATATTAATAAATTAAGATACCACAAAGTTATCATCATGACCGATGCTGATGTTGATGGATCACACATTAGAACATTATTATTAACATTCCTTTACCGTTATATGAGACCTTTAGTTGAATATGGTTTTATTTACATTGCTCAACCACCTCTATTCAAAATATCAACTGGAAAAAGTTTCCAATATGCATATAACGAAGAACAAAAAGATGATGCTATTAAAGAACTAGAAAATAAAGATGCTAACGTTAAATACAATATCCAAAGATATAAAGGATTGGGAGAAATGAACCCTGATCAATTATGAGAAACAACAATGGATCCTGAATCAAGAAAAATGTTGCAAGTTCAAATCGATGATGCTGCAGCTGCTGATTTAGTATTCTCTACTTTAATGGGAGATGACGTTGCTCCAAGAAGACAATTCATTGAAGAGAACGCTAAGTACGTTAAAAATATTGATTTATAATATTCATTATGTCTAATCAAAAAGAACTTTTCAAAAAAATCTCTAACATAAAGTTATTTTATGAGGGATATCACAACAAAACCTACAAAGGTTTTTTTTGTGGAGAACTGGTGCAAATAAGAATAGTTAAAAATAATATTGTTAATCATGTGAATGAAATAAAACTACTAACTAATCAATCAGATATCATTTATATAGATAATTCAATCATGATTAAAAAATGAGTTCCTGGTCATCATTTAAATACAAATGATATAAATACACTGAAAAACATTAAATTGTCTTTAAATCAACATTGAAACACTAAAATAGATGGGATTACCTTCTTTGATAATGCAACTAATGTAAAAGATATTGTTTTATCTCATGGTGACCTAAGACCACAAAATATTATTGTGAATGATTATCAAGATATTGTTTTAATCGACTTTGAATGAACAAACTATAATAGTAAATACTTTGATTTATCACATCTTTATTTATATTGTTCTTTTGCAATAGATGATATTGTTTCTGTTTTTAATGTGGATAAAGAAAAACTACTTAAAGCAGTAATTAATGTAAGAAAGTTTAATACTAATTGAGAGAAAAAAGAATACAAAAAAAATCTTGATTAAGATTTTTATTTTTTTGATTTATTTTTTGAATTAGAATTTAATTCTCCAGTTTTAACAAGTGAATCAGCTGATACAGAATCTTCTAACTCAGTAAACAATTCATCATAATTAGGAATTTCATTTTGTGATAATTCATCTTCATAAAGTGAAAAGTTGTCTTGCGGAACATCTTCATCTTCATGTTTCTTTCTTTTATATCAAGGTACTTTTTCTATTACTAATTTATCAACTGATGTAGGAAACTTATTGGTTCCACTGTTTAAAATTTGTTGAACAAATTCTTGTTGGCTTTCAATTGTTTCTTGCTGATCTTCAATTGTTTCTTGTTGATCTTCAATTGTTTCTTTTTGTTGATTTAATAACTCACGTTGTTTTCTTAGCTTTTCTTGATTTTTAATAGTTTTATGGTAATCACTTAATCAGAAATAAACAAATGGTAAGAAGATAGCTCCTGATAATCAGTTTCCGATCATTGCAGGAATCATATTAATGAAGAAACTTCTGAATGTTCAATCAGCCAAAGTAATTGGAGTATCAAAAACTCCTTGACCAACTAATTCCAACATTGGACTATCTGCATGTGTTCAACCAAATGAAAAGATAATTGAGTTAGCAGTAACATGTTGGAAACCAACTATTGCGAATAATCAAATTGGGAAATAAATTAAAAATATTTTTGCAATTGAGTGTTTTGTTGCCATCGTAGATCAAACTGTTCCAGCAACTAAAATATTACATAAAATTCCAGAGAAGAAAGATTGTCATCATTCCATGTGAACTTTTTTAGCAATTATTTGTTGTAATACAAATAAATGTTTATCACCAAAAATACCAGCCCCTCTTGCAATAGCTGCAATTAAGATAGCACCAATAAGATTACCTAATAATGTCAATAATCATTTTAAAAGAACTGGTGGTAACTTAATTTTCTTTGTTAAAACAGCAATAGAAGTTAAGTTATCAGATGTAAATAGTGAACCTCCTAGGAAAACTATCAATAGAAGACCAACAGGGAAGATTGCAGCACCTACAATTAATGGTCAACCACTCATATCAATTTTAGGTGCTATAAATAATGGTGAAAGTAATCTATCTTGTCAACCATCTGAAAACACTGATGGGTCTTGCATTCCTGCAATAACCATAATAAAAGCTATATACGCAATACCAACATATACACAGCCCATGATTCCTAAGAATATTAATTTTCATCATTTTAGTTTCGTTTTTTTAACAGCGAAGTCTATTGCATTTCCAAAATTATCTTTATAATCGTGCATAACTTTCCTTTACTTTAAATGTTTTGAGTTAAATAATTATAATACTTTTATAATATAAATGATAAAATTAATTCTATAAAATAAAATCGGATGTAATAAATGAAAATAAAAATAGAAAATGGTCATACAAACATCTCATACAAAGACGGAAATGTTTTTTTACAAGAGAAAATATACAATAATTTTAATCACAAAATTAACTATGAAATTTTAGAAGACTTTGACTTTGTTCCTAAGTTAATTTCACAAAATGAAGAAGAAAACAGGTGAGAATTTGTCGAAGGAGAAGTTCCTGTGATAAATGATGAAACATTAATTAATATTGCGGACATCCTAAAAGTGGTTCATAATTCAAAGAAGGTTTTCCCACCTTTTAATATGGCGGCTAGAATAAAAGAATATAGAAAAATTATGTGAGAAAAAAATATTAAGATTCCTATCATTCATGATTATTACAAAAGAATTAATTACATTATTAAGAATCAAGATAAATCAACACCTATTCACGCTGATATTTGAGAACAAAATTTAATTAGAGATAAAAATGGTAAGTTGTTTGTTTGTGATTGAGAATTCGCACATATGGGAGATAAAAACTTTGAACTAGCTTATGTTATTGAAAGCTTAAGATTAACAGATGCACAAGAAACAGTTTTCTTAGAACAATATGATGATTACAATTATCAATTCATTAAGAACCACAAAGAATTAGTTAACTACTTGATTATTGTTTGAAACAATGCACAACCAACCAAGGTTTTTGATGACGAAGAATTTATCAATAAGTTACAACTTATGTACAAAGAAAGAAACAATAAAAAAATCTAATTATGAATTAGATTTTTTTATTTTAAATTTTAATTAAATTCTTCCTTGTTTACGAAGTGTTCTTTTTGTTTTTGCAGTAACTCTTAAAGTTATTTTTTCTCCATTTTCAACAATAGTTACTTTTTGAAGATTTAAGTTAAATCTTCTTTTGGTAGTATTAAGGGCGTGAGAACGCAAATTTCCTGACATTGGTTTTTTGCCAGTTATTTCATCTACTCTTGACATATCGCCTCCTTATATTAGTTAATATATTATACATAATTGTTTAAATATATCTATAAAATTTATTATATTATTATATACTTTTTATTTTATTGATAATTTTTAGAGCGTCAAACCCTTTTTGTTTATAAAGGTCGTCTCCATCCATTGATTTTCCAAACTCAAAAGCACCTATGTGAAGATTTTTTTGATCAGGTTGGTGAATAGATAATCACTTATAGTCTGAAGATGCTTCAATTGTGATTAATGCTATATCGGCCTTAAATAATTTAGTTAATTCTTTTTGTTCTCAATTTGTTAATTTATCTAAACATGGAACAGAAACTACCCTTACATTTTTAAGTTGACTAGCAACTTCCTGAGCTAAAGAAATTTCTGAACCAGATGCTGCAATAACATAATCTGGTTTTACACATGGAACTAATTCATATGCTCCTTTTTTAATTTCATTAATTGAACGCTTTGAATCAAATGATTGTAAGTTTTGTCTTGATAAAATTAAAATATTAGTGTCTCTTTTAGATTCAAAAGCTTCTATTAAAGCAACCCTTGTTTCTGTTTCATCACAAGGTCTGTGAACATTAACATTAGCTATTGCTCTTAACATAGGTAATTGATCAAAAGGTTGGTGTGTCGGACCATCTCCTCCTACTTGATATGAATCATGAGTGAAAGCGAAGACATTAGGTGTTTCCATCATAGCACCTAATCTAATCGCACTCTTCATGTAATCTGAAAATACTAAAAATGTTCCACCAATAGTTTTTAATCCACCATGCAAATTAATACCATTAGAAATAGCAGCCATTGCAAATTCTCTTATACCTAAAAAGACAGCATTACCCCCATCTAAAAAAGATGTTTCTGAAATAGCAATCTGAGTTGAAGATGAAACGTCAACACCTAAAGAAATAACATTTTTTGTATCCTTGTGTAAGTTTAGAATTAAATCTTTGATGTACATTCTGGTAGCTAAATTATTATTTTCAAATTTAACATTGTTTAAAATGTCAGCAAAATTAACTTTGTTATCAATTCAATCTTCAACTTCATCAAAACCTTTTTTATTTTTTATTTTATAAATATTTAAATTAGATTCTCATTTTTTAAAAGTGTCTTCACCTCTTTGAGTAACTTGTTTTTCAAAATGATCATAAACATCTTTATCCATTTCTCAACCTTCAAAAGTTGTTTCATAGTGTTCATTAAATTTAATTAAGTCTTCTTCTTCAACAACTCCGTGGTGTCCTTTGAAAGATGATTGAGAACTTAACCCTTCTGCAATAATTGTTTCCACTTCTATAAAAGATGGTTTACCGCTTTTTTGAGCATTTAAAATTGCGTTTTCAATATCAACAGGATCATTAGAAATTTTTTGATAAAATCAATTATTTGATTCGAATCTCATTTGTAAACTTTCAACACTAACTCTATCAACCGCAGAATCTAATTGGAACTTATTTGAATCATGTAAAACTATTAGTTTATCTAAAGACAATCTTCCTGCAATAGCAGTTGATTCATAAGAAATACCTTCTTGCAAATCTCCATCACCAACAACAACATATGTGTAGTGTTTGAATGTTGCTGGGAATTCTTCTTTAGTAATTTTTTCTAAATATTTTTGAGCAATTGCCATTCCTACAGCCATTGCAAAACCTTGACCCAAAGGACCTGTAGAAGCATCTACAAAATTATCATTTTTATATTCGAACTCAGGGTGACCAGGAGTTTTAGAACCATCTCTTTTAAAATCAATTAATTCTTGTTTATTTAATAATCCTGCAAAATGCAAAATAGGATATACAGCCATTGAACCGTGACCACCACTTAAAACAAATCTATCTCTATTTATTCATTTAGCGTTTTTTGGATTTAAATTTATAAATTTTGTAAACAAAGTATATGTAATGGGAGCAGCTGACATTGTCATACCAACATGACCACCCTTTGCTTCTTGAATAGATTTTAATCCAAAATACCTCATTGCATTTATGAATTTTAATTCTTTACTTATTGACATTACACTTACCTATACTCTTTACAACATTATTTTATAATTATAATCATTAATTGACTAAATAATTATAATGAAGAATATTTTTTTGTAAACCATATTCCAAATGGTGCGGATGGACGTGATCTCCTCCAGAACCGTGTGAGTGAATTGAAAATAATATTAATCCAAATACAACACCTAACATTAAAAGAGAAATAGTTATATATCAAGACTTTGCATCCATTTTATTGTGCAAGAATTCTGGAATGAATTCAACTAAAGCACCAAATAAAATTAATGAACCCACACATACTTTTAAGAATGAAATTAATATAACATTTTCTTGCAAAGCATCACCTGTATAAGCACCTATAAAAATGAATGGCACTAAAAGCAATGTTCCTAAAAATGAATGGAAAGCAGCTCTTCACTTCTTAACTCCCATTTCCATTTGACGATAATATAAAATTAATTCTTCAGGAATAATATGTAAAATAAATGTTACCAAAAAGATAATATCAACAGTACTCACTTGCCCGTGATGTTGGATATTAGAAATTAGAAATCCAATTATTAATCCTCCTGGTATACGGTGAGACATTAATAATATTAAGGCAAATACTTTAGATTTTGGATTAACATCATTCATGTTATATATTAAATGGGAATGATCGTGATTTAATTCTAAAGAACTTTCTTGAGCATCTGATTTAGGAGTCATTTTTTTAGCTAATAAAAATTTAACTAATATTGATAATCCTAAAATTAGAAATGCCCCTCCACCGATAATACCGATATTGATTCCTCAAAGAGCGCCTTCGCTATAATGCTCGTTCTCTAGATAAACCGTTAGCTCTTCTTTAACTTCGGCATAAAATCCAAAAATAGCTAATATTATAAAGAACCCTGAAGAGAATGCATATAAATACATTGTTGACTTTCTACTTATTGTTGGTTTAATAACAGGCAAAAGCAAACCATACATTCAAGGAATGACGATTACTATTGATGATACTATTAAAATGATATAAATTAAATCCATATTTGTTTATTGATATGTTTATCAATAAAACTTTCTACATAAGTTATAAACTCATTATAGTATAATTAATAAAAAAATAACAAATATTTTTAAAATAAATTGAAAGGAGATATTATGGCAAAATACCTAACAAATCATAAGATGACTTTGGTTGGACTTATAGCTTCATTCGTGTTTGGTTTTTTAGTTGGAGGCTTTGTTTATATAGCTATCAAAACTTTAAACCTTAAAAGTAAATTATGATATATTTTATTTGCATTCCTTCCACCAGTGATAGGATTTGTAATTTATTGAAACTCTAAAGCTAAAGTTGTACATCGTTAAAACTTAGAAATATGAATAAAAAAATCCTGAGATTACTCGGGATTTTTTTCTATAATCATTATTAAGTCGCCGGCTTTAACTTCTTGTCCATAGTCAATAACTAAATTAATTTTTTTACTTTCATCTAAATCTGGGAAAACAATTGGGGTAATAGAAGAATTTGCTTTTGCTATTTCTCTTAAATTTATATTTACAATATTTGATGAAATATCTATATTACCAACTTTACCTTTTGGTTTAAAAATTTTATCACTATTTTCAGCAGTATCAATACCTATATGTAATAAGATTTGTGTTCCGTCTTTAGATTCAAATGTATATGCGTGATTTGTATGAAAGATATTTGTTAAATAACCATCAATAGGAGAAAAGGTTTTAGATGAATTTGGGATCATAGCAATACCTTGACCTATCAATCCTTGGCTGAATAAATCATCCGGAACATCTGATAACATACAAATTTTTCCATCAAAGGGAGCATAAACATTAAAGTTTTGGAATTGTTCTTTTTTATAAGAAAATGTTTCTTGTTTTTCTAATGGTACTGAATCAGTGTTATTGATATAATCATTTATTTTATCTGAAAGAATTGTAGCTTCACCGCCAAAAATAATTTGTAAAGAATTTTTATTAATAACCATTCCTCTGGAACCAAGAATATCAAATGATTCTTTTGTAATGTTTGTTACATCTTTCACACTAACCCTTAACCTTGTTGCACATGCAGAAACGTCATTTAAATTTTGCGTTCCTCCAAGGTTGTTTATTATTTGCAACACTCTATCATTTTCTGGATTTTTGTTTTGTGATTTAATTTTATTATAATCAGCTTTTGACATTAACTTAATGACATTCCCGCCACGTCCTGGTGTTTCAATATTGAATTTTTTAATAAAGAATAAGAATGTTAAGAAAGCAAACAATCCTTCCCCTGCAGCTAAAACAAATACAAAGTAGAATTTAGTTCCCTTCAAAACAGGTAGAGCTCCATAAATCATTAAATCTATGAAACCTCTAGCAAAACCTACTCCAACATGAGCTCCACTTAATTCCATGAACATATATGAAAACCCTGATAGAGGAACATATATTAAATAAAATAACATTGGTGCAGCAAATAAAAATGTAAATTCTAAAGGTTCTGTAATTCCTGTTAAAAAAGCTACAGCCATTGATGAACCAACAACAACAGAAACATCTCTTCTATTTTTCTTTTCAGAAGCAACAATTAATGCCGCACCTATACCCATGCAAACACCTAAATATGTTGGATAATCTTGAGTATATCTACCAGCATAAACTCCTGTGTACTGATAAAATCAATCAAATATTGGCATATCTTGACCGGCAGCATTTAATGTATTGTAAGGTAAAGAGTTAATGAAGTTTCAAATATTTTGATCACCTTCTATATTTGCTCCACCATTGAATTTATCAAACAACGATATTATTTGAGCTTGATCAGTTACTGAGATTCCCGCTTCAATAATTCCACTATTAAGAGCTTCGGAAGTTAGAACTCCTCCGAAGGGTGTTTGGAAAGCTAGCACAATAGGAATATGATGTAAACCAAATGGCATTAAAGCTCTTCCTAATATACCATACAACAATCCACCAGTTCCTCCTGGAGATCCTTGTATTCCTTCTCCCATCTTAAGAATAGCTAATCCTACTCAGGGTCAAAATACCAAGAATGTTGTTGATAATAAAAACATTACAGGAATTAAAACAATTGGAACTAATCTGATTCCTGAAAAGAAATCTAATACTCTCGGAACTTTTAAAACTGATATTTTATTAAATATTACAGATGTTAATAGTCCTACAACAATTCCGCCAAAAATTGAAGTTTGAATAGTTGGTAATCCAAGGGTTGTACTTGACATACCAGTTATTTGTGTGTGGAATCACATTATTGACTTTAAAGTACCATCATCATTAAATTGTAAAAAAGCTAATTGAGAAGAACAAAATACCAGATATGCAATTGCTGATGAAAAACCAGAAGCACCTTTATCTTTTGAAAAAGTTATCGTGATAGCTATACAAAATAGTATTGGTAAATTTCCAAATATTACATCAGACATTCCTTTAAAAATATTTGCAAAAATTACCGCGGCTTCTGTAGTTGCATTTGCACCAATAGAACCACCAATCCCCAAAAGTAATCCGGCAATAGGTAAAATTGCAATTGGCAACATTAACCCTCTAGATAATTGATCAAAAAACGATTTAACTCTTCCTTTGTTCTTGCTATTATCATTTCTTATTTTTCAGGATTGATAAATTTTGCTTTGTTTTATACTTATTCTCATATTACTTGTTACCTAAGTAGTTGTAGAATCTTTGAGTAATATCTTTCGGTCTTGTTATGGCAGAACCAACAACCACGCCAAAACAACCCAAATCTAACAACTCTTTGACTTGTTTTGGTTCTCATATTCCACCCTCAGCAATTACAGGAATTGAACTTTTATTTAATATTTCTCTTATAAATTCATAATTATTTGAAATATTATTTAACTTTTCAGTATCTTTGGTGTAACCTCTTAATGTGGTTCCGATAAAATCAAAACCTAATTTTATTGCAATATTTACATCATCATGATTTGAACAATCGGCCATCAATAATATATGAGGGTAATTATTTTTAACATAATCAACAATAGAAGTCAAATTCTCTTGAGGTCTTTTTCTATTAGTTGCATCAATAGCTATACATTTAACACCTATATTGATTAAATCTTCAACTTCTTTTATCGTTGGAGTGATAACAATATCTGAATTGTCATACTTTTGTTTTATTAATCCTATTATTGGTAAACTAGTTATCTTCATAATTGATTTAATATGTTCCACTTGACTTAATCTTAAAACTTTTGCTCCTCCTTCAATAACTGACTTAGCTACTAATGTTATTGCTTCAGTATTATTTAAAGGTTCTTTGTCAACAGCTTGACAAGAAACAATTAACTTATTCTGAATTGATTTCATAAATAATTCTTTACTCATGCTTCATTCTCCTTATATCTTTTATCAACAAGTATTAGAAATTCTTGTGTGTAAAGAAATAATATTATGAATAAATGACGTAATAATAATCCATGGAAGTTTTCCCATAATTAGAAGAAAAAAACTAAATAAAAACTTATTTTATTGGAATTTTTCCCATTTTTTTAAAAACTCTATTTCTTTTTCTATTTGATTATTTTTATTTATAAGTGAATATATTTCCAAAAATATTGCATCTGATAATATAATTTGTGAAATTTTTGAACTAGTAGCAATTACTCTGACATTTTTTTCTAGTTCCCTTAAGTTTATTGTCAAATCTATGTTTTTTAATTTTTCATTATTAGCTGTGATTAAAAAAGTCTTACCACCAACAGATTTAACACACTCATTTAAGAAGAGAACTTCTTTTGTTGTTCCTGATTTGGAAAAACAAATCAATAAATCATCATTGTTAAAATGAGCAACTTTCAATATTGAATTATGGACATCATTTGAACCAACAACATTTAAACCGATTTTTTGAAGATTTGTAGCCATTTCCAAACTTGCTAAATAAGAAGAACCGACTCCAAATATAATTATTTTTCTAGCATTGATTATTTCTTTACAAATTTTAGAAAAATTGTCTAAATCTAAATTTATTAATGTTTCATTAATGGCATAATTATTATATGACCTCAGGTTATTAACTCTATCGTCAACTGTATTATTGGAACTTATCCCATAAGACATTTGTTGTTTAGTAAGTTCTTGATTGATAAATAACTTCATTTCTAATATTGTTGAAAAACCTAATTTTTGCGAAAGTCTAGAAATGGTTGATTTAGAAGTGAATATTTCTTTTGAATAATCCACAATGTTTAACAAAAGGAATTGACTAGGATTAATATTAATCTCTTTTACTATTTCTATTTCTAAATCACTAAGAGAATCATTCAAATTTATTATTTCATTTATTTTCATTAATTAATTATACATTTATATTTAATATAGATTAAACACTTAGAGACCATAATTTAACCTTATATTTTCTTAGTCATTTTGAAATTTATAATATAATTAGTTTAAAATAAAATAGGAAATAAAAGGACAGAACATGACACCACATATAAATGCAAAAAAAGGCGAAATTGCTAAAACAGTTTTAATGCCAGGAGATCCTTTAAGAGCTAAATTTATAGCAGAAAACTATCTACAAGATGTAAAGATTGTTAATCAAATAAGAAATATGTTTATGTATACAGGAACATATAACGGCAAACCAGTAACAATTGCCGGTGGAGGTATGGGTTGTCCTTCAATAGGAATTTATTCATATGAACTTTTTAAATTCTATGACGTTGATAATATTATTAGAGTTGGTTCAGCTGGTTCTTATAAAGAAGATATCAAAATTTATGATTTAGTTTTAGCTACTGAAGCTATCGCAGAAAATACTTCTTTCACAGAATTGGTTTTAGGAGAAGCAAAAGAAATTATGTTGCCTTCTAAAGAATTAAATGAAAAAATTATTTTAGCCGCTGAAAAACTAGGATCAAAAATTATCCAAGGAAGAGTTCACTCATCTGACGTGTTTTATTCAGCAATACCTTTAGCGGAAAGAATTGAAAAAACTGGATCATTAGTTGTAGAAATGGAATCATACGCTCTATTCACTAATGCTGAAAAACTTGGAAAAAAAGCAGCTTGTATTTTAACAGTATCAGATAATTTAATTACAAATGAAGAATCAAGTGCTGAAGAAAGACAAAACGCTTTTAAAGAAATGATGGAATTAGCTTTAGCTATTTTATAAACTATTATGAACACAGTCGATATAATTAATAAAAAGAAATATAACAAAGAAATTTCAAAAGAAGAAATTTCTTTTATTATTAAAGGTTTTACAAATAAACAAATTCCTGACTACCAAATGTCCGCATTGTTAATGTCTATATTCTTTAATGGTTTAACTGAACAAGAGACAGCAAACTTAACCGAGGCAATGTTATACTCAGGAGAAACGATTGACTTGTCATCAATACCAGGAATCAAATTAGATAAACACTCAACTGGCGGAGTAGGAGATAAAACTTCATTAGTCCTTGGTCCAATAGTAGCAGCTTGTGGTGGTATTGTTGCCAAGATGTCAGGTAGAGGTTTAGGTCACACAGGAGGAACAATTGACAAACTAGAATCCATACCCGGATTTAATTGTTTCTTATCAATTGAAGAATTTAAAAGAGTGGTTAATAAGATTGGAATTTCTATCATAGGACAAACTGACCTATTAGTTCCTGCAGATAAATTAATTTATTCTCTTAGAGATGTAACAGGAACTGTTGATTCATTACCTCTAATCGCTTCTTCAATTATGTCTAAAAAATTAGCAACTGGTAGTGATGCTATTTTGTTAGACATTAAGTGCGGTAATGGAGCTTTCATGAAAGATTTAAAATCTGCACAAGAATTGGGAAATATCATGATCAAAATTGGTAAGTCTTTAAACAAGGATATTAGAGTAGAGATAACTAATATGAGTCAACCGCTTGGAAAAATGATCGGTAATAAAAATGAAATTATAGAATCAATTACTACATTGTCTGGCAAGGGAGAAGCTAACTTTCTCAAACTATGTTTAAGTTCTGCTTCTACTATGTTAGTTCAAGCAGGAATTGCAAGCAATGAATTAGATGGAGAAAGAATGGCTAGAGAAGCTATATCTTCTGGGAAAGCTTTAAGTAAATTTTATGAACTAATATCTGAACAAGGCGGAGATTTAGAATCGCTTAAAAATCCATTATTTTGAAATCCAAAAAACAAAGTTGAAATATTAGCTACAGAAAATGGATTTTTAGAAATACATGATTCTTTAGTGTTTGGTAATGTAGCCTTAAAATTAGGTGCAGGTAGAAATACCAAAGAAGATGTTATTGATTTCGAAGCAGGAATTGAATTGAAAAAAATAACTAATGATTTTATTAAAAAAGGAGATGTACTTTTTGTTTTGTATTCAACCAAGATTATTAACTTATCTTTAATTAAAGACTTAAATATGGGTTATAAAATAAACAATAAAGTTATATCTAATAAAGTTATTCTTGATAAAATTTAAATAAGGAGAATTATATGAAATTTGAAAGCATGATGGATCACACTTATTTAAAGCCAGAAGGTACAAGTAAAGAGATTGACAAATTAATCGAAGAAGCGGTTGAGTGAAAATTTGGAGGAGTGTGTATTAATTCATCTTGAGTTAAACACGCAAGAGAAAAAATTGGTAAAGCAGACATTAAAATTGTTTCTGTTATTGGTTTCCCTTTGGGAGCAAGTGCTACACAGGCTAAAGTCCAAGAAGCTAAGTTAGCAATTGACCATGGAGCAGATGAAATCGATATGGTTATTAATATCGGTCGTTTTAGAGATGGTCAATATGACTATGTTTTAAACGAAATTAAAAAAATTAAAGAAGTTATTGGTAAAAAAGTTTTAAAAGTTATTGTTGAAACAGCATTATTAAAAGATTATGAAATTGAAAAAGCTGCCGAAATTGTTTTAGCTTCTGGAGCAGATTACATTAAGACAAGTACTGGTTTTTCTTATAGAGGAGCAACTATTAAAGATATTGAAATATTTAATAAAGTTATCCAAGGTAAAATCAAAATGAAAGCTGCTGGAGGAATCAAATCTATCGAAGACTTAGAGCAATATGCTGCGCTAGGAGTAGAGAGATTTGGAACATCTTCTACAATAGCTATTTTGACAGGTAAAACACCAAAAGAAAAATACTAGTCATCTTTTTTTCTAAAATTTGCACTTGTAAAATAATCAGAATATAACCCCTGATCTTTTTTATTTATTCCGACCATCATTGATAGTCTTCTTTGTTTTATTTCATCACTAAAAGTATTAACTTCTCTGTTTTTCTTAAATATAATTGAAAATATAATCAATTTTGTAAAGGTATAAACAAACACAATACAAGCAACCACCATTACTGGGAAAGTTCATGCATCTAAATACTTAAATAAACTTTCTGTGTCAACAAATGAGTAATGGGTTCCAAACACTATTATTGACATCAAAATAAGCGCATAAACTAAGCTCAAGAGAATTGGGTTTATATTTTTTCCATTTCTTAACACTGTAGTTGAAGGTAATATAACTGTTCATGCTGAACATAAGATTGAATATACACCTATATAGATGTAAGTATTAGATGAGAACCCTTTTATTGCTTCTGACTCAATTAATGTCAATCTAGCACTTTTATTAATTAATGCAGTAATAATATTTACATTGTATTGTGTGTAAGCAATATCAAACTTTACAATTTGTACATTCCAAAAGGTAAATTGTTCTAAATTATTAATATTTAAGAATCATGATGGATTATTTTTAATAATTAGCGGGAGATCATTATTAATAAAGCTTTTATACTCTAGCATATTTGTTGGAAGCTTCATACCTTCTAACATAGGAAAGGAATCGGGTAACGGAGGAATATCTCAACTTCCAGCATATTGACTATTCATTGTATAAATTTTCGCAAGAGGTTGAACAACATAATATCCACACACAACAAATAACGATGTTACAACCATACTTATTGCTATCAATTTATAAAATTTAGAAATCTTTAATTTATGAGTATTCGATATTGGGTTATATAAATTATAATATTTTATTGAATCTGAAATTCCTGTTGAAAATCAAACCAAGGCATACATTAGGTTAAATCAAATAACTCTCGCCATTTGATAAGATAAAGGTACATAATCATCCATGCGAGTAGGCAAAGCTAAACTTAATATTAGTAGAGCAACACCTTTATAAAAAGAAACTGAAATTCCTGCCACCGCTTCTTGTGAAATATCTTTAAACATTTTAATTGTATACTTGGTTTCTTTATTCGGCTTGAAGACTTTGAAAGGATGTGAAAACTTTATATATAACATAAGAATGATTATCATTAATAAGCTTGAAACAGATAAGCCTAGTCCGATTCCTTTTGCACCCATTTCTAATATTACTCCAAATACATATGACAAAGTTAATCCAATGGCAATAAAAAATATATACAAAAACAATGTTGCATGTCTATTAAATAAATATATGTAAAGAATAAATAAATTAATTATTGCAATAAGACAAATGTATATAATTGATGTTCAAACAAAATCCATGCCATATTCTATTGTTTGCATTGTATTAGGTCTATTGCATGAAAAGAATAAATATAAGTAACTTGATGCCGCAAAAAATATAGATAATACAACACCCATTAAAATACTTATATATATTGAATGAGTCATTATTTCAGATATTTTTTGTTTTGAATAATTATTATTATCTATTTCTTTAAATTTTTTAGCCAACAGGAAAAATGTGCTTATTGCAAAAGAGATTCCTACTTGTGAAAATGTTAAAAGAAATGCAGAGACATAACCAACACCCATAACAACTTGTGACCCAAAAGGATTAACAAAAGCACTAATTATACATAACAAGATTGGCATAATAGAATTTAATAATGAAATTATTATAAAAATCTTACCTCTATTTATGGTAGATATTATTGTTTTATTTTTCTGTGATAAATGAGCACTTAACATTTAATTATTATATTCCTAATTTACAGAAAGAGCAAGCTATTAAATTTAATTAAAAGTTAAGAGTTTATAGTTTTTGTATTTTTTCTCTTCTAGAAGTTAATATTGACGCAACTATTCCTACTCCTGATCAAGCAATTGTAAAAGAAAATATTGTTCAGAATAAGGGCCCTATTGCACTTTGTTCAGCAACTGTTTTCAAAACTGGATTGAATTCAAAACCAATAATACTATTTATTATAGTTCCTGATACCAAGTTAAGTTTTAAAGCGAGACTAGCAGGATCTAATTTCATAGCATCTAAACCATTAATTAAAAGTACTACTCCTAATGATATTGTTAAAAACATTATTAAAGCAGATGTGGCAATTAGTGCAACAGAAAAAATTGTTCTAAAAATCTTTTTTATCCCCCCTAAGTTTTCTAACTTCAAAGTGGCAACACTTTCTTTAATCATGGAAATTGATAACCCAAATGTTGTGACTATAAAAAAACCAAAAACAGCAATTGTAAAACAATATAGCATTACAGCTTCTGCGCCAGATGCAATAATATTGTTGGAAAATAATTTTGACCTTACAATTAATAAGAAGATAATTGTTACAGTAAAAGACACAGCCATAGTTACTAATGGCTTGATAAACTTACTTAATTTTAATTCATTCTTTTTCAAAGTTTTCTCCTATGCTAGTTAGTTGATTATAACATATAGACTTGTTCTTGTTAGTTCTACATTTACATATTTAGTTTTAAACTAAGCCTTCTCACTATAACTAACAAACTATGTAAAATAATTTTCCAAAAAAATACCATCGATATTATCGAAGGTATAATAAATATTATAATTTTAATTTCTTTTAAGTATATTTCTATTCTTCATTCTCTAGAACATTAGAGTGATATAAATTGTGGTAGAAACCATTTAAACTTAATAGTTCATTATGATTTCCTTTTTCTATAATAAATCCGTCTTTCATTACAATAATCACATCTGAGTTAACAATTGTTGACAATCTGTGAGCAATAACGAAAGTTGTTTTGTTTTCCATTATTTTCAAAATTCCCTTTTGAACATTGTGTTCTGTTTTAGAATCAACGTTTGAAGTAGCTTCATCCAAAATCAAAATATTAGATGGAGAATAATATGCACGTGTTAATGAAAGTAATTGTGATTGTCCGGCTGAAAAATCACTTGAATCTTCCACTATTTCATTATAGTTATTTGGTAATAAATTGATGAAGTGATTAGATCCTATTTCTTTTGCGGCATTTTTAATATCTTTCATATTAGGTTCACCATTGCTATGTCCATATGCAATGTTTGTCGCAATAGATTCAGAGAATAAAGAAACTTCTTGTAAAACAACAGAGATGAATTTTCTTAAATTATATTTGTCTAATTCTTGAATATCTTGTCCACCTATTTCAATGGTTCCAGAGTCAAGTTCATAAAATCTAAGTAGTAAGTTTATTAGTGTTGTTTTCCCACTTCCTGTAGGACCTACTATAGCTATCTTTTGACCTCTTTTAACATGTAAGTTAAAGTCCTTAATAATTCTTGGTCCATTTTCATATGAGAAGTTAACATTATTAAACACAATATCTCCATCTAAATTTTTAACTTTCTTAGTTCCTATGTTGATATCATTTTCAACAACCAATATTTCTTTAATTCTAATTGAACTGAAAATGATTTTTTGTATAAATGTTGCAAACCTTGCCATGTTTCCGAGTTCACCATTTACTTGTCTAACCATCAATACAAATGATGTAATTGTTCCTAGCGTTAAAAGTGGTTCAATACCCCCGTGAGGAACTTTGAAAGCAATGAATATCAAACCAATAATATATATGATTCCATATGAAAGGTTTTCTGTTAAATCTGTATAAGGTCAAAGTATCCCTGTTTTATATTCAGCTTTTCAAAATTCATGTGCGTGCTTATTATTGATTTTGTCGAATTCTTTTATAGTTTTTTCTTGTTGACTAAAAAGATATATAGCTACTTTGTTTTTAATATGCTCTTCACTGAAAGATCCAATTTCACCAACTTTTTCTTGCATCTTTGAATAATTAGGAGCCGCTGATTTAGCAATTAAAGCAGTACCCATAGTAAAGAATATCATCATCAAGAAAGTAATAACGGCTAATAAAGGAGAATAAATTAATAAGGCAATAATTGCTGAAAAAATAATGAATGGTGACACAAACATTGAGGCAAACATTTGAACAGTGTTGGAAATAAATTGGTCTACATCTGTTGTTGTTCTAGAAATTAATTCTCCTGCCTTGTTTTTATCAATATAGTTTATTGAAACAGAAATTAGTTTTTCAAAAACAGCACGACGTATTCTTGATCCTGCTCTATAAGACAATGAAATAGTTGTCATAAACAAGGTATGGTTAGATATAAAGTATGTTATATAAAAAGTAATAGTAATTAGGAAAGCATAAAGTAAATTTAATATTTCTGGAGTAGTTATTGTTGATCCTCCAGGAGAATCTGCATCAAAAGCACTTATGAATTCATCTAATGTAAAACCAGTAAAAATAGATGCCATGATAATTGATACTGAAGAAATCATAGAAATAAATAAACACACTATCAACAAGAGTTTATCTGCTTTAAAGAACTCTGAAAAGAATTTTAATAATTGACGTATTTCTAATTTAGGAACTGTGTTTTTGGAATTTTTATTTCTCATTATTCCACCGCCTTATCTTGGAACTCATTAATTTCTTTGTAAACTTCACATGATTTAATTAATTCATCATGCGTTCCTTTACCTACAATTAATCCTTTATCTAAAACAATTATTTGATCCATATCTTTTATAGTTGAAATTTTTTGTGCTACAAAAATTTGTGTAATGTTTTGTTTCAATTCATTAATTGATGCTAGAATTTTTTTCTCAGTAATATTGTCAAGCGCTGATGTTGCATCATCGAAAATTAATATCTTTGAATCTTTTGATAACGTTCTTGCAATAGCAACTCTTTGCTTTTGTCCACCTGATAAATTTTGTCCACTTTGTTCTAATTTATAATGGAATCCTTCTTTTTTAGAATCAATAAATGGTTTCATTTCTGATATAGTTAGCAAGTCTATTATTTGATCATCACTTAAATCTGGATTACCAAATAATACATTTGATTTTATAGTTCCACCGAATAAATATTTTTGTTGAAAAGATATTGATATGTTATCAATTAAATCTTTAGTATTTATTTCTTTTAAATTTATACCACCAATTTTAATGCTTCCATGTTGTGAATCAAATAATCTTGTGATTAAATTAATTAAAGCTGATTTACCACTTCCGGTTGAACCTATAATTCCAACTCTACTATTTTCCTTAATAGTAAAAGATATATTCTTTAAAACATGCTCAATAGATTCTTCATTGTACTTAAAAGAAACATTCTTAAACACGATGTCACCAGCTTTAAAATCTTTTCCATTATTGTTGAAGTGGTTGTTTTCTAAATCCATTACTTCTTTCATTCTATTTTTAGATGCATGTGATCTAGCTTTAAATATTTTGATAACAATGAATTCGAAAACACTTCACATAATTAAATAAGAATAATTAATAAAAGCGATAATGTTTCCGATTTGAAAGTTGGTTCCAGGGTTTAATCAAATAATTAAAGAAAAAGTCATAATAACAAGAACAGATGTTGAAGCTACGAAAGCCAAAGAAAAAGGTCAACCATTGAAAACTTTTTTCTCAGCTTTGACTGATGTAGCAATTAGGAAATCATTTATCTTAATAAATCTTTGTCTTTGTCTTTCTTTTAAATTAAAAGCCTTAACTACTCTTGCACCTGTAATATTTTCTTTAATAATCTTATTGAGTGAATCCGTAGCATCCAATGCTTGAATATAACTTTTCTCAGCATTCATTGACAAAAGTGAAATTACAATGTAAAAGATAATTGCAAAACCAATTAATGCAATTGCAACCATATAATTTAAAATCAAACACATAATTGAAAATGTTATAAACCTAAATAATGTTGGAATAAATGAAATAACAAAAAAGTTGAGATAAGTTGAATAGTTTAAATTATCTAATTGTAATCTTGTTAAAAGAGAGTTATCTTTATGATCTTTTAAATCTTCAGGAGAAAGATATTGTATCTTTACAAAGACTTTACGTCTGATTTCAGCAAGTTTAGTAGTTGAAAACTTAGCAAGAGACTTTCTACCAAAATAAGTAAATATAAGTCCTAAAGAACCAGCTAAAATCATCATCAATAAACTAAATACTACATCACTAACAGGGAAAGCTGTTCCGTCTTGAATTGTTGTTTCTGCCGAATTTATTATTAAGCTTAACAAAAAAGGCAAAGCCGCTCCAAAAATAGCTGCAAAAATACTAAAAATTGAACCTAGTATTAAATTTAGATAATCAACTTTATTCATTTCTCACATTTTTGTGTTTTTATTTTTTATTCTCACGAACTATTCCTTTAATATTTTTTGGAAAAAAAACATTTATCTTATGAATAAATGATTTTAATTAATTAATTAATTTTATTTAATAATTTGAGTTACTGATCCAGCTCCAACAGTTCTTCCACCTTCACGGATAGAGAACTTTGTTCCTTCTTCAACAGCAACAGGGTAAATTAACTGAATTGTAAGTTCGATATTATCTCCAGGGATAACCATTTCTTTACCTTCAGGTAATTCAATTCCACCTGTAACATCAGTTGTTCTAAAGTAAAACTGAGGTTTGTAGTTTTTAAAGAAAGGAGTGTGACGTCCACCTTCTTCTTTTTTAAGAGCATAAATAGCCGCTTTAAATTCTTTGTGAGGAATAATTGATCCTGGTTTAGCAAGAACTTGACCACGTTCAACATCTTCTCTAGCAATACCTCTTAATAATAGACCTGCATTATCTCCAGCTAAAGCTTGTTTTAGATTTTTTCTAAACATTTCAATACCAGTAACTGTTGTTTTTTTAGTTGGGTGAATCCCTACTATTTCAACATCATCATTGATATTTAATTCTCCACGTTCAACACGACCTGTAGCAACAGTTCCACGTCCTGTGATTGTAAATACATCTTCAATAGCCATCAAGAATGGTTTATCTTTTTCACGAGCAGGAGCAGTAATATAACTATCAACAGCATCCATTAAATCATAAATTTTTTGTTCATAAATTGGATCACCTTGTAGTGCTTTAAGAGCAGAACCAGTAATAACTGGTGCATTATCTCCATCAAATTCGTAATCAGATAACAATCCTCTTACTTCCATTTCAACTAATTCAATAATTTCATTAGCTTCTTCTGGCGAACCTAACATATCTATTTTGTTTAAGAATACAACAATTTTAGGAACTCCAACTTGTTTTGAAAGCAAGATGTGCTCTCTAGTTTGAGGCATTGGACCATCTGTTGCAGCAACAACAAGAATACCACCATCCATTTGAGCAGCACCAGTAATCATGTTTTTAACATAATCAGCGTGTCCTGGACAATCAACGTGAGCATAGTGTCTTGTTAATGTTTCATATTCTATATGTGATGTGTTTATTGTTATACCACGAGCTTTTTCCTCAGGTGCTTTATCAATTGAAGCGTAATCTTGTGCTTTTGATAAACCTTTCTTTGAAAGTGCTGTCGCGATTGCAGCTGTTAAAGTTGTTTTACCATGATCAACGTGACCAATTGTTCCAATATTAACATGCTCTTTCGTTCTATCGAAATCTTCTTTTGCCATTTTATTCTCCTTATTAAGTGTTTATGTTCACTTCTTGTTTTTGTTTTGTTTGTGTTTTGTATATATTATATATTATTATTTAACATTTAATTTTAAATTATGGAATGTTGCTTCACCTTTAAATTCAGCAACTACACCCAATTCTTCTTCAATAGCTAATAATCTATTATATTTAGCAATTCTATCTGATCTAGACATTGAACCTGTTTTAATTTGTCCAGTATTCATAGCAACAGCTAAGTCAGCTATTGTTGTATCTTCAGATTCTCCTGAACGGTGAGAAATAACTGCTGTCATTCCTGCTTTGTGAGCTAGTTCAATTGTGTCTAAAGTTTCTGATACTGTTCCAATTTGGTTTAATTTAATTAAAATAGAATTGATAACATCACCTTTAATAGCTTTAGCAAGAATTAACTTGTTTGTAACTGTTAAGTCATCTCCCATTATTTGGTGAGTTTTTCCTAATTTATCGTTTTGAGCTTTAAATCCGTCTCAATCTGATTCAGCAAATCCATCTTCGATTGAAATAATTGGGTAATCAGATACTAATTTACTGTAGTAATCAACCATTTCTGATGATGTAAATTCAACCTTTACATCAGTCATCTTTTCAAATCCAGCTTTCTTTGTTTTAATAGCATTTTGTAATTTTTTGAAAATGTATTTTTTAGTTTTTTCATCATAAACTTCTGATGCTGCAGGGTCCATTGCAATAGCAATTGCTTTTTTACCTGTAGTTGAAGGATTGAATCCTGCTTTAGTAATAGCTTTAACTAAGAAATCTAGAGCTTCTTCATGACTTTTTAAATCGGGAGCGAATCCACCTTCATCACCAACTTGTGTTCCGTAACCAGCATCATGTAATAATGTTGATAGTGTGTGGAATACTTTGTTAGCCATTTGTAAAGCTTCTCTAAATGTTTGAGCTCCTACAGGCATAATCATGAATTCTTGGAAATCAAGTGTATTTGTAGCGTGTTCTCCACCATTAATAACATTTAACATTGGTACTGGTAATGTTCTAGCATTAACTCCACCAATGTAACGGTATAGAGGTAAGTCTAATTCATTTGCAGCAGCTTTCATAACTGCTAAAGAAACTCCTAAGATTGCATTAGCTCCTAATTTTGATTTAGTTGGTGTACCATCTAATCTAATTAATAATTCATCAATTAAACGTTGATCAGTAGCATCAATCCCTACAATTTCATTTGCTATTTTGTTGTTAACGTTGTCAACAGCTGTCATAACACCTTTTGCTCCGAATCAATTACTTTCGTATTTTGTTCCTTTATCTCTTAATTCAAGTGCTTCTCTTGAACCTGTTGATGCTCCAGAAGGAACTATTGCTGTTCCAAATCCACCCATTTCTGTGTATATTTCTACTTGGATTGTTGGATTACCACGTGAATCCAAAACCTCTCTTGCATGTACATTTATAATTGCTGACATATTATCCCCTTTTGATTTTAAATTTTAATATATTTGATTACTATTATACTATGATATTTTTCATATTTGCATATTTTTCAACAAAATTATTTTAAACATTTCTGGATTTCTTTAACTTTATTTAACTTTTCCCAAGATAAATTTAGTTCTTCTCTTCCAAAATGTCCATATACTGCCGTTTGTAAATATACTGGATTTTTCAATTCTAAATCTTTGATTATTCCTCTAGGTGATAAATCAAAGACTTTTTTAACTATTTCAGAGATCTTTTCCTTAGATATTGTCTCTGTTCCAAATGTTTCATAAGAAATAGATATAGGTTGAGCTACACCAATTGCATATGATAATTGAATTTCTAACTTCTTAGCAATTCCAGCGGCAACTAGGTTTTTAGCCACTCATCTTGCAGCATAAGCAGCAGAACGATCAACTTTAGTACAATCTTTACCACTAAAAGCACCACCACCATGACGTGCCATACCTCCATATGTATCAACAATGATTTTTCTTCCAGTTAATCCAGTATCACCAATGGGTCCGCCAACAACAAAACTACCAGAAGGATTAATTAATGTTCTGTACTCTGTATTTTTGAAAAACTTATTAATTGTTGGTTCAATGATTAGTTTTTTAACATCTTGTGCGAATTTATCTTTATCATAATCACTTGAATGTTGAATAGACATCAAAATATCTCTAACTTCAATTATCCCATTTTCCATGTAATCTACTGTTACTTGTGATTTCATATCTGCTTTTAATTCTTTAATTTTATTAGAAACTCTTAATTCTTCAGCTTTTCTAACTAACTCATGAGCCACAGTGATTGCTATTGGCATGTAATTAGATGTTTCATCACTTGCATAACCAAACATAATGCCTTGATCTCCTGAACCAATATCATCTTTTAAATCAACGCTATTTCTTATTTCTTCAGATTGTTTATTAACATTAGAAATAATTGAAAAGTCATTTTCAGTATATCCTAAGTTCATTAATATTTCTCAAGCTATTTTCACAAAATCAACATAAGTAGATGTTGTTAATTCTCCACCTATAATAACAAGTCTGTTTGAAGCCATTACTTCAATAGCGACTTTGGCGTTAGGGTCATTTGTAAGAACTGCATCCAATATTCCATCTGATATTTGATCGCAAATTTTATCAGGATGACCTTTACCAACCGATTCTGATGTGAAAATTCCTGTCATAAATACCCCGTTTATCTTTAATATAATTTAAATAATAACATAAAATAACTTATGATATTTATAATAGAAATACAGATTAATATACAGGAGATAAATTTATGATAAAAATATTATTAGCAGGTACACCTTCTTTCTCAGTTCCAATATTTGAAGAAATTATTAAAAACTTTGAAGTTGTTGGCATAATAACTCAACCAGATAAAAAATCAGGCAGAGGAATGAAGTTAATTAGTTCTCCAGTTAAAAATTTAGCTTTAAAACATAACATCAAATTATTTCAAGAAGATAAAATTGGTAATTTATTTCCAGAACTATCTTTGTTAAATTTTGATGTATTTTTAACAGCTGCCTTCGGACAATTAATTCCTGATAATATTTTGGCTCTTCCTACAAAAGGGTCAATTAATGTTCATGGATCTTTATTGCCAGAATATCGTGGAGCGGCACCAATCCAACACTCAATATGAAATGGTGATAAGGAAACGGGAATTTCTTTGATTTATATGATTAAAAAAATGGATGCAGGGGATATTATTTTTACAACAAAAGTTTCTATTGAAGATAACGATTCTAGTGATGACATATTTGATAAATTATCAATTGTTGCTTCACAAAACATTACTAATTGATTAACTAAATTTACTAATGATGATTTTCAAGCTATTGAACAAGATATTGATAAAGTGACTTTTGCTTCCAAATTAAATAAAGAAGATGGATTATTAATAAAAGATTCATCTGAAAAAATGATTAATAAAATAAGAGCTTTCAATTCAAATCCTGGAGCTTATCTATTTATGGATAATAAACGTGTCAAAATTTTTAAAGCAACAAAGGTTGAAAATAAAAATTATTTACGAATTGAAACATTAGATGATTTTATTTATTCTTCTAAATATCAATTTGAAGGTAAAAAGATTATCGATATTAAATAAAAAATTGAATTATAATTTAAATAATATGAATCAAAAGAAGCACTTTAATAAAAATCAATTTGAATTCAATAACCAAACAGATGTCAAACAATTTTGAAAATCTCAAATTTGAAAACTGGAAATTAAAAAGAATATATGTTCCGGATTTACTGTTGCATTGAATTTAATTGTTGCTTTATTAAATATAACTATTTTTACTCTTTTAATTTTAGCTATTGTTATGATTATAAATAAAGTCAATAGCCCTAGTTATAATCCGGAAGATGTTAACCTTGCAGGAATTATTTTTTTAGTTACACTTTCAATCACACTATCTCTAGGAATTATTATTTGTTCATTTTTTCTAATATCAATCAAGAATAAAAATAAATTTAAAATCTATCAAAAAATATATTTAGATCTTAATGATTTATTAATTAATTATAAAGGTCAAGATGTTGATGCTGAGATTAAAAAAATTATTGATCGGAATTTAATATTTAAAAAAGAAAAACTTTTTAAATCTTTAAAAGCCTTTGTTAGTGAGGATAAAATAAAATGATCATAAATACAAGCAAATCTTTAAATTTTAGTCACAATGTTAATCATTTCATTAATTTATATAAAAGAAAAATATTAGTTCTAAAAATGGTGGTGAGCATTACAAATATTGTGTTCCCGACAATAGCTTTATTTTTGGTGATCATTTCAACTTTAAACATTGCAGGAAAAGGTTATGAAACTTCAATCACTGGAAGTAATTACATTATTTTTTCTGCATTAATTTCCGGAATAATAGCATTAATTAATTCCCTAATTTCTTTCTTCTTGTTAAAGGAAAAAATATCTCGCTATAATGGAATTTATTATCAGTTAATTATTGAAAAACAAAGATATGAATTGAATGGTGATAAATATCAAAACATCAAGGAAAAAACTGAGAAAAATAATCTTTATGAGAATGAACTTTTCTTCATTATCACTGGATACCAAAAAGAAAATACAGGAGTGAGTTAAATATGAATGAAGAACAAAAAATTACAATTGAAAAATATTGAAAAAAATACAAAAAAAAGCATTTATATTCTAGGTTTGTTTTTGTTGCAATTAACGTTTTTGTGTTTACTGCTTCAGCTCTTTTAATTGTTCTTAATTTATTTACTTTAAAATACAATGATCAATTTCCTGAAATTAAAGGGATCTTTATTGCTTTAGCCATCATCACCGGAATTGGAACTTTTTTTATTTCAATAGTTAGTGCATTTCAATGAAAAGAAAAAAAACAAAAATATAATGATCAGATTATTGAAATTTCGAAAATATCTGAACACAGTGAAGAAATACCGAATGAAGATTTCTTTAAATTAATCAGTGATTTAGAAAAAACCTTAATTAATGAAAATTTATAAAAAGAATTAAATAAAAAAGTCCTTCTTTGAGGGGCTTTTTTATTTAATTCTTTTAGAGTTGATTAATTTTCATCTTTTGGAATGTTTAATAATAATTCTTGTGTTTTTGAAATTTCTTGTTCTACTTCTTTTTCAATTTCTTCAACGTCAATTATTGCAACTGAGTTAATTTTTGAATCATCTTTAACTTGGATAATCTTAACACCTTTAGTTGCTCTGTTAGTTTCATTAATTTGATCAAGTGTAGTTCTAATGGCAATACCTTTATTAGTTACAACCATAACATCTTCATTACCTTTAACAAGACCTACATAAACAAGAGCACCTGATTTATCAACGTTAATTGATTTAACACCTTTAGCTCCTCTTTTGGTTTGTCTATAATCTTCAAGTGGAGTTTTCTTAGCAAAACCTGAAGCTCCAATAGAAAGAACAACAACACCTTCTGTAGTATTAGATGCTCCAATAACTTTACTTTTTTCATCATCAAATTTCATACCAATAACACCTGTTGCTGTTCTTGACATTGACCTTACTTGATCTACTTGGAATCTAACTACTTTACCATTGTTTGAACCAATAATGATTTCTCCATCTTCAGTAACTTTCATCGCTTTGATAAGTTTGTCATCTTCTTTCATTTTAAGAGCTATTTTACCATTCTTATTGATTCTTCCATATTGTGAAATAGGAGTTTTCTTAACAATTCCGTTTTCAGTAATTGTCATTAAATATTCATCATCATTGTAAGAATTAGTTGTTAACATAGAAACAATTTTTTCATCTTTTTGAATTTGAATAATATTTTGGAATGGCAATCCTTTAGCTTGTTTTGAAAGTTCAGGAATTTGGTGAGCTCTCAATCTGTAAACTCTTCCATATGAAGTAAAGATTAACAAATCAGTATGTGTTGTTGTTGAAATAATCTTACTTACATCATCATCTGAATAAGTAGTTTGTGTAGATGAACCAACACCACCTCTATTTTGAACTTTATATTCAATTAAAGGAATTCTTTTTACATACCCTCTTGCTGACATTGAAATTAAAATGTTTTTTTCAGGAATTAAATCTTCATCTTGAATATCACCAATGTTATTAACATCGATTTCAGTTCTTCTGGCATCTGAAAATTTACTTTTGATTTCTTCAAGTTCTTCAATGATTAAGTTAATAGTTTTTTCTTTAGAACCTAAAATTTCATTGTAGTAACTAATTTGTTTCATTAATGTAACCAATTCTTCGATCATTTTCTCAATAGCTAAACCAGTTAGTCTTCCTAAACGCATTTCAGTAATTGCTTTTGCTTGTCTGTCAGATAAATTATATTTAACCATCAAAGCACCTTGAGCTTCAACATCAGTTTTAGATTTCTTGATAATTACAATCATTTCGTCAATGTTTTCAATAGCTATCTTTAAACCTTCTAAAATATGCGCTCTCGCTTCTGCTTTATCAAGTTCAAATTGTGTTCTTCTAGTAATAACTTCAACTTGGTGTGCTAAATAAACTTCTAAAGCAAACTTTAGATTTAATATTTTTGGTTCGCCATCAACTAAAGCGATCATGTTAACGCTATAGTTAGTTTGCAAGTTTGTCATTTTAAATAATTGATTTAGTAATACTTCAGGAACAACGTTTCTTTTTAGTTCAATTACTACTCTAATTCCTTTTCTTGATGTTTCATCTCTTAAATCAGTAATTCCATCAATTTTTCTTTCTTTAACAAGTTGTGCAATTTTTTCGATCATTGCAGGTTTTTTAACATCAAAAGGAATTTCAGTAACAACAATTCTAGTTTTACCATTCTTCAAAACTTCAATATGTGTTTTTGAACGAGTAGTTACAGAACCTCTTCCGGTTGTATAAGCATCAATAATTCCACGTCTACCTAAAATAGTAGCCCCTGTAGGGAAATCTGGACCTTTAATAAATTCCATTAATTCATCAATAGTAATTTCGGGGTTTCTAGCAAGCGCAATAACTCCATCAATAACTTCTTGCAAGTTATGAGGTGGAATAGTTGTTGCCATACCAACAGCAATACCAACAGAACCCGAAACTAACAAGTTAGGGAATCTAGAAGGTAAAACAATAGGTTCTGATTCAGATCCATCATAGTTTGGCATGAAATTTACTGTTTCCTTTTTAATTCCATCAATCATTTCAGAAGCAATCTTAGACATTCTTGCTTCAGTATACCTCATGGCAGCGGCTGAATCACCATCAATTGAACCAAAGTTACCATGACCATCAATTAGAGGATATCTCAAAGAAAAATCTTGAGCCATTCTAACCATTGATTCATAAATGGCAGTATCACCATGTGGGTGGTACTTTCCAAGTACATCTCCAACAATACGAGCTGACTTTTTATATTGAGAACTAGATGTTAATCCTAATTCTGACATTGAGAATAAAATTCTACGGTGAACAGGTTTTAAACCATCTCTAGCATCAGGTAATGCTCTTGAAACAATAACTGACATTGCATATTCCAAAAATGATTTTTTCATTTCTGTTGAAACTAAAATAGGAGAAAGTGAGGGAGTGTCTTCTAAAATTAGTTGTGATTTTACTTGATATTCTTCTTTATCTTGAGGAGCTTCTGATTCTTCTTCATCAATTTGAATTTTAACAATTTCATTGTTTTCTAAAAAAACAACTTTTAAATCATCATCTTCAACTTGATATTGATCATCATCATCCATTTCTTCTTCGTTTTCATCAATAAAATCTTTAATTTTATCTTCATCTTCATCGTTAAACATTGACATAATTTTCCCTCTTTTAAACTTTTGTTTTTTAAATACAGTTATTTATATAAAATTATAACACTTAACAATAAAAAAACCTATATTTAATTAGGTTTTAAATAGTATATAGATGACTAATTTTCATGACTATTTATTCAATTTAGCTTCAATAAAATTAATATTTTTACCTCTACCATGTCATTTTATTTCATATCCAGTTGGAACATTGTCTTTTATTTTTGGCGAAGAATATAAGTCTGTTGTTTGATAAATAATGTTAGCACCATACTCTGCTAATGATTCTAATGAATATTCATATAGTGAATCATTGTCTGTTTTAATCAACAAGACACCATCAGGCGTCAAAAGACTTTTATAAATATCTAAGAACACTTTGTATGTCAATCTTCTCTTATAATGCCTCTTTTTAGGTCATGGGTCACTAAACGTTAATCAAATAGTTGAAACTTTTCCTTCAAAAGCTTCTGATAACTTAACAACATCTTGACAAATTATCTTCAAGTTTTCAATTTTATTTTGATCAATAGCCTTTAGAGTCTTCAAAATAACTGTTGGAAACTTTTCAATTCCAATAAATTTTTTGTTTGGTTCGTTGATTGCCATCTGAACAATCATTTCTCCTTTTCCCATTCCGATTTCTAAAATCGTGTTTTCATCAACATGAATTGGGGTTGTTTTTAAAACACTTGGGTGTTTTTCCAATATTGAATTGGCTTCTGGGTTGTTTCTTAATCTCATATTTAATATAATACTAAAAAGATTTGAAAAACCTTTATAATTGATTGCAAGATGAATAAAGTAGATATAAACAAAGAGTTTATTAATATACAAGCATATAAGCATGATGGTACTTTGTACCGCCAATGAAATGGAGCCAGGATAGTTGGTTCTTCAAAAGATTACGTGTTAGTTTTATTAAATAAAACAAAAGTTCAAGAATCAAAAAACCAAAAATGAGTTATTACAGAACCCATTATTTGATTTTTTTCCACTAACAAATTCTTTAATGTGACCCTAACAGTTAAAGATGATGGTAATTATTACTATGCTAATTTATCTTCACCATTCTTTTTTGAAGAAGACACCATTAAATACATTGATTATGATTATGATATTAAAAAATACCCAGGGAAAAAGTTTTCTATAGTTGATCATAGTGACTTTATGACAAACAAAGCATGATATGATGATGAAACTAAAGATGTTATTTATAAAAATTTAGTTGAACTTGCTGAAATGTCTATTCAAAAAGAGAGTATGTTCAATGATAATACTGTTAAAAAAATCATAAAAAAATTAATCTCTATAAGATTAATTGATAAAAAGCATTTTGCTTTTTTGTTTGATTCAAAAATTCGGTAATCTTTACGATTATATGGCGCGCCCGGAAGGACTTGAACCCTCAACCTCTTGGGCCGTAACCAAGCACTCTATCCAATTGAGCTACGAGCGCATAAAAAATGGAGGCACCAACGAGATTCGAACTCGTAATCAGGGTGTTGCAGACCCATGCCTTGCCGTTTGGCTATGGTGCCATTTAAAACCTTCATTAATTATATATTAAATTTAATAAATTATTTTTTTTCGATGTTTTCAGCAAATTCTCCGGCTAGAACTCTAGAAAGACCACCATTCTTATAATTAGGTCCAATATGAGTGGCTACATCCAATAAGTGCTTGGAAGAGTTCTTCATAGCTATCAAAGCCCCTAAATGATTTATAGTGGAAGTATCGTTCATTGAATCACCGATGTGAATACTTTTTTCTGGTTTGACATTTAGCAATTTAGAGACATAAATAGCAGCTAATCCCTTCGTGGCTTTTGCATCTGTGATTTCAATAATTCAATCATTAGCAGAAGTCTTAATAGACAATGTAGGGAAGTTATGTTTTAATTCTAAAAATATTTTGAACAATCTACTTCTACGACATCCAGCCAAAACTATTTTGTTATATTGTTCAGTTGTACTAAACTTCTTTAGTTTGAAGTAATGTTTTGGATTCATTAAAACTAAAGGTTTTAAGAAAGTAAGGTTGGAGTATAACTTATAGGTGGAATTTGGAACTATAACTAATCTGTGTTTTTTTGCAATTTTCTTAATCAAAGATACTGACTCAAGATCCATAAATATTTCTTGTAAAACTTCATTTTTATTATTTGCAATCACGGCTCCGTTTTGACAAATGGCATATTCTAGGTCTAAAGATCTCATTAACTCTTTAACCTTAGGTCCAAAGCTTCTTCCAGTAGAAATAACAACAGGAGTTGTTTTGTTAATCTCTCTAATTTTTTCAGAATTTATATTTGAAATAGAATGACGTTTCCCATCCAAGGAAGTTCCATCAAGATCAATAAAAAAACATTCGACTTCAAATTCATTATTTTTCTTATTATTTAAATCTTGGTTTATTGAAATTTTGATATTTTATCACTTCATTCTTCATAAGAAAGGAATCCGACATTTTTAAAGACTTCTTCACCATTTTTATAAATTATTGTTGTTGGTGTAGCAGAAATTCCAAAGTGCTCTAGAACACCTCCACCTTCTTCAACATCAAATGTTATTAATGTAATTTTTTTATCATTTGATAAGTCTTCTAATATTGGCATTTGCATAATACAAGGACCACATGTTTCAGAATGAAAATTAAGCATAATGGTCATGTTTTCTATCTTTAATATATTTAAAATTTCTTCTTTATTTTTTGCAATATGTATCATAATCACACTCTCCTATTTTATTAAATTTAATAACTTAATTTTATCATTAATTAATATGATTTTGCATAAATGACAAATCTATTTGTTTCTTGGCCAGTAAACAAACAAACACCTTTATCAGGCACCTTTAGTTCTAGAGGAATACATCTAGCAGTGGCTGTAGTTTCTTCTTTAATCTTTAGTTCAAATTCATCATTATCCACTATTGGAGCTAGAGCAAATTGATTTTTATTGATTGCTTCTTTTAATTCATCATAAGATTTAACAACTACAATATTTTCTTTCAATCTTTTTTCTGCGCTTGATAAAAGATTTTGTTGAATTGATTCCATCAAATCATCAATAAACTTTTTAACATCAACAAGATTAACTGTTGTTTTTTCTAAAGTATCTCTACGAACAATAATAACTTGATCATTAACAGCTTCTCTAGGTCCTATTTCTATTCTAACTGGTACACCTTCAATTTCTGATTGAGAAGCCTTAAAACCACCACTTTTTTTAGATTTATCCACTCTAATAGTATAAAAGTCTTCCAAGCCCTTAAGAAGATCTCCAGAAATAACTCCGACTTTAGATTCTTTATCTGCCATGATTTCAATAATGTCGATTTGAATTGGGGCTATTTTAGGTGGAATAATAATTCCTCTATTATCACCATGAGTCATAATGATGGCTCCAATTAATCTCGTTGAAATTCCTCATGATGTTTGATAAACAAATTCCGGTTTGTTTTCTTTTGATTTATAAGATATATTAAATATTTCAGAAAAGTTTTGACCTAAGAAGTGACTTGTTCCTGATTGTAGTGCCTTGCCATCTTTCATCATAGCTTCAATAGTAAATGTCGATTCTGCACCTGAAAATTTTTCAAGTTCTGTTTTAGTTCCTGTAATTACCGGAATTGCTAAAAAGTCTCTTAAAAAGTTTTTATATGTGTCTAACATTTTCATTGTCATATCTTCAGCTTCTTGTTTTTCAACATGACATGTATGACCTTCTTGTCATAGGAATTCAGAATTTCTTAAAAATGGATTAGTTGTTTTTTCTCATCTAAGAACATTTGCTCATTGGTTATATACAAGAGGTAAATCATTATAAGAGTTAATTTCGCTCTTAAAAAATTCAGCAAACAAAACTTCTGAAGTTGGTCTAATGTAAATTTCTTCTGATAAGTTTTTATTTCCAACTTTAGTAATAGTTGCTAGTTCTGGAGCAAAACCATTTACATGGTTTTTTTCTTTAGCAATTAAATGAGCCGGTATTAACATTGGTAAGTAAACGTTCTTAACACCTTGTTTTTTTATTATCTTATTAAAATGAGTTTGAATATTTTCTCAAATACCATACGAATTAGGTTTAAAGATCATGGTTCCCTTAACAGGTCCATATTCGATTAAATTACCGTTTGTAACTACATCTATATATCATTTCGAGAAATTTTCTTCTATTGGGGTTATTTGTTTAATTGATTTCATTGTTTAATTATATAGTTTTTAAAAACAGAATAAAAAAAAACATCCTAAAAGGATGATATGGCTGCCCCTGTAGGATTCGAACCTACGCATGCCGGCACCAAAAGCCAGTGCCTTTCCGCTTGGCTAAGGGGCAATAATGGTGGAGGAGGAGGGATTCGAACCCCCGAATCCTAAGAAAATGGGTTACAGCCACCCGCATTTGGCCGCTTTGCTACTCCTCCGAGTTGCCGCAATTACATTTATTAATTGCTTAAATATTATAATGGAAAAATAAAAATTAATTTAGATAATTATTAAATTTTAATAGTTGATAGAGCTTTGTAAGAAAATTCTGTTGGTACTTTTCTTCCAAATGATTCAATTTCTACAATAGCTAGTTGGTTTTCTGAATCTGTTTCAACAACTTTACCTTTTTCACCAGTAAACGAACCTTGAACAACTTCAACTAAAACTCCTGCTTCAAAAGGATTTTGATATTCTAAATCTTGAAACTCTGATTTCTTTAAAGCTTCCATGTTTCTTGATTTTTGAATTTGCTTTTCACTAATTGGAGTTGGTTTTGTTCCTTTACCAGAAGATCCTACTAATCCTGTAACATTTTCTGTATTTCTAATTAAGAATCACGCTTCATCAGTCATAACTGTTTTAATAAAAATATATCCTTTATAGATATTTTCCATTTTAACTTTATAGTCTTTACCTTTTGTTTTTTTTAATAATTCAGCATTAGTAATTATTGGTTGTTCAAATACTTTGAATTCTTCAAATAAATGACTCATTCCCTCTGCAGATATTTTGTTTTTAAGATTTTCGATTACGTGGTCTTCTTTTTTAGATACCGTTGAAATCATGTATCATTCCATTTTTAATTTATTGTTCATATTATTTAGCTCCTATTATTTCTATTAATTCCGTTGCTCCAAAAGAAATTAAAGCAAAGAATCCTGTTAACACCAATATAAAAACAAAAATTGACAAGAAGTTTTTATTATGTTTTTTTTGAATTGGTCATCTTACTCTTTTAAGTTCTTTCTTAAAATTTCTCATTACATAAGGTTTGGTGATTTCTTTTGGAGAATTTACATCATGATTTTCATCGATGTTGTTTTTATTTTCCATTATTTCTCCTCTTTATGTTCAAAATGAGCCCTGCAAGTTTTGCAGAATTTGTTTACAACTATACGATCGTCATTCGATTTATTAGTGTAATAGTTCTTAATTTTACAATTTTGGCATGCCAGCGCAACTTTTTTTTTCATTTACACATAATTATACATAAAATAATAACTTTTATATTTAAATATGAATAACAATGAGATGATGATAATTTTAAATATTTCAAAACAATTTAATAAAATAATTCAAAGTATTTTCTTTTTTTTATATATCTATTATAATTAGATTAATTTATAAAACATTAAGTTGTATTTTATGAATTAAAATATACATGAAATCGGAAGTAAATATGAATTTGAGAATATTACAAGTAGTCAAAACAACACCTAAAGTAAATAATAAAAAAACAAAACAAAATATAGAACCTAAATATACAAAAATACTGAATAATTTATTATCAATTAATTCACAATCAGATAGCGCTATTTTTAGTAAACTTAATTTTTTGAACCAAGATATAGCAAAACTGTTCAAGCCAGAAGAAATTAATAATATTTATACAAAGGTTGATTTTAAAATTAAAATTAAAAAATTATCTATGTCAAGTGTTGAAAAACTTATCAAAAACGCAGCCACACCAGAAGACTTGATCAAGGTTCTTAGTGGAATTGATCATAAACCAACAGTTCTTATAACAAAACAAATCACAAAGGATTTAGTAGCAGCTAAAAAAACTATCATCCAAAAGATTTCTGAAGAAAATACCACTTTCTTAACAAAATGAAAGAAATATAAGAAAACAATTAATGATACTTTTAATCAAACAAACATCTGACCACTTTTTATTGGTACTTATTTTGTTAAAGGAAAATTAGTTGATAAGCCAATTTATGCACCATTACTTTTAAAAGAAGTAGATATTGATATTGAGGGGAATGAAGTTTATTTAATTTCAAAAAACAAGACTGTTATTTTAAATGAAAAGATAACTTTCTTCCTTGAACAAGCACTTAATATGGAAACCCCTATTATTGATGTTGGTATTGAAAAAATTACTTTTGAAGAAGTGGCCAAAGAATTAGATCATTTTTTCAAAGATATTATAAGTATTGGTTCTGTTAAAATAGATGGCAAGTTTTCAGACCTATCAATAACTGATATAAAAGAAAAGAAATTAACTAAAACACAAGGAATGATTTTAGTTCATTCCCAACCAGCAGGTAGTTCTTTAAGAAAAGCTACTGTTGATTTAATTCAAAATGGAGAAATAAACAATCTCTTACATGTTGAAAACGCACTAACAAACTTTAATCAAAAATCAGTTGAAAATATGATTGATAACGATTTAGAAATTGCTAGAGTTTGTCCAACAGATGCTTCTCAAGAAAAAGCTATTTTAGCATCTCTTCAAGGTCACTCAATAATTATCGGCCCTCCTGGAACAGGTAAGTCACAAACAATAGCTAACTTATTAACAAACATTTTACATCAAGATAAAACAGCTTTGTTTATTTCTCAAAAAAGAATTGCTTTAGAAGTTGTTATCGAAAGAATGGGAGGGTTGAAATATTTCATGCTTCAATTAATTGAAAATCAAAATCTAGTTGGTAAAAATGAACAATCAAACTTCTATCAAAGGTTGCAAAAATTCATTAATTATGCAAAAGACGAAACTACTACTCATTATTTATACGCGCCTCTAAATCCATTAATTGACCCTAGAACCAAAGAGTATTGAAAAATTAAAGATGTTAACTCTGCAATATCTCAAGAAGAAATTGATTTAATTTGTCAAATCAAATCTAGAATCCAAAACAGTGATGATGCAAAGATTGTTGGAAAAATTAAAAAAGCTCTAAAGAGTATATTTGAATTTAAACAAATTAATCAATATGATAACATTGAAAAGATTATTGCTTTTCAAGAAAAAGATATAAAAGAATTGGCAATTAAATTGAATGTTGAACCTAAGAAAATGTTAGGTTTCATAAGTGTATATCACAAGTCATTTAAACAACTGCACTCATTAAATATGGATTTATTAGATTTTCTATATGAAACAAAGTCTGATGCAGAAATCATCAACTTCCTAAAAGAAGTTTCTTCTATCAACAACTTGGAAACGGTTTTAAAAACATACTCTTCGTTTACTAATCCCCTAACTACCACTATTCCTTTTGAGTCTAACGAAGAAATGGTTATAAATCGTTTAAAATCAAACACCAAAAATAAAATTGAAAATATTAAAAAAATGGAAGATAAAAAGATTGAAGATAAAAAATGATTAAGTAAATTTTTAGGAAGTATTGAACGTGGTTTTTCATCACCAAATAACTTTATTACTTTATTTAAAAATGAATTAAAGCAAATATTCAACATAGTTGTTTCAACACCTGAATCATTATCAAGTTTTATTGATTTTTCAAAAGATAAATTTGACTATGTCATCTTTGATGAAGCATCTCAAATATTCTTAGAAAAAGCTTTACCTTTTATTGCTTTAGGACAAAAAGTAATCGTTGCTGGTGATGATCAACAAATGCAACCATCTAACTGATTCTCACAAAGAGCTGCTGCAGAGGATGAAGACGAAGTAGAAAACATTGATTCACTTTTAACGTATGCTATAGCTAATTCATTACCTAAATATAATTTAGAATTTAACTATCGTTCTTCATCTGCAGCACTAACAACCTTTTCAGCAAAAGAGTTCTATAATAATGAACTGAATACAGTTGATAAGAATGATGTCAATTTAAGTCCCATAGAAATAATTAATGTTAACGGTGATTGAACAAATAGCACCAACATAAAAGAAGCTAATAGAATGATTGAAGAATTGAAAAAGAATATTTCAAATTATAAAAAAATAATTCTTTTAACATTCAATAAGCATCAATTAGATTTAGTTAATGAAATGATTGCCAAAAACGAAACTAAAATATACGACAAAATTATTGAAGGTTCAATTATATTGAAGAACTTAGAAAATATTCAGGGTGATGAAGCTGATTTGGTTATTATATCAATTGGATATACTAAAGACTCTACCTTCGCTTCCACATATGTAGGAAGACCAGGAGGAAAGAACGCCTTAAACGTTGCTATAACAAGAGCTAAATCTAAATTAATTATATTGAAATCTTTAGTATCAACGGATGTTAAAATTACCAACACTGATAATGCTGATTTACAAATCTTTAAAAACTGAATTGGATTTTTAGAATTATCAGAAACACAGCAAAAAGAATATTCAATTAAGAAAACAAAAAAAGTTGATAATACTGGTCAAAACTTTGAAAAAGATGTTCAAGAATGATTATCAAAACAAAGTTTAGACACAGAATTAGAAATAGTTACTAAGCACCCTATTGGGTCGTATGTAATCGATCTTGCGATATTCAATAAAGCAACAGGTAAATTCTTATTAGGATTAGAAATAGATGGTTTAAAAGAGCATTTAACAGCTTTACAGAAGTATGGTGATGTTGTGAGACAAGACTTTATTAAAGTTAAGGGTTATGAGTTAATTAGAATATCTGAAATTTTATGAAAAACAGATAAAAACAAAGTGCTACAAATGATAAAAGAAAAGATCGTTGTTTAGAAGTCGGTTGAATTTTCTATTTGATTAATAATTATTTTTTGAATCTCTTTTATTTGTTTTTTAATAGCAAAAGAGGTGGTTGTATTTTTAACAGCTATTTGTCTAATTGTTGATTTTCCAATATACAAATCATCTAAAATAGATTTTTGCAACTTGCTTAAATATTCCAAATTTAATTCAGAGTAATTATATGTTTGACTTTTAAAGTTTTCCATTAAATCAAAATCAACATAATTGTTTAAAATAACATTGTTTTTTCTAGTAAATGTACGACAATAAGAATACATTATGTATTTTATATTTGAGTACAAATATTTTTCTAATGAGTATTGCTCTGTAGGCTTGAACTCTTTTCCTTTGATTATTAATTGTTGTAAGCAACCCAAGATTAAATCATCCTCTTCTACAGGGATTGAGTAAAACTTTCTTAAAACAAAGCGTGCGGTGTTTTTAAAGACTTGTTGGTTTGTTCGATACATAATCATAACCATTTTTGTTATTGCATCCATATTACTCCTTTTGTGATTTCAAATAAAATAGAATAATCCCTGTTGCTACAGAAACATTCAATGATTGCACAGTTCCTTCCATACCAATAAAGACACTTTGATCAGCTTCTTTTAGTAATGGTTTCGAAATACCCTTACCTTCATTGCCAACAATGATGGCAAGAGGGAAGTTATAATTTTCTTTATTGTATTCCGAAGCACCTTCACCCAAAGATGTTGCATATATTCAAAAATGTTCTTTCTTTAATTTTTTGATTGTTGCTTGAATAGAATTAACTTTAATAATTTTTAATCCGACAATACCACCGGAAGAAACCTTTGCAACGGTTTCATTAACATCTACAGACCTAATATTAGGTATGATTATATGTTTTACTCCGGAGGCGTTAGCGGTTCTTAGAATAGAACCGAAATTTTGTGGATCTTCTAAGTGATCTAAGATTAAAACCATTTCTGGTCTATCTTGAAAAATTGAATCAATATCGTAATATTTAAATTCATTTAAAATAGCAACAAATCCCTGGTGGTTTAGGGGTGTCATTTTATTCATTTCTTCTTTTGTAATTATTTTTACTTTTATTTCAGGATTAATATTGTTTTGTTCTTGCAATAAATAGACGGTATTAATGTCCATTTTATTCTCCATTGCATCTAAAACAGTATTTTTTCCACAAATCAATTTAATCATATAATATAAGCCTCTTTTTCCTATTTTTTTCCTAAAATGTGTGAAATCTGATTTCTTAATTCATCGGAACGTTCTCAATTTTTAAGAGCGCTTTCCGTCTTCCACATTTGATAAATGTTTTTTTCTTCTTCTGAAATGATGTTTTCCGTAAATCTGAAACCTAAAACTTGAAAAATACTTATTAATGAATTACCTATTTTAATTGCTTTAGTTTCATTAAATAATTTAATCTTTTCATTAATTTCTTTCATCGCAGCTGAAAAATTAAGATTTTGAATATTATTCAAAACACTTTCAATATCTTCTAATTTAGAAAATACAAAATTATCTTGAACAGATAGTAAGTTAAAAATATTGATAACGGATGATAGTTTCTTGAAATTATCTTGGTATAGTTGATCAGTAAATTCAATAGTGTTCTTATGATTAGAATTTAATAAAATCATTCTAAAAATATCTGAATTATTATGATTATTGTCTTTAACTAAAAAATCATCAGCATATAAAATGTTTTTTTCAGATTTAGACATTTTTTGACCATTCAAATTCATAATACCAATATGAACTCATTCTTTAGTGATTGGTCGTTCATGTAATCCGACAAATTGAGCATCTTCATTTTCATGATGAGGGAACTTTAAATCAATTCCACCACCATGGATATCTATTTTACCTTGTCCAAAAAAATCTATGAAACTCATACACTCGGTATGTCAACCAGGTCTTCCCTTGCCTCAAGGACTATCTCAAACAACACCTTCTGTTTTTGATTTTCAAACTACAAAATCTTCAGGATTTCTTTTTTGATCACTAAGGTTTTTTTCTCCGTTTATATGATTATCAGATTTTTGATTTGAAAGTGAACCATATGAATCAATTGATTTAATATCAAAATAAAGTGATCCTCCAGATAAATAAACTTTGCCAGAAGCTTCTAATTGCTTAATTGTTCCAATAATGGTTTCCATATTTTCAACAACTTTAGGCATTTCGATAATTGAATTCACATTAAAGTTTGACAACATATCCTTATAAAAATTGAAATATTTATCGCTAACTTCTTCTTCTGATATTTTCAATTCTTTAGATTTAGCGATAATTTTGTCATCAATGTCAGTTATATTGTGAATTAGGGTAATGTTTTCACCTAAATGCCTCATAGCTCTAATAAATAAATCAAAAGTCACTATAGGGCGCATATTTCCTATGTGAACTTTGTCATATACTGTTGGACCACATAAATAAATAAATTTCATACTAATATTATACATTTAATATTAGTATTATAAGTAAGGAAGTGAATGAGAATGATAGCAATAATAGGTAAAACATGCGTAGGTAAGACTTTTTTATTGGATAAAGCACGAGATTTGGGATATTCAACCTTAAATTGTGACCATTTTTTCACTGAACAATACAAATTTGGCAATAAATGCTATGAATTAATCAAAGAAAACTTAGGAAAAGAGTATGTGAATGAAGATGCAGTTGACAAAAAAAGACTGAAAAAATTCATTTCTATTGAAAAGAATAAGGATTTACTAGAAAAATTGATTTTCCCTGTACTTTTTGAACATTTACAACAATATAACTATGATTTTGTAGAAATTCCAATTTTGTACAATGAAAACGTTGATTTTAAGGGGTTTTTTGACAAAACTTTGAATATTATTGCAAGCATGGAAACTCGAAGAAAAATATTAAAATTTAAAAATGTGGATAACTATGATTTTGAGTATTTTGACTCCATAAACACTGGGTTTTCTAAACCTGATAATGTGGATATTAATATGGATAACATATCTATAAACATGGATTGAAAAGTCTTTTTTAAAAGGTACTATGTTTAAATAATATAATAAGTTTAATACTTTTAATTTAAGGTGTGAAAAGCGGGGGATGAATGAAGATTTTGTATTTTTTTATCGAAAATTTTAATAAAATTAGCTCTAGTGATTTTAACTTAGTAAGATTGTTCTATTTGCCAATAATTGGACCTAATTCCACTATTTTATATGAATATTTATCATCTTTAGACCAATCAGATAGCGCTTACAAGCCTGGAGTTAATATTGATGAGCTATCAAAATCATTAGCAATTAGTATTGAAGATTTGAATTTAGCCAAAAGAAACCTTGAAGCAGTGGGATTAATTAAAACTTTTACTAAAAACGACAACAAAAACGGGTTAATTACAATATTAAAACCATTGACTTTAGAAAAATTTATTAGTAACGATATATTGAAATCTAATTTATCAAAAAGAATTGGTGATATTGCTCTTGAAAAACTTATTTTAAATAACAAACCAAGACCTGTTAGTAAGAATGACTATATTGAAACTTCAGCTAAGTATTTTGATATGTTCGACTTCTCATTTGAAGAATCAGCTAAAGAATATGTAACTGCAGACTTAAAATTACCTACATTTAGTAATCATGATGATGCCGTTAAAGCTTTGACTCCTGATCAATATATTAGATTTATAGATAAGGGCGCAATCACCTTTGGTCAAAAAGAATATATTGGCTATGCGAGGAATATAGGTTTATGTGATCAGTCTATTAATACTATATTAAATTACTCTTTTGAATGCAATGGAAGAATAGTTGTTAATTTCATCAAAAAAATCACAAATGACCTATATGAAAGAAACTTGATCAGTTTCAAAGAAATATCTGACTCATTAAATGAATCTATTCAAGTTAGAAAAGGTAAGCAATCTAATGAAAGTTTAGATTGAGGACATTTTGAAGAATCAAATAATGACAACAAATCAATCATGAGTGAAGTAAAAGAAATTTCATTAAATGACTTACTAGAAGATCTTGAGGAATTGATGTAATAATGGATATCAAAAAAATCAAGGAAGAAGTCTTAAGCCACAAAAAAATTATTAAACTTATCAGTGATAACAATTTAACTGATGCTCAAATTGAAGAATCTATTCCAATTTTTTTCGACATTATTGAAGATGCTAAAAATAAAGAAATGACTTATACGTCAGAAATAGAAATTCAATCAAATGGTCGTATTACAAGAAAAATTGTGCCAACTTCAGTGGGACAAAAAATAGAAAATCAAAATAACTTTATTTTACGAGATGTTACTGTTGTTGATTATTCTTTATTCCCTTCTTTAAATGATAGAACAGGAATTAAAGCTAATGAATTCATGTGAAACGAAGATAGAAAGCAATTATTAAATTATTTCAAAGAAACTATTTTAAAGAACTTTAAAAAAGATGAGTATTTTAAAGGTGTGTATTTATATGGAGATTTTGGAATTGGTAAATCATTCTTTACACAAGCTATTGCTAATTATTTTGCTTCTAAAAACAAAACTGTTGCTTATATTAATAACAATGATTTAGCAAGTTACTTAAAACAATTATTTTCAACTGGTTACAAAAAGACAATTGATGATTTAAAGAATGTTGACTATTTATTTATTGATGATATTGGTTCAGAAAAGAACTCTTCATGAATGGTTAGTGAAATATTATTTACAATCTTGTCACACAGAATGCAACTGAAAAAGACAACCTTCTTTACTTCTAACTTTTCATATGAAAAATTAGGAAAAGAATTTGCTAAAGGTCCTGACGTTAGTGCTTTTAAAGCGAAAAGATTAATGGAAAGAATTGAAGTATTATCAGTTCCTATTTTAATGTCTGGTAATAACTGAAGAAAGCTTTAGTTATTACTTTTTACAATGTGTTTGATTATCAATTAAGACCGATTCTTTTACGTTCTACAAGTGTGTCAAAGATTGTTGGAAGCTTGGTATTGGTTGCATTTAATTGAGGGTTGTTTTCAAAGGCTCGGTCTCCAATTGTTGTTACTGAGTTTGGGATGGTAACTGAAGTTAGTTGGTTATATCCGAACGCTCCGGTTTCAATCATTGTTACTGAGTTACCTATAGTCACTGAAGTTAGTTGATTCAGCAGGAAGGCATCTTCTCCTATTGTTTTTACTGAGTTTGGGATGGTAACTGAGGTTAGTTTGTTGTATGCAAAGACTCCATTTCCGATTGATGTTACTGAGTTACCTATGGTTACAGATGTTAGTGGGTTCAATATGAATGCCATATCTCCGATTGATGTTACTGAGTTTGGGATGGTAACTGAGGTTAGTTTGTTATTACTAAAGGCGCTTAATCCGATTGATGTTACTGAGTTTGGAATGGTAACTGAGGTTAGTTTGTTATTACTAAAGGCGCTTAATCCGATTGATGTTACTGAGTTTGGGATGGTAACTGAAGTTAGTTCGTTATTTGAGAAGGTGTCATTTCCAATTATTGTTACTGAGTTCGGGATGTTTACAGACGTTAATTTGTTGTTACTAAAGGCTCGGTCTTCAATTGTTGTTACTGAGTTTGGGATGGTAACTGAAGTTAGTTGGTTATATCCGAACGCTCCGGTTTCAATCATTGTTACTGAGTTACCTATAGTCACTGAAGTTAGTTGGTTCCTATTGAAGGCTTGGTATCCAATTGTTGTTACTGAGTTTGGGATGTTTACAGACGTTAATTTGTTGTTACTAAAGGCTCGGTCTCCAATTGATGTAATTTTTATTCCATTATAAAATTCAGGTATTGCTAAATCAGTAACATCACCTTGGGCTGAAGGATCAATAAATCCTGATAACAGTCCTTCGGGAGTAACGTTTAAATTCCCTTGTTCTGGTTGAGGTTTATCACCATCACCTGGATTTGTTCCTCCGCACGATACAACAGCTAAAACAGGTAATATTGTAATAACTATTGATCCTAATCCTAATAATAATTTCTTCATATTTAATCCTCAGTTATTTAATATAAATTATAACATATCTTTGAAAAATAAATATGTCAACTAAACTCACACAATAGAAGGAATTTAAATATTATCAGTTCTTAATTTAATAACTGAAAAACTATAAATCAGATTCTAATTCAAAAATAACATCTCTAATTTCTGTAGCTCTTTCGAAATCTAAATCTTTAGCTGCTGTTTTCATATCTTTTCTAAGACTTTCAATCACTTTAATAATTTCTGTTTTCTTAACTTTCTTTTTGTTGCTGTTTAAAGCATAATCAATTGCATTTTGTAAATCATGTCCTTGAATTGGTTCAGGAATGGGTTTAACTATTGTTTTAGGAGTAATGTTGTGTTCTTTATTATATTTCTCTTGTAAACCTCTTTTAAAGTCATTGTCATCAATTGTTTCTTGCATACTCTTACTTACCGTGTCCGCATAGAAAACAACATGTCCATTAACATTTCTCGCAGCTCTACCCGTTATTTGAATTAAACTTCTTTTAGATCTAAAGAATGATTCTTTATCAGCATCTAAAACCAAAATTAAAGAGACCTCAGGAATATCAATACCTTCTCTTAATAAATTAATTCCAATCAAAACATCATAAACACCTTTACGTAGCTTGCGCAATATTTCATTTCTTTCTAATGTTTTATGTTCTGAATGGATATAGGCAATTTTAACACCTAATGTTTGAAAGTGTTTTGTCAATTCTTCACTAGTTCTTTTGGTTGTTGCTAAAATAAATGTTCTTTCATTCTTACTAATTTGCTGTTGAATACGATCATAAATATTTTCTATCTGATTAGTAGCTGGAAATATTTCAATAGTAGGATCAATTAATCCTGTAGGTCTAATTATTTGAGAAACAATTTCACCCTCTACAAGATCAACTTCATAATCTCCCGGAGTTGCAGAAACAAAAATCTTTTGAAACTTGAATTTCTCAAACTCTTCAAATTTTAATGGTCTATTATCTAAAGCTGACGGTAATCTAAAACCATAATCTACCAAATTCTTCTTACGGGCTCTATCTCCATTAAACATAGCGCTTAATTGTGGCATCATCATATGTGATTCATCTATTATTAATAAAGCGTCCTTCGGTAAGTAATCAATAATAGTAAATGGTTTTTCATCATTCGCTCTACCATCAAGATGACGAGAGTAGTTTTCAATACCAGAACAAAAACCAAATTCTTTCAAGGAATCAATATCATTATTTGTTCTATCTTTTATTCTTTGTTCTTCTAATAATTTACCATTATCTTTAAAGTACTTTAAGCGTTCTTCTAGTTCTAGTTCAATAAGTTCTATAGCAGTATCGATTGTTTCGTCTTTCATAGAATAGATTGCTGCAGGAAAAATAATTATTGAATTAAGAGATCTTTTTAGGATTTTAGTTATTGGATCAATTCTTGCAATTCTTTCAACTTCATCTCCAAAGAATTCAATTCTAATTAAGTAATCAGCGGTTCATGATGGTGCTATTTCAACAACATCTCCTTTTGCGCTAAATGATCCAGAAGGTGAATCAATAGGATTTCTTTTATAATGCCTTTTAATTAAGTTAATAAAAAATTCATTTCTTTTAATAGTTTGACCAACTTCTATATTATAAAAAGCAGACTTATATTCTGTAGGATTAATTAAACCATATATTGCAGCTACAGAGGCAACTACTATAGAATCATTTCTAGTGGTTAGCGCATTTAAAGAAGCCATTCTCATCGCTTCTAAATCTTGATTTGTTTTGGATGTCTTATCAACATAAACATCTTTTTGAGGAAGATAAGCTTCTGGTCTATAGTAATCAAAATAAGAAACAAAATATTCAACTCTATTCTTTGGAAAGAAACCTTTGAGTTCACTATATAACTGTGACGCTAATGTTTTATTATGAGATAAAATAATTACAGGTCTATTTACATTTGCAATAACATTTGCAATTGTAAATGTTTTACCCGATCCAGTGACACCCAATAATACTTGACTATCTTTTTTCTCCTTGATACCCTTAATAAGTTCTTTGATGGCTGTTGGTTGATCTCCTGAGGGTTCATAATTTGAAGTTAATTGAAATTTCATCTTATTTTAACTTGATTCCTAATTTTGCCATTTCATCTCTGATTTCAGTTGGTCAAAAAGAACGCTGAAATTCACCAATGTGATATTTTTCTAAAATGAACATAACTAGTCTAGATTGACCAATCCCGCCACCGATGGTAAATGGCAAGTTTTCTTCTTTGATATCTTGGTGATATTTAAAATACGAACTTTCATCTTTGTTTTTTAATTTTGTTTGACTCTTCAATGATTCAGAGTCTACTCTAATGCCCATAGAACTTATTTCCATAGCATTTTTATGGATTGGATTATATAAAATTAAATCTCCATTTAAATTTCAATCATCATAATCAGCAGCGCGATCATCATGTGGTTTATTATGACTTAATTTATGACCTATACCCATTAAGAAGAAAGCTTTATTTTCAATTGCAAAAGCATTTTCTCTTTCCTTAGATGTTAATTCAGGGTACATTAAATAAAGTTCTTCTGTAGTAATGAAAGTTATATCTTTTGGTAATTCTGTTTTTAATTCAGGATATACTTTTTGAGTTTCAGTTAAAGTTTTTTTAACAGCATCATAAATATTATTAACTACTTGTTTCAAGTATTTAATTGTACGATCCTCTTTAGAGATTCTTTTTTCTCAATCAAATTGCTCTACATATAAAGAGTGATAAGGAGAAAGGGTTTGTTCATTTGCTCTAATGGCTTTCATGTTAGTTCATAATCCAGAATCAATATTAAAATCCAAGTTTTTAATTTCTTGTCTTTTTCACTTAGCAAGTGATTGAACTATTTCAAAATTGTCTTTTTTGTAACCAAAAGTTACTGGAGAACCATCATCACTTAAGTGATCATTTAACCCTTCTGACTTATCCAAAAATAAAGGTGAAGATACTTTGATTAAATTAAGATTTTTCTCTAGATTTTCAACAAAGTTTTTCTTAACAAACAACACCGCTTTTTCTGTTTCTATTGCATTAAATTTATCTTTATACATAAATATTACTTTTAGTTTTCTTTCATTTCTTCTTGAGTATTTTCAACCAATTCTTTAGCCTTAGAAAGCTCTATGCTGAAGAATGTTGTAACTCCTCTTTTTTGCATTGTTGCACCGAATAAATCATCAACACGTGACATTGTTCCATGTCTGTGAGTAATAACAATGAATTGAGTATTTTCTTTTAATGATTGTAAGAATTCAGCATATCTAACAACGTTTGCTTCATCTAGAGCAGCTTCAACTTCATCCAAGATACATAGAGGTAGTGGTTTTGCTTTAATAATAGCAAATAGTAATGAGATAGCAATAAGCGCTTTCTCTCCACCTGAAAATAACTTTAAGTTCTTAACACTCTTACCAGGAGGTTGAGCTTGAATATCAACACCTGATTCCAAAACATCACGAGGATCAACTAAAAATATTCTTGCTTCTCCTCCACCAAACATTTTTTGAAATACTAAATTAAATTCTATATTAACTAATTCTAAAGTTGATGATATTCTAGAAACAATAATTTTATCCATTTCTGAAATAGCTTCTAAGATAATGTTTTTAGCTTCTGTTAATTCTTGTTGGTTGGAATAAATGTCATCATGACGTTCTTTAATCTCAGCATAAAGTTTAATAGCTTCTAAGTTAACGTTTCCTAATTCATCTATTTCTGTTTTTAAACGAGAAACAACTTCTCTAGCATCATCTAATTTTAAAGTAAGGATGTAGTTTTCCTTTGCTGATTCAAAAGTTAAGTGATAATGTTCACTCAATCTTCTTGTTGCTTCTTGAACATAGAACTCAGCTTTTGTTTTTTCATTTACTTTTTCACTTGAATTTGAAATAATTAATCTCAATGATTTTTCTAATTCTTGTTTTGATAATGTTGTTCTAGAAATTGAAACATCAATTAACTCTAGTTTTTCACGCTTTGATCTTAATGTTGCTTGAACAATACCCTTACTTGATTTTAGTTCATTTAATGAACCATCAATACTTTGGAAAGAATCTGCATCAAAAGTTTTCTTACTTTGTGTTTCGAAATCTAATTTTAAGTCTAAAAATAGTTTTTCAACATTATCATGTTTTTCATTATTTTTAACTATTTCAATTGTTAGTTCATTGATTAAACTTTGTTTTTCTTCTTTGATGTTTTCTAATTTTGTGATTTCAATATTAGCAATATCAATACCTTTAGTTAATCCAGGAATAATTTCATTAAGTTGTCTAATTTGATCTTCAAGACCAATAAGGTTAGAACTATTAATCTTAGTTCCACCAGTCATGATTCCCCCAACTCTAATTAAATCACCATCTAAAGAGGCGATTAAATATTTCTTATCTACTAAGTGTGAGATTTTATTTGCTGATTGAATATCTTCAACTATGATTGTATTTCCTAATAAGAACTTGATTAACTTTGAATATCTATCTTCTGAACTAACTAATTCTGAAGCTACACCAATGAATCCTGGTTTGTTATTAATTTGTAATAAATAATCTGACCTGATTTCTTTTTCATTAATAGATGATAAAGGAATAAATGTCGCTCTACCACCATTATTATTTTTTAAGAACTCTATCATCTTGATAGCTGTTTCAGATTCATCAACAACAATATGTTGTAAAGCATTTTGCAATATTGATTCAATAGCTGAAGCATATTGTTCCGGAACATGAATAATATCTGAAACGGTTCCTTCCATTCCTCTAAACAAAGTTTTATTGTCTATGATTGTTTTAGTTCCTTTAAATAGGTTTGTTTTGTTTTCTTTGTGATCAACTAAAACATCAATCTTTGTTTTAACTTTCAATAGATTTGTTTTCATTGTATTTGACTTTAATCTTAAAGTTGCAATATTTAATTCAATATTGTTAACTTCGTCTTTTTTATTACGTACATTTTGAATTGAAGATTCACCTCATGTTTTAAAGTGCTTAACTTCAGATGCATAAACTTCTAATTGTGATTCCATAGCACTAATTTTTTCTGCATTAGCAACTTGAATTTGACCACTAATAATTAGTTCTCTTTTTTGTTCTTCATTTTTAAAACGAACTTCTAAGTTATAAAGGCTTTCATTAATTTTTTCTAAATCAGAATTCAACTCTCTAATTTCTTTTTCTAAATTAACTTTATAGTCAAGATTTTGTTCAATAGATATTTCTTGATCTTTGATTCTTGTCTCAAGATCTTCTTTAGTTTCTTGAACTCCAATAAGTTCTGCTCTTAATGTATCTAACTTTAAATTAAAATGAGATAAATCATGAACTAATAGTCCAACTTCAACTTCTTTTAATTCTTTTGATTTTTCTAAATATATTTGCGCTTTAGCAGCTTGCTTTTCTAGAGGTAATAATTGTTTTTTTAATTCTAAAACTACAGTGTTTATTTTTTCTAATGACTCTTGTGTTTTTTCTAATTTTCTTAAAGCTTCTACTTTTTTAGATTTATACTTACTAGTTCCAGCGGCATCTTCTAAAATACCTCTTCTTTGTTCTGGAGTGGCTTGAGCAATATCAGAAACAGTTCCTTGAGAAATAATAGCTAATGAAGATTTTGAAATACCAGACTCTAAAGCGATTTCTCTAATATCTCTATATCTCGCTATTTGATCATTGATGTAATAGGTATTACCAGACTTACCTCTTTCAAGCACTCTTGAAATAGTAAATATCTTATGTGGTATTGACAGTTTTCCTGCTGTATTATCAAACGTTAAAGTTACTTCACACTTATTTTGTTCTTTTTCAGTTCTTGAACCAGCAAAGATAATATCTTCCATATTATCTCCACGAAGAGCTTTGAATGATTGTTCACCCAAAACTCATTTAATAGCATCATTAATATTACTCTTACCAGAACCGTTAGGTCCTACAATACCAACAACTCCTCCATTAAACTTTAAAGTTACTTTATCTGCGAATGATTTGAAGCCTTTCGCTTCTACTTTTATTAGTTTCATGAGTTTCCTTTTAATGAATTTTTTTACATATTATTATAATAAAATATTATCACATTTATGAGCAAAATCAACTATATATAAGAATTATAAAATTTACTATTTGTTTTGTTTGGGCAGCTTTTTCATTGCATTTTCAGCTGCAAGATTCTCCGCTATCTTCTTAGTTTTACCAACACCAATACCATAACATTTTGAATCATGCATTAATTTAGTTTCAAAGTTATTATCAGGTTTCTTTGTGGATACATAAAAAATCTCTGTTGTTGAGTGTGTTTGGATTAATTCTTGAAATTGGGTTTTAAAATCTTTAAGGTTGGCAATATCTGTTAGTTTTATTTTTGGAGTTAAATATTTAGCCAAAAATAAATCAACAGCATCACTTCCTAGATCAAGAAAAAGTGCACCAATCAATGCTTCGAAAAGATCAGCGGCTATTTTAGGCTTATTAACTAGTTCATCTCTGTTGTTTGAACATAATAAATAATGATTTAATCCCAATTGTTTGGATATTTTTGCCAATGCTGCATTATCTACATTTTTTGATCTAATTTGAGTGGCTTCACCAACACCTATTCTTTTGTAATGGTTAAATATTGTTAATGTTGATTTTTCTTGAATGATAGAATCACCTAACAGTTCTAACATTTCATATGATTCACAATTTTTATGTTCATTTGAATATGTTGTATGTGTAACTGCTCTTTGATATAGTTCAATGTTCTTGTATGGAATTTTATATTTTGTTAAAAATTCTTGAATTAACGGTGTTGACATATTACAATACCTTTTTAAATTCTTCCAAAGCGTTTAAATCTATACCTTGCTTGATTTGCATCAAAGCACCTTGATAAGCTTTTTCATCAGAAGAACCGTGGCACTTAATGATAATGCCTTCTACACCAATAATTCATGCAGCGCCAACATTTCTATAGTCTAAGTGTTCTTTAATATTATTAAATGCTTTCTTTAACATTAGGGCATTTATTTTTCTAAAGATATTTGAAGTTAAATTCTCTTTGATAATTTTTTGGAAATTAAGGATGGCACCTTCCATTGATTTTAATGAAATGTTTCCTGCATATCCATCAGAAACAATAACATCAGTAATACCAGCAAGGATATCTCTACCTTCAATGAAACCTTGATAGTTCATTTTATTTTCCTCTTTCAATTTCTTTAATTCTGTATGAGCTGCTTGGTGTGCTTCAAAACCTTTATTATCTTCCGTACCAACATTTAAAATATTTACTCTTGGGTTTTCTGCCTTTAAAACTGTAGAAGCAAAAGCAACCCCTAATTTAGCTCATTGAACTAAGTGATCTGCATTTATATCTAGGTTGGCACCAACATCTAACATAACTAATTTTTTATTTTTGTGAATAGTTGGAAAGATGGGCATGAAAGCAGGTCTGCTTACACCATTTAATCTTTTTAAGATGAAAATAGAAGATACCATCAATCTTGCTGAATCTCCTGAAGAAAGACAACCATCTACTTGGTTTTCTTTCAACATCTTTACTGCATCTGTCATTGAGTTATTATCAAGATGAGAACTTCTAATACTTGAACTCTTATCAACGTTATTTGAGTTATGAGAGATGCTAATACGATCATGAGGAATAAGAAATTTATTAATCTCTTTTTCATCTCCAACTAAAACAATTGAGTAATCACTAAATTTTTGGACAAATTGCATAGAAGCAATAATGGCAGCTTCAACTCCATTGTCATTTCCCATTACATCAAAAGCTATTTTTTTCATATCGATTACTCTACACTAATCAAAAAGTTGTAAATTGGTTGATCTCCATTGTAAATTTCTACTTCAACATCAAAGTTTGAAATAATATATTTTTCTAATTCATTAGCATCTATCTTAGTAGAATCACCACCATAATAAATAACAACAATTTCAGCATTCTTTTTAGATAACATTTCTTTAACTAATGCTTGACCAGCTTTGATGATGTCTCTTTTACATCCAACAATTTTATTTTCAATCATCATTAAGAATTCACCTTTTTTAACTTTGACATTATTAATTTTTGTATCTTTAATAGCGGCAGTAATTTGACCAGTCACTAAATTCTTTAGTGATGATTCCATTTCTTCTAAGTTTTCTTCTAAGTTTAGTTCTGAAGAGAAGTTTAACATAGCTGTAATACCTTCGACTTGTGTTTTAGTTGATAGAACTTTAATGTTTTTATTTTTAATAATTTTAGCAGCTTGTTGCGCAGTTAAAATAATGTTTGAGTTATTAGGTAAGATGAAAATATTGTCAGCATTAACAAATTCAATAGCTTCAATAATATCTTGTGCTGATGGATTGTTTGTTTGTCCACCTTCAATAATATAATCACATTCATATTCTTTCATTAATTCAATAATTCCTGAACCTGTGTTACATGAAATAATTGCTGATGTTTTTTTCTTTGTGCTTAAGTTATTAATCTTTTTCTCTTGCATTGTAATATTTGATTTGGTATCACTAGCTTGAATAGTCATATTCTCTGATTTAATAGCATCAAATTCACCTAATTTTTGTGCATAGTTTAATACTTGTCCAGGGTGTAAAGCATGGATGTGAATTTTAACAATTTCTTCATCTTGAACAACAACAATAGAGTTTCCTAATTTTGATAATCCTTTAACGAATTCTGGTTTATTAAATTTATCAACTTGTTCAAGTTTTAAAATTAATTCCGTACAATATCCAAATTCACCATCGTAAATTTCCAACTCACCTGTGAATTGTTGCATTTGTGCTTCTTCTTTAGAAATCTTGATCGGTTTACCTTTAAATGATTGAAGAATACCTTCAATAATAATATTAAGACCTTCACCACCAGAATCAACAACACCAACCTCTTTCAAGACAGCCAATAGATTTGGAGTATTATCACAACTCACTCTTGCATATTTCAAAGCCAATTCAAAAATTTCAATGATATCCATTTTTGGTTTAACATTTTTTTCTAAATTTTCATATGTTTCTCTAATAACTGTAAGAATCGTTCCTTCAATAGGATTTATTACAGAAGCATATGCCATCTTAGACGCTTCTCTGAAACCATCCACAATATGTTTTGGTTCAATTTTAGTAAGACCTTTTCAACCTACTGAAAGACCTTTAAATATTTGAGATAAAATAACACCAGAATTACCTCTTGCTCCTAAAAGCATATCTTTAGAAATGCTTTGCAATAGTTGATTTAAGTTTGTTGTAGTTGATGTAATCAAAGAGTCTGCTGCTTTTTTAATTGTTGAGGACATGTTTGTTCCTGTGTCTCCATCTGGAACAGGGAATACATTTAAAGAATTAATTCTATTCTTATGGTTTTGCATATTGTTAGAAGCGGAAATCATTGCTTCTTTTCAATTCTGAATTGAAATGTTGTTCATTATTTAACACCCTTTATATAAATGTTCAAAGTCCCTAACTTAAGTGACATTTTTTTGAAATTAAATGTAAACTGTTGTTTTATTTGTTGAGAAATATTATTGATTGTTGAATCAATAGAAACTATGATAGAAACATTAAGGTTAACAACCTCATCTATTACATTGATTGATAATGACTTCAATCATTCATTTGATTCTTTTAATTCTTCATGGGATTCATCAATATTACAAAAACCTAAAATTCCTGGAATGGTAGAAAGATTTTTTATAATATTTTTAGATAAATTTGATGTATCCATAATTAATTTCCCTTGTCGTGTTAGTACTATATTTATAGGAATTATAACATTTTATAAAAAAGTCTAACACTAAAAAGTTCATTTATCTAACAAAACGTCAGTTATTTAATCAATATATTGTTAGTGAGAGTTAAAAAAAGTGGTTTTTTATCTTAATGCTTTGTCATATGGAATTCCAGCAGCTTTTGGTTGTATTGCTTTTTTTCCAAAAATGGTCATCGCAATTAATGTGCCTAAATACGGAACTGCTAACACCAAGTATTTATAACTATCATAATCTTTTGGAATGAATGATGAGAAACTATAACTCACCCCTAGTAGAATAGAAAAAATAGCAGCTCCTAAGATTGCTGGAAGAATTTTTCATCTTCCTATAATCATTATAGCCAAAGCTAAGTAACCCAAACCTTCAACCGATCCTTTGAAAGTTGAACCACTAGTCCTTGTAGAAGTCATGAACATAGCACCAGCTATTCCAGCTAATAATCCTGAAATTAAAACACCTTGTCATTTGAAAAAATTAACATTGATTCCAGCAGCATCTGCGGCTTGTGGATTTTCTCCAATAGATCTCATTCTTAAACCTCATCTGGTTTTGTTTAACATTATTCATGAGGTAATAACTGTTCCTATCAATACAAATGAACTTAAAGAAATTATTCCAGTTAATTCTTTTCTAGCATTGTTTCCTAAAGATAACTCTGGAACATGGTAAGACATTTTATTTGCTTCACCAAAGATAAATAAAACTGAAAGAGTGATTGCTGGAGCTAATATGTTCATAGCAACACCAGATATAATTTGATTAGCTTTTAGTTTAATAGTTGCGTAACCATGTAGCGCTGAAAACGCAGCACCTGATAATCCTGAAATTATAAATAAAGGAATCTGCAATCAAGGAGATCCTTCGATCATTCCCTTGTTTGAAAAGATACTTGCAAAAATCATATAAACAGTGGCACCAAAAACAATTGTTCCATTTATTCCTATATTAACAATTCCTACACGTTCAGAAATAATTGATGCAATTGAAGATAGTCCAAGAATTCCGAAATACATTACAGCTAATGTTGTTATTGAATTAAATACTTCCATTATTTCTCCTTCTGAATTTTAGATGCTTGCTTTTGTTCTTTTATGTTTTGTCTTTTCAATTCATAATTTTGTAAAATAATATTTCTTTGTTCATTAAATGCAATCTTACTTTCCATAGATAAAGTTTTTGAAGCACTTTTCAGAGTTAATATTTCAAAATATTTATTTACAAAAAGTTCTTCATCTTTTTCTTTTTTAATTAATGATATTTGTGCAAAATAATATTCATGTTGATCTTCATTTAATTGACCTAAAGAATGAGATTTTTCAGTTATTCTCTTTCACATTTCTTTAAATGTTATTTTCTTTTCACTAGAATGAGATTTTTCAGTTATTTTCTTTCACATTTCTTTAAATGTTATTTTCTTTTCACTTCATTCTTTGAAAGCGCCTTTTCTAGATATGGGAGTAGTTACTAATTCAGCATCTAATTTATCTTTCTTAGCAATTGCCCTACCCTTAATTTCTTTTCAAATATTTCCATTACTACTACGCAAAGCCTTGATGTTGATGTTGTTTTGTTTTCTTATTTGTTGTATATTTTTCTTGTTCAACATATATTCTTTTAACAAAGCTTGATATTCAGGATGTCTTCAATAAATATATTGATGTTTTAAATATGTATATATTTTGAATTTTTCAAAGACAATTCCAATGGCAGCAATATAAATAATAATACCAAACATTATTTGTGCAAAGTCTTCAGTTAAAGGTGGGAATTCTGGTTTCAAAGAACTACAACCTAATTTAATTATTGTAAATAAAATTGAAGATATCCCTATTCCAAAAGAATTATTATATACAAGTAGTGCGATTGCTATAGTATCAAACCCCATTGTGTTAGGTTCACTTTTAGCACTAATAACTCCAAGCTCGGTATAGTATAAAAATCCAGCTAACCCCGATAGAGCTCCAGAAATAGTCATAATCACAATTAGCATTATTTTAGCATCTGAACCAGCATATTTAGAAGCATCTTTGTTTGAAGCTAACATCTTCATTTTGTAACCGAATGTTGTTTTAGCAAAAACAAATCACACAATGAAAATCATAATAACTCCAAAAATAGAAAGTAAAGCTAATCAACTAGATGACTGAAAGAAAGCTGGTAAGTTAAGTGGTTCTGTTTGATTTTGAGAAATACTTGTTGGACTTACCAAACCTGGTATTCCACTTTGAATAATAAACTTAATAACATAAAACACTACTCAGTTCAATAATATTGTAGAAACAACTTCATTAACTTTTAAATATGATTTTAAAATCCCAACAACAAATGCAACTAGAGCTCCAGAAATCATTGACATTATTATTGACAGTACAATTGTTCCCCCATTAATACCAACTAACTTCAAAATTAATATAGAGGTGATACCTCCGGCCATCATTTGACCAGAAACACCTATATTAAAAATACCAGATTTAAAACAAAGCGCAGTCCCTAGCGTGGCAATAATAAACACTACCGTGGTGGTTATAAACCTAACATCTTGTGCAACCGCATCTTTAAAAATCAGTTCAAAAACTTCGAATGGATTATTACCTGTTACACCAATAATTAAAATACTGGCTAAAACACCAAATAGCAATGCTCATAAAGAGTTGTAAAGACGACGACGACCTGCAATTTCTTTTTCACTAGTAAAGTGGTTTTTCAGATTAGCAAAGGTAAATTTATTTTTCATATAACTCCCCTGTGTGATCTAATCCAGCCATTAATAAACCAATTTCTTTTCTTGCAAATTTATTAGCTGGTTTTATCCCTACAATTTGTCCTTTGTTTATAACAGCAATGGTATCTGCTAATGAAATTATCTCATCTAACTCATATGAAATTAAAAGTACGGCTTTGCCTTTTTCTTTTTCTTTTAATATTTCTTCATGAATCATATTGATTGCTCCAATATCTAAACCTCTAGTTGGTTGTACAATAACTATTAAATCATGGTCAGTTAACATTTCTCTTCCCACAATTGCTTTTTGTTGATTCCCACCAGATAAAGATCTAGCCATAGAATTTCCTTCTCTAGAACCACGAACATCATATTTATCAATAATTGTTTTTGAAAACTCTTTTTTAGCTTTATTATTGATAATAAAATTATTAACAAACTTTTTATTTCATAAGTTTCTAATAATAGAATTATCATTAATATCAAAATCAAGAACTAGTCCGTGTTTATGCCTATCTCCAGGAACCACAGATATTAAACTTTTATTTTTTTTACCTGAAGAAAAATTAGTAATATCTTGGAAATTAGATTCACGATCCTTTAAATATATTTTTCCTTTTTTAGGTTGTATAATGCCAGAAAGAATATATTCTAAATCATCCTGTCCATTGCCCTCAACTCCAGCAATTGCTAAAATTTCTCCTGCATGTATTTGTAAGTTTAAGTTTTTTAATTTAGTACCAGCAAAAACATTCTCTACTTTTAAAATAACTTCATCAGAATAACTGTGTGTTTGATTTTTGGAATGAACAATTGTTTCTCCAACCATATCATTGGCAATATCTATTGTTGTAACATTTTCCAGAGTTTCATAATGTCTAATAACTTTCCCATGTCTAATGATTGTTGCTTCATCTGAAACCTTCATAACTTCTCACAACTTATGCGAAATAAACAAAATTGTTTTTCCGCTGTTTTTTAAAAATTGAAGTATTATTAAAAATTCATCGATTTCCTTAGGTGAAAGAACTGCTGTTGGTTCATCAAAAATTAAGATTTCAGAATCTCTATATAACATTTTAATAATCTCTATTTTTTGTTGTGTAACAATTGTTGCTTTAGATGTCATTTGATTTAAGTCAAAAAGTAAACCAAATTTGTTTTGTAGTAATTTGATTTTAGCCATAGATGTTTTTCTGTCTAGTAACCCATGTTTTTTAAACTCTGAACCCAAAATGATGTTTTCAAAATTAGTATAATTATCCACTAGTTTGAAATGTTGATGAACCATACCAATACCAATATCATTCGCTTGATTAGGACCACTAATAATTAATGGAGACCCATTAATTTTAATTGCTCCTGATGTAGGTTTATAAATTCCAAATAAGATTGACATCAAGGTAGATTTACCTGCTCCGTTTTCTCCTATTAAAGCATGGATGGTACCTTTTTTAATCGCAATATTAATATTATCATTCGCCTTAATTCCAGGAAATTCTTTCGTTATATTAATCATTTCTACGGCGATTTGTTTTTCCATAATTTATGAATTAATACCCTTAATTATAGTGTCAAGTATTACTTGATTTTTAGTTGGGTCAGTCATAGGTTTGAAATAATTATTTAAGTCTAATTTTTTAAATAGTTCGTGAGCTTCTTTTAAACATAAATCGGCTTTAGCAGAGTTTTCACCAGCAAGTGTGGATTTAGAATAACCTACAAAACCTTTATCAAAACCATATTTAACATAAGCGCTTGTCTTAAGTTCTACAAAGTCACCTTGAAAATTAACATCACTTATTGTTGCATCTACAAAGTCTAGAGGTATTCCTGCTAACATTACTATCGTTTTATAAACAGCCATAGCAACTTTTTTCTCTATTGAACTAAAGAACATATTTTTATCTTGTGGAAAAGCTATCGATTGATTAGTGTCTGTTCCGATTAACATTTGTTCAGTTTTTTTAGCTTTAATATTATCTATTGCCACAGCAACCAAACCACCTGCAACAGGTAAAATTATTTGAGGAGCTTCATCATTTGTTCCGATAATAGAAGCAACTTGCTCAATAGCTCCACCAGCTGAAGGATCAAATCCAGTAGCTAAATTTATTGTTGAAGATACTTTATCTCCAGAATAAAATTTAACTTTCTTAGTTGCATCTAGTTCATTTGCAATATTTCAATCTAGCATACCTTGTAAGAAACCATTGTTAAAATCAGTAACTCCATCAAATTCAGCACCACCAAATGAAGAAAGGTGTTGTTTTTTACCTGATTGAACTAAATACTGAGAAGCGGCACGACCAACAACTCAAGAAGCTTCTTCAGATTTAAAACCTAATCCAAAAAATTGACCTTTAGGAATAAAAGTTCCATTTCAATCAACTCCAACAACAACCGCTTTAGACTCAATGAATTTAGCTTTGTTATCAGATTTCTCTAATCAAGAACTAAATGCTTCACTGTGTTGGAATCCAGTTAAAATCAATGTTTTGTATCCACCATTCATTGCTTGATCATACATCTTAGGAAGATCTTGGTCTAGAGTTGTTTCTCTAAATGTAATATCGTCGTTAGTTATGTTAGCTTGTTTTCTATAAACTTGTAGTGCGCCTCATGTTTCTTGATTAAAAGATTTATCATTAACTGCGGCACCAGCTGTAATTAACATTGTTTTTCTTTGAACGCTTTCAGGATTAGTTTCAAGTTTTGCTGCAATTTGATTACCATAATGTGTTTTGACAGCATCTGATATATCAACATTAAAGATTTCTTCTTTTGAATTAGAACAAGAAGTTAGCATAATTGCTGATGGAATAACTGTTGTGATTAAGAGACCCAGAGATAACGCCTTTTTAATTTTTAACATATGCTTTCTCCTTGTTTTGCAATAATAAATCTATTAAATTAATTTATTAAATTTATTATAAAGTTTTATTTGCTTTTTTTTTGTTATTTTTTCATAACAAAAAACAAAAACAATGTTTTAACATTGTTTATTTATTGATTTGAGCAATCATAGCATCAAGTATTACTTGATTTTTACTTGAATCAGTCATAGGTTTGAAGTAATCTTTACTTGGTTCTATTGGTTTTAAAGTAAGGAAAATTTTATAAGCATTCTCTAAAAGAGCATTAACTTTAGCAGCTTCTTCGCCAGCTAGTGTAGAAGGAGAATAACCAATCATTCCTTTGTCAAAACCGTATTTAACTAGTGCACTTTTCCCATTTGCTTTAAAGTCTCCTTCAAATCCTTGGTCATTTGTATTACCAGAAGTAAAATCTAGTGGGATTCCAGCTAAAAGTATCATAGCTTTATAAACACCTACAGCAATTTTCTTTTCAACAGATGAGAAGAATTTAGTTTTATTACTAGGGAAAGCTAAAGATTGATTTGAGTCAACACCTATAATCATTTGTCCACTATCTTTAGAATTAATATTTTCTAACATAGTTGCAGTTAGTGATCCTGATACTGGTAAAGTAATTTGAGGTACATTATCTCCTACTCCAACAATTGCATCAATAATGCTTACAGTTTCTGAATTAACTAAGAAACCTGTATTTAAGTTAATTGTTGAAGCTTGTTTGTTTCCTGAATGGAATTTAACTGGCTTGGTTGGATTATTAGTATTTCAATCTAACATACCTTGTAAGAAACCATTGTTAAAATCAGTAACTCCATCAAATTCACCACCACCGAATGAAGATAGATAAGGAGTATCTGTTGTTGATAAATACTCAGACGCTGCATAACCTACAACTCATGATGATTCTTGAGTTTTAAATCCCAATCCAAGGAATTGGCCTTCGGGAACGAATGATGAACCATCTCAATCAACACCAACAACAATTGCTTTAGACTTAATGAATTTAGCTTTGTTATCAGATTTTTCTAATCAGCTTTTAAATGGTGTTGCTTGTTGAAAGCTTGTTAAAACTCAAGTTTTGTATCCACCACTAAGAGCTTGATCATAAGCTGCTGGTAATCCAGAATCATCATCTGTTTCTCTAAAAGCAATAGAATCGTTATCAATAATTCCTGCTTGAGTTTTATATAATTGCATTGATTCTCAAGCTGATTGGTTGAATGATTTATCATTAATTCTTCCTCCAGCAGTAATTAGCATCGTTCTTCTTGTTGCTTTTGCTTGATCGGCTGAAATTTTAGATCCATAGTAATTTTGAGTTTCTGCATCAATACCATGATCAAATGGTTCTGTTGATTTAGTAGAACATGATGTCAATAGAAGTGTTGCAGGAACTATACCCACTACCAACAATCCTCCTAATAATTTTTTTGAAATTAAATTCATATTTTCTCCTTTTTATTCCATATTGTAAATTTATTAGTTAATTTGAGTTTTATGATGATTTAACAGTATTGATTTTTACAATAATAGCGTTAAGTAAAATTTGGTTCTTGCCTGCATCAGTCATAACTTCAAAGATTGGTTTTTTCTCATTGAATGATTTGAACGATTTATCTAAAAGTGCATTAACTTTTGCCGCTTCTTCACCAGCTAATGTAGAGGGAGAATAACCAACTAGACCTTTATCAAAACCATATTTAACAAATGCATTCTTTGCATTTATTGCGAAAGCACCTTCAAATCCTTTGTCATTTGTTTCTTTATCTGCTGAAATAAAATCTAATGGGATTCCAGCAATAAGCATTAATGCTTTATAAACACCTACTGCAACTTTCTTTTCAACAGAAGAGAAGAAAGTTTCTTTATCTGAAGGAAACGCTAAAGCTTGATTTGAATCAACACCTATAATCATTTGTCCACTTTTTTTAGCTTTAATGTCATCTAGTGTGGTTGCACCCAGAGAACCTGCTACTGGTAAAATAATTTTAGGGGATTTTGAATCAGAAGTACCAACAATATCTTTAACTATTTGCATTGCATCAGATGTTGATTCAAATCCTGTATTTAAAACAATTTTGTCTGTTTCCATATTTCCTGAATGGAATCTAACTGGTGTTTTTGGATTGTTAGTATTTCAATCTAGCATACCTTGCAAGAAACCATTATTAAAATCAACAACTCCATCAAAGACACCGCCACCAAATGAAGATAGATAAGGAGTATCTGTTGTCGATAAATATTCAGATGCTGCATAACCTACAACTCATGATGATTCTTGAGTTTTAAATCCTAATCCAAAGAATTGACCTTCCGGAACGAATGATGAACCATCTCAATCAACACCAATAATAGTTATTTTTTTTTCGATAAATTTAGTTTTGTTATCAGCTATATTAAGTCATGTTTTTAAATAATCTGATTGTTGGAAACTTGTCAAAATTCATGTTTGGTATCCTTTTGCAAGAGCTTCATCATAAGCAACAGATAACATTGCGTTATCAGTTGTTTCTTTATAGGTAATAGTTTCTTTGTCAGTTATTTCCGCTTGTCTTTGATATAACTTCATAGATTCTAGAACTGATTGATTAAATGATTTATCATTAACCAATCCTCCAGCGGTAATTAACATTGTTTTTCTAGCCTTAACTGCTGGAGTTACTTCTTTGAGTTTTGTACCGTAGTAATCTCCTGTTTCCTTGCTGATACCTGAATCAAATGATGATTCATCAGTGGTAGAACATGATGCTAATAATAATGTTGCTGGAACAAAACTAGTTAATAGCATTCCTCCTAATAATTTTTTTGAAATAAACTTCATATATTCTCCTTTTTTTTTATATCAATTTAACAGTATTGATTTGAACTACCATAGCGTTAAGTAAAATTTGGTTCTTGCCTGCATCAGTCATAACTTCAAAGATTGGTTTTTTCTCATTGAATGATTTGAACGATTTATCTAAAAGTGCATTAACTTTTGCCGCTTCTTCACCAGCTAATGTAGAGGGAGAATAACCAACTAGACCTTTATCAAAACCATATTTAACAAATGCATTCTTTGCATTTATTGCGAAAGCACCTTCAAATCCTTTGTCATTTGTTTCTTTATCTGCTGAAATAAAATCTAATGGGATTCCAGCAATAAGCATTAATGCTTTATAAACACCTACTGCAACTTTCTTTTCAACAGAAGAGAAGAAAGTTTCTTTATCTGAAGGAAACGCTAAAGCTTGATTTGAATCAACACCTATAATCATTTGTCCACTTTTTTTAGCTTTAATGTCATCTAGTGTGGTTGCACCCAGAGAACCTGCTACTGGTAAAATAATTTTAGGGGATTTTGAATCAGAAGTACCAACAATATCTTTAACTATTTGCATTGCATCAGATGTTGATTCAAATCCTGTATTTAAAACAATTTTGTCTGTTTCCATATTTCCTGAATGGAATCTAACTGGTGTTTTTGGATTGTTAGTATTTCAATCTAGCATACCTTGCAAGAAACCATTATTAAAATCAACAACTCCATCAAAGACACCGCCACCAAATGAAGATAGATAAGGAGTATCTGTTGTCGATAAATATTCAGATGCTGCATAACCTACAACTCATGATGATTCTTGAGTTTTAAATCCTAATCCAAGAAATTGACCCTCAGGAAGAATTGTTGAGCCATCTCAATCAATACCAACAACAATTATTCCTTGTTCAATAAACGCTGCTTTATTTGCAGGATTTTCCAATCATACTCCTAAGAACTCACCTTGTTGAAATCCTGTTAAAACTCATGTTTTAAAATTATTGTCAAGAGCATAAGTATAAGCAGCGGATAATTTTTCATCTTCAATGGTCTCTTTATATGAAATTGTTCCATCATCAAGGATCCCTGCTTGTTTTTGATATAACTTCATTGATTCTAAAGCTGATTGATTAAACGCTTTATCATTAACCGATCCTCCGGCCGTAAGTAGAATTGTTTTTCTAACTTTTACATCTGGACTTACCGCTTCAAGCTTTTGACCATAATAATTTTCTGTTTCTTGAGTAATACCAGTGTCAAATACTGACTCTTCTGCATTCGAAGCACATGATGCCAACAATAAAGCAGTTGGAAGAACACTAGTTAACAGCATTCCTCCTAATAATTTTTTTGAAATGAACTTCATATATTCTCCTTCTAATTAAAAAAAATTTAATTTAGTAGTATTATATTTATTAATTTATATTTGAAACCATATTTATTGTTATTTTTATATAACAAAATTCAAATTGTTAATATAATTGTTTATATGCAATACCTTCAATTACTTTTCTTATTAATACCCATTAGTTTAATTCTCATTATTTTTGCTTTGCATTTATATGTAAAGAAAAGAAAAAAAGTTTTAAATTCTTTTTTTGAAACTCACAAATTAGAGAATAATCCAACTACAAATCAAGTGTATAACAATGAATTACGTGCATTAAGTTTAATTAACAATGAAACTACAGAAACTATAAAAGATGATGCAGCCACAATGGTTTGAGAAATTGATAAATTAAAAAAGTTAAATTATGAAAAATCAGTTCGTGGAAAAGAAATATTAACCAAGTATCAAGTTTTAGCTTCAAATAAACTATATGTAGAAATTGGTGAAAACGAAAAGAAAATAAACAAATTATCTAAAACATTTTTCGATACTGTCGGTTTAGTTCTGGGACATATCAAAATTATAAGAAGTGAAATCACAGGATATAAAAGTGGTCTAAGAGAATTCAAGAATGCAATATTCAAAGATATATCAGAAATCAGTAATGAAAAATCATCTGCCATTATATTAAATGAATTCAAAGAAATAGAAGTTAAGTTAAAATTATTAGATGATCTTGTATCTTCTAACCAAATGGAAAAAGCCATCCTAGACTTTGAAGAGATTAAGAAAAATTTTCTAGCATTAATAACATTTGCTAATAGTTGTAAAGAGTTAGAGAAATTTGTTTTTACAAAGATTCCTGAATATTTTGAAAAAATTGAAAAATTATTTGAACAAGCTAAAAAGAATACCAAGTCCGATCTTGCTTACATTGGTTTTGAAGTACAGATGCTTGATCTAAAAAATGAATATTTATTGTTGACACAATCTTTTACAATCCATGGTTGAATCGAAGCTCAAGAAATATCAAACAAAATACTAACATCATTAGGGAATTTAAATGGTGAGATTAATGGTGAGATTGATTCTTATATCTTTATGTTAAAAAATAAAGATGATTTAAAAAGACATAAAAAGAATGTTGCTAAATTATATATGTCTATTAAAAACGAATTTATTAAAGCTTATCAAATTGATAAAATTTACTTTGCACAATTTGAAGAAGAAATATTAAAATTATCAACATACCTTACAGATGTGGATTTATGAATAGATGCAATAGTTAAATCTGATGATAATAATGACATTAGTTTTGCTTCAAAACAATTCAAGTATAAAAGTTTATTTTATCAATTGAAGGGTTTCTATAGCTTGTATGTTGAGTTAATAACAAAAATTGAAATCTTTTACTTGGAAGGTGAATCTAACTTATTGAAATTTGAAAGACTAGTTATTCTTAAAAGAACTATGAACTTATATGTTAAAAACAATTATTTAATTCTTGACCCCGAAGAAACCGAGTTAGGTGTTTCTATAGAAACTAACTATCAAAAAATTGCCAACATAATATTAGACACTCCTGAAGGATTAAGTCCAAACATTGTTAATGAATATCAAAAACTTTTATCTCTTTTAGTTAATTATATTTCTACGGTTGGTTTGAAAATAGAGATATCAAAAATCTTCCAAAAAACTGTGAATTTATTGTCATCTAAAAGGTCTTCAGATTTAAAGTTAAATGATAACATTATATTATCAGAAAACTTTTACCTAGATGGTAATTACAAAGGCGCACTAGATAACATCATTAGTACACTGAACAAGGGAGTAAATTAAATTATGTATAACAAGATATTAGTAAGATATGGAGAGCTTTCTCTTAAAGGTAAGAACAAAATGGGGTTCATTAGAACTCTAGCTAGAAACATTAAGAAAACGTGTAATATAAAGGAAGAAGACATTGTTGTATCGTTTGATAGAATATATTTAAAATATTCTTCAGAGACAATGGAAAACTTAAAATTTGTTTTTGGTATATCTTCTTTTTCAGGAGTTTATGTTTGTCCTTCAACAGTTAGTGACATTGAAGAAACATTGAAGAAGTTATTTAATCAAGATTCAAAAACATTTAAGTGTATCTCAAGAAGAAGTTTTAAAGACTTTGAAATGTCTTCAATGGAAATGAATGCTTACTTTGGTTCTTATGTTTTAAATAACACACACTATAAAGTGCAAATTAAAAATCCTGATGATGAATTCAATATTGAAGTTCATAAAGATTACACTTATATATTTTCAAATAGAATTCCAGGACTAGGTGGTTTACCGGTTGGAACTGCTGGAAACATAATTCACCTTATTTCAGGTGGAATTGATTCTCCTGTTGCTGCATTTGAAATGATGAAACGTGGTGTTAGAATTGATTTCTTATCTTTCTTAACTCCTCCGCATACTGATAAAAAAACCATGGAGAAAGTTGATGAAATAATTACAACACTAACAAAGTATCAAGGATCTTCAAAACTATATAGTTTTAACTATACTGATTTGATGAACTATATCGGACTAACATCTAAACAAGCTTACAAAATTATTTTAATGAGAAGAAGTTTTTATAGAATAGCTTCTATTCTTGCAAGTGAAAATAATTACCTTGGAATAAGTAATGGTGAAAATATTGGACAAGTTGCTTCTCAAACATTAGAAGCAATGGCTGCAGTACAAACACAAGCAACATTACCAGTTTATAGACCATTATTAACTTATGATAAATTAGAGATTATTAAAAAAGGTATTGCAATAAACACTTACAATACCTCTATTATTAAAGCTAGTGAAGCTTGCGAATTATTCGCTCCTGCAAATCCAACTACTAAACCAAGCATTAAGATCGCTGAAAACTTAGAAGCTGAATTGTCTGAAATTTTCAACATGGAAGAAAAAGGAATCTTAGAAAACATTGAAATTAAATATTTTAAATAATATTACTTAGTATATTTTTCAATAATTTTATTTCATGATGCTGTAAATTTTTCTTCAGATAAATTCTCTTGAGCAAATTCTTTATTTTTGTTTGACAATTCAATTAAATGTTTTTCATCCATATTTAATATTTCATTTATTTCTTGTGCGAAATTTTTTGAATTAATTTTTGAATTTAACAAGAATCCGAACTTACTTAAATATTTAGCCGATGGATAAGTGTCGATAATAATTGGTATTACTCCGTGCATCATTGATTGAACAAGTATAAACGGAAATCCCTCTCACTTAGAAGATAAAACCAAGAACTTTAAATCCCTTAAGACAGAATCTATTTTTGTTTGTTCTATAAATCCGTGGTATTCCATAGTTTTACTAATTTTTTTGATCATCTTAGTATCGCCATTTCCTCAAACATTAATTTTTGTATCAATGTGCTTAGAAGCTTTCATTAAAAAATTAACATTTTTTTGAAATTGAATAACTCTTCCTATGTAGGCAAGTTCAACTTTTCTCTCAGAAAAATTAATACCATTTTCAAGATTTGCCTTGTGAGACAAAGCAACTAATTCAATATTTTTACCCTTAATTCTTTTTGGATCTAAAACATCTAAGTTATATTGATCAAAAAGTACTAAGTTAGAATGAGCATATAATACATTTCTTTTTCCGCCCATAAATAATCTAGTGAAAATAGTGAAAAATTTGTTGGTGATATATTCGCCCGCAAAAAGTCCTGGACAAAAATGTTGTACTCAAACACAGTTTGAATCTTTAACAAATTCTCTTCCATATTTTTTCTTATGGTTATAAGGATATTGTCTAGAATCTATAATTAAATCATAGTCATTCTCATTAACCAATTTCGACAATTCTAAATCAGCAGAATTAACCTGCTTCATATATCTGTGAGCTTCAACAGCCCTAATAGATGATGGTTTAGGAATTAATGAGTTAGAAAACATTTCAACGCCTTCAATAACGTCTCCATTCGGTTTATCTAAAACTACATTACAACCATATTCTGTAACTTTAAAATTATTAGCCAACAAAATATGAATTAATTTATTGTTATAGTTTTGTGTGCCACCCAAAGTATTGTGCGGACTCAAACTAATAATTAAAACTTTTTTCATTTTATTCCTTTTTTTATTCAAAACCGAAAACTAAGCAATTAAGCACTAGGGTTAATTGTAATTGATGGTCCCATTGTTGAAGAAATTGTTAAACTAATTAAGTAATTCCCTTTAATAGTAGCTGGTTTTAACTTTTTGATTAAAGAAATAACTATTTCACAGTTTTCAACAAGTGAATTTGTATCCATAGAAACTTTTCCAATTAGTGAGTGAACAATCCCTGCTTTGTCAGCACGGTAGTTAGCTTTACCTTTTTTAAGTTCTTCAACTGCTTTAGCAGGATCTGGAGTAACTGTACCTGTTTTAGGGTTAGGCATTAGACCTTTAGGTCCCAATACTTTTCCGTATTTACCAAGTGTAATCATCATTTTTGGTTCTGCAACCATAACATCAAATTCAAATACACCTTTTTTCAAGATTTCTTCTAATTCTAAACCAGATGCAACAATGTCAGCACCCGCTTTTTTACAAGCTTCTTGATTTTTTGGATCATCTGATGCTACTAATACACGGATTTTTTTCCCTGTACCATGAGGTAATAAGATAGCCCCTCTTAATTGTTGTTCTGCTTTTCTTGTATCAAGATTCAAGTTAAAAGCTAAATCAATAGATGCATCAAACTTTACAAAAGAAACTTTTTTAATTATTTCAATTGCTTCACTTAATGAATATTCTTTTGTTTGATCGAATTGTTCTAAAGATTTTCTAATATTTTTACTTATATATCTAGCCATTATTTGTCACCTTCAGTTTCATCTTTTTTACCAATAACTTCAACTTCTACTGAAGTTCCTGTATTTTCCGCTGCAGCAGCTGCGTCAGCTTCAAATTTAATTTGTTCTACATTAGATTTTGCTTCTGCAAGTGTTGCATCTTTAGCGTCTTTCATCATTTTTTCAACGTTGTCAACACCTTCAATTGCAATACCCATGTTTTTAGCTGTTCCTGAAATAATTTTCATTCCTTGCTCTAAATCATCTGTATTTAAGTCAGCTAATTTATAAGCTGCTATTTCTTCTAATTGTTGTTTAGTAATTTTACCAACGATTGTTGTTTTAGAATTTGAACTACCTTTTGGTATCCCTGCTGCTTGTAATAATTTATAAGCTGCTGGTGCTGAAAATAATTTAAATGTGAAAGATTTATCACTATAAATTGTTATTTCAACCGGTACCGGCTCGCTTCCTCTACTCTTTGTTTCATCGTTAAATTGTCTTGTAAATTCTGGCATTACTATACCAAGTCCTGCTAATTCAGGTCCTGGTTTAGCTTGACCAGCATTAAATTCCAATTTAGCAATACGAACTATTTTTTTTGCCATAGTTGTGCTCCTCATTTGTTTTTATTCTGATCTATCGTGGTCAGACGGATTAATTAAAATCCTTCCACATTCACGCTAGGGCAATTTACATTGCTCAATAATTATACTATTTTGTTAAAAATATAAGTACAAAATGTTTGGATTTATAAAAATCATTCTATAACCTCGAGATTGTTTTTTAAAATTATTTTATTTGCTTCCTGAAAATGATTATTTCTTAAAAATCCTCTATAAAAACTTAGCGGGGAAGGATGTACTGATTCTAAAATGTGAAACTTATTATTGATAAGTGGTTTTAGCTTTCGTGCTTCGCCTCCTCACAATATAAAAATCAAAAAATCTTTGTGTTGATTTAAGTATTCAATAAAGTTTTTTACAAAGATATCTCAACCAATATTTTTATGACTATTAGGTTTTCCTTCTTCAACTGACAAAGATGTATTCAATAACAATACACCTTGTTTAGCTCAAGGTTCTAAATCGTTGTTCTTAATTGTTATATCAGGATATTCTAATCTAAGTTCTTTAAATATATTCTTCAGAGATGGTGGTGTTTTTTCTTGTTTTGTAGAAAACGCTAAACCATCAGCAACATTTGCTGAATGATAAGGATCTTGACCAAAAATGACAACCTTCATTTTTTGGAATGGAGTTTTAGCAAATGCTTCGAATCGTTTATCTTCTTTTGGGAAAATAGTTTTGCCAGATAATATTTCTCCACTTAAAAATTTCATCATGTCTTGATAATAAGGTAATGATGATTCCGAGTTAATAAAGTTAAGATATTCTTTGTCCATATTTAATAATTATACTTAATTAAAAACAACCCCTTGCAAAAGAAAGGGTTGTTAATGATTTAAATGAAAATTCCAATTATGATAAAAGTAATTGAGAACACTGCAATAAAGACAATAACTCAGTTAATTCTTTTTCAATAATTAAAATCTCGCGTTTTCACCGGTGGGGAAGAAGTACTAAATTGAATCTCCATGGATTCAATGACTTTTTTCTTTTTAGTAATCTTTTGGATTAATCCGCCAAAGAAGTTCATTACCAAGAATGTGATTGCTCCAGCAGCCATACCCTCAGCAATGGAGTTTGTTAGCATCATAAACATAATTGTTAAAAATAGCATTGGGATATCAATTGTAATTTCTCATTCAAAATGTTTTAATTGAGAAATCATTAAAGTTCCTACAATAATTAAAATTGGTCCAATGATAGGTTGATAAAATGTTAACATGGTTGTTTCACCAACTACAGTTGTAATAGGTATAGGCATAAAAACTTGCAAGATTGGTCATGCAGCAATAGAGAGACCGAACAATGATGCAGTGATGATTGCAGAGAACCCAGTTTTAGCTCCAGCAGATACTCCAACTGTTGATTCAACGAATGATGTAACTGTTGTTGCACCAATCCCTGCTCCAATCACTGTTCCTATAGCATCAACCTTATTGGCTTTATTCATTCAGTTTTTATCTGTCTTGTCTAGGTTTATCATTCTGTTCAAAGACATCAATGTTCCTGTAGTATCAAAAAAGTCTAAGTATACGAATGAAAAAATTCCTAAGTATGTCATTGGGGATTTTCAAACTTCAATATCTGCAAATCCCAATCAACCTCCTTTAGCAACATCTACAAAACTTCCAAAGTCTGCATAACTTCCTAATAGAGAATGATTTTCATCAACATTAGCTATTGCACCAGTTTGCAATAAAATAATTAAGATGATGGCACCAACAACCATTGTAATTAAAATTCCTCCAGGTATCTTTAAGTAATGTAAGATCAATCCAAGAAACAACATTGCAATGGCTAGAATGACTAATCCATTACTGAAATCTCCTAAAGTGGTTAGAGTGTTGGGATGTGCTTGAATAATCCCTGAACTTTGCATTCCTAAATATGCAATAAAAAAACCTAAAGCTGCTCCAATTGAGAGTTTTAAGTTATTGGGTATTTTTTTGGATATGAAATCTCGGGCGGGTGTTACAACTATTAAGAAGTAAACAAACCCAGATAAAATAGTAACTGTCAAAGCTCCATTGAATCCTACAGATTGAGAAACTGTATATGCAAAAAAAGCATTCAGTCCCATTCCCGGGGCAAGACCTATTGGGATATTAGCTCATAAACCCATAAGCATTGTTCCAAAGAATGCCGAAATAGCCGTTGCTAAGAATAAACCACCAGATAGACTGGCAGCGGTTTCTGTTGAACCAGGATTCATTAAGCTATCACCAACTATTGAAGGATTAACAGCTAAGATATAGGCCATGGCTAAAAATGTTGATATCCCACCAATGATTTCTTTTTTGAAAGTTGCTTTTCTTTCATCGAATTTAAAATAATTCTTTATAAAATTCATAATATTTCCCTTCTTTTTTTCAAAATAAAAAATAGCAGTCTTTTTTCAAAGAATTGCATAATTTAATTTGTTTTGTACGTAATTTATAGTAATCGAAATAAAACAACGTGATATTTCTACTAAGCCAACAACGTTGGATTATTGTACATAAAATATTATAAATTAAAAGTTATTTTATTGAATTAAATTAACTATTTTAGAATTATTTTAATCCTGTTATTTTACATAAATTGTAGAAGTTTTTTTTTCAAAATATTTCAGGACTTTCATTAACATAAAATCTTTCTTGTAATTCTTTTAATTTTTTGATCAACATCTTGGCTTGCTCTTTATTTATCTTTAAAACAAAGTTAATTTGGTAGTGGATTAAAGAGAAGAATGGAGAAAAACAATCATTGATTCAAATATATCAATCAATAGTTGGAGTTTCTAGTTTTTCAAATGCATAATTCAATTGATAAAAAATATCTTGAGTACTATCAATAGTAATGTTCTTACTTTTTGATAATCCATTCATATATCTATAGTGATATAAAAAGTCATCTATTAGTTTCATACTTTTTGCTTTTGCAAAGAAGAAGGGAATGGTTCCAATATCTTCGAAGTTTTTAGTTGCTTCTGAAAAACGAACTTTTGATTCTAATACAAATTCTCTTCTAAAAAATTTGTTTCAAGGGAAAAGTGCATTAAATTTTAAATAATCTGTTGGTTTTTCAATTTTGTCAAAGGCATTATTAGTCATGTAAAATTTCATAACTTTGTTTCGTCTTATAACTTTTGTCTTAGCAACCATGATATCAACATTTGAATCTTTATTTTTGTTAAATACTTCAATAAAGTCATCAGATAAATAATCATCTATATCTAAGAAATATAAATACTTACCTGTCGCATTATCTAAAAGTATGTTTCTAGTTTTAGCTATTCCTGCATTTTCTTGATTAATGAGTTTAATGCAATTATGCTTTTTGCTGTATTCTTCTAAAATTTGAGGACTATTATCTTTCGAACCATCATTAACAATAAGTATTTCTACATTTGTACAATCTTGTTTTAAAATTTTATCCAAACATTCATGGATATATTGTTCTCCGTTATAACAAGGGATCATTATTGAGAGGTCTGTGTTAATCATTAAGAAATTATAACACAACACCAATATCGAAAAATAACAAAAGCATAATATTATTTACATAATATTTCTGCAGCTATAGCAATCATTGGTCCGTTATCTGTTGAAAACCCTTTCATAGGGATTAATGTGTTCTTGTGTAGTTTTAAATATTCACTTCTTAAATAAGAGTTGGCACTAACTCCACCAGATAAGATTAATGTTTTTGGCTTATGTATCTTAATAGCTTTCTTAGTAACATCAATTAAATAATCAACTGATTGTTTTTGGAAAGAGTAAGCTAGCAAATCAACATCTACTGGTTCTTTTTTTTGAACACCATTATGAATCATATTAATAACTTGTGTTTTGATTCCACTAAAAGAAAAATCTAGTTCATTAGATGTTTTTGGTTGAGTAATACTTATTAAGTTATCAAAGTCATTTGCTTGGAAAATATCATCAATAACTTGTCCCCCAGGAAAACCAAGACCAAGAGCTCTAGCAACTTTGTCAAACACTTCTCCAAGTGCATCATCCAAACTTTGACCAATTAATTCTCACACCATTTCACTTTTATGCAAGAATAAATTTGTATGCCCGCCAGAAACAACTAGCGACAATGCAGGGTAAGTAATTTCTTTTAATTCTTCCTTGGTACTACTTCTAAGTAAAACTGAGTAGATATGACCCTCTAAATGATTAACAGGAATTAATTCTTTATCTAATGCAAGAGATAAGGCGTGTGCAAACAAATAACCTATTTGTAATGAACCGATTAATCCTGGAGTTTCTGTATAAGCAATGTAATCAACTTTTTGTAAATCAAATTCTACCTTTAGTTTTTCTAAAAGTATGTAGAAATTATTAACATGTTCACGAGAAGCAATTTCTGGAATGGTTCCTCCATATTGTTTATGAACATCAATTTGACTAATTTTAAAGTTTAATAATACAACACCATTTTTAACTATTCCGATGGCTGTATCATCATGACTAGATTCTATTCCTAAGTAAATCATTATTTACCACTTCCTATTTGAGGAGATGATCCATACTCTGGATTTATATCTCCTGGTTTTGTTAATTCAAATAAAGAAAGATTGCTTTCAAATTGATTTAATAAATTAGTATAGTTAATTAATTGTTCATGTTCACTTTTTTCAGTCAAAGAAACCTTACTTAAATCATTAATATTTTTAGTATTTATTTTGAATGAATGATTTTTGTTAGCAAAAATAAATAAATCATCTTGTGGTTCACTCAATAGTTTAAATGAATTAGTAATAAAGATATTAGCTCCTGTCATTTGTGCAATGGTTCTAATATAAACTAAAGCTATTCTTGAACCAGTAAACGAACCTGGACCAACATTAATATAAAAGTCTTTTATATCTTCTACCTTTAGTTTGTAATTAATTAATATGTTGGTAAAAAATTGAGGAATCTCTTCAACCTTATAAACAGTTGCTTTGATAACCTTATTTTTAATCTTAAACTTTTCATCAAATAAGCAAGCCACAAAATTACTTTGCGTTGTATCTAAAAATATTTTCATTATAAAACCTCTTTTATTTCATATGATCTTGTATTTTCATCAAGATAACTAATATTGATTGCAATACCATTACTAAAATCAAAGTCAACATTTTCTGATCATTCAATGATGACAATTTTATCTTCAAAGAAATCATAATATTGCGCAATACCACCCTTTAAGTTATAAGCATCAATATGGATAAATTTATCATATACATTCATAATCTGGAAAGATGGTGAAGTTACCACGCTTTTTTCACCTAATTGTTTGGCTATTTCTTTAGTTAAAAATGTTTTTCCCGCTCCAATAGTTCCGTTTAATAAAATGAATTGATGACCATCTAAATTATTGATGATGTTTTCAACCAACTTTGGTACTTCGTTTTCTAATAGAGTGTGTGTTTTGTAAATCATATTCTTCAATTATATTTAATTACCCTTTAATAACTCTATTTTTTTTCTTTGAAATTTAAGTTCTTCATTAATAACTAAGTTAAACTTTTCAGAATCAGTTTTTTTATCAATAAAAATACTAATTTTAATTCCGTTTTTTAATACTAATTCTCTTACTAATTGATTTGTCATTTTGTCAAACAATTCTCTTTCGTTTTCTAATTGAGATAATTCCTTTTTATAGGTAAAATAATTCATAATAGTAATGACTGATAAATATAGAGGGAAAAATCAAACAGAAATAATAATAACTAAAAGGATAATTCCCACAGCTCCTGTTTGTCCTGCAGAAGCTAAAATAACCGTTACGTTTGTTATAGCACAAACAATAAAGGCAATGACAACAGCTATTAAACGTTGTCTAAGTAAGTATCGAGTAAATAAAACCTGACTAGGCTTCATTAATCTTTCTTTTTGATCAAGTTCTGTCTTCGTGTCTTATGAAACCACCATCAACAGTTAATAATTTATATACTTCTCCTGATTTTTTTTCAATTAGTTGATCTTTTGACAAAGAAAGAGAATTGTTTCCCAATCATTGTTCTACAAGTGCTGATTTAACATAATCAAAAATTTCAGTAAAAGTGAAATCTCTTCCTTTGTTTTCTTCAGCATTGAATAATGCGTGAACTGTTTCTAATATTGTTTTGTTCATTTTTTTACATTCTTTCTGGAGCATTTACTCCCAATAGACTAAGTCCAAGTTTTATTACTATACCACACGCTTTAACCAAAGTGAGTAATTCAATTTCTTTAATATTACCAAGAATTTTACTATTTGAATAAAATGAGTTAAATTCTTTGGCTAAATTAATAAGGTATTGAGGCAATAAGTGAACCTTATTGTTCTCTGATATTTGTTTTAAGAGGCTAGGGAATTGTTCTAACATTCCAATAATCTCTTTTTCTTTTTTCTCTGAATAACTAAATTTATCAAATTTGGTTATTGTTGATTTGTTTATTAATTGCTGTGTTCTAGCATACGCATATTGAACAATGAAAACTGGATTATCATTTGTTTTCATGCTAGCTAAATCTAAATCAAAATCTATTTGTGAATTGGCTGATCTATTAACTAAGAAAAATCTTGCTGTATCAATTCCAACTTGTTTAATAAGTTCTGAAAGATATAGAGATGTACCTTTTCTTTTAGACATCTTAAGTTCTTCACCATTTTTTAATAGTTTAACTAATTGAAGAACTATGATTTCTAATTTATCTTTGTGACCCATTAGCTCCATGGCTATTTCCATTCTCTTAATATAACCAGAGTGATCTGCTCCTCAAATATTAATTAATTTAGAAATGTTTTTATCACGCCCTATTTTAATGTTGTGATAAATAATATCTGGTAAAAAGTATGTATACGATCCATCTTGTTTAATGAGAACTCTATCTTTGTCATCACCATATTTTGTAGTGTTTAATCAAGTAGCACCATCTTTAACAATCACTCCATCAATCTCTTTTAATTTATCAGGAATAATGTTATCTTTATGTAAGCTTTTTTCTGAAAAGTAGATTTCAAATTCAACATTCATTGATTTCATATCAACTTTGATTCTCTCTAGCATAATGGCTACTGCAAGATCTTTCATTCCTTCTTCAATGTCTTCATATTTTACATCGAGTCATTTGTCACCAATTTGTTCTTTGATTCTTTCAGCCCCTCAAACAATATCTTGTCCATGGTAACTTTCTTCTGGTAATTCAATCTCTTTACCAAATAATTGTTGATATCTAACAAATGAAGCATATGCTAACATTCCAATTTGACTACCGGCATCATTAATAACATATTCTCTAGTAACTTTTATTCCTACATGATTGAAGATATTACCAAGTGAATCACCAAGAGCAGCACCCCTTGCATGAGCAACATGTAGAAACCCAGTTGGATTTGCTGAAACAAATTCTAGGTTATAGTGAAGGTCACTTTTAGCTTTTCCGTAATCAGCGCCTTCTGTAATAATCTTTTGAACAATATTGGCATAGTATTCATCTACAAGATAAAAGTTAATAAATCCAGGAGCAACAATACTAATCTCTTTTACAAAAGCATTTTCTTTAATAAATTTATCAACTATTTTCTTGGCGGATTCATTTGGGTTTTCTTTATTCTTCTTAGCAATAACTAAAGCCATGTTTGTTGAGAAGTCTCCAAAGTCTTTGTTTGCAGGCTTTGAAACAACGAAACAATTTTCTTCAAAGCCAAACTCTTTAGCTATTCTATTTAGTTCTTGGACAATAAGTAGGTTCATATATTTAATTATATCTAATAATAAAGATAAATGTTTTTAGAATTATGATTATTTTTAAGAAATATTATTTAATAACTCTTATGAAAAAATCATAAGTTAATGCATGTAGTTCTATTAATGATTTACTATATTCTTTAGTATGTTTCATACATCTAGCAGACATTAGTTCATTAAACTCTTCAATACGTTGATTAATGGTGTTTTCTTGCTTTAAAAGACCTAACATATAAATTAAAATAAACAAGTCACTAATAAAAGGGTTCTTGATTTTTCTTTCAAATGATTTATTAGTTAGCAAAGTATTTAATTGTCCTCTTAAGAATGAATTAACTTTGAAATCAGGATAAGTTTGGAGATTAGATAATAAGGTGCTATTATGTGCAGCCGCGTTTCTGATATTTCTAAAAGAATACAATAAACCAGAGTTAATATCAATTGATATCTTAAAGAATTCAATTAGCCTTATTAATGATCCAATATCTAATACTTCCAATAAAGCTCAAATCTCTCATTCATTATTATATTTTTCAAACAATGATCTTTTGTATTCAAACTTAGATGCATTCATCTTTGCTTGAATTTTATGATTAATATGTGGGTGTTGTTTTAAAAATATCTTAATATCTTCTTGTGTTATTTCTTTTTCTCTAACTGTATAAGCTATCATGATCTTTGTTTTAATAATATGTTCTATATCAAGTGTTGTTGAGATGATTCACTTTCTTAAGTACATATCAATTGTGGACAGTTCTTTTAAGACTAAGAAATCAACATTGTATTTACCTTCTTTGTTTTTATCAAAGTTATTTAAGTAACACTTGATTCTAAAAAAGTAATTAGCTTTCATTAAATAGTTAATAGCTTCTTCTTCATTAATTAAAACAAACTTAACACCTTTGTTTTTAAGTAATTCTATTTGTTTATTAAAAATATCTTTTGGCATTTGGACTTCCTCTGTACTGGTTTGTTTTAATTATAATATATAATTTAAACACATCAAAGGCTTTTAAGCTGTGAAAGAAGAAATATTATGGATCAAAAAATTAGTTTACAAACCTCGGTTTATATGGATAAATTAAAGGGTTTTAGGACACATGAAATAAATGCTGAAAAATTGAAATGTTTTGACATTCCTAGAGACTTAATTAAATATACGAAAGGGCAAAAAAACATTGAACAACCTGGAATTTATTTTTTAATAAACCAAGAAGAGGGAGAAGAGCCAACTTTATATGTTGGTAAAACAAAGAATATTCACAAGCGCATTACCGATCACAGAACAGCTACAGGAAAAGACTACAAAAAGTTTAATAAGGTTCTGGCATTTGTTGTTGATAACAACGACCTCTTGATGTATATAGATTACTTAGAATGACATTACATAAGGGAACTTATAAATGGCGGAGCATGAAAACCCATAAATATACAAAAGAGAGATGAAAAGCCTCATATGTCTGATTTTAATGAGCCTAGTTTGAAGCAGTACATTTCTACAATAGATAAAATATTATTTGGCATCAATATTACTTTTAACTCTAAAAAAGGAGTTAATAAGAAAGTTAGTGTCTTTAACAATAATAAAGCGCAAGCTATTTATGAAAATGAAAAATTGACCATATTGCTCGATTCTGTCCTTCCTAATGTGAATAACAAAATAGATAACATTAATAAAAACTTAAAAGAATATAGCATGCTAGTTGGTGTGATAGAAAAAATGTTAAAACAATATTCTGTTTGAGAAGAAGAGGGCATTGTTACGAAAAATAATGATGGTGACTACGTTGTTCTGAGAGATATTAAGTTGTTAGCACCAACCAAAGCATCTAATTATGCCAAAGGAACATACGGAGATACTGGTTGATATGATTGAAAGAATAACGAAGGCAAAACTTTGGATGAAGTTTACAGAAAATAACAAGATTGTTTTTAATATAAAAAATAGTCACAAACATAATGACTATTTTTTTATCATTGTTTTATTATGTAACTTGTATGTATTAGTCTGGAGCCTATTCCACAGCCAACATGAGGCACATCTGTTGAAGTAAATGAACTTACAAACTCTTCAGCTTCTTGTTTTGTTTTGAATATTCTAACTTGGCTTTAAACCGAATCTTCATAACGGAGTATTTCATCAATAACTAGTTTATAAACTATAAATGGCGCCACATGTTTTCCTTTTAATAATTGTCTTTTTTTATATACTGATAGATTAAGAAATCTTTTAGTTTTTTAAAAATAGACTTATCTTTTATATTTTTAATTATATCATTTGCTAATTCCACTTTTTGCGCTTCTTTACTTGGATCTAGTTTATATTTTTTTAGATATTCTTCAGGAATATCAATAAAATTTTCTATACCACTAAGATTAATATCTTTTTGAGAATTGTAAAAATCTGAATCCTCAAGATCCATAGGTAATTCCATAATTATTGTATTTTCAAGTTTTAAAGCCTGGTTTTTAAGAGTGGTTTCTATATCTCAATCATATAAAAAGAAGTTATTTGGTTGGGGAAGAAATGCTTTTTGTATACGAAGTAATGCTGCGTCTCCGCCCCTATTATCAGATGAACCCTTACCTCGAAAAGGGTAACATATTCTAATTTTGTTCAATTCATTACAAGTTTTTTTTCATAAATTAATTGTTTGTTCTAAATACATTTGATCTGTTATTCCAGCAACAAGAAGTTGAATTCTATCTTTATTTACCTCAACCATTATTGGCATTGACTTTACTACTTTTTCCACCTCTCCAATAGAATAGTATTTATTTTCCAAATCTACCATAATTTTATCTTCTTCTCTTTTCAAAATTATTAATTTATCTCCTTCTGTAATTGAAGAAACTACAAAAGGAGAGTGAGTCGCAATAATGATTTGTCTGTTTCTCGACAGTGTCTTACAATAATCAATCAACTTTATTTGTCAATTAGGATGCAATCCAGTTTCTGGTTCATCAATAATTATAAGATTCCCTAAAAGTAAAGAGTTTTGCAATATTTTGCCAGCCATATAATAAATATTTGATTCACCGCTACTAAAATCTTTAGAGGAAAACTCTTTTCCACCCTTTTCAAATATAACTCTGAAATTTGTATCTACCTTTTTGAACGCTAAATTATTTGTTTTAAAAAAAGAATTAAATGCATTAGCAAAAATACTTATGCGTGTTGGTAGTTCTCTTTTTTCACCAGATTGAAAAGAATCACTCATATCTTGATAATTAGCATTTACCAAAAGTTGATCAAGATCGATATGGACATTATAAATATCATTTAACCTTTCAGGCCCGATCTTATTAACCTCATATAAAGAATTTTTAAAATAACCATGATTATCACCTGATATATAGGCGCATGGATTTGGCCTCATTGAAAATTCTAACAGCCCTTCATTAATAAAAGGAAGACCTCCTTCTTCAGAAACAGAAACAAATTTTGCAGAGTAGTCACCTGATACAGAAATATAAAATATATTATTTGATTGAGTGGTTTTATTTGTTATTTTTCATATTTCTTTTGTAGATTCTGATAATTCTACTTTAATCCTTATTTCTCCTTCAAAAGAATCATAATAAACATCTCCAGCATCACTAAACATTGATTTTATTGCTTTTAAAATTGTAGATTTTCCGGTGCCATTATCACCAACCAAAACAACACAATTACTTGATATATTATCATTAGTAAAATCTAAAGACAAATCTCCTATTGTTTTATTATTTTTTATTTCTATATTTAAAATTTTCATAACTAACCTTATTTAACTTCCTGGATTCATCACTAATTTTATGGTTATTGTTTGTTTTGTATCACAATAACTCAAGTTATTATTAATATAATAAATTATATCCCAAAACTAATTCGTGGATACTTTAACTACTTTTAATAACAATGTACTGACAAGATTAAAATCATATACTTCATTTGAAATGTGTTTATTTTTTATATCTAATAAAAAAAGATTAAGTAATTCATCGAAAGCAACCATCAAGTTATTGTTCATTCCATAAAAATATTTTGATACTTTTGATATTAATTTGTTGTCACTCTCCAACTCTATAACACAACACAAAACCATCTTATCCATTATTATGGCAACCTTTGAATATTCATTAAATTGCTCAATAAAACAACGGCCGTTGTAACATCTTTTTTTCAATAAGTTTAGTAATTGGGTTTGAACCTTAGCATATTTAATTGTTAACTTTTCAGCTTTTCTAAAGGGGAAGCTTGGAAAAATTTCCATATACCAGTCCAATAATTCCGGAGAGTTAAAATAATTTCTAAAGTCACGGCCAAATGAATCTTTATTTTCAAATGGAAATATATATTTTTGAAATAAATATTCTTCTTGGGATAACTTAGGTAAGTCTCACTTATAATCTATTATCTTAGAAAGATATTGCTCATTATCATTATTTTTAGTTTCTAATCCATAATGATTCATTATGGAAGTGTTTATATTTTCTCAATCTAGCATGTAAACTATAGTTATATTTTTAATATTAAAAATATGTTTTGTTAATTCTATTAACTTAATAACGAAGTTAGGATTACACCTATCTAAATCATCAATAAATATAAATATATTATCTTTAATATTTTCTGCATTTTGTATCATTTTTTGTTTTAGTTCTAAAATATTAAATAATTGTTTTTGTTTTTCTGATGATTTTTTTTCAATACTCTCTTTTGAATTAATATAATTTTTAAATATAGGTATTTTATCTACTATATACTCTTTTGCACAATCTTTTAAAGTATCACGAACTAAAGATAAAACCTTGTTTTGGATATTGTTTTCTTTTTCTAAAAAATGAAAAAACATTTCAGATGGATCGTCTAAAAAATCATAATCTCAAGCATTGATTGTAAATATATTTTCAAACTTTATTGATGATTTATTTGCATTAGATTTTAGATATTCTATAAGGTTGTTTAAAAAGGTTGTTTTACCGTCTCCTCACCTTCCATTTAAAGCTACGTTAAATGATTCTATTTCATTGTTGAGTTTATTTTTGTTATCTAGAACCTCAAGAAACTTAATGATGTCATCATCTCTGTTTATTAGTTCTTTATTGATTTCCACGCTTTGCTCCTTGTTATATTAAAAATATTTGAAAACTATTATCTTTATTCATTTTGTTTTATTTAGAATATAATTTTATTACATATTTATAAGAATAGAATTACCACCAAAAGTAATTAAATTAAATATTAGCAATTATAACAACAAATAATACACAATGCCTACTTTTAAATTTAAGAATTTATATGTGTTGTTTTATTAAAAACAAGGAGGTTTAATATGAGTTGAAGAGACGACATTAAAAATAGAATAAATCAAATTAGTAATAGTGATGTACATATTATCAAAGAATTTCCTACAAAGGATAACTTTAGTAAAAATAGTTATATGAAATACTGAGTAACAGCATTATTTGTTGATATTTCAGGTTATACAAAGATTTGTGAGACTAAAGATGATAAATATGTGGGCAAAATGATAAGAACTTTTCACGAAGGAATTTTATCAATAATGAATCAATATAAGTTGAAACATATACAAGTTCAGGGAGATGGTATATTTGGTGTTTTGGGTTCCCCTCATCAGGATGGAGAAAACAACAAAAAAATCTTTGACGCAGCACTTGATATTAAAAATTATTTGTCTGTATTTTGAAAAATAGCTGATTATAAAGTAAGCATTGCTTACAAAGAAGAGTTAATGATAGTTGTAGGAAAAGAAGATGCTAGAGAGGTTGTTTTTGCCGGAGGGGCAGTAAATGAAGCAAAGAAACTTATGGAAAAGACAAGTATAAAAAATGTAATTTTATTGAGTGATGTTTTTGTGAGTAATAACAAAAACATTCTTTGAAACAAGCAGAAAAATAAAAGTTATATTAGTGGAAAAGATCATGGAGTTTCGTATTCGGAATGATATTTTTCAGGTTGGGATAAATAGTATATGAAGAACAACGAAAACTCATATAACGAGTTATCAATAATAATCAACCAACAAGGAATTCTTTCTCAAAAGGTAGGTATCTTATTTGCTATCAACACACTAATTATAGGATTTATAATTAGTATTGCGGCCGGGTTTCAATGTTGATGAATTATTTTTGGAATTACACCTTGATTCATTTCAACAGGTATGAATATTTATATTTTGTTTCCTAATTTTAAATCATCAAATGATAGTAAATACTTTTATGATTTTGCAGATAAAAAGATGCCAGAAGAAGAAATAGAAAAAATTATAAATAATGATTCTAATACCTTAAAACAAATTAAGGTTAATTCTGGTATCTTAAAGGCGAAATATAAATTATATAAACACTCTCTTGCTATATCTTTCTTTCTTATTCCTTATTTCTTTTTGATTGATATAAAAAAGAAAAATTAAACGTTGTTTTTGACAAAATTATTATAGCCAACAATAATTCAGTTGCAACCATAAACTTTTGCATTGGGTAAATCACGCAAAGAGTAGTTATTAAAAGAACCAATTTCATTATGTTCTTCTTTTGTTTTATCTGTAAAATTAGCTTTAATTAATCCATTAAACAATATATTGGAATAATTATTTCTAGAAGCCGTGTTAGCCAAAGTACAAGCGCCATTGACGGCCTCTCCCATAAACACAATGTCCCTTTGACCACTTTTCCCAACTTTAGTTATATAGTTTTCATAGCTAAACCACAACCCAATTCCCGCCTTTATGTTTGTATTATTGAAAAATTTATGAAAGTTTTTGTTTAAATGTTGAATAAAAACATTTAAATGACAAGCGGCATCAAAAGATGTGTCAATTTCAGATTTAGTTTTAGTGTTAAATATACAATAAACCATATCACCTTGAATTGTGATTCACAATCCGCCATAACTTTTCATAATTGAAGAAACCCCGTATACAAATTCAGAGATTAGTTTATTGTAAATTTCAACATCAAGTGTTTGATTGAGTTTTTTAGAACCTACAAGATCAATTGCTAAAACACTAAAATGAGCCTTGAACATTTGTGTGTCCGTAATAGAATTTATCTTGACCTCAGTTAAATTATCTAATTCAATAATCTTGTCACTAGAACCGAATTTGTTTTTCATGTGTTCGTTTATTATTTTATAATCCATCTTTGCCCCTTAATATATTTTCTAATGATATGAACTCTCAATTCTTCACCACTTCATTAATATTTTTTGTAATAACTATTTTGCGATAATCATTAAATTTATCTTCTAATGTTTCATTTAGTGTTTCAATTAACCCTTCTGTATTGATGTTTTTTTGATATTTACACTCAATTAAAATTTTTTGATCTTCTATTAAAAAATCTATTTCTTTTTTGTTTTCACCTCTATAATAAAAAATATTAGGTAATTGTAATTTATTAGAATATTTTTTAATCAAATAATTAAAAATAATATTCTCAATTAAAGATCCGAAAGTATTATCATCTAGTTCAGAAAAACTATTAAAAAAATATAACATGCTTTTATCTTCGAAATATATTTTAGTATTTATTTTGTCATTTTTATCTTTATACTTGGGTAATAAATGAATTAATTGAGCATACTGCATTAGACCAATGTAGTTTTTAGCCGTTTGTCTTGTGATTTGTTTATTTTCCAACTTACTCACAACTAATTCGTTACCAATATAATTATTGATATCTTGCATTAAAGCCTTAAATTTAGATGCATTAACATCCGTAACAATATCATCTGAAATAATTTTGTCAATAATGCTTGATGAGACTAACTCACGATATTGAATACTGGGTTCGTTGTATTGCAGAGATCTTGGGTATGATCCATATTTTAAATATAGATCTATATCATTTATTTTTCAAATATTTTTAAATTCTATAAAAGATAATGGATTAACATAATATACTTTTATTCTATTAACCATCGTTTCTTTTCTTAATGCGCTTGCATTAGAACCAGAAATAATAAAGCGTGCCTGCGGATTTAAATCAATAGTAGCTTGTACAAAATCACTTCAATTTGGAATTAATTGTATTTCATCAATTAATATCAATTTATATTTATTTTGTGAAATAGTATTAATAAGTTGCTCTGATTCAATTTTAGACAAAGCTTTTAAATTCATATAGAAAATATCTTCACCACTAGAAACGACAGAAACTAATTGGTCACCTTCTTTAGTTTTTAAGTGTTTATTATAATATGTTTTAGCTAGTTGTTCCATTAATGTGGTTTTCCCCACTTGTCTTAATCCAATTAAAACAATATTGTGGTTTTTAATAACTTCAATCAATTCATCAAAGATTTCTCGGTGATATTCATTGGTGTTATTGAAAATCTTTTGTTTATATTTATCTAATAATTCTTTTGTTTCTCTATTCATAATAAATATATTATAACACCTTGTTAAGTAAAGTTAACACATATTTGTTAAGTTGACTTAACAAAGAACTTGTTCGCATTAATTTAATGATTTTTCTACTATGATTTTTCAGCGAATAATATTGGAACACAAAGAAATGGTTATACTTATTACTTGCTTAGCCATAACCTCCATTTTAACGGCCTCTTTGTCATTGTTTGAATTGAATCGAACTTCAGCATGAGCTAATTTATTTGAGTAATTAATAACACTTTTGTATTCTTTGACCATATTTTCATTTGTCATTTTTTTTCCACTAGAGTTAAAAATAATATCAATGTCTTTATATGAAATGTTTTTTTGGTTTTCATAGTATCAATCTATTTTATATTGAAAATCACCATATTTAAAATGATTAGTTTCTTTTAATATTTTTTCTACCTCTAATATGGTTGTTTGAAATGAAGATAGTTTTTTTTGTTGCTGTGTTTTTGAATAAGTTCTTTGTTCAAGAACAAATGCAACTAAAAAAGTTCTAAAAAGCACAAATATAGATTGTAGATTATGAACCTTGAGTGATGTAAAAATTTCTGCACACAACATTGTAGTTACGCTGTTTTTTCTATATCGGGAAAGTTCTTCTAATATAGGGATGAATACTTGTTTGAAGTATTGATTAACAGCAATTGTACGTTCTTTAGAATCTTTTCAAATATTGTCCACAAAAATGTGTTGATTTAAAATTTTTCTCTCTTGCCTAAAAATAGTGGTTTTTTCTTCGGCATATTTTTCATCTATATCTAAATAATATTTCGGCATATAATTTCTCCATAATATAAAAAACTAATTAATTTAATTAAGTTCTTATAATAATTATAACAAACATAAAGAATTTATTATTTTAGAATAATGTTTAAGTTTTTAAAAATATCTTTTAATAAAAGTAATGCTTTTTATTTCTTTTCAAAAGATAATTTAGCTTTATTTAAAATTTCATCGAGTTCTGTTTCAGAGCAGGTTTTTTGTGAAAAAACAAGAGAAAAACAACCGGGCCAATTGGGATTATAACTCTCTGAATCATCTTCATCTGAATTAAAAAATGCAAACTCATCTTTTGTTATATCTCCATTTTTAAAGCATTTTTCAGCAATAAAAATAAGTAATTTTTTAAAATTGAAATTGATTATTGTGTCATAGCCATGAATAACATCTGATAAAATAACATCATTATCTCCGTTCTTCAATTTTTTTTCATAATTATAAATACTAGTATAACCTGTTTTATTAATTGAAGCCATTACATATGAATTTCAATGAGTCATTGTTTTTCCGTATCATTCTATTTTATAAAAAGTTGTAAGTAAATTTAGTAATTTATTTGTTGATAAAGAATCCATTTTTTCATTAATTATAGTTTTTAAAAATAAGATATCCTCTTTGGAAATCTGTTTTTGCAAAAATTCATCTTTGTTTCTGATTAAATACAAGACCGCAGATCCAAAATCTTTAATTTTAATGTTAATATCATTTTTAGGAATTTCTAATATCAATTCTTTTTTTATATTTGTTAATTCATTAATTTTTTGTTGCTGATCTTTGTTTTTTCAAATAACAAAAACATTGCCAATAAACATTTTTTGGCTCATTCTACCCGTGCGTCCAATTGTGTTAATATATTCTATTTTACTCTGATGATTAATATTCTCACCACCTCTTATAGGAACATAATCTATAATTAAGAATTCAGGACTTAGGTTTATTCCTTTAGATAGTGTGCTATTACAAATTAATAAAGTTAATTCGCCGGCCCTATAAGCACACTCAATTAAAAACCTTAAATATTTATCCATTCTACCATGATGATATCCAATTCTATTTTGTATTAATAACCTCAATTTTGTATTTGGAGATTTTTTATCCAAATATATTAATATTTTAGAAATAAAAAAGTTTTCATCTAAAATTTCTTTTTTTGGAAATTTCAATAAAAAATCATTAAACAAATCTACATATTGAAAAATTTTTGATAAATTTGTAAAAATCATTGTTTTGCTTTTTTTTATAAAAAAGTTTTCATAAATTCAGCAAACAATCTCTGACATTATTTTTGCTTTTTTATCTTTTGATAACATAGTTTTAAAAATATCTTTTTCAATAAATGATCATTGATCAATGAGAAATCCAACATTTATATCTTTTTTGCCCAATGTTTCAAAATGAGCTTTATGAATAATTTGATTGTCTACAATATTTATTGAATTTATAATTCTGGATGTTGCAGATATTGTGGTTTCTATTTTTTTATATTTTAAACCAGAGCCCATTGCAGAACAATCAACAGATTGAGGAGATATAGATATTATCTTTCCTGCATGTAATTGTAGGTAATCGAAGGTTTCTCTAAACGAATAATATCTAGTATCTGAAAAAGCTTCATAAAATTCGTCAAAGATAGCCAAAGAAAAATGAATCTCAGGTTTATTTTTGAAAAGTAAATTAGCTTTTTCTGGAGTTAAAACATATATTTTACTTTCTCCGCCCAAATACGTCATAGAGATATGTATTCCTAGTTTAACAAAATTAAAAAAATATTCATTACATAAAGAAAGGGTTGGGGCTATTATTATTATTTTTCCTTTAAAATTATTTATTAAATCAATCAAAATTTTTGTTTTTCCAAAAGATGTTGGGGCTGAAAGTGTAATTCACTTTTCTTTAGAAGTCAATATCTCTCGCTTTATCCTCGATTGCTCAGATATCAAATAATCAGGAATGTTTACTTCTCCTTCAGAAAAAGTTGCATTAAGAAAAAAATTAATATTTTCTTCTATATTTAAATCTTGACTTTTTAATATATCTAAAAGTTTATTAGAGCCAGTTTTGGTAGTAAGTATTCAGTTATAAATATTATGATATTTTGACACAAATAACCTCTTTTGCTTCAATATATTTTTCTGGTAATTCTTGGTTGTCTTGCTTAAATAAACCAACGCTTCCTAGTGAAAATATTTTTTCTTGCATCTCTATTTTTAGTGGTTTTGACAAATCATTAAAATTTTGTAACTCTTCAAATATAGAGTCTAATCTTTCTAATGAAATTTTTAAGGATTTGTTTTTTGATATTATAAAAGATTCGTTAAGCCCCAATTTGTTTTTGAAAGAAAGTTTTGATTTTTGTTTATTACTATTTAGAATAACTGTATCTATAATATTCATTGAATTTTTTATTTCTTGCATTCTATTGCGTTTATTAAACTCAATTGTTTTGTTGGCTGATTCAATTATAATATTGATTGTGTTTTTATGATATTTAGCTTCCATAAAACATAAATTATTTTTTGAATCAAGAAATATTGAATCTCAACCATTTTTTTTATCAAAAGATCAAACTAATGGAATATAACCCTGTTGAATACAAAATATTGTTGAAAAAAATTCAAACTTGTCAAAATCTTTTGCATAGCTATTAAATTTTTCTCAAGATAAATGATAATCTTGAATATACTTTTTATAAAGTTTGTCTAATGATTCTGCTTGCATTTTTCTTATATTATTTGTATTTAAACTATTATTTGACACCTAAAAATTTTAACACATAGAATAAATAAATGTTCTTGATTTAGACTCCAAAGATCCTTGTTATATATAATTCCTTTGTAAGAACAAAAAAGATATTTACAAATCAAGATGAATGATTAGAAATTATTTATTAGGAACCAATCAACTGGAAAAGGAGTCTGAGCATCAAACAATTTAATAAATAAATCTTCATAATAATTCCTAATCAATTTAAATAAAACTAATTGACAAGTAAAAACATAAACTAGTTCTTGATCTCACATTTATCTTCGCAAGACTTACAATCTAGTTCATTAAAAGATTGTTTGTATATGATATCTTCACACTTTTTACTGCAAAGTATAGCTCAACCCAAAACAAAGTCTTGGTTTTCTGTTTTTTTACCACACACATTACAATTCATATAACTAAATTATAATCCTAATTAATTCTTTACTTTCTAATAAATATAAAAACCCTTTTATTCATTGATTTATTTGACTTTGTTAAGTTGAGTTAACAATGTTGTGTTAAGTGGACTTAACAAATTCAAAATATATTGTTTTGTATATAACCTGATGCACTTGTTTGAGTTGGTTTAGTTTATATTGAATTTTGTCGGATCTGGTGCTATATAATATTAATCATGAATAAAAACACATGACTAGAAATTGTCTATAAAGCACTTATTAACTTAAATGGCGCTTCCAAGTATCAACCTATCTATGATGAAGTCTTAAGAATAGCACCTGATAAGTGTAAGGCGAATCCCAGCTATGAAAACACAATCAGAAGAACAATTCAATCGAGAAGTTCTGATTCACTAACTTATAAACCATCCAACAAAGATCTATTTATTTCTTTAGAGGGAATAGGTAAAGGATCTTGAGGTATCAGAGAATTTATTGATCAAAGAAGTTATACAGAAGTTATTGAGGTGATAGACCAATTTAAAACTGTCTTAACGAATCAATGACAATTGGGTCCGGCAATAGACACTTTAAATATATTTCTTAATAAAACAGCAAGAAATGGTTTTCGTAACAATGTTATTAAATCTAGACATCTTGATGGTAAGTATTACTATTCTGATTTAGAAAAAGTTAATCCATCTAATCATGATTTAGACATGAATTTAAAGTTGTTTATTGAAGCCGCTCATATATTTGATGTTTGATGCATTAAAAAGATTATCACCGAACATAAAACACATGATACAAAGGATGATAAAACAATTATTAACTTACTAAATGCATTAAATAGTCCATCAAATGCATTGTTATTGCCGTTTAACTATCACAAGTTATTTGATATGAATCTAATATGATTTGATGAAACAAGTGGGCTTATGAACTTTAATCAAGAATTTAAAGAAGACTTATCTGAATTAGGCATTTATCCCACCAAGATAAAATCAAAGATCATGAATAACAAAGAAGTTATGAAATATCTTGCAATTAGAAACCAATATCGTCAAAATAAATTAAATGATATTTGAACTTTGTTTCAGAAAGATATTATTAGCTTGTTGAATGTATAATATAATTAATTTTAAGGTTGGTAAAAAGTGAAAAGTATATTTGATTTAAACCCTTATGAATCATTAGTTTCAAAAGATGATTTAAAGAACTCTATATTGCAGTTCTTTAAATATGATGAAAGCATATTTGAAATATTCACAGTAGATGGTTTTAACAGCAATAATCCTCAAGATTCTGTACCGGCTTCTGGATTTATTGAATGATGTATTAATTTTAAGATGGAAATACCAATTGGCAAAAACACATTTGACAAACTAACTCTTGAGCAGTTGATTGAAATTTTTAGGAATATTGAAAGAAATTTTCAATCTTTTTTACAAGAATATATTTCTGAAGAGGGTGATGGTGGAGAATATTATAAAAACAAAAAAGTTTTAAATAAACGTTTATCAAATTTTTTGCGTTCATATTGCAAAGAGAATAATATAACTTGGGGGGAATATCGCGATATTTTTGTGAGAATGCATTTTAATCAACAAGTAGTTATTTGAAACAACAATGATAATATCGGTTTTGCATTTGATGAATATAGAAAAATAAGAGATAGCCAAGACGAAAATTCATTGAAACAAAAATTAACAATCTTATCTGGCTTAAAAAATCATATGGATTATTGAATCAGTTCAAGACGAGACAACAATGGTAATAAAATTAATTTAAACTTTCAAGATACATTTTTTGAATTAAAACCAAGCACAATAATTGATTATATGCACTCCTTAGCTTCTCACATAAGTCAAAAATCAAATACACAAAAATTTGAAGATATTAAAATTAATTTTAACCAAGCTGCACTAAATGAAAAACACATAGTTTGTGATTCTCTTTTTGATTCTGTTATTTTTATGCAATATAAAATCAATAACACAAAGTCTTAAATATTGGTTGTGCATAAAAAAAATTTAACTTATTAATAAAATCATCTAATTCATCAAATATCAATAAAGATTAACGTCATTTACCAAACGTTTAACATAGTATAAGAAGAGTTGATTCAATGTTATATATCGTTAATCAAATAAAGTTTTTGAGGAAGTGTTATATAATTTAAAAAAGGATTTTATGGACAAGACAACAATGATTTTTACTATAATAACCTCTGTTTCAGCCGGGATATTATTTACTTTTGAAATTAATAGAATTTTAAAAAACTTATTAATTAAAAACATTTCTAAAACATTTTATGATATTCACTCAAATTATTTAAAAATTATCCCTTATAAAAATATGTCTGAATATCATTCTGAATGGTCGAAAGATGAAAATAATAACCCATTATCAGATAACCATAACACTTGGATAAATGTTAATTATAAATTACTTGATATTCATATTTTAATAATGAATACATATATTATTGATAAAACTAACTATAATTGATGAAGAGATAATAAACTTTTAAGTTTGAAAAATACACTTGAAAATATTAATTTATTTTCTCTAATACAACTTTCTTACAAATATAAAAAAATCAATGAACGAATAGATGAAATAAATTTACTTCTAACTGAAAAAGAAATTATTATGAATGAAGGAGATGATGATTTTTATCGTTATTTTTGAAATTTAAATCTTTTAAAAACAGAGATAAATAAAGTAGAATTGATTCCTTATTGAATAAAAGATAATATGAACCACACAAGAGCGCGCGGTGTTGTAAAAAAGAAAATAAAATTGAAATATGCTAAAACGAAATTTAATAATAATGCCTTACAGGGATTTGCGGTTGAATCAAATGAAAATGAACTTCATGAATCTAGAATAATTTTTTTGTTTAATAAAAATAATATTAAAAAAATAATAATTTATTATAGAAAAGCTGGTCTTAATTATAGTCCTATAAGTTATTCCAAATTGGATGTTATTAAATTATTTGATAATGAAAACAGTGATGAAAACATTAAGTTGTCAATTTTTAAAATAAGAAAAAAAGATAAGGGAGATAAATTTAATGATTTTGATTGAATTTGCTATAGTGTGATGATTCTTTTTGAATTTATGAAAAAATTGAATATTAAAAAAGAGGAATTGGAAGATTTAATAACAGATTATATGGACAAACGACTTAATCATATTTTGAAAATAATAACTTTTTTAGAGAACGAAAAATAAATTTAATCATAGCTAAGTAATTATATCAATTTCATCTCCAAAACATAACTATTGTACTTAAGAACAAGCCAGTCTCCTTATTTGTTTTTCCATTCTTCATACAAAAACACAACATCTAAAAACATAGATGTAATCTTATATAAACTATCTAACTCGGTTTGATTAAGGTATCAAGGATGAAAATTACCTGTACTAAAATCATTTTGATTAACAAAGCGATTGACCATATCACAAGCTTTATTTCAATCATTGATCTTATCCTTATTTTTTAATAGAATCTTCTTTATAAATTTAATGATTCCTAAATTGTCTTTTCCCATATCTATTTTATTTACTTCAAGGTTTTCAAATCTAGTAAATGAAAAATAAGTTGGACTTTTATAATATTCTTGATAAACACTTGAAAAGTGATTAAATAACTCTTGGTTATCTTTGAAATCAAACAAATTGGAAAGTGATTTAACTTCATCACTTAAATCATTGTGTTTCTCACCTTTGAAGTGAACCTCGCTATAAATTGGAATAAAGTAATCACTAAAGATATATTCTTCAATACTTCTTCTTAAGTTTCTAAGGCAACCCAAGACATCAACAAAGTTAGATTTCTTAACAGCAAACTCTACTATATCTAAAACACTTACAATTCTATTAAAAGATTCTTCTCGCATAACCTCTTTTAACTTGAGCTTATCAAGCTTAAGTTTTTCAATAAAAGAATTATTAAAAACTATACCCTTATAAAAAAGAGCTTCTAATTCATCAAAATTTACAGTTGGACTTATTGAAGATAACTGTAACATTTTGTTTTTAATAATAGATTTATTGTTGATTGAGTCTAAATCCAGTTTGATATCTTCTAAAACACCGTCTTTTATAGTTATTTTAAAGACATAGGGACCTTTTGCATCAAATAATGCCTTATGACATGAAAAATAATTTTCATGTCATATATAGCCATTACTGAATGGATGAACATAATAATGATCTTTGTTTCAAAAGATATTATTATTAAAGTTAAATAACTTGATATCCTTCTCACTTATCTTTTCTGATACATATGAGAGTAATTCATTGTCAATTGATGATTCTATTGCAGTAAAAGGAATTCCTATCTTATATGCTAATAGTTCTCCTTGTAACCCAAGATCATTTTCAATTAAATAAATATTGCTGTTTTTAACAACTATTTTTCCTAACAAAGAATTTGTAACATTATTTTTTATCATATATTATTAATTATAATGATATTTATCTTGGTTTTGAAAAGTTGTATGCAAACTGTTTTATTTTGGTCAAGTGGCGTGAAATTAAAACAATAAAACAATATTATAATTATTCTGTTGTATCACAATAATGAAAAAGAGGATAATATAATATATGCTATAATTATTATTATAAAAAACCACGACCACATTAAGTATCATATTCAAAATGTAAATAACTTCCAAAGTCAAATAAAAGATATAATAAATAACAAGAACAGAGGTGTTTCTAATATATCTTACAATATATTAATTGACTGAAATGATTAAGATTAAGATTAAATAAAGATAATTTTTATTTAATGGTAGATAATTTACTTGAAGAACTATCTAAAGGCGAGTGAGAAATAAGTAAGAATAGTATATTGGAGGTATAGTAATGAATATTAAAAATATGGATTATATAAAGTATTTAAAAACTCTTACAAATAAATCCATGGATCTTATTTGTATTGATCCACCTTATGGAAAAATAAATGGAATGCAACTTTCGGGGCAAAAAAAGAAAATTGATTGAGATATTACTATTAATTGAGTAGAAATGTTTGCTGAATTCAACAGAGTAATTAAAGACGGTGGAACCATTTGTGTATTTGGGCAAAACCCTACATATAGTGAAATGATACTATCTAATTTAAAAAATTATAAATATGAATTAATATGAGTTAAAAATAATGCGGCACAAGGTTTTCATGCTAATAAAATGCCCTTAAATTTTACTGAAAATATCGCGGTTTTTATTCATAATGAAAACAAAACAAATAAAAGGACTTTTAATAATATTGCTGAAACCCAAGAGATTAATAAAACCGAGCATTTTTGTAGATGGTATGCTCAACAATTATTGGGTTTTATTGGTATAAAAAGACGGAAACTCCACGAAAGATTAGGGCATAGAAAATTAGAGTTTTTCTTTTGTTATACCGGAAAACATTTTGGATTAATAAGTGATAAATTGTATAATGAATTAATTGAAGAATTTAACATAAATACGTGAGATCATTTTATTAGCTTTGATGAATTGAAACAAAAATGAAATGACGAAAAACAATTTACAAAAGGTGTTAAGCTTGATAGTGAAAAGTATTCCTCAACATTAAGTAACGTTTTATATGTCCCAAAAGAAAATGAATATTTACACCCAACACAAAAGCCCGTTGAATTAATGGAAAAATTAATTCTAATGCTTTCAAACGAAGGAGATAATGTACTTGATTGTTTTTTAGGGAGCGGTTCAACCGTTATTGCTTGTTTAAAAAACAATAGAATACCCTTTGGATGTGAATTAGATAAAAATTATTTTTCAATAATTCAAGAAAGAATAAAAAAAATTTAATCTTTCTTTAAATTTTTATATCAAATACCATATTCGTTGATCAATTCTTGAACTTTATCTATTTGAATTTTAAAGGTTAAAGCAGAAGAGGTGTTTTTCGGTTTTCCTGTATTGGTTTTTCCTTTGATACCAATTAATGAAGATACTCCATTGTTATAAACAACCCGTATTCTTAAGACACTATTATTACCGTCTTTATTTTTTATAAAAGCACTACTTTTAGTATTTTCAAAAGTTTGTTTATAATCTATTTGTTCCATAATTTGTTGGATTCAATCTTTTTTTAAAAAATAAACATCTGTATCCTGAATTTTTTCAACTTTTTTATTTTTAAGATATATTATTGTAGACGTTACTTCATTGTTTATTACCTTTGCTAATATTGATTTGATAGTTTCTCCATCAATAGAGTTCAAAATTTTATTATATTGTAGAGCAACTTCTTTTTTAACTATACACACTTTATCAGGTGTAAATATTTCGGGTTTTTCAGAATATTCTTTTCTAACTTGTTCCTTATAAAAATTCATTTTTTCTAAAACGTGATGAAAATTAATATTTGATTCATCAACCAATGTATTTAAAGAAGAGGTATTTATTAGATCGAATGTGCCATTAGGTTTACCATTTTTCAACTCTTTAGTTTTTAATGATATTTTTATTTCATTTATAGTTTCATAAATATCTTCTTTATTTTTAGTCCCGCCCTTTTGTATAAAATTCATCTGAGTTGTGTCCTTATATTCTACGTTGTATTCTTTTTGGAATAATGAAACCAATTTATGAAACTCTTCTTTATCTTTTGTTTGTTTGTTAAGAAAAGAAATTATTTCATGTTCCCCTTTAATTCCATTTCAATGAACACTTCCGTCGTTTTTATAACCCATATAAACTACCTTTATTATTTATTATAATATAATTATTTTGTTTACTAACAATTTGCAAATAGAGATATATAATTAATAAAAAAGGAATGTGTTTTAAAAATGAAATATAATATAGTAAAAACTGAAAAAGATAACATACCAGGGTTTAGAGATAGGTGAACGGTCGTTGTGGAATCTTTTGACACTAAAGAAGAGGCTGAAAAAGTATTGCAGAAATATAAAAACAGCAGTAACCCTCATGGCGGTTGAGGCGCGGGGTCTGGAAGTGTTGATACCACATATTTTATAGAAGAAAAACCTAAATAATTATTTTAACAAATAATTTAACTCTCAAGAACTCTCTAAAATCATTGTTGATGACTTAACTGCACTAATTAAAACCATGTGATCAAGTAGAAGGAACCAACACAGTTCAACCTATGTTCAATAAAATTTATTTATCGGTAGATAAGTGGAGATGATAATTCAGTAAAATCAATAAACAATAAAATGATTACAAAATAAATAAAAATCTTTTTTATAATTTTTGTTTTGCACTTCTCGCAACTTCATTATTCAAAGAAAGAGAAAACAATTAAAGTATAATTATCATATGTATAATAAAAACAAACTTATTTTAATAATGTTTATTATATATTCAGTGTGTACTACATATGTGTGGGTTGTGCCCTCTGAAATATTGAATAAGTTAATATTCCAGTTTTTTTTAACAATTTCTATTTCAATATTCTTTATTAAAGTATTTATTGAGAGAAAACAATTAAATTATTTACAACCTTGATATTGTAAGGACCTGTTGAAGAATCATCTATAGTATCCAAGTAGTCTGTATCAACAGTTTCTAAAACAACATGACCCAAACTATCAATAGTATTTTTTTATTATCTTTTTCAAATAAATCACGTAGTAATGAAAGTGTACCCTGTGTTTCTTTTACATTAATTGTATGTTCAGTTACAACTGGTGGTGTAGGAGGTTTAACATTCCCGCCACCATCTCCACCGCCACCAATAGGTGGGTTCTTGTGAACATGACACAACCATTAACACAGGTATCACAGCAGTCATACCTATTCCTAACCCTAATAATAATCTATTGATAACAATTACTTCCTGTAATATATTTTGTTTTGCTATTTTACATCGAAATATAATGTAAATTATCTTCTAAAAACAAATTCAACAACCATAACATTAAAACCCTATTACAAATTGTGATTCTTGATATAACTTAGCTTCAGTTTTATAAAAACATCTTAGCTTTGGATAAAACCAAAGCATAAATGATCTTCAATAAAAAAATACCTATTGTGAGGTATTTTTATATTATTTATATTTTATATTATAAAGGTAGTGAATCGGCCATTCTTTCAACGATAGATTTAACACCATTATTTAAAAATAATTTAACTGTTGTTCCATAAATAGGTTTGTCATAAATAACTTGTAATTCAGGAATATATGTTTTAGCATTTTCAATTAACTTTGTAAGTATAATTTTAGAAAATCTTGTAAATAAAAGATGGTTGTCTTCACCCAAAACATTAAAAATCATATTTATGTGAGCCAATTTTTGAATTAAAAATATCTTTATATCATTTAGCGCATCATTTATATAAAAACCTGCTAAATTTACATTTACATCTTTAGTCCCAACAATAACTACAATTTTACCAGCGGTATAGCTCGATGATCCTTGTCTTCCTAATTTAATATCGACTGTTTTCGGCATACCAGGCACTCCACTAATATCTTTACCACCATTTATTTCAATAGTTCCAAAAGAAGGAAATTGATCATTAAAGTAAGTTTTCTTGATAGCTGCGATTGCTTCAGCATTTGCTATGAAAGTATCACCACCTGAAGCTCTTGTAAATTTTATACTTAATTGTTGAAACTTTGAAGCAGGTAGTCAAGGATCAAATAGTGCGTGTACATATGTAGTATAATCCTCATATGTATCGAAAGAAAATAATTTAAAACTATCTAACGCATTGGTTGTATGACTTTTTATTTTAATTAATTCATCTTTTGTGAAGTATTTTACACCATCTAATCCAATTCCGGGCTTTGTACTTGATGTGATGCTAAGTCTATTTACATCAAAGTCTTCAGGTAACGGCGCTTCTTTTAATGATGTAAGATACGTATCATTAAAAACCAGTAAATCAGCAGGATTTATAGTTCATGAACTAGTATTACCAGTAGCTCTCAATTTAGTATCAAGAGTAACAACTTTAAAATCCTCAATAGTAAAGAAGCTTCCAGCACCAATTAAGGTGTTATTTGTAATACTTTTCATTCGTCAAAACACTTTTACATTTGCAAATAATCTATCAACTTCAATGTGAGAAATTTCACTTGTAAATGTATAAAACTTAGACCCTTCTTCTATTATTATTCTTCTTGAATTTTTGTTAAAGTTTTCTAAACCATTAAACTCGGCTGAAGCGTTCATTTTAGCTTCAGTATCAAAATCTTTAGCTCTAAATTTGTCAGGTGTAATTTTTGAATCCACGTATTGTTGTTTAGCTTTAACCATTGCCTTACCAAGTATTTCTTGTGTAACCACACCTTCTTGAGGTTTTGGAGGTACTATGTCAGGAACTTTATCTCCTGTGCCCTCATCTACAGAAGCACAAGAAACCATCGCTGCCATTGGCAGTATGATAAACGGTGTTATTCCTAATCCTAATAATAATTTTTTCATAAATTACCTCCGTGTGTGTTTTTTAATATAGTGTATTAAATTATATCACTTTAAATCAACCCTATATTAAAAAAATAATATGGTCCTACTAACAGGGTTAAACATAGTGTTAAGAGAGTTTTGTTGAAAAAAGATAATATACAACGGTCAAATTGAAGTATGAAATTAATAAATCAGCAAATCTTTTAATATTACTAACAAATAAATTATAATTATGATATAAGTAATAAATATATAGAAATAAATTAGCAAAAACATATGATCTGAAAAAAATCAACTAGATTATAAATCAAGCACAGATTCAATGTATAAAAAAGGAAACTAAATGAATAAATTAAAGTTAGCTATAGGTGCCGTAACCGGGGGAACTGTAATATTAGGGACCGCCTTAATAATAGGTGTAGCTTTAGCACCCGACAAGGTTATTCCACCAGTTATCAAGCCAACGCCCATACTTCCAAGTGTACCAATTGTTAAACCAACACCCATAACACCAAGCAGAGTAATTGGTGGAATGTTACAAGGAAAACTTTTGATGTTCGAAAAAGTTTTACACATCACAACACACACAACATCCTTGGGTGTAGAGGTTGCAGTTATAACTTTCAAACATGTTTCAGATAATATTTGACATCCCGGGACGACCGATTTAGTGGAAGTAATTAATCCAGAGGTTTTAAAAATTATAAATGATTTTAGAGTATATCAGGGTCACTCTTAAACCTCTCCCTCATCAAAAACTTAACAAAAAGTTCTAGTTTAATTACATTAAATGGTTTTCCTTAAAAACGTTCATATAAATCTTTTTCAAGATAAAGAGTATAATTTATATATAAAATAATTGATTTTAATTTTATCAAAAGGATGTAATTATGAAAAATAAAAATATACAAAACCTAAAAGTGCTTCAAGCTTCTTTGATGGTTTTAACGAATAAGGTATACAACTTACATTGAAACATGAAAACTTCATTGTTTTTTTCATTACACAAAAATACAGAAGATTTGTTTGAAGATTTAACAAAGTTTTATGATGATGTAGCAGAAAAGATTGTGATGCATAACGAATTAGCAATTGGAACTTTAAAAGATCAATTAAAATACAGTGTAATTAAAGAAGTTGAACCCAAAGACTTTAACTCGCGAGAAATATCTCAAATTATTGTTGCTGACTTAACCACATTAATTAATCTATGTGATAAAGTTGAAGGAACCAATACGGTTCAACCCATGCTAGATGAAATTTATTTATCAGCAGATAAGTGAAGATGACAATTTAGCAAAATCATCAAATAAAACAAAACTGACCATAGTTTGAGTTAAAGATTATTTTCTTTGATCTTATCAAACTCTTCTTTAGTAATAGAACCCTCTTCAAACATTTTAAATGCTCGACTAATTGTTTCTATGTTTTTGATCGACACTTGACCTCTATCAGAAGAGATGTTTTCTTCTCTTGGGTTTGTTTCATCTTTATTTAAGTTCTTAGAGCTAATTACTGCAAAAATAATAATTCCAATTGGTCCCAACGCAAACATTGACAACAATCCTCACAATACTTTAGATTCGTTTATAACTTTATTTTCAAATTCTGTTGATAAAATTAAAACAGAGATTACAAAGGAAATAAGGGCAGATATACCAAAAATTAAAATAGAAAAAATACCTAATAAACCATCAACATAAATTTCTCCAGGATATTGAGAACTTGATTGTTGTATTAATGGTATAAAGAAAACCATAAACATTATGAAAGATATTAATCCTAAAAATATAGAAATTACAGCCATCATTGCAAAGATATTTATTTTTTTCATAATTATTAAAGATTATTATCTTTTATCTTGTTGAATTCTTCTTGAGTAATAACACCTTGTTCAAATAATTTAAAAGCTTTAGTTATTGTATCTAACTTGTCATCCGCATTGTTGACATCACCTTGAACTTCGTTAGAATCTTTAAGAGCTACTGATTCACCACTAGTGGTTTGAGCACTCGAACTAGAAAAGTGTTTTTGATTAATTCCTGTAAAAATAAGTATACCTAAGGCACCCAAAAGCAATAAAGACAACACCCCTCACAACACTTTAGAACCATTAACTTCTTGGTTATCAAAATCAGACACAAGTATCATAATAGAACCCATAAGTGATATAAGACCAGAAATACCCATCATAATGCTACCAACAACCAACAACGCGATTAGTGCGTTGTACTGAGTTGGATCTAAATATGGATTAGCTGGAATCATCATCGAAACTAAAAGCAAAATAAAAGATATACCGCCTAAGGCTAAAGAGGTGATTCCTAAAATTCTAAGATTTTTCATTTTTTGCATATTTGACTCCAATGTCTATACTTTAAATTATATCACAAATTAAACCAAAGAATGTTTAGACAAAAACACAATAGTAAAATGTATAATAAACAGAAAATTGTTTTCATTGGTCTATTTATCATGTACACCCAGTAGTCTCTACATACATATCAGTGATACCTAATCAAGACATCAAAATAAAGATAATAGGATTCATCGGAATAACGCTTCATTTTTTAATATTATTTCCAAAAATGTTGATTAATAAGTGTTGGCAAGTAAATAAATTATTTTATTGAAAATTGTTTTCTTTAGCCCTATCGTACTCTTCTTGACTGACAGCCAAACCATCAAACATCCTAAACACACCAGAAACATCCCTAAGTATTTTTTGATCAGAGTCTGACACTTCTATAGAAGGCTCACTTTGCACTTTATCCACAATATTGGCAATCTTTGAACCTTTGACTGAAAAGATAATAATTCCTATTGGTCCCAAAAATAACAAAGATAAAACTCCTCATAAAATTTTTAGTTCATCAATTTGCTTGTTCTCAAAACTTAATCCCAAGATCAAAGCGGAACTAATAACCGAAACAAACAAAGAAACAACTAAAATAATCCATCCCACAAAAAACAATACATCATAAGGGATATGTGGTGAAAAGTAAGAAATAACAATACTTGCAACAATAAGAGAAATAGCAACAATCACCAAAATTAAAGAAAAAATTCCCATCAATTTAAAAACCATCAATTTTTTTAGAGCAGATTTCTTATTAGCGTTTTTCAATTTCACATCATTGTCAGAACCACTATATATATCATCGAATTCTTTAGAACTTTTTGATATAAAGACAAAAATTCCTATTGACCCTAAGAAAAACAAAGACAGCAAACCTCACAAGATTTTAGATTCATTAACTTTTTGGTTTTTAAAATCAGTTGATAGCACAACAATTGAACCAATAAATGATATAAACAAGGACAACAAGCCACAAACAACCCCTATAAATGTAGATAAATTCAGAGCATAACTAAAAACAACATTTAATTCTACAAAGAGAGAGAGTTCTAACAAGGTACCAATAAATACAACAAGATGAGTGATTCCCAAGTGTAAAAAAACGACTCAAAAAACCATTGAAATCATCCCTAAAATCCTAAGTTGCTTTAATCTATTCACACAAACCTTCTTATTCTGCGTTTACAATCTTGTAAACTTCTTCGTCTATTCAAACTGTTGAACCAACAAATACCTTGCTGCTTCTACCTTTAGGTTTTTCATTATTTACTTTGATTTCATTATTCATAATAAAATCTTTGATTTGTCCACCCGTATCAATTAAATTAAGTTTTTTAATAAGTTGTCCTAATTTAATGAATTCTCCAATTATCTCTACTTTCATATCCTAAACATCCTTTACTTAGTAACTTCTTTGCGGTGCAATTAACTGTTTGTTAGATGGGTTAGATGTTCCAATTACCACAAAACGATCAATACCTTCATTAAACTTGATTTGTACCTCGCCATCAAATACCGAAAGGGCATCCTTTAAGAATTTATAGTTAACAGTAATAATTAAGTCATCACCAACAAAGTTTTTTGTTTTGATGATTACACTAGAATTACCAATCTCCTCTTTAACAGAAATAATTTTGATTTCTTTTTGATTAATTTCAAGTCTTAATCTGTGGAATGAATCCGAAGAAATAACGATAGCTTTATTAATAGCGTCCATAAACTCTTTCTTTTCAATGGTTAAAGTTCTTGAAAAACTTTCAGGGAAGATTTTAGAAACATCTTTATAAGGGGCATCTATTAGTTTAGATTGAATTACTGTATCTTGATAAACAAGGTTGATTTTGTATTCATTAACATATAAATCAACAACTTCATTAATAGTTTCTGGAATAAACTCTTTTAAGTTTTTAGCAAATATTGAAACATTAAAGTTTAAATTACGAGAATCTTTAATTTCCATTTCTTGATAAGCAACTCTGTATGAGTCAGTAGCAATCATTTTCATCTTGTTATTACTATAATCAATGTTCACACCATTAAAGATAATATCAACATCACTTGAAGAAGCTGCGAATAGAACGTTTTTAGATGCTTCACGCAAGTCTTTAGCATTAACTGACAACTTTGTACCCATCAATGTAAAATCAATGGCAGGATACTCAGAAACATCAAATAGATTGATTTCATAGTTATCTGTTCCATTTTTAATGAAAAGGATATTCCCTTTGTTAGATAATTCGATAGTTCCTTCACATTTTCTAATAATGTTAGTAAACAACAAAGAAGGTATTAATAATCTTCCCGGTTCCCCGATTTTAAATACTTGATCATTAGGAAGAAGAGTTTTTACAATAGATAGCGTTCCATCAGAAGTAGTCATAGACATACGATCTTCCAAAACATCAAATAGAATTCCTCTTAAAGGTAATAACATATTACTGCTATTAATACATTTATTGACTTCGTCAAGATTTTTAATAATTTCTTTAGCGTTCACTTGTAATTTCATATAAATTCTTTTCTTTCTTTTTTAGTTTTTAATAATAAGGCATGTGGATAACGTCTATAAACCCCAAAAATACCATTAACACTAAACATTTTATGTGTTTTAAGTGTGGGTAACTTAGGTGGTTTTATTTTAAAATAAAACCATCAAACATAACACTTCTCGATATGGATGCTACATTTCTGTCCTGACCAAGTTACAAGGTTGCTATTTCAATGGCACCTATATTATATATTAAATTTATAAAGGTTTTTTTAATATTCTAAACATATTAGTTTTATAAACTTCTACTCCTGGTTGGTTAAATGGGTTAACCTCCATTAAGTAAGCACTCATAGCAACAGCTCTTTCAAAAAACATTACTATAGCTCCAAAACTTTCTTCGTTAAGTTCAGGAAGTTCAATGTGCATATTTGGAACTTGTCCAATAGAAGAGTGAGCATCTAGCGTTGCTTGGAAAGCTACGTTGTTGATTTCATGAACACTTCTATTGATTAAGTAGTTAAGATTATCTAAGTTTTCTCTATCTTCTACGATTTCTAAGTCAATCATTGGTTTGTGAACGGTTAATACAGTTTCAAATAAGATTTTTGAACCTTCTTGGATAAATTGACCTAAAGAGTGTAAATCTGTTGAGAAGATTGCACTATGAGGTAATAAACCTTTGTTTAGTTTTCCTTCTGATTCACCAAATAGTTGTTTTCATCACTCTAGAAAGAAGTTCATGTTTGGCTCATAAGCAACAATCATTTCAGACTTAAATTCTTTTTCTTTTCATAGAATAAATCTAGTAACTGCATATTGGTAAGCTAAGTTATCTTCTAATGAGTCGATTGAATAATCTTCGTTAGCAGCTTTTGCTCCAGCGATCATTTTCTTCAAGTTTAGACCTATACAAGCAAAAGGGAATAAACCAACAGGTGTTAAAACAGAGAATCTTCCCCCGATGTTATCAGGAATAACAAATCTTTGGTATCCTTCTTGTTCTGATAGTTGGAACAATGATCCTTTATTTGCATCTGTTGTTGCGATAATAAAGTCCTTAGCATTGTTTTTACCAATTGTATCTTCTAATAGTTTCTTAAACATTCTGAAAGCAATAGCGGGCTCTGTAGTTGTTCCTGATTTAGAAATAACGTTAATAGCAAATTTTTTGTTTTCTACATATTTTAATTTTTGGGCTAAATCTGTTGAAGATAAAGATTCTCCGGCAAAGATAACGTCCATTTTTTTCTCTTCAGGAGTTGGATAGTTTCCTAGGATGAAGTCAATACCAGCTTTAACACCAAGGTAAGATCCTCCAATACCAATAACAACCAAAACCTCAATTTCGTGACTGTGTAGTTTTTTGGCTACCATTTCCATTTCTTTGATATCTTGCATTTCTACATTGTTAGGTAAGTCTTTTCAACCTAAGAACTCGTGTCCTAAAGATTCATATTTTTCCATTTTGTTGTGAATCTCTTTAACTTGAGCTTCATATTTCATGATGTTTGTAAAATCGATTGCCCGACTTAAGTTTAATTTTATTTTTTTCATTTGTCTACCTCTTTGTTGTTAAAATTTAATAAATTTTGGAAGGCGCTAGCCGTCTCTTTGATTTCGTATTTGAATGGAAAGTTTAAATAATCAGCTCTGCCGCTTTTAAAGTCACAAAAATAAACATTATCTTTAAATGATTTTACTAATAGTTCTAATTTTTCTCCTAAGTGGAAAATCTCTGGTAAAGAACGAACATAATAATCCGATACATCATTAATATAAATAATGCCAACTTTGTTGTCTTCGGTTTGCACTTCAACAAAGTTTTTTGTAATTTTATTAACATAACCTTTTATATACTTTTTATTCATAACAAGTTAATTATATTATTTTTATTCCTTTTTTTGTAATTTCAAAAACTTCTTTTCCAAGTTTCTTTTTAATTTTGAAAATGATTTGGTCAACAACCCTTGAACCATCTTCTCCTTGGTCGTTTCAAAGAGTGGTAAAAATCTTTCTTTTTGTAACAAAACCAACATTAACATTCAACATTAATAAGTCCATTAGTTGAAATTCTTTTTTTGTTAAATGAATTTCTGAATCATTAAAGTAAAAACGACTCTTATTTTTATCTATAATCATACCTTTACACATAATTGTTGTATTCTTGCTGTGTGAATCTCAAGATCTTCTTAACATAGATATTATTTTTCATTTTAAAAAGTCAAAACCATCATCCTTATAAATGATCTCATCTGCACCAGATTTAAAAAATTTATAATCATCACCATCAAATTTATCTAAAACCATTACTTGTAAAAAGATGTGGTTTTTTGTATGACATTGATCATAAAACTCTCAATTAAAAATAGATTTATAACTTTCATCAAAGTCAATAAACAATATATCGGGTGTTACAGTCATTGTTTCTAAGTCTTCAGGACCAGCAAAATCTAGGTATTTTCAAGTGATGTTGAAATATTCTTCTGAGATTTTAAACAGTTTATCAAATTCTTCTTTATCGGTTTTTTTGTTTGCAATAACCAAAATATTTAGTGGGCTTCTATTAAAGTTTTTCTTCAAGTGTTTTTGCATATAATTCAATTATATAAATATAATTATAAATTATGCAAACAAAAATTATTAAAGGCATTATTGTGTCTAAAACTCCATATGCTGAACATGACGAAATGTTGAATGTATTGACAGAAGAGGGCTTTTTAAATATATATGCTAAGGGTGTTAAAAAAACTGAAAGTAAAAACAGAATCAACATTTTTAGGGGTTCTTTGGTTAGTTTTGAAATATTTAACTCTTATGCTACTGAACACTCAGTTTTATTAAAAAAAGCCGTAATGATTCAGGCACTACCTGATGTAACAAAAACAAACTCAATGAAAATTGAGTCATTACTTAAGGCTATCAAGAACATTAGAGAAGGTGATATTGAGCTTTACAAAACATATATTGAATTATTAAATGACTTTGATGGTCCAAATTTTTGAAAGAATCAATCTTTCTTAATATCTCAAATTTTAAACCACATGGGTGTTGGGTTATCTTTTTCAAGTTGTGTATATTGTGGGTCAAATCAAGAACTCTTAGATTTTGATGCTTCACAAGGTGGAATTATCTGTAAAAATCATACAAAAAACAACGTTGCCTTAAAACTCTTGAAGTCTTTGTTTTTATTGGGATATTCAAGAGAAAAATATGTTTTGGAAACATCTCCAGAGACAAATCAAGAAGTCTTAAAAATGTTAGGAGACTTGTTGATTTAGATTGATGGTCTCAATTGAGAAATGGCAAGGGATAGAGGAATCGAACCCCTACATGCAGGTTTGGAATCTGCAGCACTACCGTTATACTAATCCCTTAATTTGATATTTTTCTCAATTATAAAATATAATAAGAGAAATTATTAAAATAAAACTTTTAATACAAGGAATCAAACATGACAGTAACAATAGAAAAATATAATCAAAATGGAGAAGGGGTTGCCTTTGTTGACAATAAGCCAATTTATATTTTTGGTGCTATTCGTGGTGAAGAAGTTGAGATCAATATCATTGTTGAAAAGGAAAAATATTCAATAGGTGAGGTTGCAAAAATAATCAAACCCTCAATAAACAGAAGAAAAGAAACTTTTGAAGATGCCAAACTAATTGGAGGATATGAGTTAATTCACATGAACCAAGAAGAGCAAATCGCTTTCAAAACCGAAAGAGTTATGAACGACTTTAAAGGAATTGCTAAAACAGAACTAAAGAATCTTGAGTTTTTCGTGGGTGAAAAAGAATTTTATTATCGTAATAAAGTAACATTACATGACGGTGCCTTTTATCAAAAGCAAACCAAGAATAAGATTAAGATTGATAACTATATGTTATCTGACATTGAATATGATGAAACTTTACCCGGGGAAATCATCTATAGAAAGTTAGACACTTTAATTGTGGGTAATAAAAAATCAGGTTTATCAACAACTGATTCAATGTTTGGTTTAAAGTTTAACGTTGGTATTGGATCTTTCTATCAAACCAATAAAGAAGTAGCTCAAGAAGCTTACAGAGACATTAAAAACTATGTAATGGAAAATGGAAAAACATTAGACCTTTATTCAGGTATAGGAACTATAGCTATTTATGTTAGTGATATTTCAGAGTCTGTGGTTGCTGTTGAAGATAACAAAGATTCTTACAACAATGCCGTTCAAAACATCTTGCAAAACCAAGTTACAAACGTTAGATTTATTAAAGCTGATGTTGAAATTTTTCTAAAGAAAAACAACAGCCATTTTAATACATTTATAATCGACCCTCCAAGAGAAGGTATGAGTTCTAAAGTTATTAAAACATTAATTCTAAAATTCAAACCAGAAAGAATTATTTATCTTTCATGTAATCCAGGAACACAAGCTGCTGATTTTGCCAAACTAAAAAGACACTACAGAATTATCTTTAACAAAGTTTATGATATGTTTCCACAGACAAAACACATTGAATCACTTATTGTGTTAGAAAAAAGATAATTACTTACCAATTCTAAAATTACAGATGTCGCCATCTTTCAATTTATAAGTTTTACCTTCTAGGTGCATTTTTCCATTATCCTTAGCACCTTTTTCACCACCGAATTCAATGAAGTCATCATAACCAATTACTTCCGCTCTAATAAAGTTCTTTTCAAAATCAGTGTGGATGATTCCAGCACATTGTGGTGCACTCATATCTTTTGTAAAAACTCAAGCTCTTGTTTCTTGAACTCCAACTGTGAAGTATGTGAATAAATTCAATCATTTAAATGATGTTGAAATCAAGTTGTCTAATCCTGAAACTGTTAGTCCGTATTCTTCCAAGAACATTTCTTTACTTTCTTCGTCTAAGATTGCAATTTCAGATTCTATTTCAACAGATAATCCAATGATTTCCATTTCTTTAGTTTTAATATATTCTGATAATTTTTTGAATTCAGGTTCATCCATTGGTGAAGCTGCAAACGAAGAACCGACATTACCAACAACCAACATTGGTTTTAATGTTAATAATTGATAGTGTTTAATAATTCTTAATTCTTCTTCATCAAGATCCATTTCTCTAGCTGGAATATTTTTCTCAAAAGCATCTAATAGTTTTGTGACAACTTCCATTTCTCTAATTAAAACTTTATCACCAGTGCTAATTGCTCTTTTGCCAATTCTAGTTTTAATATTTGTTATTACTTGCATATCAGCTAATAATAACTCTAGGTTTATTACTTCAAAATCTCTTAAAGCATCAATTGAACTTGAAACATGTAAAACATCATCGTTTTTAAAACATCTAATAACGTGGACAATTAAATCAACCTCACGAATGTTAGATAGAAATTTATTACCTAAACCCTCGCCCTTTGAAGCTCCTTCAACCAATCCGGCAATATCAACAAACTCAAAAGTAGCCTTAACTGTTTTTTTAGTTTTAACCATATCGGCCAATAATGTGATTCTTGAATCATTTAATTCAACCACACTAACATTAGGATCTATTGTAGTAAAGGCGTAATTTGCTGACTCAACCTTCATTTTTGTTAAACCAGAGAATAAAGTACTCTTTCCAACGTTGGGCAAACCAACAATTCCTGCTTTTAATGACATATGACCTCTTTTGTATAATTATTAATAAGTATAAACTAAAATATATATAATAATATTAATAATGTTTGACACAATAGTTGCAATAGCTTCGGGCAATATAAACCAAGCCATCTCAATAATTCGAATTAGCGGTCCTGACGCTTTTTCAATTATTTCGAAAATTTTTACAGGAAAAATTGGAGAAGACAAAAGTATTGCCTTCGGTTATATAGTTGATGAAAACAAAAAAAGACTAGATGAAGTTCTTGTGAATGTTTTCCGTGGTACTCAAAACTTTGTAGGTGAAGATACAATTGAAATCAATGCTCATGGCGGGGTTGTGATTACTAATATCATCTTAGAACTAATCATAAGTTTTGGTGCAAGACATGCAACGCCTGGTGAGTTTTCAAGAAGAGCTTTTTTAAACGGAAAACTAGATCTTATCAAAGCGGAAGCGATCAATGATTTAATTCATGCAAAGACTAAATTACAAACTAAAATAGCTGTTCAAAAATTTAATAACAAATCTTCTGAAATGATCTTAGAACTAATTAAAGAGATCGAATACATCATTGGAATTTGTGAAGTTAATATAGATTATCCAGAATATGATGATGTTGAAAAAATGGATGGTGATAAGATGGTTAAATCTATTAACACCTTAACAATCAAGATTAATCAAATTATTAAGGTGTCTGAAGAGAATCAAGTTTTTATTGTTCCGCAAGTTATTGCTATAGTGGGTTTACCCAATGCTGGTAAAAGTGCTTTAATGAATGCTATATTAAATGAAGAAAAATCAATAGTTACAAATATTGCTGGAACCACGCGTGATGTTGTAGAGGGTGAAATTGTTTTCAACAACATCATTTTAAAATTTAAAGATACAGCAGGTATTAGAACGTCGGAAGATACCATTGAAAAAATGGGTATTGAAAAATCTTACAAAGAAATAGAGAATGCTGATATCGTAGTTCATGTTGTTGATGCCAATATTGAAGAACAAGAAGTTGACCACAATATAGCACTTCTTGCAAAAGATAAATTTTACTTTAAGGTTTTCAACAAATCAGACTTATTAAAAAAAGATGATGCCTCAAAGTTAAAATCATCAATTTTGATTTCTGCAAAAAATAATGATATTAGTCAATTAGAAAATGCTTTTGATTTACATTTTCAAAATGCAGATATTGAATCATCATCATTTTTTAATAATCGTCAAATAGCTCTTTTAAAACAAGGTAAAAATTTATTACAAGAAGCCCTAGAAGCTATTGGTGATGAAATGGGATTCGACGTTGTTATCGTTGATGTTGTTTCTGCTTGAGAAAGTATCAAATCAATTGTAGGAGAAATAAACAAAGAAGATTTACTAGATAGTATTTTTGCCAATTTTTGTTTGGGGAAATAATTATGAAGAAATATATAGATTTACACGCACATCCATTTAAAGAGTATTTTGAGAATCCACATCAAATTATTGAAGATTCACACAAGGCTGGGATTGATACCATGATGCTTATAGGAACTTGTGTAGAAGATTCTAAAGAGGTTAAGGAATTAGCTTCTAAACACACTTACACATTCCCTGTTATAGGTATCCACCCAAATGATGCAAGTAATAATGATGACTTGCCGAAATTGAGAGAACTAATGGATCAGTCCGTTGTTGCTATTGGAGAAATTGGTTTCGATTTTCATTATGATGATTCACCATCTCAAGAACAACAAGAGATCTTTTTTAGATATCAAGTTGAACTAGCTCTTGAGTTTGATGTCCCTGTTATTATTCATTCTAGGGATTCAACCGAAGCAACGTTTGAATTATTGAAAGAATATAAAGGAAAATATCCTAAGATGAAAATAGTAATTCATTCATATTCTTCTGGTCCGGATTGAGTAGAACGCTTTTTAAACATCGGAGCTTATTTATCTTTTTCTGGTGTTGTAACATTCAAGAATGCCAAAGACGTTCAGGAAGCTGCTAAAATCACTCCCCTTGATCGTATATTCTATGAAACAGATACTCCGTATTTAAGTCCGGCACCCATGCGCGGAAAAACAAACATACCCAGTTATGCCATTCACACCGCTAAGTTTATTGCTGACTTAAAAGAAATTGGCGTTGAGGAACTTAATGTAGAAGTTAATAAAAGTGTTGAATTACTGTTCAATCTTAATAAGGAGAAAAATGAATAAAAAATATGCAATGAAAAGGTTTGGTCAAAACTTTCTACAAGATACTAGTGTCTTAGAAAGAATTGTTGATAGTATTGATATTACAAACAAGAATATTATTGAAATAGGTCCTGGTAAAGGAGCACTTTCAAAGTTGATTTTAAAAAAGGCGAAACACTTGGTCGCTTTTGAAATAGATTTTAATTTAGTTGATTTTTTGAAAGAAGAAATAAAGGATGAGCACTTCACTTTAATTAATGAAGATTTCCTAAAAATTGATTTATCAGAATATAAAGGTTATTCAATTATGGCTAATATTCCATATAACATTACCACTCCAATTTTGTTTAAACTTTTCGAAAATAATGAGAATTTTGATGATGTTATTTTAATGGTTCAAAAAGAAGTTGCTGAAAGAATTAGTGCCAAACCAGGAACAACAAATTATGGTAAATTAAGTGTAAGTTCAGCTCACTTTACTGTGGCAAATAAATTGTTTGACATTAGTCCCAAAGCGTTTTACCCATCACCTAAAGTTACTTCGTCAATCATACATTTGAAAATGAAAAAAGATAGACCTGAAATCAATGATGAAGCATTTTTATTGTTTGTTAAACTATGTTTTGCTATGAGAAGAAAAACATTAATTAATAACTTAAAACAACAACCAAACTATGATGAAAAAAGAGTTCAAGAATTTTACTCATCACAAAATTTAAATTTAGATATCAGACCACAAACATTAACACTGGAACAATATCAAGAATTATTTAAGTTATTTTCATAAGTTTTAGAAATAATTTAAAATAAAAATAATTTATCTTTTGTAATATAATTGTATATAAACTCAAAGGAGCGTTATGTCAATTAGTAGAAAACAAATAGAAACATCAATTATCAATGTGGGAGAAGTTCCAGTATTAGTAGAAGACATGATTAAAACTCGTGAAACAATGATTTTAGACTTTGAAGCTAGAACAACTTTAACCATTGCAGAAATTAGAAGTTTAAGAGATAAATTTGTTAACAAAAAATTGTTCCAAAAAATTATTGATAATGCAGAAGGGTCAATTTTTTTAAATAATATTTTAACAATTGAAGAACAAATTTTCAATGATAGTAAAGCGCTAACAATTAAACAAGTTGCTTACTTTGCGATTTACTATAAAAAACAATTAGGACAAAAAGATTCTTTTAATAGAGTTATAAAAAATACAGAAGGTGGATTTGACAGCTGATTCAGGATCCATGTTAAATATAATTTCTTAATTAAATTAGAAAGATTTTATGCAGAAACAATTAATACTTTAATTAACTTAAACTATAAAACAACAACTGTATATGAAACAGATATTGAGTTTGAACAAAAGCAAACAATAAGATATATAGAAAGAACGTTTTTACCATACTTTGAGTCATTTTTACAATACGATTGAGATCAAGCTGTTGTTAAAAACGATGAATTTATGGCGACAACAGAGAAAAAGAAAAAAACAATAATATTCGATAAGTAATTTTTAAAATTACTTTTTTTAATATTTAAAACACAAGGGGAAAAATAATGAATTTAAATGATAATGTAAAACTTTTTGGAATGTCTGGTTCTGAGGCGTTAGCAAAAAGTGTTTCTCAAATTTCGGGAATTAAATTAGTGAAGGTTGAGAAGACAACATTTGCTGATGGTGAGATGATTTTACACTCTGTGGAAACTGTTCGTAATGCAAATGTATTTATAATTTGCAATACATCTAGTCCTGAGTCTATTATGGAATTATTATTATTTGTAGATTCTGTTAAAAGAGCTAGTGCAAGATATATCACAGTTATAAACTCATATTATGGTTATTCAAGACAAGATAGAAAAGCTAAGCAAAGAGAACCAATCGGCGCAAGATTAATGGCAAACATTTTAGAGGTTTCAGGAATCAATAAATTAATAACAGTTGATTTACACAATCCATCTATACAAGGTTTCTTTAATATTCCGGTTGATGATTTAAGATGATCAATTAGTTTGGCTAGTTATTTAACTAAAATAAGTGAAGAAAACGATGGTATGAAATTTACTATTGTTTCTCCTGATCATGGTGGCGCTGTTAGAGCTAGGGTTTTGGCAGAGTTAATTTCAAACACAGTTCAAATAGCGATTGTGGATAAAAGAAGAGTGGGACCAAACCAAAGCGAAATATTAGGAATCCTTGGAAACGTTACTGGGAAAAATATTGTTATTATTGATGATATTATCGATACAGGAAATACAATATTGAAAGCCGCAATAGCTCTAAAAGAAAAAGGAGCTAAAAAAATATTTATAGCTGCTACTCACGGTTTATTTACAAAATCGTTTGACTCATTTGATAAATGTGATTCAATTGATAAAGTTTTAGTTTCAGATTCAATCGCAAGTGTGAGAGATATTAAGTCATCTAAACTGGACATTATTTCTTTGGCACCATTTATTTCAGAAGTAATTCAAGCATCTATTGAATCAACATCTATTGCAAGCATATATGAGAAAATTAAAGAAAATGACCTTTAAAGATAAAACGTTTGAGCTAATCGGTAAAAATAAAGCCGTTTTTAACGATTTAGAGGCTTATGTTGACTTAATTGAAGAAACAAACAAGTCACTAAACTTAACGGGCTTTAGAGGTGATGATTTATGAAGAGAAGGAATTTATCAGTCAATAGTTCTTATGAACGCCTCTTTTGAAAATACTAATGATAAAAAAATGTTAGACATTGGTTCTGGGGTTGGTTTTCCTTCGGTTCCTTTTTTGATTTTCAAAAAAAACTTTGATTTATTTATTGCTGAACCTAGTTTAAAGAGGGTTGCTTTTTTAGAAACAGTTAAAAAACAATTAGATTTGAAAATCACTTTTATGGTTCAAAGGATTGAAGATGTAACTGAAGAAGGAATGTTCGATTTCATTACAGCAAGAGCAGTTACTTCTCTAAAAAACCTAATTGAAATTTCTTCTAAAGTGGGGGCAATTGATGCTAAATATTCATTTTTAAAAGGTCCAAAAATATATGATGAACTTGATGAAGCTGACTGAATTATTGATGAATTATCTCTGAAAACAGACATCAAAATATTGGATGTAGAAACCAAAAATGGCGACACACAAACACACTATTTATTTCAATATTATAAAACCAAAAAAACACCAAAAACATACCCCAGAACATGGTTGATTATTTCCTCAAAATAACCCCATAAACTCTGTTTGTGATACAATTACTCTATATTATATTTGTATTGCAGAAGGGCTGAAATGAAAAAGTTGTTCAAAGAAATTTGAAAATCATTCTCAAAAACAAAAAGTTTAATCTTTGGATTGACTGTTTTAATCTTTCTTTCTTCTGGTGTTTTTACCCTTTTAAGTGATGTAAAGAGTAACTATACCTCTCAATTTGAAGATTACAAAAAAATCTCAAAAATTCATGATTTAACAGTGGATACAGAAATAGCGGCAACGGGAGATAAACCGGGTCAATCTTATATTGCAGACGGCATAACTCCAGAAAAAACTGAATATATCTCAGCAAATAGTGTTGTTAACACTAAAAATGCCATTAGAGTATTTTCTGGTGACATTAAATATGAAAATGATGATTCAACAACAGAGGGATACGTTCAAGTTTCTAAATTAGAAGTTTCTGGTTCAACTGCAGACACAAATTATGTGAAATTAAAAGACTTATATCGTTTTTTACAATCTAACAACATTGCAAACTTTGTTAATGCCACCACCGGAGTGGTTGAAGCCAGAAACTTTCCCCCTACACCTTTGAAAAAGTATCTAAATCCAAATCAAGAAATAGATGCAAATTATAGATTGAATACAACAGATAAAATCACCATTTTTAAATCTGGTAATTCAAATATTACTTTTGGTGATTTAGTATTGGTTGTTCCTGGAACGGATGGATGATTTTCATCAACAAACGATAGAATAACAAATGTCAAGAGCATATTCGTTAACGCTGATACCCACGAAGCAACCATTTCTCAAACATTAAAAGAATCATGAGAAAAACAAGGTAAGTTAATTACTATACTTCCAGATCAAGTGGCTAGACTACTTGGTTTTACAAAGAGCCCAGGAGAAAATCGTGGAGCGATTTATTCAGTTGATGAAAGTCTTGGTCAACAAGGAATTTTTGACATAATCCCTCCAACAGGAAACAAAAAATGAAGATTGGACCAATCTCTAGAAAAGACTATTAAACCAGCCGGTTTTTCAATTAATTACAACAATACCATTACAGAAGATATAATTCAAAAAAACTCTAAACAGTTTTTTGTTCTTGATCAAAATTTTGTTATTCCTAAAACTTGAATGGTTAATGAGAGAACAAGTTATGAGTATGAAAGATACCACACAGTAATTAATTATGATTTTTTAAATACTCAAGCAGAACAAAACAAATTGTGAACTAAAAACTATAAAGACTATATGTCAAGTTTAAATCAATCTCAAAAAGATTATTACTCACAAACTTCTTATTGAAAAAAAACTCAAGTTATTGAAGTTATTAATGAGGCTGGAAATGTAATTAATCCAAGTGAAACCATTCGTTTACAGGAATCAATAACTGCAAAAGATTTAAACCGTAAATTGACACTTAAAAGTCTTCCGCCTGCAAATGAACCGAGAGCACCATCTACATCAAACGTGTTAAACCCAGGTTCAATCCTTTGAATAGAAAGAGAATCTAAATTTATTTCAACTTCAGATGTTGATGCGGTTTTAAAAGATGAAAACGGAGATACATCTTCAAGAATACAACAAATAATAAATGATCACAACTCTAAGAATAATAGAGTTAAACAAATAGATGATGGTGCTAAAGCTATTGCTCAAGAATATTTGTATAACAAAATATTAGAACTTGTGGGAAGTATTGAAAACATCGGTCTTAGAGAAAACTTAACCGTTTCTGGTTTCTTAGACGATCTCACTCACACATTCCACTTTATAAATGGTGGAAATGAAAACCAAGAAGTTAAATTAAACAACAACATTTCTGTTAAACAAAATGTTGGTAAACTTTATAACGAAACTAATGAGAAGTCATTGTTATTTGACCTTAGCTCAAAAGATGATATTAAGTCAACAAAAGTACCACAATCATATATTTTTAAAATTTTGGACTTAATCTTTAGTGGGATGTCAGTTGACAAAACTTACATTGATCCAATCATTACTTTTGAAGGATATTCATATATTCCTCATGGTCAAGCAAGTACTAATTCTAAATTATCTTCAATGCAAAATGCAAAGATTATTAGAATGCAAGATGCTTCTGGTGGAATTTTTGGAATAACCAAACAAGCTCCAAGAATGAATGAAACAAGTGGTAAATATTATATTTTACAAGAGAGAACAATTGAGGGTAAAAAAGGTTGAATATCAAAAAATCCTCAAGACTTCGATGGTAGTGATGAAGCGTTTGCAAAATTCATACAAACCAATACATTAAATTTTGCAACTACTACATCAACAGGACAAGAAAAAGCAATAGTTGGACAAAACGGGTGAGCTAAACAAAACCCAAACTTTGAAAATAAATATTCAATTCCCTTCAAGATTGTGATTCCTGGTTCAGACATTATTAATAACTGACAAGAGTCAAATAACTTTAATATATTCAGAGACAACTTAATAGGTTCATTAACAAGTATTTTAGAACCTTTAATATCACCTAAAAATTTAAAGATATTTATTGAATCTATGACAACATCAATGTCTAAAAATGGATTTGCTGATGTTTTAACATTCCCTTCTCAAATAGAATCAAGACAATTACAAAAAATGATATTTGGTATTTTTTATGAAGGTGCTAAATATAGTGAAGATTTATATTGAAATAGTTTTATAGACGAAATCCTTGGAAAAATAATTGATAATCCTGATCCAAACTATATAACATCACAAATTGAAGGTATTAACAAGATATTAAAAATATTATTAGGTAATAGTATTGACTTAACGGTTTTTATGTCATTTGTTAATGACCCAAAAGAAATGTTAATCGGATTACGTAAAATGATTGCTTCTATAGATATCGATGCAACCATTGTAGAAATATGACAAAACTTCTATGATAGAGAACCAGGTAAAACAAATATCATAGAAACAATTGGAACGGGAGATATTTTACCAATCTTATTGGGTAATATTTCTTCAGATAATCCTCAATTAGGATTCAAAGCCGGATTAAAACAAATTATTTCTCAAGTTAATTTCTCAAAAATAATTCAATATTTAAAGGAAAATGTTTTAGACCAAGATTCTTTAGCACTAATTGGCCCACTTTTAGACCAATTAAACGGAAACTTAGGTACAACTAATCCTAACCCTAATGATGATTATTCAAATATCAATACAGGTCTTAATAAAATTATTGATTTAATGAACATTAGCTCTATGGCTTTAAACATTAAAAATAATTCGATTATTAGAACTTATTATGTAGAGCAAGACACCGTAATGAAGCAATACATAATTAATTCTATTTCTCTTTCAGGTATCGCTGCATCTTTATTGAATTCTTTAGGACAAAACAATGATAATGATGATGCCTTGCACACTGCAATGATTGAATTATTAAATATATCATCTAAAGCGGGGTTCATTGGTGTTGGTGGCGTTGGTGCGTATCAACCTGAATCTGATCCAAATAAAATTGACCTTAGAGATTTACAATCATTATTAAAATCTCCCACTCCTGAATTAACAGATTTACAAACATCTTTAGAACAATTATCAATTTCTCTGAAAGATCCCGAGTTCTTTTTAGACCCTGAATCAAAGGTGGGACAATATTTAACCAATTATATTTTTAATTTTGCTGGAGATATTAGTATTCAAAATTCTGATATTAAAAAAAGAGTTGATATTTATCTAGAATTCATGAAGGAAACAGAATTTGTTAATTTTGATCCAAACATGGAACCCCCTAAGGTGGGAGGTGTATTGGGTGGCAATATTGCCAATCCTACAAAACCTAGTTCTCTTGCAGATAAATTTATTAACATGATCAACCCTAATGTTAAGCCGTCATCAGCAAATCTTATTCAAAACCTTTTAGAAGAACAGGTTTATGGTGAATTTTATAATGAAAAAAATTTACTACAATCAAAAGATATGACAGGTGAAATTTTAGGATTCTATTCATTTTGAATGAAGTATGCTGAAATTAACCTTAACTCTAACAAACTTGTTACTACCAAGGATGTGGCAGACAGAATAATTAAACTTGTTGCTAATGTTCTTGATAAAAACTCTCACATTGGTAAAGTTTTAAATGCAACATCCAAAACTTTTAACCCAAACTTTGCAATGGATTTTCCAATATTAGATGGATTCTCAAACGCTAAAGAAACAGCCAACAAACTAACACAGTACACACCAGAGCAGTTATTATCAAATGGATTTTCTAGAGAAGATATTAATTATTACTTTGGATATGATCAAGTTGAAGGAAAGTTAAAAATTAATAGTAACACAATTTCGTTGGTTTCAGGATTATCTTCTATTATTACACTAGGTAATACAACCGGACCGACTAAAGCCGATTTAATTACTGAAGATTTTATTAGATTGTTCTTACCTAAAAATGATAAAGAAAAAGCTAACATCATGCTTACATTGGGACAAACAACATTAAAAACACTTTCAGGAGGAGCTAATTACATATTAGATAACATTGGAATATCTAGTGTAATTATGAGTCCGTTTACAGCAGTAACAAACGCACCTGCGTTATTGTGATTCACAGTTAACCAAAAAGCCGTTGATAATAATAGTCTTGGTAACCTTGCTTACATCATTAAAGACAAACTATATAACTTTGGTTCAGATTCAGGATCAAACCCTAATGTGATTGGTTATGAAGGATTTAAGGGTATCTTGGATTCACTAGTGGGTTCAGATGTTTATATTGATGAACCTAACTATGAAAATCAACCAATAACATTGTCTTTGGATTTAGATTATTTAGAATATTTAGCAAACTCTGTACTTATTGATCCAAATATATTTGGTGTTGATTTTTCTGAAGCTCTTTTAGCTGCGGTTGATTCATTTACAGAAGTCACAACAGATGATTTTAAAATTGTTATCTCTGACCTTGGTTCATACTTGGCAAAAGTAAGTGAGGCTTACTTAAAAAGTAATGGTAAAGAAATTTATAACCTAACTTTGGAAAATGCACCTAAAGATTCTTTAGAAATGCAAACCTTAGTTGAAAATACAGATGATAAATATAAAATCAATGTTAATGGATTAGAATTTTTAATTATTGGGTCTGATTCAACCGTTGATTACCTATATCCCGTTACAGATTTGAATAACATTCAAGTAAATACTGAAACACAAGCTTTGGTTTATGTCAATCAATCTGGTTTTGATCGTGTTAAAGAATCTAATGCAAATGCCGTTGTTAATAAATACTTCTTAGTTATTGCTCCTGAAAATATGACTCCCGCTGTTCTTCAATATAAAATTAATGAATATATTTACTTTACTACAACCGGATTAAACAATTATAATAACTTAACAGTTGAAGAGAGAAATAATGCTTTATTTAAAAAAGCATACTTACACAATGAAACAAATCCACTAAAGCCAGAGATATCATTAAGAGTACAAACAATTGAAACTTTAATTTCAACAATCAATAATGTCAATTTATTAATTTCGGGTGTCTTGGTGTTCTTAATAAGTATTATTACAATCTTTGTTATTAAAAGATATGTATCATCTAGATCGAAAGTTCTTGGTATTTTAAAAGCACAAGGATATAAATCAATTCAAATAGCTACTTCAATTTGTTTGTTTGCCTTAATTGTTGCATTCTTTGGAGCAACACTTGGATATGTTGTAGGTCATTTATTACAACCAGTCATCATGAACATATTCTCGATATATTGAACGCTACCTATTGGGCCCAGCGCCTTTAATATAGTTTCTTTAATTGTTACTGTGTTGGTTCCATTGGTTGGATTAATTGTGTTGACAATTGTGACTACATTAATTTTACTAAGAGTAAAACCGGTAAAACTAATGGATGGTTCATTCCAATTAAACAATTCTAAAATAGCTGAAGTTATTAAAACAAAAAATCACTCAAGAAACATTAAATCTAAATTTACATTATCACTTTCTCTAAACTCTATTTGAAAATTAATATCATTATTGGTTTCATTATTACTAACTGTAACTATCATGAGTTTCTCTTTAGCTTCACAAAACGCATTTGGTAATGCTGTAACTAAAACATATAAAAATAGAAAATATGATTTTAAAATTGATTTAATTACTCCTACTCTTGAGGGTGGATCTATTACAACACTAGATAAACAAGATGTAATCAACTTACTTTATGTACCCATTGGTAACCCTAATGAAGGAGCGACATATTTATCAACTTACTTTGCACCAGGACCTAACGATGTTATTAATCCGTTGATAGATGGATACCAACCAAACGGAACGCCTTCTCCTCATGATAAACACATCATCACTAAATCATCATTTGACTTAATTGTTAATAGTGGTGGTGTTGAAACAAATGTTTGAGATTCATTATTTAACTCAATGCCTGACTCGCAAAGAATTAGTGTTGTTGAAGCTTCGCAATATGCTTCAAAATGATTAGAATGAACCCAAGGACTAACTAACTATGGGCAAAGCGATGAATACAAGCTTGCGTCTGATTTGATTAACAAAGCACCTTATTTTAAATATTTAATTAATATAGAAAAACCAGAGGAATCAAAATTTGTTTACAGAAATATTAATAATACAACAGGAGAATATTTCTATGAAGATATTGTTATTACAGGAAGCGGATCTAATCCTACAGTTTCAGAAGTTAGAACAAAATATAGAGAATTTTTAGTTAGTGCATACAACAAAGCATTAAACTATGACAAAACAACAGAGGGTTCAAAAGATGAAAATGAACCTGAATTCGTTGAAGATTTCTTCCTAATGTTTGGTAGCGTTATATTTGATGAAGAAACAAATGAAAAATTCTCTTACGCAACAACAATAAATCAAAATGACCAAAGTCATACCCCAACAATTAATGGGTTTGATTCAAACTCTAGTCAAGTTAAAATCTTAGATAGTAATGGCAACAACCTCTTGCACTTGGTAGATTCTATATGAGAAAAGAGTTCAAAAAATATAATTCCTGTTGTTATCAATCATGTTGTTAGAGAAAACCGTGGATTAAATATTGGATCAAAATTAGAATTAACAGTTACTAACAGAACTAATAGATTTACAGAAAATATTAAAGAGATGCTTAAATTAGGCGAACCTGAAAAAACAACTTGAACAGTTGAGGTTGTAGGAATTGATGAAACATTCATTAACGAAGAGTGAACAACAACCCAAGAAGTTGTTAATGCTATAACTTATTTAGATGATCCTCATTTAGCTGTTGGACAAGAAACACCATTTAATGGAATATTATCAACTGATTCATCTCCAAAACAAGCAACAGACTCACTTGGTTTATATTCAGAAAATGGATATTGATCTGCTAACAATAAAATAGATTTAATTTCTACAAATATTTCAAGTGAACAACAAGAAAAAAATACCAATATTTTTAAAGAGTTGTTTTATAAACCAAAACTTGTAAATACCGAAGTTGTTAATAGTTCAGTATTTGCTAAAACATTAAGAATTATTAATCCTGAACTTACAAACCTGGATGAAACAATGTTGATTGAAATATTCTTATTAGGAGATAATAACATGTCCTTGGCTGATATGATTCTTCCGGATAATGTAACTGTTGTTAATAACGCTTTAGAAAAATTCGCTGAAACATATAATAGTAATAACATTATTGGTCCATCATTTAAAGATATTAAATCTAAAAATATTGAGTCAGGTTTTATTTCTAATACTACCAATGCCATTAACTCGGTTAATACTATAGTTATCGTATTATCCTTATTAATATCAATTACCATCTTAGTTATGATTTCAACACTAATCATTAGTGAGAATGAAAGAAATGTTGCTATATTCTCAATCTTAGGATATAGTAATATTGAAAAGATGAAATTATTCTTTTTACTATATCTTCCAATCATTGTAATAGCTATTCTTTTATCAATACCATTATCAATAGGATTAATATCAATGTTTGCAAGCGTAGTAAGTTCATCAGTTCTAATATCTTTATCAATTTCACTAGGGGTAACAGATGTGCTATTATCATCATTAATTGTATTGTTAATTTTTGCAGGAACATCGACACTGTCATGATTAAACTTAAACAGAATAAAACCAATTATGTTACTGAAGGGGGAATAAAATGAAGAATAAATTTTTAGAAAAATTTTTAAATAAAACAGCTGAGCTTGATATGAGTTTGTTTGACTCTAATGTTATTAAGGTGGATTTCAAAACTAAAAAAGAAATCCTAAAAGCAAACAATAGAAAGAGGAGTGGTAAAAATAATCCTGATAAAACAATGGTAAATGAAGAGGGCAACATTATTGATATCAAAGATTTAAATAAATACTATATTTCTGGTGGAAATTCAACCCAGGTTTTAACAAACCTAAACCTTTCTATTAAAAAAGGTGAGTTCGTTGTTTTGTTTGGTAAATCAGGATCTGGTAAAACAACACTATTAAATCTAATCTCTGGTTTGGATCGTCCTACAACAGGTAATCTAATCGTTTGTGATAAGAACTTGCCGTTCCTATCAAATAATCAACTAACAACATTTAGAAGAGATAATTTATCTTTCATTTTCCAAAGTTACAACCTTCTAAATAATTTGAGTGGTTATGATAATGTTGAAACCGGATCTTATTTACAAAAAGATAAAAATAAAAAACCCGACATTGATCAAATGTTTAAAGACTTTGATTTATTAGATGTTATTAATAAATACCCTTCACAAATGTCTGGTGGACAACAACAAAGAATTTCTATCTTAAGAGCTTTGGCTAAAAGTAGTGAAATAATTTTTGCAGATGAACCAACAGGTGCCTTGGATAAAAAAACGGGAACAATTGTTATGAATCTACTAAGAAAGATTAATCAAGAATTGGGTAAAACAATTATCATGGTTTCTCATGATCCTGATGTGGTTATTTATGCAACAAGAGTTATTAAATTATCAAAATCAAAAATCATATCTGATGAAAAAATTCAATATGCCGATGAAATTATCGTTGAATAAGTTTGAAACTAAACTTTTATTTTTTCGTAATCAAAATGAGAGTGTTTAATATCAACGCCATTTTTTCAATCGTCACCATATCTAGATATTAAGAAATTATTATATTCTTTAATCACTTTAACTTTGATATGCAAGAGTTCAACTTCTTCCATTTTAAAAGTAATATTTGGAAATCAATTCTTATAAGTGGGTTCACTTAATGAATTAATGGCAATAAAACCACGATAATTTTCATGATAAAGAGAGTCATATAATTTATTTTGTTCTATTGGACATCATAAAGGAGAGGTTATTTTTAATCCTGCAAAAATTAATCTACTTGATGCGTTGTGCCCTTTTTTAAAAGTTAAGAGATTAGAGAAGTTGTATTTAATTTTGTTTTTCAAAACAAAAACCTTGTTTACTTTTTCTACACTACTTGGAACTAACAAAATAATTTTTATAAATTTTTTGACATCTTGTATGAAGAAAAATGGAGTGGAAAGATAAAAAGCGTCTGAAGAGGTGAAATCAACCACATTATTTGGATATTTGTCTTTCAAAAACATAAATGTTTCATTTGTAACAAAAACTTCTAAAATTCCAATATTAGCAAAATAATCAGTGTTTGTCATTGCACTAAGCATGGTGTTATTAGCTAAAGAATATCACAAATTATTTTGCTCACATAGGGAGACAAATTGTGTTAAAACTTTTTTATAATCATTGTAATTTTCTTGCATCATAATTGATTTACATTATATTAACAATTAACCCAAATTAATATATTTTTTATCAGGAAATTTTTAAAATGATATAATTTTGTTAAATTTAAAATAAGGCTTTTTAATATTCAAAGGGGAATTTAATGGAAAAAAAAGAAAAAATCAAAAAAATCAAAAAACCAAAAAAACAATCTGAACCTAAAAAATCCTTATCTCAAAAAATTTCTGGAATTAATACTACATCAACTATTTCTTATGGAAATGTGGATGTTAACCCAAAAGATAAAAGGGTAAAATGAATTTTTGGAGCAACAATATTCGCTCTACTTGCTGTAGGTATTGGTGTTCCTGTTGGTGTTGCCGGAGTTCAATATGTAAGTGATAAACCATATGATGGTAATTTACCTGTGTTTGAAGGCGGTCCTTCAATTGATGATTTAATAAGCGCCAATAAAGACAAAGACAAAATAAATAAAGATGCTGAAAAAATTGAAAACATTATTGTTGAAAAATTATACAAAGAAGAAAGAGAAGCTTACTTGAAGTTTGAAGCTTTTGTAAATAATACAAAATACAAAGATACAAATGATCGTGTAGGAGCAACCACTTTTGGTGTTGATGTTTCTAAATCATTTGATGATGTTAGAAAATCTCAGGAAGATGAATTAAACAAAGCTAAAAAAGCAATGAGAGAATCTTATCCTACTGAATGACCTACTAAGTGAAGAGATGAATTAAAATCTGAAAAATATGGTGGTTCACACACAGATGATGAAGCAATTGATTTTTTAACTAAAAACAAAGTGAAGGATGCTGCTTTTGCAAGGTTTAACACAGCAGAAATTAATACTTCATCTTGAACAGCTGCAGATTTAAACTTACAAGCACAACAAAATATTACTTATAAAGATGATGAAGGAAATGAACAAAGTATTCCTGCTGGTACACTTTTATTTTCTCCTGATGTTTCAGGTGGCAAGAATTTCTTGAATAAAAATGGAGATAATATCGCTACTCCTCAAAAGGTTAATCCTGCAACTCCAGCTTCTGAAATTAAAATAGCGGTTTACCAAACTAAGTCATATGTTTTACATGAAAGAAACCCACTTAATCGTTTGCCGGGTCTATATAAAGATTATTTCAAATCTGCAAACATTAGTAGTGTTTCAATTCCTTTGGCGCAAAATACTGAAAACACAGAGTTTGAATTAACTATAACTCCTGCAATGCTTACAAATTTATTCACTGTTTCTAATACTGCATCTAGTACTAAAATAATTCCTTTTAATCTTATTTCTAACTTTATGGGTGCAAATACATCTTCATCAAGACAAGAATTGGACAAGACAATTATAAATACTATGACCGTTACAGAAACACCTCCTGAAACATTTAGTACAAGAGCTACTGCTACAACTGGTTCACAACTTGGTTCTTCCAAGGTAACTTCTTTAGCGACATTAATTAAAAACGAAGAAAATGAATTAAGAGCATTCAACATGGCTGCAATTTCTGCAATGCAGACACCAACTCTTGAAGAGGGTTTATTCAAAATTAAAAATGCAAACCCAATAGATATCTTCTTGGAAAAAATATTATTTATGAATGCTGAAACTTATGCAGGTGCTTCTAAAGCTATTCAAAATTTAATAATATTTTTACATGAAGAATTAAACCCCACTTTACAAACAGTTTCAGGACCTGGCAAAGAAGCGATTGTTTTTAATTTAGAACCTGTCGATTTATTTAAATTTAACAAAAACTTAAAAGACAAAATTAGTGCTATAAATTCATTAGACTTTAGTAATATGTTTAACGATCTTTTGAATTCATCATTTGTAGATGCAACACCTTATGCTGATTTTCAACTTGAAGAAGGTTCAATAGTAGAAAATGTTAATGCTGTTGCCAAAAAATGAACAGTTTATAAAATTGGCACAGATACATTTTTATATGTAGATGCCAAAGGTTTAACAGTTTATAACATTGAAAATTTAACATCTCTAAATGCCGCTGGTGTTAGTACATCTTTAGCAATGTTAAAAAGTGATATCCAAAACACCATTGATGTTACAGATAATCCTGATCAAGTAATTTTATATGACGTTGCTGCGCAATACAACAAAATAACCACTCCTGAAATTATCAATAAAATTTTAATAGAAGAAAATAAAGCATACATCAACAAAACGCTAGTTGATGACTCTATTGCTGACACTAATGTTGCCGAGGGTGATAAACTTGATGAAGCTAAAGCGAATGCTATGATTGACGGAGTTTATACTAACTTGATTGCTGTCATTAACAATACAATAAATCCTGATGTTAAAGCGGCACTTACAGGTTTAGCTATTTTCCTTGAAGAATTAATTAAACCTATGAATAGCTATGACTTCTTTGATGTAAAAAAATCTACTGGTATAAGTTATTTAGAATTTATGAATAATTCAAAATATATAAATGGATCTTTAGTTGGATACTTATCAATAGAATCAGAATTTGATGATAAATTAAGAAAAATAATTTCTGTTTCAACAAAAGCTAAAGAAGGATTTATAACAAAAACAGAAAGCAAGATGGGTGGGAAATAATGTCTATATTTAAAAAAATGTTATTTGTGCCTTCGGCATTAACATTGCCAGCACTGGCAACTATGGTTACTTCATGTGCAACAATTCCTCAAGTAGATGAGAATTTGGCTGGTCAATTAGAAGAGTTAACTTCTGACGCTGCAAAACAAGTTTATTCTAATTATTGATCAAGAGATGCATATGCTCAACTTTACTTAATATCAAAAGATAAAAAAGCAGATGTTACATCAACTGAGTTTTTAGCTAATAAGGAACATGTTAAAAAGTATCTTTTAACTTTTGAACCTATAGCTGATACAGTAACTATAAACGGGGTAACCGGTACCGTGGTTTCTAAAGAAATCAAAGACCAATTATTTAGTGCCTTTACTTTTTACACAGCTTGAAAAACATCTTCAAATATTAATTACTTTAGAGAACAAAAACAAATTTGAGTAGAAAACCAATTAGGACTAGGAACTAAAACGATTGAAGATAACTTTAATCCAAAGTTTGCTTACTCTTCATCGACAACAACCCCAGATCAATTTATGGCTGATTTTGAATTACTATATAAAGTTATCCAAACAGGAATCCAAACAGAATTATTAAATATGGCTGTAGCTGAATTTTACTTCACCACAACAACTACTGAAATGATTCAAAGAGGAACCAATTACAATGAAATTATGGATGGAGATATAAATGGTCTTGATTATTGAAATGCAACAAGTTTTGACATTAATAGTCCTACATATTTTTTAGAAAAATATTTAGTTGAGAAGTCTCCAAAAATCAAATGAAACTACACTTCTGAAAAACCTGATAAAATAGCAAATTTAACAAACACCAAAGTAAAAACAACTCAAGATTATATTAATTTATGATCGGGAGAGCAAATGGGAACAACTAGTTCTCCTAAAACAATCTTCTCAAAAGATTTATTAATAACTTCTTTAGATAAAACATTTAATGATCAAGCTATAAATTTCTTTGGATATAATTCAACAATTGAATTATCAGCAGCATCTGGAAATGGCGACTTAAGCACTGATCCAAGTGTTATTAGAAGAGAAATCTCTAATTATTCAGGATTGTTAAATTCGAGTGATAAACTAGTTTCTTATGACACATTATTAAAAAGAGCTGCAATTGATAAATTAGATCAGGCTCAAGCTTACCTTCCTCCTATTTCTATTAGAAATACATCAAATATTATTCGTAAAAACTCTAAGCAAATAGAGTTGACAGATTTGGTAATTGGGACTGGTCAAAATGCTTTAACTAATGGTTCTTATTCAGAAAGTGCTAACACTTGAAAGGTTATATCAATTAGCCCTATTTTAGATGGTTCAAAAGAATCGATTGAATTAAATATGACATATAGCAATTCAAGTGCAACCTCTCCAGTTGTGGATTATCCATATACTGTAATTGTTAGTTGAAAACAAACAAATAACCCTATAGACTCAGAAATAGTTTCAGAATTAGAAAACAGAATGTATTTTAATCAACTTAATTCAGAAAATACTTTTGAAAAACAACATATTCTTGGAATTGATCCTATTGTTGATGGGAAAGTAAGTGTTTCTTACTATATTAAATTAACACCTAAATTTAATTGAAATGAAATAAATGGAATGAAAGATGTCATTGAAATTAGTGGTAAAGAAAAAGCGATTGGAAAATTCACCATGGCAGGAACTCCTTGAGAAGATAAAGTGTCTCAACAAAGACTTGCATTCTCTCTATATATGAATGATGAAGAATTAATTACAGGAATAAAATCATTCTTAGTTTTAAATGATGTAGCTATTCGTCCTGGGAAAGTTAAAGAAGTAAATGCCATCTTAGAAGAATTGGGAATCATTTACTTACCTAATAAACCAGATTATGCCACACCTAGACAAACATTGAATGGTAAATTAATTAAATAATGGAAACGTTATTTAATAAAATAATCAACAAAGAACTTCCGGCAGATATTTTATTCGAAAACAAAAGAATCATTGCTTTCTATGATATTAATCCAGCACAAAAAGGACATTTTTTAGTTGTTCCTAAAACTTATTCAAGAAACTTAATAACCATTAAAGACAACGATTTAAAATATTGTTTTTCTATGGCTAGAAAATTAGCTTTAAAAGAAATGAAAAAACAATCAGTAGATGGATTTAGAATAATTGTAAATAATGAAGCAACTTCAAAACAAGTGGTTTTTCATACTCACATTCATGTAATACCATCTCCAAAAATATAATTTCAAGTATAATTAAACTTATGAAGAAGTTAGATGTAGAAAATGTTTTTTTAGACTTGGATGGAACAACCCTGAAAAGTGACAAAACCATTTCAATAAAAACTTTAGAAGTTTTAAATGATTTAAAAACAAAAGGAATAAAGCTTTTTGTTGCAACGGGAAGACCCTCTTATATGATCAAGAAGGAATTAGATCAGCTACAAGTAAATCACAATGTTATTTGCGTTAATGGTGGAACAATTTTTAATTCTCAAGATAATAAAGTTTTGCATAAAGAAATAATAGATAATATATCTTCGAGAAAAATAGAAGATTTTTTAAAAACTAAACAATTAGCTTATTTCATTTACACTGACCAATTAGTTTTTTACAATTGTGATGATGATAATGAATGAGTTAAGGTTTTAAAGTCAAGAATTGTAAACTTGAAAAAGGATTTTCAATGAACATTAACTAAGATGAACAATGAGTTTAAATTAGAAGATCATTCAGTTCTTAAGTTTTTGGTGCCAACCATAAACGTGGAGCCATCTTTGGTAGAAGATTTGATTAGTTTTTTTGAAACAGAAATAACCGATTTTAAATTATTGGAATCTCAAGAAAATATATTAGACATCATTCCTTCACATTCTTCAAAAGGAGAAGGAATTAAGTATGTTGCTAAGTTGTTATCACTTAACCTTGATAAGACTTTAGCCTTTGGAGACGCAGATAATGATATTCCAATGTTGGAAGTTGTCAAACACTCCGTTGCTATGGGGAATGCTGTAGAAGAACTTAAGAGCATTGCTACATATGTAACAGATAATAATGATGAAGATGGTATTGCTAATTTTATAAAGAACAAAGTTTTATAAAATTATTTTTTCAATATCTTTTCAATCTCCAATGCTAAAGTATGTGTTTCATTAAATTCAACTATATGATTAGACAGTTCTTGGATAACTGGCATTGATTCTTTTGTTGAGTAAGTATTTTTTATGTTCTTCATTAATTCAATATCACATGAAGAATTACCAAAAACAAAAACGTTTTGTGACTTGATCTTGTATAGCATCATTATAGTTTTGATTCCTTCATAGTTGCTAACTCCCGTTACATTGATATCCAAGGTTATTTTAGAAGATAACTTGAACTCATAATCATTATTATAAAAATTAGTGAAATAAATCATTAATTCTTTAATTAACTCTGGGTCTAATATAATTGTTAACTGAATAACTTCACTTTTTTTAACAACTGTCTCTTTTTCATATTTTTGAAAAGGAAAAATATTAATTTTTTTGTCTCTTTCAGATAATCATCCATCACTTTTTAAGAAGTTTATATCCGAATGTATATATGTTTTTTTAGATGTTATTATTTGTGTCGCACCATTTAAGTATTTAATATCTTGCAAAATACTATTAATGAATTCTAAGTTAATAGTTTGAGGATTTTTTAGCAACTCTTTTTTGATATCATCAACAAGAATAGCACCATTGTTTGCTACGAAGAAGTGTATTCATGTTTTGGCAATACCTAAGCAAGCTAAAGATTCTTTATAACCTTTGTTCGTGATAATAGCTATTAAGTGACCTTGTTGATTTATTTTTTGCATTTCTAAAATAGTAGAACTTTCAATCATTAAATCTTGATTTAGTAATATTGATACCATGTCAAAAACAAACAATTTAGATTTTGCATATTGTTTTGCTTTACCAGGTAAAACTACTTGTTTTTCATGTGTGGGAATAATAACACCTCCCTAATGCTGGTTTGACCTGTAAACAACATTACTAATCTATCAATACCAATACCGCAACCTCCAGCTGGTGGCATACCATATTCTAGCGCTTCAACATAATCTCAATCAATATCATTAGCTTCGTCATTTCCGGCTTGACTTTCTTTTAATTGGTTTTCAAATCTTTCTAATTGATCAATTGGATCGCTCAACTCCGTAAACATATTTGCATATTCACGTCCATTGATAAATAGTTCTGCTCTTTGAGTGAAGTTTTCATCATCAGATGACTTAACTGCAAATGGAGATATTTCAATAGGGTGACCATATATAAAAGTTGGGTTGATTAATGTGCTTTCCACTTTTTCTTCAAAAATAAGATTAATCAAATGACCCTTCTTATAAAAAGGTTCGATTTTATAACCAGATTTTTTCACAAAATCCAATACTTCTTTTTCAGTTGCTTTCTTAACATCAAAACCAGTTATCTTAGAAACAGATTCACTCATTTCTAATCTATCAAATTTATTATTTAAATTAATATTTACACCTTGATATTCAAATTCAACTCTGTTTAACATTTTTCCTATTCTCATGAATAGTTCTTCTGTGTAATCCATCATTCCTCACATATCTGAGTTTGCTTCATAAAATTCAATGGTTGTAAATTCTGGATTATGAGTTGTATCAATTCCTTCATTTCTAAAAAGTCTACCAATTTCATATACTTTACTTAAACCACCAACAATTAATTTCTTTAATGGTAATTCAGTAGCAATTCTTAAATAGAATTCCATGTCAAGAGCGTTGTGATGAGTTGTAAATGGTTGAGCACTTGCTCCACTAGAAACGGGAGATAAAATAGGAGTCTCTGCTTCTAAGTAATCTTTGTCATCAAAAAATCTTCTTACTTCTTTGATAATTTTAGTTCTATCAATAAAGATTTTTCTAACATCTTCATTAGCGATTAAATCTACATATCTATGTCTATATCTTTCTTCAACATCAACAAGTCCATGGTATTTTTCAGGAAGTACTTTAAGAGATTTTGATAACAATTTAACTTCAGTTGCTTTGATGGCTAATTCATTTGTCATAGTTTTCATCAAAGAACCTTGAACTCAAGCAATATCACCGATATCTAAAGTTGAAACAAAATCAAATAAAACTGAATCCATTTTTTTGTTAATGTAAATTTGTATTTTAGAATCATCTAGTTTAATTTCAACAAAAGGACCTCTTTTAAACATAATTCTTCCGTACGAAGAAACAATCATTGTTTTTTCTTCTAGTTGCTCTTTTGTAAAAGAAACAAAATTAGTATTTAAGTCAGAAACTGTATTAGTGATTTCTTGCTTAGTTAAATAGTTGGAAATCCCTTGTGTTTGATTGTCAACAACCTTTTTTCTACGGATATTTTCTTGTTCTGTAAAGCTTCTCATAGTTCACCCCTAATTTATTAATACAATTATATTATAAATTGGTATCATTTCAAATGTTTAAATAGTAAGTTTTAGATATTTGGATGGTTTTATTAAAAATTAAAACAAAAATCGGAATAGTAATCACAATATTTGTAACAATAATTGGTAAATTAATGAATAATGACCCTCATCAATCATGATCAGTTCATCAAAAATATCCGGCCAATGTATGTAGTAACAGCTTGAATATTCAACTCAATATAAATAATGATGAAAATATAAATAACCTCAAAACTAAAGATCCTTGTTTTTCATCAAATTTTTGAATTATTTTTCCTCCAAAGAGAAGTGGAAAAAAACATCAAATAGCGAGAAAATATTCAACAAAAACTTGAACTAAGTTAATTCAATAAACATTTGGATCAAACAATAATATTAATGGAGTAATTGCAAAGAAGAGATTTCTAATTAGATTGGTTTTTAAGATTATTAGAATTAATCCTAAGAAGATGGTGTAAAAATTTATAGAATAACCCATAATAACGGGCAAAAGAGCAGAAACTAAATTCAAAACAACTATTAGGCCCATAAAAATTCCAGCCAAAGAAAGGTCCTTTAAAATTAACTTATTTTTCACATTCCATATATTATAACTTATTGGTTTTATTATGTATAATATTTTATATGAATATAAATAATGGTAACAATAGGCGTCCACAACCTGTAAAACAAAGTACTAAAAATTACAAAAAAATATTAAACAATTTATTGAATATTTCAATGAATGATTCTTGCTTGTTTTCTAATATTAATAATGATAATTCTTTTGATGTTGCCAAAAAATTTGGTAATGCTTTCTTTGACAAAATAATTATTAATAAGTATTTTTTACTATCACTTACAGAAATGGATAACTCTTCTTTTATTACTAAAATAGAGGCTGTAGAAGAACTTTCTGAAGTAGAAAGTATTTATAAGTCTTTTAATGAAGATGTTCCGGAATCAATCCTAAAATTAATCTCTGCAAAAACTATTACTCCTGCAAAAACAGAAGCTGCTAAAAAAGAAATTATCAAGTTAGCAGAAGTAAAAAAACAAAAATCATCTTTCAATTGGAAAATACTTTTAAATAAAGCTCAAACAATTAATGAACAAAATAACCTTTGACCTCTACACTTAGGTTTTGTTTATATCACGCTTCAATTAGACAACAAATCTGTCCAAGCTCCTCTTTTCTTAAAAGAAGTTAATATCCAAATTAAAAACTCTAATGTTTCAATAGTATCAATTGGCGATATTAAAATCAATGAGAAGCTAACTTACTTTTTAGAATCAAACGGATTCTTATTCGACTTAGACTTTGATTACACTAAAATGTCAATTAAAGAATTGTATGACACTATTCAAAAATCATGATCACAAAACTTTGATATGCCAACAACACTTTCTGGATTTGCTCCTAATTTTAAGTCAAGTGAAATAAATAATTCTACAATTGAATTTCATCCAGGTGTTACTTTTGGTTTCTTTGAACCAACAGGTGGTTATTTAAGAAAGATAATGGTTAAAATTATCGAGAGTGGTATAGTAGATGAAATACTCGAAGTAGAGTTTGATAAAAATATTTATAAAGATACAATTAAAGAAACAATATTTAAGAAGAACTTTGGGTTTTATAAAACACAACACTCCAACTTGTCACAAGATAAAGCTGTTATCTCTGCGCTAAACCAAAATACAATTATTTGAGGACCTCCAGGAACTGGTAAATCACAAACAATCTCTAATATTATTACCAATGTTTTAATGTATGATAAAACAGCCCTTGTTGCTTCGCAAAAAAAAGCTGCTTTAGAAGTTCTTAAAAATAGAATGGAAGAATTGGGAATGTTCTGTTTATTTATTCTTAATGATAAAGATATGAATAAAAAATCATTCTATACACCTATCCAATCTTACATAACCTATTTAGAAAACTTTAATCATGAAGTAGTTCAAGAACCTATTAAGATAATTTCTGATTATGAAAAAGATTTTATGAAATTAATTAACAGAATTAAATCATCGCCAAACGGAACAAAAAATATGCACTTATTTTCTTGATTTATTGCTCAAAATAAATTTGATATTAAAATATTTGAACATATTCAAAATTTACCAAAAAACTTAACTTATGATTTACCTAACTTAAAAAACAGCAAAAACATTGCTAAGTTTTTAATGGAAAAAAATAACTTGAAATCAACAGTTCTCAAGCGTGTAACTCCTGAAGTAAAAGAAGCTTCAAAAATTATTGAAACTAACTTTTTAGATAAAAATATGGACTTAGATAACTTTGTTCAAAAACAAAACTTCATTGATTTAAGTATCATGAAAAATGTAAATCAATTACACCAATTTAATTTAAATAATTATGAAAACAAAGTTAATGATCCAAGTGAACTAAAAGAAGTTATTGGAAAAATGATTTTCCAAAAAATTAAAACTTTTGACAAGAGAATGAAAACTAAGTATAACGCCTTTGCTTTGGATGCTAGAACAGCAAGTTTAGAACCAAACCAATTTATTAAAAAACATGCAGCCATTGTTAAAATATTATTCCCAATTATTATAACTACTCCCGAGACTGAATTAAGATCATGGACACGTAATGAATTTGACTATGCAATTTTAGATGAATCATCGCAAATATTTTTAGAAAAAGGTATTCCTATTCTTTACTTAGCTAAAATTAAAATATTGGCTGGAGATGATCAACAAATGCAACCAACTAGATGATTTGCCGCTAAGGTAGAAGGTGAGAATACCTTTGGCGATATTGAATCATTATTAGACTTTGCAACAGCAAAAGGTGTTTATAGTATTTTACTAGATAAAAATTATCGTTCAAATCATGCATCACTTATGACATTTAATTCTGAAAAGTTTTATAAGGGACAGTTAGATGTTGTTGATGTTAATTCATCAGATAAAATCACACCAATAGATGTTATAAACGTTGATGGTGTTTGATCTGAATCAACTAATGCAGTTGAAATAGAAGTTGCCATTAACCAAGTTTTATTAAACTTAAAGAATTACAAAAAAATTATCTTACTATGTTTTAATGGTTCTCAACAAACTCAAATTGAAAAACTTATTTTTAGTCAATATCCAGAAATTGAAAAAGCTATGGCAAACAATCATTTATTGATTAGAAATATTGAAAATATTCAAGGCGATGAAGCCGATTTAGTTATTATGACAATTGTTTATGATAAGCACACAAAACTACACTCTTCTTATGTAGCAAAACCTGGTGGTAAAAATGCCTTGAATGTTGCTATTTCTCGTGCAAAAGATAAGATGATTATTATTAAATCAATTAGAGCTGAAGATATTAATAACCCTAGTGGCAGTGAAGATATTCAAATTTTTAAAGAATGATTACAATTCTTGGATTTTACAGATGCACAAAAGAAAAATTATATTACTAGAGTTCCAAATACTAGTAAACCAACAAGCCTAGAGGTGGATAAAAATAAACTTCTAGATTCTTTCATTGATGGTGTAAACAAGGGATTAAATAATTCTGCTGGTGTTGAAGTTATTAAAAACTTTTCTATAGGTACTATGAAAATAGATGTAGCAATTATTGATCGAGCAACACAAAACTTTATTCAAGGATTTTTAGTTGATAATTTCTCATACTTTAAATCATATGAAGATTATGTTGTGGACAGAGATTTAAAAAACTTTTTATTAATTAAAAAATACCCAGTTATCAAAGTTAATGAAATGAACTGAGTAATTAATAAAAATCAAATTATTCATAATATTAATTTGATTATTAATAAAAAGCAATTTTCTCAAAGATCAAAGCAACCAAATCCCTTGCCATTACAAAGACGTCCAATGCAAGCTCCGAATAATTCAAATTTAAATCAACGAAATCCGCAATCAATGGCATCACAAAATAATTTTAATGGTCCTCAACCATCAAATCCTCGAGGGAATAATTTTGACATACCAGAATCAAATCAAATCAATGTTATTGATTCAAATAATAAACCAACACTACATGTTTCTCAACAAAGAAATTATTCTCCTGAAATGAGAAAACCTATTGATCAAATCCCACAAGATGCAACACAACCTTCAAGACCTCCGGTAACAGGAGAATTAGAATTATCAAGACCTGCAATGAACCAAATCCCACAAGATGCAACACAACCTTCAAGACCTCCGGTAACAGGAGAATTAG
>CAMRAC010000002.1 GCA_947039955.1 uncultured Mycoplasma sp.
TTGGTCTAGGTCCCATTTGCGGTTGTCCATTATTCATCGGTCTAGGTCCCATTTGCGGTTGTCCATTATTCATCGGTCTAGGTCCCATTTGCGGTTGTCCATTATTTTGCTGAGGTCCATATTGAGGTCCGTTCATTGGTTGACCACCCATAAATCCTGATTCGTTTTTATTGTTTCTTGAAAATTTTGACATAACTCTCTCTCTATTATTTATATTTTTAACTTATATTATAATACTTTTATATAATTTCTAATATAATTTCATAATATAAACAACAACATGCCGTTTTAGCTCAGGGGCAGAGCACTTCCATGGTAAGGAAGGGGTCACAAGTTCAATTCTTGTAAGCGGCACCATATGGTTAAAACCATCATTAAAAAAAGAATTAAAATAAAAATAAATATTTCATTGATATAATTAAAAAATATATGGTTGGAATAGATATTACATCAGTTGATAGATTTAAAAATAAAGATGAAAAATTTGCAAAAAAAATTTTGTCAAATGAAGAATTTTTAGAGTGATCAGTGAATGAATGCCAGGAATTATATTTAGCTAAAAGATGAGCTATCAAAGAAGCTATCTTTAAGAGTGATAATCAATTCTCAAGTTTCAGAGACATAAATGTTGAAAAAATGAATCATAGATACTTCTTTCAAGGCTTTGACATAAGCACTTCAAGAGAAAATGATTACGTTATAGCAATTGCTTTAAAGAATAAGGATGTATAAAATGAAATGAAATTGAAAATCAGTACTAAGAAAACCTTTGTGAGATTCCCGTTCTAGAAAATGTAGAAGAATTATGAAGAAAAGCGAAAGAGATCCTAATAGATTCCCTTTGCAATGAAGACATGATCTTGTTTCTAAATATGCTTCTAAAATGTTAGATGGTTTTAATTTAAAAGTCAAAGTTGTAGGATTTGAAAATCTTGCAAGTGGTGGACCTGCCTTGTTGGTTGGTAATCATCAAGATTATAGTGATGCTTTTATTGTTTTAAAAGCATTGCAAAAGAAAACTCAAGAAAAAGATGATTTGAATAAAGTGGCTACATTTATTGCTAAAGACACCTTGAAACACGACAACCTTATTAGATATCCCCTTGAATTAATGGATGTATTTTTTTTAGAAAGAGATAATTTAAGAAAGTCTTTAGAAATTTATAAAGACTTTGGAAAATTCATTAAAACACACAAAACATACGGAGTAGTGTTTCCTGAAGGTACTAGAAATGATGAAGGTAAAGTCGGGACCTTTAAACCGGGCGCTTTAAAGATTGCTCAAAAAGAACTAATCCCTATTATCCCTTTTACTATCAATAACTCTGTTAGAGGAATTGATTGAAGAAGAAAAAGCAACCTAGAAACAGAGATTATTTTTCATAAAAAAATTCCTGCGAATTCATTTATAAATCAGTCAACACAAGCTTTAGCCACTAGAGTTCAAAATATAATTGAATCATCTTTTGTACCACCTATTTTCCAGCATAGAGAATCCACTGAAGCTTCAATATTAAAAGCTAAAGCAAAAGAAGAAAAGTATTTGAAAAAAGAAAACAAGAAAATCGTTGCTGAACAAAAACAAAAGAAAAAAATTGAAACACAACAAAACAAGTTGAAAGTTCAAGAAGAAATTGAAACACAAAAATTCATTGAATCAGAAAACAAGAAGAAAAACAAAAAAGCTTCTAAAAACAAAAAGTAAAACAAACAATTAAGAAGGGTGTTGAATATGGAAAACAAAAAAGCAATAACTGAATCAGAGCATTCTTTATTAGATCATAATTTTACTTTAGAAAAATTCAATGGCCCCCTTGATTTGCTTTTAACTCTTGTTAAGAAAAAAAATATAAGTATTTTTGAAGTCGATCTTGTTGATTTGGCTACTCAATATTTAGCAATAATTTCTGAAGTTACTAGACGTAATGTTGATATTGCTAGTGAGTACTTAGTTATGGCGGCAGACTTGATTTATATTAAATCAAAATTAATATTAGCTGATCCTGAAGCTGAGTTAGAAGTTCAAGAAGATAAACTTAGACTTTTAAGATTACTTAGTGAATATGAAGAATTTAAAAACCTTTCCATCAAATTAAGAGAACAAGAATTAAAAAGAAAAGAAATCTTCATTAAAGAAGTGTCTGACACTCAACAATTTATTAGAGAAATTGATGAGTCTATTTTAGATGGTTATGGAACTTCAATAAAGTTAATTACTATTTTAAGAAAAATGTTCGAAAGAACTCAAGCTCACAAGCTAAGAAAAATAAAATTCGAAACCTTTAATTTATCTCCTTCAGAGAGAAAGAAACAAATACGCGCACTTATTGATGCTAATGAAAATAATATAACCTTTGAATTATTATTTTCAGTAGAAACGCTAAGTCATTTTGTGGTTACCTTAATAGCTGTATTGGATATGGCTAGAAAAGAAGAATTAGTTTTAAAACAAATAGAGCAATTCGAAGAAATTGAAATAAGTAAGGGAGAAATGTACTAATGACATCAAGAGAAAAAATAATAGAATCAATACTTTACATTAGAGGTGAGCAAGGAGTTAATAACGAAGAAATTCAAAGAATTTTCTTATTAGAAACAATTGCTCCTGCAAAAGAAATAATGAAGAAATTTATTGAGAAATTTAACAATGGTAACAGAGGGACTATTGTTGAAGAATACAACGAAATATATAAATTAGCAACAATTCCTGAAGCTAAAGAATTTATTACTGAACTAATTACCGGTGAACAAAAACAAAAACTTTCTGATTCAGCAATTGAAACAGTAGGAATAGTTGCTTACAAAGCTCCTATTACTAGATCTTCTATTAGTGATATTCGTGGTAAAAATTCCGACCACATTGTTAGTGTTTTACTTTTAAAAGGATTAATTGAAGAAGTTGGAATTTCTAAATCTCCAGGAACACCAATATTATATGGTGTTACTGATAAGTTTTATGATTACTTTAGAATAAGATCTTTAAACCAATTACCAAGATTATCGGAATTCAATAATATTGATCTAGATTTAGATGAAGAAGATGAAATAGATTTATATTCATCTCAGAGAGACGAATAAAATGAATTTAACAAAACTAAAAGCTACAAAGAATGATGAAGGAAGAACTTGTTTTAAATACGTTATAAAAGTATTGGACAATGTTCCTGTTTCTAGAATAGAAAAACTTTTTAGAAAAAAAGACATTCGTGTAAATGATGTAAGAATTTCAGAGAAAGATTATGTTATTAAAGAAAATGACAGAATTTGAATATATGGATTAGAGGATAATTTCAAAGCTCCTGATTTTGTTGAACCTCCAATAACTTTTGATAAAATATTTGAAGATGACAATATTTTAGTAATCAATAAACCAATTAATATTGCAGTGCACGGAGAACCTGATTGTTTAGATTTTCAAGTATTGTCATATTTGGAATACAAAAAAGTAGATTCATTTAAACCTTCTCATATTGGAAGATTAGATAAGTCAACATCAGGAATAATTATTTACGCAAAGAATTATTCTACACTTGTTCAAATGAATGAAAAAACTGGAGAATTTGAAAAGTACTATGTAATGAAATCAGATTTTCCATTTGAAAAACAACACTTTGTTTTCTATTCAAAATATGATAAAAAAACAAAAAGACACAAACTTTCAGAATCATTACCAGGTGATAAAATGGAAACAATTTTCTTTACACAAGGTAATAAAAAATATGCCAGAATTATCACTGGTAAAAAACATCAAATTAGAGTTACTCTACAGCACTTAGGTTTTCCTATTAAAGGCGATAGAAGATATGGTGGAGACTATGGAAAAAGAGTATTTTTACATTCAAACAAATTAGTTTTTCATAAACTAGAAAAAGAATTAGAATATTTAAATGGAACAATGTTTGTTTCTGAAGCAAAATGATAGTATTATTATAATTAAGGAGTTTGATATGACTAAAGAAAAATTTATTGCTATGACAAAAAAAATATTAATTAACATTGATGATAAAGTTTTAATGTCACTTCAAGATGAATTTTATTGCATAGAAAAGAATATGGAAAAAATTCAAAACATCAATGTTGATGGTGTAGAACCTATGGCTAGAATTTCGAAACCAATTACTTTCTTGAGAGAAGATGTTGAAGGTCCGACGTTATCTAAAGAGCAAGTTTTATCAAATGCATTAGAACATAATGATGATTATGTAATCATGAAAAGAGTGTTGAAATAATGAGTTTTAATAATAAAGGTAATTTAACTAATGCTCAAAAAGAATTATCAAATGATAAAAATAATTCTGTGGTTGAAGTTTATGAAAATGCGAATAATAAAAAAGGACTTCTATCAGATGTTATTTTTACTTTGAAAGATGTGTATGCTACTGAAGATTGAGCAACTTCTTCTTCTTCCAATATTTTATTAGGATTCAAACCTCATTATAATGCAACCGCTTTTCAAAAATTAATTGATGCAGGAGCGACAATTGCTGCTAAAGTTTTTTGTGATGAACTAGCCATGGCGGGAACAGGAACTTATTCTCGTTCAGGAATTATTACAAACCCATTAAATAATAAAAGAGCTGTTGGTGGATCATCTTCTGGTTCAGCCTCGACATTTACTAAGAATATAGGATTCGCTTTAGGTTCTGATACTGGTGATTCAGTAAGGCTCCCCGCTTCTTATATTGGTAAGGTTGGGTTCAAGCCGTCTTATGGCGCAGTTTCACGTTGGGGGCTATTTGCTTATGCGTCAAGCTTGGATACTGTCAGTTGATTTTCTCACAATGTAAATGATTCTTTGCAAATAGCAAAAACACTTTATGGTGTTGATGAAAAAGATTTCACTTCTATTGATGTTGAACTAGGTGAAATTAAAGAGTCAAAACCACAAACAGTTTCATACTTAAATTGTTTTGAATTCTTAGATGATTATGTCTCTAAAGAATATCAAAATTTTCTTGATACATTAACTAAGCAAGGAATTAATCTAAAAAAAGTCGAATTAAATCTTGATTTATTAAATGCTATTAAACCAGTTTATGACATTATTTCATTTTCGGAAGCTTCTTCAAATTTATCCAATTTAACTGGAGTACATTTTGGTAAAAGAGTTGAGGGTACAGATTGAGAAGATACATTTTCAAAAACAAGATCCGAAGGATTTGGTTTTATGGTTCAAAGAAGATTATCTCTAGGTTCTTTTTATTTAGAAAAAGACAACCAAGAAAAACTATTTTTAAGATCTCAAAAAATTAGAAGATTAATCAATGATTGATTTACTAATATTCATAATGGTTCAGATGTATTGGTTTTCCCTTCTGCTCCATCAATAGCTCCATTAATAAAAGATGTACATAATCCTTCGCATAATTTAATGAATTGAATATTAACAGGTGCTAACTTAGTTGGCAATCCTTCTATTAACTTTTTATTAGGAACTCATGATGATATGCCATTTAATATTTCAATTGATGCTAAAATTTATGAAGATAAAAAATTATTTTCACATGCACTATACTTAGAAAAAATGTGAAAAGAAAAAAGTGAAGCGTAATGATTAAAAATTTAGAAGTAGTTATTGGTATAGAAATCCATTTAGAATTAAATACAAAAACTAAATTATTTTCACATGCAAAAAATGACTTTGATTCATTGCCAAATACAAATGCCACAGTAATTGATTTAGGTTATCCAGGAACATTGCCTTCTCTAAATAAAGAGGCTGTGGTTAAAGGGATTAAATTATGTAAAGCACTTCAGATGTCAATTGATCATGAGTTACATTTTGATAGAAAAAATTATTATTACACAGATATCCCTAAAGGGTTTCAAATTACTCAACAATTTAGACCTATAGGTTCGAATGGGAAAATGACTTTATTTTTAAGTGACAATAAAGTCAAGGAAGTAAATATAAATAGACTTCACATCGAAGAAGATACAGCAAGACAAATACATACATCTACTGAAACTTTAATTAACTACAACAGGGCTGGTGTTCCATTATTGGAAATAGTATCTGAACCAGAAATGAGTACATCTGAAGAGGCAATGAGTTATATTAATAACATTAGAACTATTGCTTTGTTTTTAGGTATTAGTGATTCTAAAATGTCAGAAGGTTCATTGAGAGCTGATATTAACATTTCTTTAAGAATGTTAGGTTCTAAAAAATTAGGAACAAAAGTAGAAATAAAAAATATCAACTCATTGAACAATGTTAAAAAGGCTATTGAATTTGAAATAGCTTGTCAAAGTAAAAAAATTATTGCCGGTGAAATCATTAAGCAAGAAACAAAAAGGTTTGATGAAGCTACATCTGAAAATATTGTAATGAGAGAAAAAAGTGATGACATTGATTACAAGTATTTCAAAGAACCAAATATTCCACCAATTATTTTAGATGAAAAATGAGTAGACAATATCCTTATTGAAGAAATGCCATGAGAACAAAGGGAGAGATATTTAAGTGATGGAATTCCTGAAGCGTTTATTTCATTATTAAATAATAATTTTGAAGCATCTAAATATTTTGACTCTATTCAATACAAAGATAGAGAGTTATTGGCTAAGTTTTTCTTTTCAGAGGTTTTACCATTAGCTAAAAATATTAAAATAGAAGAACTGAATATTAAACCACAACATATTGTTGATTTAATTGATTTTTCATTAACAGGAACTATCTCAGGAAAACAACTAAAAACACTCTTCCCTAGATTAGTTAATTTAAAAACTTCTGTTGAAGAATTAATTAAAAGTGAAGGTTCTGTTCAAATTTCTGATGAGAAAACTCTTTCACCAATCATTAATGATATAATTTCAAAGAATCCTCACCTATTGAATGAATTTGTTGAAAGACAAGAAAGAACATTGAAGTTTGTTATAGGTCAATTAATGAAATTGACTAAAGGTCAAGCTAATCCAATTGTATCAACTCAAATAACCATGGAGATCTTGGAGAAACATGTCAAAGAAAAATAAAATAAAATTTGGTTGAGACGCGATTGAAAAACCAAAGTCTAAAAAACCCAAAGAGAACTATAAATGAGTTTCTAAACAAACATATAGAAACACTGCTGAAATAACTATTTTTGATAAGTTAATCAAAATAATAATTTTGATTTCACTAAAGTTAACTTTAAATAAAAAAATATCTATTAACCCTGTTAAGAAGAGAGAATTAATAGATACAACTTATGAAAAAATTTCTTCACCTAAATTTAACTTTATTCCAGCTGGACTTGGGTTGTATTTATTTTTATCTATTATTCCGATATCCATTATTGTTATTTCAACTATTGAAGCAATCTCTCACATTCCTGTTTTGTCAGGTGGAGAAGATTTGGGTTGAGGAAGTATCCTAAGAAAAGATATATTGGCAAGAATAATCCCTGGAGTTGATTCCTTATTAATACAAATAAATCCAGATGATGCTAATGTTATTCTTCTTAATACCGGACTTATTATTTTGTTATTATCTTCAATTTGATTCTCTTCAAAAGGTCTTTCTAAATTTATCGATAGTCAATCAACTATTTATGAACACACAGAACAAACCAATTTCATTATTAAAAGATTAAGATCAGTTATGATGGTTCCAATCATTTCTGTATTTTTTATCATCTCTCTTTTATCACTAATACCATTGGTTGATTTTTATCAAAAACAATGACCAGGTCTAGTTCCTGAAAGTGGTGTTTATGGTTGACAATATGAAGCGTTGTTTTACAATACTTTAATTATCTATTTAATCTTTTGAAGCTATCTTGGGGTAGGACTGTTGTTTAGATTTTCTCCATTATTTAAATTAAGATGAAAAGAAATTTCACCTGGTATTTTAATTACAATTATCCCTACGGTTATATTTATTATGTTGTTCGGTTTCTTATCAGCTCTAATTGATTATTCAAAATATGGAACAATAGGAACATTCCTCTATTCGATTACGTTTGTCTTGGTCTTGTCTTACTTTCTATATGCTGGAATTATTGTTAATGCGTCATATTACAAAACTTTCTTCTCACAAAGAATTGTGCCAAAAAAATGATTCTTCACAAATATTGTTTTAGATAAATTGGATATTTTTAGAAGAGGAAGATAATTTTAAAGATCTGTCATTGAATCTAGTGTGTCTAGTTCATGGTAAAGAATATCATCCATTTTAAGTTCAACATCAAATCCACCCGCATCATTCAATGTGGTGTTACCAGTTTTAATTTGACTAATTATTGCATCTCTTAAAATCTTAGGAATATTTTGAGGGATAGTAAATGTATTTCCATTGATTACAATGGTTTCATTGACTTGTTGAGGTATTAGGTTCATGTTGTTTAATAATGCAACTAATACTTGGAAGGCGATCTCGTGACACATTTCATTAAATTTAGCAGAACCTTGTTCGGCATAAACTTGGTATGGATTTTTTTGTGAATATTGAACAATATTAGTAGATGATCTTAGTTTATCCATAATATCGATGTGGTGTTGTCATTGTACATCCATTGATTCGATGAAAGTAGTTCTTTCGTTTGATTTAATTCATTCAATATTTGATTTCTCTGCAGAAATTTCTCTTGACTTTGTATATAATTCTAAAATAATTTTTTCAAAGAATAAAGGAATTGCTTCATTTGTTAAGTGTTTAAAATGTTCTTCAACAAAAATAAAATCACATTGACCTAAAAAGGTATCATTAATATATCTGGTTAGATGAGTGTAATCAACTAGTCCTGTGTGGTTCAATACTCCATCAATATAAATTAATTGTTCGCTAGCGCTAGTAATAATTTTTTGAATTATAGGATATAAATTATCTTGAGTTAAAATGATATCTCTTTGTTTATAAAGTAAATCTCTTTGTTTTCTGATAACATCATCATAATTTAAGACTGATTTTCTACTGTCATAGTTAAATCCTTCTATTTTTCTTTGAGCGCGTGCAAACGCCTTTAAAATAGTCTTTCCTTCGATTTTATTATCTCCAGAGCCTTTGAATATTTCTTTTCACTTGTCTTGTAGTGAAAACCTTTGGATTAATTGATCTTCTATTGAAAGGAAAAACTTAGATTCTCCAATATCTCCTTGACGACCAGCACGACCTTTTAATTGATTATCTATTCTACGAGACTCTGCTTTGTTAGTTCCAAAAACATAAAGTCCTCCAGCTTCAATAACTCCAGGACCTAATTTAATATCGGTTCCCCGCCCGGCCATGTTAGTTGCAATAGTGATTGCGTTTAATTCACCAGCCTTAGAAATAATTTCAGCTTCTGATTTATTTTGTTTAGCATTTAATATGGTGTGAGGAATATTATGTTTTAAAAGTATTTCATGTAAATATTCTGACTCTTTAACTTCTGAAGTACCAATCAAAATTGGTTGTCCTGTTGGTTTAATTTTTTCAATCTCTTTTACCATTGCTTGAAACTTATATTGGAAACTTATATAAACTTCATCAGGATGGTCAACTCTTCTAATTGGTTTATTAGTAGGAACAACATTAACTCTCATGTTATAGATATCTAAGAATTCTTGTTCTTCTGTTTTTGCTGTTCCTGTCATTCCTGAAAGTTTTTTAAACATCCTGAAGAAGTTTTGGTAAGTAATTGTCGCCATTGTTTTGGTTTCAGCTTCTATTTCAATTTTCTCTTTAGCTTGTAAAGCTTGTTGTAAACCTTCAGAGTATGATCTACCTTCCATTACTCTACCTGTAAATGAATCAACTAATTCTATCTTTTCATTTTGGACAATATATTCAACATCACGTTTCATAATAATTTGAGCACGTAAAGCATTTTGAATACGATGAACTATTTCAGAGTGTTGAATTTCATATATATTTTTAACATTGTAAAATTTGTTTGCACTATTAACACCTTTATGGTTTAGGGAAATTGATTGTGATTCATGGTCAACATCATATTCTTCTGGTGATAATGAGTTAGCAAATTGATTAGCTGTTTCATAAAGTTTAGAATCATTGGATTCTCCACCAGAAATAATTAATGGTGTTTTAGCTTCATCAATTAAAATTGAATCAACTTCATCAATCAGTGCAAAGTTTAATCCTCTTTGAACTTTTTGATTTTTATGAACAACCATATTATCACGTAAATAATCAAAACCTAACTCAGAGTGAATTGAATATGTAATATCAGCAGCATAAGCTCTACGTTTTTGATCTTTATCAGCTTTGGGTTTGTTTATTCCTACAGTTAAACCAAGTCAATTAAAAACTTCTCCCATTTCTTCAGCATCACGAGCAGCTAAGTATTCATTAACAGTAGAAACAATAACACCTTTGCCACCTAGTGCATTCAAGTATATTGGAGCAATGGAAGTAATTGTTTTCCCCTCTCCTGTTTTCATTTCTGCTACAGAACCTAAATCTAAAATAACTCCACCGATAATTTGAACATCAAATGGTCTCTTTTTTAAAACTCTAAAAGTAGCTTCTCTTGAAACAGCAAAAGCTTCATGTTTAATATTTTCTAAGGTTTCACCTTTTTTTAATCTTTGTCTAAAAACACGTGTCTTGTTTTTAAGTTGATCATCTGTTAAGTTTTTAATCGTTCTTTCAAGAGAGTTTATCTTCTTTAAAGAAGCTTCAGCAGACCTTATTTCAGCAGAACGAAAAGTTATATAATCTTTGTTTGTTTTTGACTTCTCTTTTTTATTCTTTTTTTTATCTTTTAAAGACTTGGTATTAGTGTTAGTGCTATTCATATATATAATTTTATATAAAAAAAATGTTTTATGGCTAAAAACATTTTTTGATTTTATTTATTGTTATATTTAATCAACATATCTATAACTAAGTCGTTAACAATTTGTGGTTCAATTTTATCTTTTGGAAGCATTCCTTCAATCATTTTAATATCTTCAATATTGTATAATTGAGCAAGTTTCTCATAGTGTTCTTGGTAATCAGAATCTTTAGCTTCCAAATTTTCTTCTTTAGCTAAATGCGCATATAACAATGAAGTGGCAATATTTTTCTCAGCTTCAACTGTAAGCTCTTTAGTAATATCTTCGCCTGTCAATTTTGACATTGATAAATATTCTTTTTTACTCATACCTTGTTGCTTTAAACTATCTTCAAATCTTTTCATTAATGTTTGCACTTCTTTTAAAACTAATGTTTTAGGAACCGGTATCTCATTTTGATCTAACAATCTTGAGAATACTTCATTTTTAAATTTAATTCTTGATTTTTCAGCATTTTCTCTTTTGGTTAAATCTGTTAAATAAGCATTTAATTCTTTTGCGTTTGTAACATTTTTAATGTGAAGAGTTTTGATAAAGTCTTCATCTAATTTTGGTAAATCTAAAGTTTTTATTTCTTTAATGTTTAATTTGAATTCAACTTCTTTTCCTGCTAAATCATCCACGTGATAATCTTTAGGGAAAGTAACATTAATACTTCCTTCATGACCTAATTTTAAACCAATCAATTTATCTTCAAATCCAGGAATAAAACTCCCTGAACCAACTTTTAATTCAAAGTCTTCAGCTTCTCCACCTTCAAAGGCTTCTCCATCATTAAATCCTTTAAAGTCAAAAACGATAGTGTCACCTTCTTCAACTTTAACTTCTTTACCTTTTTTAGGTAATAGAACAGCTGTTTTAGAAAGTAATTTTTCTTCTTGTGCAGTTACAGATTTTTTAAGTTTTGCTTCTGTTTCTTCATTATCAAGAGAAATACCTAATTTTTTGTAATCTTTTAATTTGAAGTCAGGGAATAAAGGGTAAATGAAAATGATTTCTAATTCTTCGTTTGTTACTTTTTCAACTGTATATGTTGGGTTATCTAAAATGATTTCGTCATCGTTAATTTCTTTAGAAGCAATTACTACATATTTATCAAGTAAAGACATAATTCCTTTTTCTCATATTTGACCTTCAGCAATATACTCTTTAGCTTTTATTAAAGGAACTTTACCTTTTCTAAAACCTTTGATGCTTAAATTTTTGGCAAGTTGTTCAAATGCTTTGGTTTGCGATTTTTTTCACTCTTCACTTGGTACAGGAAGAACGATTCTCATTTCAGATGTTTTTTTATCTATTGTTTTTTTTATCATATTTTATCTCTCAATTCTTGGTTTTAGATTTTTTAAAACTATTATAAAAGATTATACTAACTTTTTGAAATAGTTTTAAAAATTTTGGTGGCAACTTCATTACCCTCAATCATTTCCATGTTACCTAATAGTGCTCTAGACACTAAGATGATTTCATCAACGTGGTTGACATAATTCATAGTTAGATTCTCAGGAAATATCAATGATATATATATTAGGAAAGATTCCATTGCAATTCTTTTGACAATAGGATCTTCGATATTTGCTGCTTCAATAGCAATAATATTTTCTATACAGTATTTTGAATCGAAAATAGATGTCATTTTAGAAGGGTTGACAGTTAGTTCTCCGATTTTGAAATCATAATTTAGTTTTTGAACTATTAAGCTTTCAATAAAAATAGTTTTAGCATTGTTTGCAATAGTATTTGAAACTAAGATTTTTTGAATTGTGTCTTCATAACCTACTCAATTAAATTGAGATATTTGGGTTAAAGCTAAAGATTGTCTACCGTTTTCAATACCTTCTCCAAGTATTTCCAATAACTCTTCTCTGTTCATTGTCATTTTCTTCTGATCAAAAGAAATAGAATACTCTTTAAATAGTTCTTTCATTTCTCTTTCATGCTCAGACGGTATGTAGGGCATTGATAATTCTTTTTTTAGCAATAAAACAGCTTGATCTAAATCAGACTCTCTTATTTTTTTAATCTCTTGGATTATTTCTTTGTAGTAGTTTTTTTCATTCATATATTAATAATAATATCTTATTTTCGTAAAAAAAGCAAAAAAAAATGGCGATCACGGGAGGATTCGAACCTCCGACCACATGCTTAGAAGGCACGTGCTCTGTCCCCTGAGCTACGCGACCATTTAATAACTAAATTTTATCATAATTATTTTATATTGATTAAATTTAAATGATTGTATTTATTTATTCAAATTTTAAAATTATAATATCTAGTTTTTAAAGACTTTCATAATTTCCTGAGCAACACTTAATGAGACAACTTTTTGCAATTCCTCTAATGTAGCATTGTAAATATTGTTATAAGTTTTAAAATGATTTAAAATCTTGATTTCAGTTTTAGGCCCTATACCTTGAATGTTTGCCAATACACTTTCCAAACTACTTTTTGAATTTTTATTACGATGAACAGTTTTAGCAAATCTATCAACTTCTTCTTGTATACCACTTAAGAATGAATAAGCCTTCTCATTAATTAATTTTTCTTGACGATTTTCTAAAAGTAAAAAACTTGTCTTGTGTTGGTTATTCTTTACAAGTCCAACTATTGGTATGTCAATGTTTAATTTACCAAGAGCAAATCTAGCTTCATTTAATTGTTGAATTCCTCCATCAACAATTAACAAATCTGGTATTTGATTTTCTTTATTGAAATATTGAGTCAAACCTTGATTCATATACTCAACATCACCTCTTCTATCAGATGCTGTAATGTTGAATTTTCGATATTCACTTTTTTGAGGTAAACCATTTCTATATGAGACAATAACCGAAACTGGGTTGGAGTTTCTAGTATTTGAATTATCAATCATTATTATGTGATTCAAATTTTCTTTGTCAATCGTATTTTTTAAAAAATCTAAACCATTGCTAACCATTTCTTGTTTGTGTTTATATTCTAATATTTTGAAGTCTATATTTTCTTTGGCATTTTTAAGTGATAAATTAAGAATGGCTGAATATTTACCTTGCTTTGGAATAATTAAATCAGTTTCAAAAAATACATCATCAGAATCAAGGTTTAGATTAGTAACTAGTTTTTTAGGTAATTGTTTGTTTTGGTAAAATTGATTAATAAATTGTCTAATTGTGTCACGAATGGATATAGTTATTTCAACAGTGTAAATATCACTATTTACTAAAGAACCATTTCTATAAAATTGAATACAAAAAACCATGTAATTATTATGGGTTGTTCCTGATATAACATCTAAATTTTCATTACTCTTTAATTCTACTGTCTGAATATCTTTGTTCATCGACAGAAACTTGATAACACCTTTTATTTCATGTGCTCTTTCAAATTGTTCATTTTCAGAAAATTCATACATTTTTTTAGTTAACTCTTGTAAGAAATCATTATTGTTTTTAGAAAGAGTTTGTTTAGCAAATGTGAATTTATTTTCTCAAAATTCTAAAGATTCTTTTTTGATGGGTAATCCATTTTTATAAAAGCATTCACTTTTTAAAAAGTTTAAAATAATCTTTGAATTTCCGTTGTTTAAATATGGTCCATAAAATAGATTGTGTTTAGATTCTTGTTTAACGGTATATTTCAGAGAAATAGATAAACCATTTTTATCTAAGAAAAGATTGATGTATGGATATTTTCGATCATCTAGCAAACAAACATTATAAAAAGGTTTGTATTTTTGTATTAAATTTCTTTCTAGGATGAGTGCTTCATTTTCGTTGTTGCAAATTATTGTTTCAAATGATTTTATCTTCTCGACCATTTTAGTTGTCTTGAATGAGTTAATAGAACCTGCATAGTAGTCAGACATTCTTTTCTTAAGGTTCTTAGCCTTACCTACATAGATAACATTTTTATTTGTATCTTTTCATAAGTAGACGCCCGAAAGCTCACTTATATTTGCTAAATCAATCATTAGATTAAGTTATTGATTTCGTCAATCATTACTTGTGTAGGAACATACTCGTGTTTAATTGTGACTATCTCACCATTTTTTAAAAATACATGTGTAGGTATTTTTAAAACTTGGTATTTACTCTCAGCATCTTTAAATAAAAGAGATTCTTCAGCATCCACTTTAATAAATTGAACTTCCTTATTTCCTTCAAAGTGTGCAACTAGTTCATCGACAATAGGTTCCATCATTACGCAGTCGCCACATCATTCTGCAGAAAATATTAAGTATGTTACATTTGATTTCTTCAGTGCGTCTTGTGCGTCTTTTCATTTCATTTCTTTAAGCATTATTTATCCTTTTTCTTTTTTAATTTTTTTTTCTGTATTTGCATACTTTGAGTTTGGTTATAGATACTCAGGTTTTCATTTTTTTTACCTTCTACAATGTTACTAAATAAAAATTCTGTATCTTCAAACTTAACTTCTTTTCTTTTCTTAACTTTTACTTCAGCTGTAGCTGTTGCTGATGACATAACAATTTTAGGTTCATCAAATGGATTTTCAAAAGGTATTTCTATTAATTCTTCCATAGTTTTATCTTGAGCTTCCATGATTGTTGTAAATGTTGATTGTTGTTTTAGTGAATCACCCAATTCTATTAAGTTGGGTTTCTTTTTGGTTTTTGTTTTAGATTTCCTTTTCTCTTCTTCCATCATTATTTCTCTAGTGTTTTCTCCGATAATCTTATCACCAAACTCAGTTACAATAATCTTATTTCCATCTTCAAAAGAGAGATCAACAATCTTTGTTTCATACTCTTCATTAGTATTGGCTTCTTTTTTCTTTTTCGCTCTCTTGTTTAATATTTTTTTTATTGGAGATGAGTAAAGTAAGTAGAAGAAAAAATAACCAATAAGAAGGATTGAAAAAATAACAGCAACAATTGTTCCGCCCAAAGAAAATAAAATAGATAATATTAAATTTATAATTACTCCAGAATTATTAATATTAGGTTTTGCTCCATCATTGTAAAATGTGAAGTCTTTTCATCATGATTGGAAATTATCTGTTCATGCATCAACTCCCGGGAATGCTATTTTGTTTTCGTTTATATAAAATGAAGTTTCTATAAGCAACATAATTCCGAAGGTTAATATAAATATATTGAATCAAGAATAATGCAAAACCTTGATTTTAGATATTTTCTTGATTAAAAAAATATTGATGTTAAAGAGTTTGCAAGTTGAATAATAAATAATGAAAGCATAAAATATATATGAGTAGTATCCGAATAAAAGTCCAAATGTGTACCCTGGGATAGCAGATAAATATGGGATTTCAATGATTGATAAAATTAAAAATAAAAGAGATACTCCTATTAAAATTAAAGAAAAAAGACGACCATTAGATCATAAGTGATAGTTATTTTTTTGGAATTTAGCAGCTTTCTGAGCTTTTCTTTTCTTAATCATTTTTTAATTATAATATATATCTTTTTTAAATTTCATTAAAAATGATAACCACCATCGGCTCTTTGTCGGTAAGTTTGAATATTTTTTTCCTTACTACTTTTCTAATTGTATCTTGAACATTATATAAACTAAATTTTGCGAAATACTTTAATTCATCATAATAAATATTAATAACAGTGTTTTCAATTAAAATATCAGTTTTTTCCCTATCGTCAGATGTAATAACTCCGATATATTTAATATCTATGTGATCGAATAGTTTCTTAGTTTTTTTATCATAAAGAGCAGAAACAACAATAACACCGTCACGAGCAATAACTTCTCTTTCATAGATTACTTCTTTCGAAATATCTCCAATTCCAAATCCATCAATAATAACATCTCCGACTTCGGCGATTCTCTCTTTTTGCGAAATTAATTCTCCATCTTTAAAGTTTGCAATTTTTCCGTTTTGCAAAGGGATAGATTTATTTTGGGTTAACCCAGCACGAACAGCTTCCTTAACAGCAACTATCATGTATCTGTATAATCCTTGAGCTGGAATAAAATATTCAGGTTTTAGGGTTTCTATTATGTTAAAGATATCTTGCTTTGCTGGTCTACAACGATAGAATTCATTATCAGTATAATCAATTATATGAGGAGTCTTTCTTGCTAGTTCATCTAAAGCGTAAGTTGATTCTGTTTCTAAACCATTAACAGGTGCTGCGATCATTACTATATGATCGGTATTATTAATTTTTAGATAAACATCATTATCGTCAGTTATTCTAACAAATCTTTTATAAAGTCTTTCAACAGTTCCTGAAACAATTATTACGCAACTTTTTTCTTCTTTAATTTTCTTATAATCCACAATTTTAGGTAATTCTAAATTAGGATTAGAGTTTATTAAAAATTCTAAAAGTTGGTGATATATTCTTCCATATGTAATTACTGTTCTATTGTATTTTTTAGCTAAATCTAATATTTGTTGTAATGATGACATTTCATGATCATAAGAACCAATGATTATTCTTTCGTTTTCTTTTATTGAATTAAATTTATCATCTAATAAATTCTTGATATCAATATGTTCACTTGAAACACCGTTGAAGTTTGACATTCCTGAATCCATAACTAGAGATAGAATTTTTGGATTTTCTTGTTTGATTTTTGCAATATCAGTTTTACCATAAACTCCTAAATCGCCATTTACAAAATTAAACATAAAAATTACACTTCCATCAAGAGTTTTAAAGTTAAACCCTAATGTTCCAGGAAGTGCTCCTGCAAGTTCAATTGGTTGAACAACAATAGAACCAATTTTCTCTCCTTGGTCACCAATACTTTTAAGAGTGTGGTTTGATTTTCCTACATTGTATTTTGAAATTCTTTCTTTTATTAAGAATATTGAGAAGTCCGAACAATAAATAGTAATATTTGGAACCATCATTAATAATCAAGGTAAAGCTGAGAATGATTCATTCTGAACATCAGTAATAAATAAACCTTTTATTCTACTGGCGTTATCTTCTAGGTATTTAAAGTTCGGAATTAAAGTATCAATTCCGTGTGAAGCTGAAATAGGAATTTTAGTTCCTGAGTTTATTACATATATTTCTTTGTCAACTTCTAAAACATAACAGTTTTTCCCGTTTTCATCTAGTCCACCTAAGGCGAAAATTCTTACATTAGACATTTTATCTCCATTTCATTTATTGATTATTCATATTATATTGAGATCTAAGATAGCTTATTGTTAAAATTATATCAAATATTAATACATTTTTCATACTTATTTAAGTTAAAATAAATTATATGCATTTAAAAAAAATAGAAGAAATTATTCAACAATATAAATCAATAGTGATTTTTCACCACATCAATCCAGATGGTGATTGTTTGGGGTCGCAATTTGGCTTAAAAGAGTTGATTCAAGATAATTTTCCTCTGATTAAAGTGTATGCTGTAGGTGATTCAAAAAATGTTTTATCTTTTATGGACTTTAAACATGATGAAATTCCTAGTGATGAAATATTATTAGAATCTTTAGGAATAGTTGTTGATGCCAACTTTTCTAATAGAATTCAGGATTCTGATTTAATGATGGACAAGAAAATAAAGAGTGTGTTGAGAATAGACCATCACATAGGTGGAGATGATTTAGACCCTTTATATTCTTGAGTAGATCAATCATTTTGTGCTTCTGCTGAACAAATTGCAGAATTAGCAGTAAATTTGAATTGAAAAATTTCTAAAAAAGCAGCATCTTATATTTATTTAGGTATTTATACTGATTCAGGAAGATTTTTCTTTGATAAAACATCTTCTAGAACTTTTAAATTAGTATCTAAATTAACGAAAACAAAGTTCGATGTTCAATTTATACACAACAATCTTTCTAAAAGAACTAAGGAAGAAATTGTATTTCTTAGAGAGGTTTTGAATAATTATGAAACCAAGGGTCACACCATTTACTACTTTTTAAGCTTTAAAAAAACTCAAGAATTAAAACTTTCAGAAGAGGGTCGTAATAGGGTTGATTTTTTAGCTAATATTCAACCTTATACTATTTGAATATTTTTTATAGAACAAGAAAACGGAGATATAAGAGTGAGATTAAGATCTAGCACTCATAATGTGCATCAAATAGCGCAAGAATATGGCGGAGGCGGTCATGAAAAAGCATCCGGTGCAGTCGTTAAAACAAAAGCGCAAATGCAAGAAATAGTTGAAAAAGCAGAAAAAATATCTGCGTTAAAATAGTAAGTAAATTAAAATATGAAATAAAATTTAAACTTTTTAATATGAAATTTTAGAGTGGTTATTATAATAATTTAATTTAATTAAATTAATAGGGTAAGTAAATTTCATAATTAAAATTTTCTAAATAATGAGATTTTGAATAATTTAAAATAAGTGTTATAATATATATCAATAATAAAATTTAAACTAAAAGGGGAATTAAAATTATGAATATATTTAAAACAAAAGGTAAATCACAACTTGTTAATGCTAAAGGACTTGTTTCTAAAGCGTTTGAAGGGAAATATGCAGTACCACACATTAACATAAATAACTTAGAATGAACTAAAACAACTTTGTTAACAGCTCAAGGAGAAAACTCACCAGTTATTCTTGGTACATCAGAAGGTGCTGTTAAGTACATGGGAGGTTACAATACTGTAGTTGGTATGGTAACTGGTTTAATTACTGATTTAGGAATAACAGTTCCTGTTGTTCTACACTTAGACCACGGTTCAAAAGAAGGAGCTATCTTAGCTCTTGAAGCAGGATATACATCTGTTATGTATGATGGTTCACATGAAACTTTTGAAGTTAACTATGCAAACACAAAAGAAGTAGTAGCATTAGCTAAAAAATATGATGCATCTGTTGAAGCTGAAATCGGTTCAATCGGTGGAGAAGAAGATGGAATTGTTGGAGATGGTGAAATTGGTTCTCCTGAAGAAGCAATCAAAATGGCAGCATTAGGAATTGATTTCCTTGCAGCAGGAATTGGTAACATTCACGGTCCTTACCCTTCAAGTTGAAAATCTCTTAACTTTGATGCTTTAAAAGGTTTATCAGAAGCTTGTGGTATTGGAATGGTTTTACATGGTGGTTCAGGAATACCTTCTGATCAAATTAAAAAATCAATTCAAAATGGTATTGCTAAAATTAACATTAACACTGAATTACAAATTTCAAATGCTGAAGCTATTTGAGCATATGTTGATTCAGGCGAAGCTAAAAAAGGTAAAAACTTTGATCCAAGAAAATTATATGCTCCTGGTATTAAAGCAATGGAAGAAACAGTTAAGATGAAAATTCAAGAACTTGGTTCAACTAACAAAGCTTAATTATTAATTAATTTATAAAACAAGTATCAAGCTTGTTTTTTTATATAAAAAAATTAATTTATGAAAAATAACTGATTTTTATCAAAATATGATTCTTTTTAAAATCAAGTTTTATAATCTAATTAATGATTGGTGGTATATACATTTCAAATATTAGATTTAAGAAAATAAAATTATGTTTAACAAGTTTAACTTTTTTAATTATTCCTTTTTTTGTTTTAACATCTTGCATAAAACAAAGTGACTCCATATATATTTCCGAAGTTATAGATGGAGATACTTTTCAAGATAGTGAAAATATTAGATACAGATTATTAGGAGTTGATACCCCTGAAAGTTTTGACTCATCAAATAATTTTCTACCGACAAAAGGATTGCAAAAATTTTATGCCAGCAAAGCTACTAACTTAAGCTCTCAAGAAATCCTTCATAAAAATGTTGTTATTAAAAAATGAAAAAAAGATTCTTATGATAGAACAGTAACAAGAATAAATTATAAATGAAATGATCTTGCTAAGATACTTTTAAAAAATGGATTAGCAAGAATAAAATACATATCTCCAATTGAAAAAGATTTCTTTTATTATCCTGATGTTGATTATTACAATCAATTATTGGAAATAGAACAGTATGCCAAAATTAATAAAATAGGTATTTGAAAGCTCACTTTAGAAGAACAAAAAATCGTATTTTCTAAATAGGAGGTCTATTTTTTATAAATTCTATTTTTTAATATATAATTTATAAAAATACTAAAACCCGAAAAGGATTAAAATTATGAAAAAAGACACACATCCAAACTCAGAATTATTAACAATTAAATGTTCAACATGTAACACAAACCACGAATTATTAACTACATCTAAAGATGTAACTATTGATATTTGTTCAGGTTGTCACGCTTTCTATACAGGAGACAACTCTATAGCAAGGTCAGCTGGTAGAGTTGAAAGATTCAACCGTCGTGTTGCTTCTGGAAGTTCTAAAAACAACTAATTTGAAACTATTAAATTTATTTCAAAGTTATTAATTAAATTATCTTTTTCATCTGTTAAGATGTATTTTAATTTAACGTCTTCATTTTCAATAATCAATTCTTGTAAAAGAGAAATTATAATTATCGTTCCGTGTTCAGTAACAAAGTTATTTTTTATTTTTTTATTTATTTCTAAATCAATAGTTGTTGGACCTGCATAAATAGTAACTTTTGAATCGTTGTATTCAATTCTATTTTGAATATTGTTTGAAGGTTCAATAAATTCTAAAACATTCATTCCATTATCAACAGACTTAGTTAATTTAGAAGTAAATTCTATTTCTTGTTTTTCTTCCTTTTGTCCATAAGAAGATTTAAAAGTTATGGTCATTATTTTAATCTAGCCTTGACTTTATTTTCTCCAAATAAAAATATAGCTTTTGCTAATTCTGGACCATGCTCTAAACCTGTAGCCATTTGTCTAATTGGCATGAATAAGTTTTTACCATTTGCTTTAGTTATGGCTTTTGTGTTATTGATTGCTTCTTGAATATTTTCAATATTAAATTCTTTAGATAAAACTTCTTTGGTAAAAACTTTAGTAACTTCTGTTTCTTCAAATTCACCTTCGATGTTTGATACTTCATATATTTTTATATTGTTTTGTAACTCTTTGATATTTGCCACATTCTCTTTATAGATGCTCAAGAATAAAATTTTTCAATCTTGATCTTGTTTGTTTGAAAAAACCAATTTATCTAAAAGTGTTTCATCACTTTCTTCTTTAATGTATATTTTTGAAAATCAATCCATTTTTTGGATATCAAATTTAGAAGGTGATTTAGATAATCTTTTGTAATCAAATTTAGATATCAATTCTTCCTTGGTCATAACTTCTGTGGCATCTTCGCTTGTTCAACCTAATAATGCTAAAAAGTTGAATATTGCATCAGGAACATATCCTTCATTTTTATAATCTTCAATAAATTGATGTAACGATAAGTCCCTTTTAGAAAGTTTCTTTCCATCCATGTTGGTGATTATTGTTAAGTGCCCAAAATGCGGAGGAGTTCATCCTAAAGCTTCGTATATAGATAATTGTTTAGGGGTGTTTGTAATGTGTTCCTCACCTCTAAAGATGTGTGTTATTTCCATATCATGATCATCAACAACAACAGCAAAGTTATAAGTTGGATAACCATCACTTTTTTTAATTACTCAATCTCCTATTTCGTCAGAGTTAACATCAATATCACCTCTAACCAAATCAGTTCATTTGTAATTTTTATTTTTAGGTAAAGCAATTCTAATTGCGAACTCACCTTTTTCATTTCTTTTATCTTTTTCTTCTTGGGAAATATTTAATCAATTTTTGTCATATCTAAAAGAATATTTTCCATTAGATTCTTGTTCTTGCTTTTGTTGAGTTAGTTCATCTGTTGAATCATAAGCAATATAAGCATTTCCATCTTTCAACATCTGCTCGACATATTTATTATAAACATCTAACTTTTCGCTTTGACGGTATTTACCATATTTAGCATTAGGATTGATTGGTGATTCATCTGGAACAATTCCTAATCAAGCCAAATTATCTAATTGTGATTCTTCACCATTCACAACATTCCTTGAGAAGTCAGTATCTTCAATTCTAAGAATAAAATCTCCGTTGTTATGTTTTGCAAATAAATAACAAAACAAAGCTGTTCTGGCTCCTCCAATGTGTAAGTATCCTGTTGGGCTTGGTGCGTATCTTGTTCTAATTGTTTTCATATATTAAAAATTTTACCTTAAAAGTTATTTTTAATTATGATTTAGTAATGTTCATAATCTAAATAATATTTATTATGTATAATTGATAATAATGGAAAAAGTAATGTATGACTCTCTTGTAGAGATTAAAAATAAATATGAAAGTCTAAGTGAGAAATTAAAATCACCGGATGTTTTGGTTGATATCAAACTATACACAAAAATCAACAAGGAATTAAATGGTTTAAAAGATGTTGCGAATAAATTTAATGAATATATTTTGTGTGAAGAAATTATTGTTGATTCCAAGCAAATGCTTTTGGAAGATGATGAAGAAATAATTCAAATGGCAAAGCAAGAAATTAATGAATCAGAAAAGAAGATGAAAATCTATATTGAAGAACTAAAAATATTATTATTACCAGTTGATGAAAATGATGATAAAAATGTTATTGTGGAAATTCGTGGAGCAGCAGGTGGAGATGAAGCTAATATTTTTGCAGGAGATTTATTTAGAATATATTCAAAGTGAGGCGAACAAAATTCTATGAAAATAAAAGTACTTGATTCATACCCAAGTAATACAGGTGGATATTCTCAAATAATTTTTTCAGTAAGTGGTGAAAAAGTTTATTCAAAACTTAAATTTGAATCTGGTGTTCATAGAGTTCAAAGAATTCCTCAAACAGAAACACAAGGAAGAGTGCACACATCTACTGCAACTATTACGGTGATGCCAGAAGCTGATGAAGATGTGGAAATTGAAATCCATAACTCAGATTTAAAAATTGATACTTATAGATCTTCAGGAGCTGGTGGACAATCAGTTAATACAACCGATTCAGCTGTAAGGATTACTCACATACCAACAGGTGTGGTTGCTAGTTGTCAAGATGGTAAATCTCAAATCTCAAATAAAGATATGGCAATGCGTGTTTTAAAAACAAGGTTGTTTGATTTAGAAGTTCAAAAGAAAAAACAACTTGAAGGCGAGTTTAGAAAATTAGCTGGTTCAGGGGCTAGAAGTGAAAAGATTAGAACTTATAATTATCCACAAGATAGAGTGACTGATCACAGGATAAGTTTTTCAGCTTCTTTAAAAGGAATCCTAGAAGGGAAACTGACAACTTTAATTAGTGCTTTGTTGGCTGAAGAGCAAGTTGAAAAAATAAAAAACGTGGGCATTTTTTAATGCCAACTGTTGAAGATTTAATTCTTGAAAAAAAAAGATACGGATTAGAACAAACTGTTTCTGATTTTGAAAAAGAAATGTTAGATAAAGGCATGCCAGTTCAAAAAATAATTGGTTACATTGAAATGAGCAATGTAATTATAAAGGTTGATAAAAAAGTTTTAATACCAAGATATGAAACTGAAGAATTGGTGGAATTAACTAAAGACATTATTGTTAAAAATAAATACACTAGAATTTTAGATATGTGTTCAGGCAGCGGTTATATCGGTATTGCTTTGAAGAAGTGAAATCCGAATTTAGTAGTTACTTGTGCAGATATAGATGAGAATGCTATTTCACAAGCGAAGATTAATGCTGAATTAAATAATGTAGATGTAAATATTGTTCAATCTGATTTATTTAGTAATATTATTGATCAGTTTGATTTGATCGTTTCTAATCCTCCTTATATTGATATATTAGAAAAATCAGGCATGAGTGACTCGGTTTTAGAGTTTGAACCTCATCATGCACTTTTTGCAAAAGACAATGGCATGTATTTTTATAAAGAAATAGAATCTAAATCTTCAAAGTATATTTCCCACAATGGCAAATTGGTGTTTGAGATAAACCCAATGAAAGAAAGTTATTTTATAAAAAACAAATACATTAATTTATTAGATATTAATGGAAAAACAAGGTTTAGTATTTTAAATATTTTGCATGATATTAAATAAAAGTCTATATTTTTTCAAAGTCTTTTCGTTTTTTTAAATTTATATTAAGAATTTCTATATAATATTACTAAGAAATAATTTTAAGGGGTAAATATATGCATTTCATAGACAAAAGATCAAAATTAATAGGAACAATAGGTCCTTCATCAGAAACATACGACGTTTTAAAAGAGTTAATTGTTAATGGTATGACAACAATAAGAGCAAACTTTTCACACGGTGATAGAGAAGAACAATTAGAAAAATTTGTTATTGCTAGAAAAATAGAAAAAGAATTAAACATTCCTATTTCAATTTTACTAGATACAAAAGGTCCAGAAATTAGAGTTGGAAAAATGAAAGATGGAGCTCAATTAATTAAAGCTAATACAGAAATTGTAGTTTATACTACACCAGCTGACTATTCTTCAAAAATTGGAACATCTTCAGAAATTACAGTATCTTACGAAATGGATCATGATGTTAAAAAAGGTGACAAAGTTTTATTCGATGATGGTAAATTAGTAACTTTTGTTACTTCAGTTTCAAAAGGTTCATTAGTTGTTAAAACAATCAATACTCACTTATTAAAAACAAACAAAAGAATTAACCTTCCAGGTATTGAATTCTCATTACCATTCTTATCAGAAAAAGATAAAGAAGATATTAAATTTGGAATTAAAAATGGAATTGATTATATCGCAGCTTCTTTTGTTAACTCAGCAGCGAATGTTAAAGAATTAAGAGAAGTAGCTAATTCAGTTAATGGATCAAAAGTTCAAATTATTTCTAAAATAGAATCAAATGTAGCTATCCAAAGAATTGATGAAATTATTGAAGCTTCTGATGGAATTATGATTGCTCGTGGTGATTTAGGTTTAGAAATTCCTTACTATGAAGTGCCTTATAACCAAAAGAAAATTATTAGAAAATGTCGTGCATTAGGTAAAACAGTTATTGTTGCTACACAAATGTTAGACTCAATGGAAAAATCACCTCAACCTACTAGAGCAGAAGTAACTGACGTTTATTGAGCAACAGAATTAGGAGCAGATGCAACTATGTTATCAGGAGAATCTGCATCAGGAGATTTCCCGGTTGAATCAGTACAAGTTATGTCAACAATTAACATGAGAGCTGAAAAAGAATTTTACAAAAAACTTTACTACCCAGTACAAATGCAAGAAGCTTTTGATAACTCATCAAAAGATGAAAGAAATAAAATTGCTTTTGAAATTGCTAAAAAAACTCAATCAGGAGAATTTAAATTTGTTATTGTTCGTTCAACAACAGGTGCTCTTTTACAAACAATTGCTAAATATAGACCAAACGCAGCTATTATAGGTATTGTTAACGACAAAGATATGATTGGTAAATTTGGAATCACAAATAGTGTATTTGTATCAATGGATTCAATTGAATACTTCGAAACTATTAAAAAAGACCCTTCTAAAGCGGTGGAAACATTAAAACCATTTGGTGTTGAAAAAGATGATAAATTCCTTGTTGTTAATAGTGATTACACAACAAAAGAATTTAAATACTAGTTCTTAAATTGTTTTAATATAAACATTATAATTAAACCCCTTGGGTTTGATTTTTTTATATTTAATCTTCTAATTAATAAGTTTTTCCTTTAAATATGATTATTGACATTTTTTTATTATAAAATTAAGTAATATGAATTCAAAAGAAGTAAGAGATAAGTGAATAAAGTTTTTTGAGTCTAAAGAACATTTGTTTGTGCCATCACAATCATTGATACCCTATAAAGACCCGTCTTTATTATGGATTAATTCAGGTGTTGCCACATTAAAGGATTATTTTTCAGGCAAGAAAAAACCACCTGCACCTAGGTTGGTTAATTCGCAAAAATCAATAAGAACAAACGATATTGAAAATGTAGGAGTGACTGCAAGACATCACACTTTTTTTGAAATGCTAGGAAATTTTTCTATTGGAGATTATTTTAAGGATGAAGCTATTGAGTTTGCGAATGAATTTATTTTAGACGTTTTAAAAATTGATCAAAATAAAATTTATATAACTTACTTTGAAGAAGACTTAGAAGTTAGAGACAAGTGATTATCTTTGGGTTATACTGATTCGCAATTAATTGCTGGTAATAGAGATTTAAACTTTTGAGATGTAGGTTCAGGACCTTGTGGTCCAAACACTGAAATATTTTTTGATCGTGGAATAAAGTATCACAAAGGTGGTCCTGAATTAATTAGAGACGATATTGAAAATGATCGTTATATTGAAATATGAAATATTGTATTTAGTCAATATAATAATTTAGGTAATAATGAATATGTTGAACTTGCTCAAAAAAATATTGATACGGGTGCTGGACTTGAAAGAATTGTTGCAGTTATGCAGGATGCTCCTACTAATTTTGATACTGACTTATTTCAACAAATTATTAAAGAGGTAGAAAAATATACACCACTAAGATATAGTATTGAAAACTATTTCACAAATAATGTTGAACAAGAAAGAATTAACAAGCACTTTAAAATTATTTCTGATCACATGAGAGCGGTTGTTAATGCTATTAATGATGGAGCTGAACCTTCAAACACTCAAAGAGGTTATATAATCAGAAGATTAATAAGAAGAGCTTATTATTCAGGTGTTAAATTAGGAATTAATGAGAAAACATTTTTAAATAAATTTGTACAAATAACTAAAGACACATTAATTTTTGACATTGATGTTTCTAAGGTTTCAGCAATTATTAAAATTGAAGAAGAAAGTTTTTCAAAAACAATTTTGCAAGGTAAGAAAATATTAGATGATGAATTAGTAAAGACAAGTGAGTTTTTTGATGTTAATGTTGCATTCAAATTATTTGAAACATATGGTTTTCCTTTAGAAATGACAAATGATGTTTTATCTGACAACAATATTAAATTAGATTTAAAAGCATTAGAAGTTTTGAAAGATAATCACTCAAAGATTAGTAAAGGCAATAAGGAACATAGCAATTTTTCTAAGGCGCTTAATTCATTAAGTTTAATCGAAGATTCAATTAGTAATTTTGTTGGTTATGAATCAGAAACAAGCAAATCAAAAGTTATGTTTTTATTAAATGACACAGAAAAAGTAAATCAAATAGATGGTATAGCATACTTAGTGCTTGATAATACCCCTTTTTACGCTACTAGTGGTGGTCAATTACATGATAAGGGTTATTTGATGCAATCAGGAAATAGAATCAATGTGATCGATGTTTTTAAAGATAAGTATAATAATCACATTCATCAAGTGGAAGGGAAGATTAATGATAAAGATATTGTAGAATGTTTTGTTGATCAACCAACAAGATTAGGGCTAATGAGAAATCACTCAGCTACACACTTATTATTTGCATCTTTAAGAAAAGTTTATGGAAACACTATTGTGCAATTGGGTTCTAATAACAATCAAGAAAGATTAACCTTTGATTTCCCATTAAAACAAAGACCAACTCAAGAAGAGTTAATTAATATTGAAGATTTTATCAATAAAGTAATTAAAAGAAATATTAAAAGAGAATACATTGTTACTACTACAACTGAAGCTAAAAAAATGGGTGCTATTATGACCATTGAAGAAATGGAATACTTTAATACTGAAAATGTTAGAGTAGTTAAGTTTGATGATGTTACAACGGATTTATGTGGTGGGACTCATATTGACTTTACACAAAATTTAGAAAACTTTAAAATTATTGCAGTTGACAGCAAGGGTTCTGGAATCTATAGAATAAGAGCTTTGACTTCAAATATTTTAGTGGATGAATATTTACAAGAACAAATTGATAAGAACTTAGTCTTGCTAAATTCTTTAACTCATAAAATTGATAAATTGTCTGATGAAAAAGTAGAACTTAAATTTAAAAATACAAAAAACTTAAATGAATATTTAAAAGAGGTGTTTGAACAAATAGAAAGTTACAAAGAAAAAATTAAAGAATTATCAAAGCCACAAAAACAAGTTTTAGAAATCGAACTAGAGCCTATTAAAGTAAATAATATTGATTTATTTTTTGCTAATGATATCTCTAAACCTCAAATCAAGAACACGGTAATTTCAATTAGAGAAAAATTTCCACAAGCCCTTGTTGTTCTATTGACGAAATTTGAAAATAATTCTGTATTAATAATATCTTCTAAGAATGTTGATTGTAAAGAGTTTGCTGGTAAGTTGGCTCAACATAAAAAAATTAACGGTGGTGGAAACAGTTTAATTTGACAAGGTTCTTCATTAGAAGAAATTACTTTAGAAGAATTGAAGAAATTAATATAGTATGAAAAGATTAGTTGGTTTAGATCTAGGAACTAAGAAGTGCGGTTTAGCAATTACTGACCCATTACAAATTATTGCGCAATCATTGGAAATAATTTTTTATGATGCACAAGACTTCGAAAAGATATTTTTAAGATTGGAAGAAATCAAAATAGAATATGGACCTATTGAAGCTTTCATTTTAGGAAATCCATTAATGCCTAGTGGTGATGCATCTATTATGAGTAAGATTGTAGAGAAATTTAAAGCAAGACTTGAAGAACGTTTCCAAATACCTGTTATATTAGTTGATGAAAGATACAGCTCTAAACAATCAACCAAAATTATGATCGATATGAATATGTCAAGACAAAAACAAAAACAAAACAGAGACAAGGTTGCTGCACAAATCATTTTAAGCAATTATTTAACTGATTATAAATAAAAACCTTTCTTTGGATATAAAACAAGACCCTTGGTGGGTCTTGTTTTATATATTTAGTAATATAAGTTACAATAGAGATTTAATATTATTTTTCAGTTTGTCAAATAATGTAATCTAATTGTCCGACTTCATTTGTTAGTGAAGACTTAATTTTTTCAATTAGTTTAATCTTGTCTATGTTTCATTCATATTCTTTAATTTTGAAAGTACTGTATCCTCTATCTTCTAGGAAGTATTGACGATCGATTTCTTCAATCATTTCCTTAACAGAACGATTTGTTTTTCATTCTTCCACTAATAAAGCTTTTAATACAACTTTTGATTTCTTATTTAAGATTAATAAATCAATGTGTTGTGATCCAACTCTTATGTTGACTTGGATTTCATATTTACTACTTAAGTTTTTAATTAAGTCACCATAAATATTTTTAGCAATAATAGATGAGAATTCCATATGGTCTTCATCTAATTTATCCGCAGGTCTTAAATCTAATAGTTGTGTGCTTTCATTAATTTCATCAATGTTTTCCATTTCTTCATTAATTGTTTCTATTGATTGGTTGACTTTGATTGCATCTAAGTACTCAATAAATTTCTTAAAGATAATAGCATTTTTATTGTTGATGTTAGAAACTCTAATTTCATCTCCCTTTAGAGACTTAACAATAATCATTTTAGCTCTTGCTCTAGTGATGGCAACATTCAATCTATTTGAACCACCTTTTGCGTTCAATGGACCAAAATTATTCTTAAGAACTCCTTCGCTGTTCTTACCGTATGAAATTGAAAGAATAACTAAATCACCTTCGTTACCTTGAACGTTTTCAAGGTTGGTAATTATGATGCTGTTATTTTCTAATTTTTCTTTTAGTAATTCAGGGAATGTAGATGATAGTTCAACTAATAAGTTTTCGATTAATTGTGATTGTTTAGAGTTGAAAGTTACTACAAGTATTTTTTCATAAGTTTCATGGTTCTCAACAAGTAATTCAATAACTTTATCAGCTTCTTCACGGTTCATTTGATTTCAAACACCATTGATGTCATAAACATCAATTCCTCTTTCAGTAACACCACATTTGGTAGCAACCTCAAGATTCTTGTTATAAATAAATTTATTAGAGAATTCAATTAATTCTTTTGAATCAGAACGGTAGTGGTTTTTTAGGTGGAATTCATTTCATCAAGAAACTTTTGCTCTTTCTAATAGTGATTCAGCAGCATCGAAGTCATCAAAGTCAAAATCTTCTGTTGAACTTTTCGACATAAAGAATGATGAAGGTTTTAATTGTTTATCATCACCAGATACAACTTTAATTTTTGATCTATAAACTAGAGGGTATGATCTCTCGATTGACATCTGAGAAGCTTCATCAAAAATTCCATAGTAGAATTCTTCTTCAATTAAAGGAATCATGTCAGAAACATTGTCAGGACGACAAACTCATACAGGGAATAATTTTTTCAATGAACTATAGTATTTTTTAACAAATTGAGTTATTGATGGGTATGTTCCTGAAGAAGCAATACGCAATACATTTGCAATTTCATCTTTTTCATCTTTTGAAAGTTTGATTAAGTAGTTTCTTAATGAGTTAACATATTTCTTGAAAACTAGTTCTTCAATAATTGATGAAGAACGAATAGCTTCTTTTCTTAATTGTGTAATGATATCTTGTAAGTGGATACCTTTGATTTCTAAGAACATAGGGATGTCTTTAACAATATCATTTCATAAAGCTATAGTTTTTAGTTTTTCAAATTGAACGTGTCTAATAGGAGCTGTTATGTGGTGCATAATTTCCCCTACAGTTGTTAAGTCAAACATTGTAAAGTTTTCTAAGTATAGAACTTTAACATAAGGAAGTGATAATCATGATCATTCTTTCAGTATTACTTGGTTTTTTGTATTGAACACATCTTTAACTTTGTATATTTCTAACAAGAACTCATTATCAAATACAAAGAAGTCTTTGAAAGAAATAAATTCTTCTACAAATTCAGATTCTAATACATCAATGTTTTCCATAAAGTCATTAAACATATCAATATTTTCATTCATATTTTTCGAAATAACTTTAACTGATTTTAATGGTAATTCACAATTATCAATATCATTAATAATTTTCTTGTTAGTTATAAACTCAGCAAAGATAATTTCAGATTTAGAAACATCTTCCTTAGCTTCATTAAAAATAGTTAAGAATTTCTCTATTTTTCTTCCGTTTTCTACAAAGAAAGATAATCAGTCAAATTTACTTATTTCTTTTTTATGTTTATCTTTAAAGTTTTCACATAGCGATGAGAACTTTACTAATTCATCTTTTGGTAATTCAGCTAATTCAGGTTTTTTACTAATTAATCTTTTAGTAAATGAAATATAGTCATTTATTCTTTCTAAAAAATCTGCTTTTTGTTTAGGAGATTTAGCAATGAAATCTTCATACTCTTTAGCATGTTCATATTTTTCTTTGAAAACAAAGAATGATTCAAATGAAGTAATAATTTTTTTACCACCTAACAAGAATGATTCTACTAGTTTGATGTTTGTAGAGATTTTTTGTTTAATTTTCTTGATTTGTTTAACCATTTCATTTGGTGTAAAGTCTTCTTCTAACTTATATTTCTTAACAAATTTTTTGTACTTTAAGTATTCATCAAAGAAGTCATCGATTTTTGAAATGTTGTATTCTACTAAAAACTTTTGCATTGATTCATAAACAGTTGTGTTAGAACCATCTTCAGAAAAGATGTTAGACAATCATTCATTACTAATTTGCTCACCTAAATCATTTTTAAGATCTTGGTATTTTGAGTAATCTAAATTAAAAATGTTGTCATTGTAATCTTCGATAGTTCAGTGTTTTTTAACCAATATTACTAATTCAGAATATCAATCTTGGTAGTTGTTAAAAAACATTAATTCATTTTTTTCCATTTTTAAAGGTTCAATAGTTGCGTTCTTTGAATAACGTGAAGGCTCACGATATCATTGAGTTCCTAGGATAGTGTTTAGAGAATCAATTTTCTTATAAAATCCTTCAGCATTTCTGTTATCACAAAGATATAGTGTAAATTGTGATAGAGAGTTTATACGTGAAGTTAAAACGTCAAGTGCAGCTTTCTTTTCAGAAACCATTAAGACACTTCTACCCTTAATTAAAGCATTTGAAATTATGTTAGCGATAACTTCAGATTTACCTGTTCCAGGAGGACCATAGATTAGTGTTGATTGTTGTAAAGCAGAAGCAACAGCGTATTTTTGGAAAATGTTTAGTGGACGGTTAATTTCTAGGATGTCTGATTCTTTAATAACTTTATCTTCATAGTGTTTAATTGATTTGAAGTTTCCTTCCATTTGTGATTCAAATGGATCAGATTCTAGTTCTATAATTTTTTCTAAATCTTGTTTTAGAGCAGAACCACCCGGTTCAAAGATACCAAACACAGTTGAAGGTTCAACTTGTAGGATTGAGTAATTTTCAATTAATTCTTTAGTGTCTTCTTTAGTAAAACTTTCTAAAGCATTTTTTTGATAAGAAATTGGATAACCAACCATTTCATCAAATCTTTTAATTGTATCCTCTAGAGATAGTGGTTGTAATAACTCATGTGAGTTTAAGTTTGTTTTAAATTCTTTATTTAGAACAACACATAATTTTTCATTAACAATAATATCATCATCAATTCTTCTTAGGAAAAGTTTAGCACCCTCTTCGACAACTTCTACTTTTTGAATTACAATAGGAGCTTTAATGGCAACGTTGTTACCAAACTTACCTTTTAAGAATTGGTAAGAAACATGCAATGGTCAAATTGCTGCATCATTGTAAAATTGTTTAGCAACTTTATTGATTCCTAAAAAGATTTTTTTAGAAGATTTCATTTCTGAAACAAAGTGGTTTGTAACTTTTTTTCTATTTGCCGCAAAGTCTTTAACTAGACTATTTGTCATTGCTGTTGAAATAACAAAACCATTGTTTAAAATAATTTCATTAAAATGAGCCATATCAGTTGCTAAATTTAATTCCTCTTCAAAAAATGCAACACCTGAAGCTGTTGATATTTCTAACTGACTTGTTTCTTTGTTTATAAAAGCAAGAAAGGCGTCTTTCTTTACATATTTCAATATGTCAATATGTCTTGTTGTTAAATTGGTTCTAATACAGTAATCAATAGGATTAATTGTAATTAGGTTCAATAGTTTTTGCTTTATAGCTTTTTTCATATTTTTTCTCCTGGCTATCTAAAAAGTTGATGCTTATATATTTTAAAGTAATTTCCTGAATTAGTTATAAATTAATAAATAAAATATCTTTGTTTTATTTAAGTTAACCAAGAATCTTTTATTATGTTTTTAGTGTTTTAAAAATAAAAAAACCATTCTTAGTAATTTAAGAATGGTTTATCATAAGCGCCTACGATTTTTTATTTTATTATTAGAGCGAAGAATATCAAATGATATTGTAAAGATGTTTTATAGGTCTCACGACTTTAAAACCCATTTAGATTATCCTAAATAAGCTAATTACATTATAACACCTTTTCTTAGAATGAAACATTTTTTAATAAAAATAAATTTATTTAATAATTTTATTTAATACAAGTAATAAGAGTGTTATTATTAAATATAAATATTATGCAATTTAAATATTAAGGATTAAGACATGAGAAAAATAGTAGGGAAAACAAAATTCATTTTTGTTACTGGTGGTGTAGTTTCTGGAATTGGTAAAGGGATTATTGCCGCTTCAATAGGAAACATACTAAAGGCAAGAGGATTTAAAGTATTTACACAAAAACTTGATCCTTATTTAAATATTGATCCGGGAGTTCTTTCTCCATATGAACACGGAGAAGTTTATGTTACAAGAGACGGTGGAGAAACGGATTTAGATTTAGGTCACTATGAAAGATTTGTAGATGAAAAACTAACTAAAGATTCAAACTTCACTTCTGGAAAGATATTTCAAAACGTTATTAACAAAGAGAGAAATGGTGAGTACAAAGGTAAGACCGTTCAAATAGTTCCTCACTTTACAAACGAAATAATTTCACTAATTGCTAAAACTGCTCAAACTCACAAACCCGACTTTCTTATAATTGAAATTGGTGGTACGGTGGGAGATATGGAATCAATTGCTTTTATTAGAGCTATTGCTGAATTTGGATTCTTTTATCCAGAACTTGCTTACTTTATACATACAACATATATTCCGTTTTTAGAAACTTCAAAAGATTTTAAAACTAAACCAACACAATATTCAATTTCTTCTTTGTTAACAATGGGTGTTAAACCAAATATGATTTTTTTAAGATCTCATAAAAAATTAACAAAAGATATAGTTACTAAAATATCTAAATCAATTTTATTGGCAGAAGAAAAAATTATTCCATTGCATGATGTTGAAACAGTTTATGAAATTCCTTTGTATTTAGAAACTTTGAAAGTTGCTGATAATATTTTAAAAGATTTTAACATGGAAGAAAGAATTCCTGATCACGCAAAATGAACACACTTCATTGAAGAAGTTAAAGCTGCAAAATCAAAAAAATTAACTATTGGAATGGTTGGAAAATATACTACTTTTGAAGATGCTTATAAATCTATTAAAGAAGCTTTGTTTATTTCTTCTGTTTACCAAAGTGTAGATATTAAGTTGAAATGAATTTCTTCAGAGGATATTACTGATGAAAATGTTCAAGACAAAATTGGTAAAGTTGACGGAATTGTTATATTGCCAGGATTTGGTTTAAGAGGATTTGAAGGAAAAATAACTGCTGCTATTTATGCAAGAGAAAATGATGTGCCTACATTAGGTATTTGTTTGGGTATGCAAGTTATGACTATTGCTCAGGCAAGATTATTAGGTTATAAAGATGCTACATCTTCGGAAATTACCAAAGAAGGAACTTTGATTTTTGATCTTATTAATAAAAATGAAGATTCATTAGGTGGAACTTTGCGTTTAGGGGAATCAATTGTTAGTTTCAAAAAAGGAACCCAATTTAGAAAAGTTTATGGAAAAGATAGTGCCGGGGAAAGACATAGACATCGTTATGAAGTAAACAAAGAATATATTGATGTTCTAGAAAATGAAGAATTCACTTTTTCAGGTTTTGATAGTAAAACCGGTTTAGTTGAAACATGTGAAATGAAAGGTAAAAAATTCTACTTAGGTACACAATATCATCCTGAATTTAATTCAACACCAATGAATCCACACCCTTTATTTACAGCTTTTCTAAAAGCTTGTTAATTTTGTTTAAATTTCCAGTATTTAGAAATAAATTAAAATTATAAGTTATAATAAAATTGCTAATTAATTATTTAAAATAATATATATGAGTTGCTAAAGCAATTTTTTTATTAAATTATAGCGAAACAAACAAAAAGGGGCACTTTTGATAGAAGAACTAAAGAAAAAACTAGATTTTCCACTTCTTGAATGTAAATTTACTAATAGAGATAATCTTTTATTTTTAGATATTGAGATTGATTATCCTACTATGGGTGAAATCCAAGCAAAAAGTAGAATAATTTCAGATATTATTGACGAAATTGACACCAGTGATAAAGAATATTATTTAAATATTTATTCATCTGGAGCTGAAAAAGACATAGTTTTATCAGAATTAAAAAATTATCTTGAAAAATTTATTCAAATTTACTTAGAGAAACAACAACACGACAATATTTGATTTGAAGGAGAATTGCTTGAAGTTAAAGAAGATTCAATTCTAATGAAAATAAATATGAAGGGTTGTTTTAGAAAAATAGAATTTCTAAATTCTAATATCAAACAATTCAAACAATCTATAAAACAAAAAAAGGAACTTATAAAATAATGAAAAATCAAACAAACCCACTAGAACTAATTAAGTTTATATCTCAGTCAAAGGAGATGGATATTAATGATATTGTTCAATTTCTACTAAACGCAATTGAACGAATTGTACACTCTCAATTAGACCCTGATGCTGAATTAACACTTTCAATAAATGAAGATGAAAACAGATTAGTTTTAATTAATAAATCTAAAGTAGTTATTGAAGATAGTGAAAACTATGAAAAAGAATCAAACTTAATTGATATTAAATTGGCGGAAGCTTTGTTGCTTGATCCAACTGTAAGAGTAGGAGACTCTATTGCTTCTGAAATTAAATTTGATGATTTTTCTAGAACTACTTTTAGTAAGATAGAACAATCATTTAAATTAGAAATCTTGAATTTAGAAAAAACTAAAATATACAATAAATACTTTCCACTTATTGGAGAACAAGTTGATGCTAAACTTGAAGAAGAAAATGGTAAAACAGCTACTTTTGTTTTAGAGGATGGAACACATTGTTTAATGCCTATGAAATTCAGAAATATGAGTATTAACCTTTCTAATTCTGATTACCATAAAGTTTTTATAGAAGAAGTATATGAAAATTCTAGAGATTACCAAGTGTTAGTTTCTAACTCTTCATCAAGCAGAATAAAAGAAGTTTTAAAGGTAGAGATTCCTGAAGTTGAAAATGGAAATATTCAAATAGTTTCTATTAGTAGAATTCCTGGTGTAAGAGCTAAAATAGCCTTTAGAAAAAACCCAGATTTTGATGGAGATATGGATATTATTGGATCAATAATTGGACAAGGTGGACAAAGAATAAACGCCGTATCTGAAAAAATCGGTGGAGAGAAAATTGATGTTATTCAATACTCTGACGATTTAAATGAATATATTTCAAATGCAATGTCACCTGCAAAAGTTATTTCGATTAATTTAAAACCAAATGGAAAAGATTATTTAATTATTGTTCCAAATAAACACAATACAATAGCTATTGGTAAACAAGGGATAAATGTTAAATTAACTGTTGAATTAACCAAAACAAATATTGATATTATTTCTATAGCTGATGCTCAAGAAAGAAACATTCAAATATTATGAAATGGAAATGTAAGCCCTGAACAAGTGGAGCAAATTGAATCACATGATGGTGCTAGATCATTCCAATTCGATAATAGAAGAAATGCAAGAACAAACAACAATGGAGGCTACCAAAATAATACTGGAAACAGATACAGCTCTCCAAGTTTAAACATGGATGAATTTGATAAAGAATTAGCAGAGTACAAAACAGAAATCAATGAATTTGAATCTGGAGAATTTGCATATGGTGATTTTAAACCAAGTTATTTTGATTACCAAAGCGATAATAACAATAGCAATAAAGATGATAATAAATCAAACATGAGTTTTAGCGATATGAATAACTCTATTCAAGACGCTACCTCTACAAGTAAACCTTCTAAAAGAGATATCAATGATATCGAGAAATCATTCCAATTTGATTCTGATCTAGCATCAGATATTAACTTTGATGATTATGACTTCTCAGACTTTGATGAAGAGAATAATGAATAAAAAAGAAATTTTGAGGAAATGTATTGTAACTAATAGAGTTATTGATGTTAATGAAATGATCAGGGTTGTTAAAGATAAAGAAGATAATATTTTTCTAGACTATAACAAACACATACAAGGTCGTGGAGCTTACATCACTAATGAATTTAAGTTAATTATACAGGCACTCGAAAGAAAAATGCTTAATAGAGCGTTTAAAGCAAATATTTCGAAAGATGTATACGACAAGTTGAAACAAGAGGCTATAAAATATGAAGAAAATAAAAACAAAGAACAATAAGAATGGCGACAAAGCCAAAAATAAAGTTGAAGACAGAAGAACTAATGATCTTCAAATCAAGAAGCAATTGACTAATGTTAAAACAGAACTAAAAGACGGAGTCTTTATTTTCACTGGACCTATGTCGGTTAATGAGTTTTCTAATAATATCAAAATTAAGCCTAATGAAATATTAATCAACCTTTTCAAAAAAGGAAAATTATACAATTTAAATTCAACTTTATCTGAAGAAGAGATTGCAGAAATTTGTTTCGAATATGAATATGACTTCCAAAAAGAAGAAGAGTCTAATGAGACTAACTTTATGGATCATCTTAAAGTAAATGACCCTACAGAAGAATTGGAAAAAAGACCTCCGATAATTACTATTATGGGTCATGTTGATCATGGTAAAACAACATTGATTGATAAAATTAGAAACTCTAATATAGCACTTGGTGAAAGTGGTGGTATTACTCAGCATACAGGCGCTTATCAAGTTTTACACAAAGATGAATATATTACATTTTTAGATACTCCAGGTCATGAAGCCTTTACAGCTATGAGGGCAAGAGGTGCTAAAGTAACAGATATTGTTGTTTTAGTTGTTGCTGCTGATGATGGCGTTATGCCTCAAACTATTGAAGCCATTGATCATGCAAAATTTGCTAATGTGCCTTTGATTGTTTTTGTTAACAAAATGGACAAACAAGGAATTGATACTGAAAAAGTAAAAGGAGATCTCTCTAAACACGATGTTCTTTGTGAAGAATGAGGAGGAAACATTCCCTTTGTATATGGTTCAGGTTTAACCGGAGATGGTATTAATCAACTTTTTGATATCATTTTACTTCAAGCAGAAGTATTAGAATTAAAAGCTAATAGAAATCGTTCAGCTATGGGAACTGTTATTGAATCTCACATTGACATTGGTCAAGGAACTATTGCCACATTGATTATTGACAATGGAACTTTATTGAAAAGAGATTTCATTGTAGCTGGATCTCACTATGGAAGAATTAAAAATATTACTTCGACATTGGGTGAAGAACTTGAAAAAGCATTACCAGGAACTCCTGTTATTGTCACTGGTTTAAATTACACTCCAAACGCCGGAGATAGATTCATTGGATTTGATGATGAAAAATTTGCTAAAGAACTTGCTAATAGAAAAGCGTTTGTTGATAAAAAGAATGCCTTAAACTTAAGACAAACTCAAATATCAAATGCAAACTCTGATTTAAAAATATTTAACGTAATGATTAAGTCTGATGTTCAAGGAACAGCGGAAGCCTTAAAACATTCTATATCTGCTCTTAAGAATGATGAAGTGCTTGTTAATGTTGTAAGAGCTTCTGTGGGTAATGTTACTAAAAGTGATGTTTTGCTTGGACAAACATCTAACTCAATTATTTATGCTTTTAATTTAAAAGTTGATGGAAGTGTTAAAAAGTTTGCTGAGTCTGAAAAAGTTATTATTAAAACAGAAACAACTATTTATAAAATTATTGAAGATGTAGAGTTGATGATAAAGTCAAAACAAGAACCAAAATATGAAGAAGTTATTACAGGTGAAGCTCTTGTTCAAAAATTATTTTACTTTTCAAAGGTTGGAACTATAGCGGGTTGTTTAGTTGTTAGTGGAGTAATTAAATCTAATACTAAACTTAGAGTTTTAAGAAATGAAAAAATTGTTCATGATGGAAAATTAGAAACGTTACAGAATGGTAAGAATAATATCAAGAAAGCTGAAAAAGGAACAGAGTTCGGAACACACATCAGAAAATTTGATGATTTACAAGAAGGAGATAAACTACAAACTTATGATGAAGTTTTAGTTTCATAAAATTTTGAATGAAATAAATAAAAGAAAAAAAGAATCAAACTATATGTTATTGATTTCGCAAATTATTCAACAAGACGTTACTAATGTAAATATTAGTAATACAACTGTTGTGGACGCAAAGCTATCTAACGATGGATCTAATTTAAAAATCTATGTTGCATTTGAGAAAATGGAAAATAGGTCTCTAGAGGCCCTTAATAAGTCAAAGGGGTTTATTAGAACAATGCTTTCTCAATATGAATTAGGAAGAAGTGTTCCGAGACTGAATTTTGTTTTAGATGTTGTCGGTAAGAAAGCATTAGAGATTGATAAAATTTTAGAATCAATTAAATCAGAAAAAGAATAATTATTTTTCATTACTATATAAAAATAAAAGCAATCTCTTGCTTTTATTTTTTTGATCTTACTTTGTTGATGATTACTTTTACGATAATAGGAACAACTAATATTGATAAAACTGATAGGAAGAAAATTTTTCTATAAGCCTTGTTCATGTCTGCAGTTATTTTTTGAATTTCTATTTGTGAAATAACTTCATTACCAAAGAAAGATTGAATATCAATAATTCTTTTTTTACGGAATATAGTAAATCAAATGTGAACCACCATTAAACCAATTAAACCAATAATAATATATATTGCTAAATTTTCTGGAGCAGGTCCTAAATCTTTGATTCATTGTTCAAAATTGAATACTCATCAGTTTACATCTTTCAATCATCAAAAGATTAATACAAAAATTGTTCCATAAAATAAAATTGAAATAGTTATTCAATTATGAGTTACTTGTTTTTTATAAAGTTTAATATAAATATTAGAAATAAAAGGTGGTGTAGTTTTTAATCCAGAACCTAAATCATCTCTGTAGACTTTAACTGCGTTTTTCAAACCTCTATACTCAATGAAGTTATATATTAGTTTTGCTAATGATACTATAGCTATAACTGAAGTCGGAATATATCAAAATCAACCTCATTTTAAAACGTTTGAAATTAAAGATATAATAATTATCTGAGATATCAATATTGCAAAACATAGAATAAAGACAAATAAGAATCTTGTATTTTCATGCTTAAACACTTTGTAAATTCCGTTTGGTATTACACCTAGCGGGTCTTGTTTGTAGTTGGAATTTATTTTAATTGCATTAATCTTAGAAGGGTTTTCAACAAAAGTAATTGTGCCAGTATTATAGATAGGTTTGATTTGCATAATTACTCCACTCACTTAAATATTTATATAATTATATCAAATATTAAGTTTTATTAAATGCTCTTTGTGTTTATATGAAATAATAACATCTCTATGTCTGCGGGGTTTATTCCTGATATTCGATATGCTTGTCCCAAAGTTTCTGGTCTTATTTTGATTAACTTCTGTCTAGCTTCGGTTGCTAAGTTTTGAACTTTTTCATAATCAATATTTTTAGGAATTTTTAAAAACTCTAATCTCAACATTTTTTCAGCAGAAACATTTTGTTTTTTGATATATCCATCTAAACGAATTTGAATAATTAAATTATCTTTGTATTTAAAATCTTTTATAAAGTAATCAACATCAACTTCAGGTCTAGAGAGAACTTTGAAAATAGATTGACCATTCAAGATTTCTAACTTAATTGCCATAGGATCACTAGATGATAAATAAGTGTTTTTTAACTCTTCTATTTTTTCACTAATAATTAAATATTTTTCTTTCACTTCATTAAATGTTTCTTCGTCAATCATATTTGTTTCCAAAGCGTATTTGGCTAAACGGATATCAGCGTTGTCATTTCTTAATAGCAATCTATATTCAGCTCTAGAAGTTAACATTCTATAAGGTTCTTTAGTTCCCTTGATTGTTAAGTCATCAATCATTACACCTATGTATGAATCACTTCTTAAAAGATTAAGGGGTTCTTTACTTTTTAATTTTTGAGCTGCATTTATTCCAGCGATTAAGCCTTGTGCTGCTGCTTCTTCATATCCGCTTGTTCCATTTATTTGTCCAGCAAAAAATAAGTTTTTTATTATTTTAGATTCAAGGGATTTTGTAATTTGTAAAGAATCTATTGCATCATATTCAATGGCATAACCTCATTTGGAAATTCTTGCATTTTTCAATCCTGGAATTGTATTGATGAATTGTTTTTGAACATCTATTGGCATTGAAGTGGAAAGACCGTTTATGTAATAAATGTCACCCTTTGAAGTTTCTGGTTCGAAAAATACTTGGTGTCTTAATTTATCTTGAAACCTTACAACTTTATCTTCTATTGAAGGACAATACCTTGGACCTATTCCATTAATTAATCCTGAATACATACTTGACTTATTTAAATTGTCCAAAATAATTTTATGTGTTTCTTCATTAGTATAAGTTAAGAAACAATGAATTTGAGATCTAAATGTTACGTTTGATCTTGAAGAGAAAGTCAAGCTTTCTTCTTCTAATATTTCTTCTTCCACTTCATCAAAATTAATTGAATCAGCAAATATTCTTGCAGGAGTCCCTGTTTTTAATCTCATTAAATTAAAACCTAAATCTTTTAAATTTTCCGAAAGATTAGAAGATGTTTGATCTCCATCTGGTCCAGAAATAACAACATCACTTCCTCGCAGAACTCTTGAGTCCATATATGTTCCTGTGGTAATAATTACCATAGTAGACTTGATTGACTCTCCTGAACTTAAAGTAATTCCTATAACTTTATTATCTTCAATAATTAATGAATGTACCATTCCTGTAATCAAATTTATGTTTTTATTGTTGTCAACATATTCTTTAATTATTTCAGAATATTTATCTTTATCAATTTGTGCCCTAATAGCTCTTACAGCAGGTCCCTTTGAAAGGTTTAACATTTTTACTTGAATCATTGCTAAGTCGGCAAAGTATCCTTGCATTCCTCCTAAAGCATCAATTTCTTTTGTGATGATGCCTTTTGCTGGTCCACCAATCGAAGGGTTGCAAGGCATAGAAGCCAATTTATTTTCATCAAGAGTAATTAAAGCAATATTAAAATTTTGTTTTGCTAAAGCGAACGCAGCTTCTATTCCTGCGTGGCCACCACCGACAACTATTGCATCAAATTTTTTCTCTATCATGTTTTCTTTCTAATAATTACTTTTAAGAATTATTTATTTTAAATAATAACCTTTAATTAATAATTAAATTAAATTTTTATCAATATCTTTTCATTCACCTATTAAAAGATTAAGATCATTTAATTTTAAATTTCCAACTCTTATTCTATTTAATTCAACAACTTCATTACCAACGTTATAGAACATTCTTTTTATTTGGTGGTATTTACCTTCGGTTAAAGTTATGTTGCATTTATTCATAACATTATTTGTTATTTTAATAGGTTTTAAAATCTTATTATCTAATTTCATTTCTGCTTGAATATTAATTATCATTTCTTCTGTTAGATTATTTTTTAAAACAACCTCATATTCTTTTTCAACATTTTTCTTAGGAGATTTTAATTCATGAGTTCACTGACCATCATTGGTTAGTAAAACTATTCCAGTTGTATCCTTATCTAATCTTCCGACTATATGCAAATCAAAATTATTATATCTGTTTATTAAATCCATAATTGTACTTTGGTCTTTATCCTTGGTGGCACAAACATAATTTTTTGGCTTGTTCAAAACTATGTAGATAAATTCTTGATATTCTATTTCTTCATTTTTAAATACAATTTTATTAATTAAGGGGTTTATTTTGAATGCAGGATCTTTTTGGATTTGACCATCGACTAAAACATTCCCTATTTTTATTTCTTTTTTAATTTCTTTACGACTCAAATTATTTTGCGAAGATATAATTTTTTCTAATCTTTTTTTCATTATTTTAAATTATAACTATTATTCACTTTCAAAACAAGATTAACATTAATTTTTAGGACTTTAAATTATAGAATGTTGATGTGAAGTGATATAATTATTTTAAAAAGTTTGAAATTGAGGTAACAGAATATGGATTTAGGTTTAGCTATTGGTTTGATAATAGGATTGTCGATAATTTTGTTTATTTTAGGTGGTTTTTTAGGATTTTATTTCACTAAGAAAATGTTTGAAAAACAATTGAGAGAGAATCCTCCAATCACAGAAAAAATGGTTAGAGCCATGTTTTTACAAATGGGTAGAAAACCTTCAGAAGCACATATTAAAAATGTTATGAGATCTATAAAAAATGCAAAATAAAAACATTTTTTAAACAAAAAAATGATGTTTAAATTAATATTTTCAGAACTCTTGTTATGGTTATAATTACCATTTTTTTTGTTTTAAAATTCAATTAAAAAAGGTTTATTTTCAAGATAATTTAGTGATTTAATATCAAAATATTTTCTATATATTTCCCTATTTATTTGTTTTTTTTGTTATAATAATTTATATTAAAAATGAATTTAAATAATTTTTGATAAGTAAAAGAGGTAATTTATGAAAAAGAATGTAAAGAACATATTGTTGGGATCGTTGTCAGTTATTGGCGCTGGTACTATTTTAGGTATTGGGCTATCAACAATTGAATTTCAAGATAAAGAAATAACAGCGAAAAAATTAGATTCTGAAAGTTCAAATAAAGCATTACCGGTAGAAAATGCTACAAATTTTGCAGATTATAGTTTTGCAAGATTGGGTTGAGAAACGAAAACAACAATAACTGAGGCTGATTGAGCGGCACAGGCTCCAAATGTACAATTCATCCATGCAGGTACATTTTCAAAAAGTATAGCTACAAGAATAGAACTTCCTAAAACATTGTGGGATATTATGGATATGACTGCCCCCAATCTTACTTCACTTACTTTTGGAGAACCTGCACAAGCGACTTTCGACCGTTTAAATACAGGTTTTATCAACAATTTTGCTAATAAAATAAAAACAATTACATTACCTAGTTCTATAAAACAAATCAATCCTAATGCATTGGTTGGTGGTTTTTCAGAAGGTATCATTTTCCCTACAGGTTCAGCATTGACTATGATTAAAAGATCGGCATTTAAAAACACTAGAGCAACGTCAATAGTTCTTCCGAATAATGAGTTACTAGAAATTGAGGCAGATGCTTTTACTGGAACTTCTTTTGAAAATGTTTCTGCACCAATTCACCTAAAAAGTAGTCCTAATAAACCATGAGGTTTACCAGCAAGTGTTTTTGATGCTATCACTTGACTTGCTCCAGATATGCCATCAACTGAAACAACTATAACTCCTGCTCTTTTATTTGAAAAAGGTTGATTATCTAAAATTCATATTACTCTTGAAGATTGAAAAAATGACTTCCCTAATGCTACACATTTGGCTAATCAACTTTTTGTTGGTGTGAATGCAAGGAAAATTTGGATACCTTCTACAATAGTGTCTTTAGGAAATGGGATGTTTAGTCCTGATTCAGAGGTGGAAGAAGTAATTTTACCAAATGAAACAAAGCTTGATACAATCCCAAGTAATGTTTTCAAAGGAACTAAACTCTCACGTTTTGATGTGCCTGACAATATTGTAAATATAGGAATAGATGCGTTTGATGGTTTAATGAGATTAAAACAAATAAATTTCAACAAGACATCTAAATTAATTTCAGTCGGAAATGGTGCTTTTAGAAGTACTGCAATCTCTGTTTTTAATGCACCTACAACTCTAGAAACATTAGGTGATGATGCCTTCTATTACACACCATTTTTAAACAATATAACTTTACCTTTTAGATTAAAACATCCTACAAAAAGATATGGACTTGTTAGTGATCAATATAATAAGATTAAATGAGCTTATCCAAGTTTTTCTGGGTCAACTTTACTTGCTGAAGATGTTGTTAACATGGGATGAAATGACAAAACAACTATACTGTTAAGTGACTTTATAGCACAGGCTCCAAATGTTACTGCAATAGGTGATAATGCGTTTAAGGACAATAAAAAGACTAATTATATAGCTATTCCAGATATGGTTGAGACAATTGGAGTTTCAGCTTTCCAAGGAACTATTCTTGCAACAGCAATTGACTTTTCGCCAACTTCTCAATTAAAAACAATAGGAAATTGAGCATTTAAATCTGCTATATCTACTGATATTATTATACCTGCAAGTGTTGAAAAAATTGGTGATGGTGTATTTGAGGGTGCGGATACAAGGGTATCTTTTGCAGATAAATCTAACTTAAAAGATATTGGTAGTCGTGCTTTTTCTGGTTCTACTATTACAAAAATTATAATTCCTGAAAGTGTAGCATCAATTGCTAATGATGCATTCGAAGGTACTTCTTTATTGACGGATATTTCGTTGGATATAAAATTCAAACAAGCTACTCCACAATTTGGTTTAACAGCATCACAATGAGCTTCTGTTGTGTGAAGGGCCGGTATTAGTACTGAAACAGTTATAACTGCAGAAGTTATAGCGTCTCTTGGTTTAGAAACTAAAACAGAATTTTCTTTAGCTGATTGACAAAAATACATGCCAAATGCAACAGAAATTAGAGGGGCTTTCAAAAATAATACTTTTATAACAACTATGCACATCCCTGCAGGAATCACAATAATTAATGATGATAGTTTTATGAACACTACAAAATTAAAATTTATTAATTTTCACGGAAATGCATTAACAAAATTAGGTGTTCAAGCGTTTAGAAATAGTGCTATTACATCTTTAGAATTACCAGATAATATAGTAGAAGTAGGACCTTTTGCTTTTGCGGCTATGCCATCTCTAACATCAGTTAAATTACCAGCAAGATTGAAAAATATTCCTAATGGTATGTTTGAACTTGATATGAAACTTAATAATGTAATTTGACCAGATGAATTAATTAGTATAGGTATTAATGCTTTTTCAAAAACATCATTAACAAAAATTGATTTACCTATGACAGTTACAAGTATTGCTGATAATGCATTCGCAAATACTGTAACAACGGATATATCATTACCTAGTCGTTTTAAATCTCCAGATGCAAAATTTGGTTTTCGTCAAAGTCAATGAAACGCAGTTATTTGAAAAAAATCACCTAACCTTGCTACTCAAATTACTAAAGAAATTATAAGTGAAGTTGGATTTGATTCAATGGAAATTATAACTTTAGATGATTGAAATACTTGATTGCCAAATGCTAATGAAATTATGCCTGACGCTTTCATGGGTAACAAGATATTGAAATCAATTCAAATACCAGACCCAATAAAACATATTGGTAGCAATGCTTTTGCCAATGCGACAAACTTAAGTTCTGTAACTTTTGGTACAAATTCAAAATTAGAGATTCTTGCAGCTGAAGTATTTAAGGGTTCTGGAATTACTAGTTTTATTATGCCTAATACAGTTACTCAAACAGGTATTGGTGTTTTCCAAAACACTCTTAAACTAATGACTGTCAAATTTTCATCTTCACCATTAATGAATACAATACACCATAATACATTTTGAAATTCTGGTCTTAAAGAATTTGAAATTCCAACAAATATTACAATCATAGGGCAAAATGCATTTGCATTGACTAAGTTAGAAAAAATTATTATTGGTGATCAAATTACCACAATATCTGTAAACACTTTCACTGGCACAACGCTCTTGAAGGATATTACAATGCCTGTTAAGCATAAAGAACCAATAGCACAATTTGGTTTTACTGAAGAACAATGAGCTTCTGTTAAGTGAATTGGTAGTATAAATCTTACTGATATTATTAATAGTGCTTTCGGAGTTAATGGTTTTGGTCGTGGTGAAAATCAAGATATTGTTAACCAACCTTTATGATCAGTATACGATAGAACAACTAAAACACCAGAGGCTAGGGAGGCTGGATTAACTCTTGAATTTTCAATGGGTAAAGCTGGTGCTGAGTTAGTTCCTTGAGGAACAGCTGCAGAATTTAAAGCAAGAATCAATGAACTTATAAGGTCTCAAGATATTTTAACTACTGATATGGAAATTTGAACAAGAATGGTTATTCCTGGTGCAACTGGACCTGATGAGGACACTTTGGGTGGAGTGAAATATACTTGAAGTAGAGGAGCTTGATGTATTTATTCTACTCCTAAGGGGGTTTGGTTAGATAATTTCTTCTTCATAGATGGTTCAAGTACTAAAGTTCCGGTAGGAACTAAAATATTTTCTATGGCAAGAATACCAAGCGATTGATATGCAGATATAGTGGTAGAAGGAAAATCATTGTCTGATGTTAAAATTAAAACTTCATTTGATTTTGCTTATTTTGATGCTAGAGGTATTTCCCTTCAAGTGATGGCTCCAGGAGCAACAGATTGAAAAATTCTTACACTAGGTAATATAAATGACTCATACAACGCTGGATTAGAACAATTTGCTTTTAGATTAGTTATTACTAATACAACTTTACACAGAATGTTTGTTGAAACAAATAAACCAATAACTTCATCTTCAATTCAAGTTGTTGTTCCAATAGGTAAACACGAGCTTATAATTGATCCTAATCAACTTTCGTTATACGCCAACGTGGCTCTTTCGCAAAACACCCATCTTTTAAGAGCACTAGAGCATAATGGTACTTTTGCTTCTAACCTTAGTTTGGAAGAAACAAAGAGAGTTGTTAATGTTGATTATAGTCCAGATGGTATTACATGATATGATTCTAGACCTTTTGGTAATTATATGAAATCACTTAGAGGAGATGCTTTAAATAATGTAGACCTTTCAAAATTCCAATTAAGATACTCTTTTACGGATTATGGAAAGGAAAATTATTTTTCTACTAACGTTTTTGGTAATGCTGATTACGTGGAAACAATTATTCACGCTCATACTTCTCATGTTACTAAAGCTCTTGATTTAACTAGTTTTGTTGAAAAAGCTTCTTTGGTTCAAGCTATAGGTACTACGTCAGCTATTGAGTGAAAAAATTTATTAGATACAACTGCTCTAGCTGCTCTAGGTATTGAAGTTGAATGAAATTATTGAACTTTATCTGATACTAACAAAATCGAAAGATCAGGATGAGTAAATGCAAGACCTAGTTCGGTTGCTATTTTAAAAAATCCTGTTGCCTTGGAAGAATACCCTATTGCAATTAGGTTTGTAAAATATGATGAACCTGGCGTGCCTAGTAATTTTGCTGTATTTGCATTCCCAACATCAACCGCTGTGCAAGTTGATATTGTAAAAGGTTATGGAGTAGACGTTACTGGTTTAGGTGAAGTAGTAGAATTACGTGAAACTTGAGGTGCAAACTATAAAGTTTCTGGAATAACAGGAAATGTTACAACTATGGTTGTTGCACCTTACCACGATCTTGTTGGTGATATTGCTCTTGAAAAACTTGAAATGCAATTTGGAATAGGAACCTCTGTAGATTCTTTAATTCTTCCTTGAGCAAATCAAGCTACATTCCAAAGAGAAATAGAATTATATAATGAAACTAAAGATATTTTAAAGCCAGAACTTAACATTTTTGCTAGATTAATACTTAAAGGTGGTACAGGTACTGGTTCAGATATTATTGGAGACATCAAGTATGTTTGAGATAAAACAGTAGTTGAAATTTACAATAATGAATCTGGTTTAAGTCCTCTTTATGGTGAAGGGGTGCCGGGTACTAAATTAAGAGCGCTTTCAAGAATCCCTGCTGATTGAGCAAGTTCTCTTTCTGCTGAAGGTAAGAAAGCATCAGAAGTTAAGATTTTAAGTAAAGACAACGCATTTGATATTGCCGCCTATAGAGCTAGAGGTATTTTCCTTGAAGTAAGTGTTGGAACAGAAATTGGTGGTACTGAGCATGTATGATCTACTATAAACGAATTTGGGGTTGATGTATTTAATGCAGAACTAACAAAACAAATATTCTATCGTTTATCTATTAAAAGTTCTGCAGAATATGAAATGTATGGTGGAAGCCATGTTGATACTACAACACCAATAACTGGTATTCAAACACTTGTTATTGAAAAGGATGTTATTGCTAAATTGCCATGAGAAGGTACTCCATCTTCTGCTTTGGCAACTGATTTAATAAAAATATCAGGCACAACACACCAATTAACAATAGTTGAAAGTGATCAACTTTATACTAGTTCTGGATTGCCACTGGCAGAAGCTAAAACATTCCTTGAAATTCAATATAGTTTCAATGGAGTTGATTTCTTCACACGTGAACTATTCATAGACGCTTTAAATAAACTAAGAACAACTGAATTGAATAATTTAAATTTTGGAGCATTTAGAGTTAAATACATGTTTACAGATCTTGGATTAACAAAATATTACTCACCACAAATTGCTAATGACCCCGAAGCAAATGAACTTGCTGTAAGGACTCCTATTACTTCTGGCATTGTTAAAACTATTGATTTACAAGATTTTATAACTCATTTATGAGACACAAAACTTTCTGGAGAAACTACAGATATTAAATATACTAATGAAATTGATACAGCTGTATTAGCAACTTTAGGTGTCAAAATTCAATGAAGTTATTGAACTACTGATGCTTCTAATAATGTTGTTCGTTCTGCATGAGTTGATGAAAAACCAACATCGATAGCTATGCTAAAAAATCCTGCTGATTTATCAGTACACCCTATAGCGGTTAGATTTGTTAAAATAGATGAAGCAAATATGTCTATTGAATTAAAAAGAATACTTAAAAATGTTTCTTCAAATACCGACACTGTCAAAGGTTATACCCCTGATGTTACAGGACTAAATGAAATCATTACATTTACTGAAGAATTAGGTACAAACTATAAAGTTTCTGGAATAACAGGAAATATTATTTCTATGAATATTGTGGAAGAAAGAACTGCAGTATCTTCTGGTGCTACTGAAAAACTTGAAATGCAATTTTCAATGGGGGCTGATTCAACTTCACCAATTATTGCTTGATCAAATATCGCTACTTTTAAAACTGCTATAGCAGCATTTAATGAAACTGCAGATATTTTGAGACCAGATATGAACATTTACATGAAATTGATACTTAAAGGTGGAACAGGACCGGATTCTAATCTTATTGATGATATTAAATATGTTTGAGATAACAGAGTTGTTGAAATTTATAACAATGAAGGTGGAGTAAATGGATTATTCAATGAAGTTGATGGTGAAGGTTCATTCTTAAGAGCATATGCAAGAATATCTGACAATTGAGCAGAATCTCTACTTGCTGGAGGTAAGAAATCGTCAGAAGTTGTTGTGACAAGTCATCTTGATGCATTTGATATTGAATATTTTGCCACTAGAGGAATTTCACTTCAAGCCAGTGTTGATGGTTTAGCATGAAGAAATATTTCAGCATTTGGTGTAGATATTTTTGATGCATCCGTAACACATAAAATGCACTTCCGTTTAAATATTGAAAACCTTATGAATTATGAAATGTATGGAACTGATGTTGCTACTACAGTACCTACTGGATCTTCTACAAATGTAACTATCAAAGATGTTAGTGCTAAAGTGTTGTTAAGTGGTGTTGTTTCATCTGACTTAATCACTGATAAATTAGGGGTTACTGGTACAACTCACGACATTATAATAAATGAAGCTGATGAACTTTATACAGTTTCTGGATTATCAATTGTAGAAGCTAAAAAAATATTTGAAATAAAATACTCTGTTGATGGAATTGCATATTTAAACAAAGATGGTTTTACAGCCTGAATAAAAACTTTAAGTAAATTAGAATTAAATGATTTAAATTTAGCAAACTTTAAAGTTAAGTATGAATTTACTCTTGATGGATTGGAAAAATATTACTCATCAGAAATTTCTAACGATCCTGATGCACTTTTATCAAATACTATTAAAAGTCTAAACACTTCAAAACTTGCTAAAACTATTGATTTAAATGAATTTATAACTAAAGCAGGAGCTGTAAAATTATCAGGTACAACTTTAGATATTAAGTATGCTGATGAATTAAATGCATTACACTTGCAAAACTTAGGTGTTAAAATTCAATGAAATTATTGAACTCTTGACGCTTCTAATAATGTTGTTCGTTCTGCATGAGTTGATGAAAAACCAACCGCAGTAGCGATGCTAAAAAACCCTGCTGATTTATCAGTATTCCCTATAGCAATTAGATTTGTTAAAATAGATGAAACAGATACAACTATTGATTTAAAAAACATTGTAGAGAATGTTGCAAATGACATAGACATTGTTAAAGGTTACTCTCCTGATCTTACAGGACTAAATGAAATTATTGAATTTGCTGAAAAACTAGGAACAAACTATCAAGTTAGCGGAATTTTTGGAAACGTTCTTTCAATGACAGCTAAAGAAGAACAAATTAGCGTTTCTGCTATGGCTGCTGAAAAACTTGAATTGCAATTTGCGATAGGTACAAATAATACTACATTAACAATTCCTTGATCAAATGCTGTTGACTTCAAAACTGCTATAGCGAAACTATATGAAACTCAAGATATTCTTAAAACAGAATTAAATATCTACATGAAATTAATTCTTAAAGGTGGAACAGGACCTGATTCAAATATTATTGATGATATTAAATATGTTTGAGATAACAGAGTTGTTGAAATTTATAACAATGTAACAGGAGTAAATGCTGAATTTGATACTACAGATACTGCAGGATCAAAACTAAGAGCTTACTCAAAAATTGTTGACGATTGAGCACTTCCTTTATCTGCTGAAGGTAAAAAATCATCAGAAGTTAAAATTATTAATAAAGATAATGCTTTTGATATTGCTTACTATGAAGCAAGAGGGATTTCTCTTGAAGTAAGTGTTGACGGTGCTATATGAACAAGTATTGCTGAATTTGGAGTAGATTCATTTGATGCTTCTAAAACAAACACAATGAGCTTCCGTTTAGGTATTAAAAATACTGAAGAATATGAAATGTATGGAACTGATGTTCCTACTACAATACCTACTGGAACTTGAACAAACACAACTGTTAAAGATGTTATTGCTAAAGTATTATTACCTGGTGTTGTTGCATCTGATTTAACAACTAATAAGATAAGCGTTACGGGTTCAACTAACAACTTAGTAATAACTGAAGCTGATGAACTTTATACAGTTTCTGGATTACCAATTGCAGAAGCTAAAACATTCTTTGAAATTAAATATAGCTTTAATGGAACAGATTACCTAGCAAAAGAAGCGTTTATAAATGCTTTAAATAAATTAAGAACAATTGAATTAAATAATCTAGATTTAACAACATTTAAAGTTGTATATACATTTACAGATGCTGGATTAGCAAAATACTATTCATCAGAAGTATTTAATGATACTGAAGCAGATCCTGCAAACACTGTTAAAGCGCTTAATACATCAGCGGTTGTTAAAACTATTGATTTAAATGATTATGTAATTTCTGCATGAAATGTAAAACTTTCAGGTACATCTTTAGATATTAAGTATGCTGATGAAATAGATGCTATTGCATTAGGAGCTTTAGGTGTTAAAATTCAATGAAGTTACTGAACAAAAGATAGTACAAACAACATTGTTCGTTCAGCATGAGTTGATGAAAAACCAACTGCAGTTGCAATGCTTAAAAACCCAGTTAACCCTGCTGGATTACACCCTATAGCAATTAGATTTGTTAAAGTAGATGAAGCAAATATGTCTATTGAATTAAAAAGAATACTTGAAGATGTTGCTCAAGAACTTGATACTGAAAAAGGTTATGCACCAAATATTACAGGACTAAATGAAGTTATTGAATTTGCTGAAAAACTAGGAACAAACTATCAAGTTAGTGGAATTTTTGGAAATGTTGTTTCTATGACAGCTAAAGAAGAACAAATTAGTGTTTCTGCTATGCCTGCCGAAAAACTTGAAATGCAATTCTCTATTGGTCAAAATGAAGCTACATTAACAATTCCTTGATCAAATGCCGTTGCCTTTAAAGCAGCTATCCTTAAATTGAATGAAACTCAAGATATTCTTAAAACAGAATTAAATATCTACATGAAATTAATTCTTAAAGGTGGAACAGGACCTGATTCAAATATTATTGATGATATTAAATATGTTTGAGATAACAGAGTTGTTGAAATTTATAACAATGTAACAGGAGTAAATGCTGAATTTGATACTACAGATACTGCAGGATCAAAACTAAGAGCTTACTCAAGAATATCTGACAATTGAGCAGATTCTCTATTGGCTGAAGGTAATAAATCTTCAAGTGTTACAGTAACAAGTGTTGGTAATGTATTCGATATTCGTTACTTTACAGCTAGAGGTATTAAGTTAGAAGCTAATGTTGATGCTACTAATGATGCAACATGAACATTAATTGAAGAGTTTGGAGCAACAACTTTTGATGCTTCAAAAACAAATAAAATGTCATACCGTTTAAGTGTTATTGATAATGTTGAATATGAAATATATGGAACAACAGTTGCTACCACAACACCTTCTGGAACAAAAACAGAAATTATAACTAAAGACATTGTTGCTAAAATAGCATTAACAGGAGTTGAAGCAATTAACCTTGTGGACCCTACTAAATTAGTGGTTGCAGGTTCAACTAATAGCATTACAATAACTGAAGCTGATGAACTTTATACAATTTCAGGAATGTCTCTTGAAGAAGCTAAAACATTCTTTGTAATTAAATATTCTTTTGATGGAACTAATTACTCAGAAAAAGCAAACTTTGAATTACTTTTAAGTGGTTTAAGATCTACTGAATTAAATAATTTAGACTTAGCAACATTTAAAGTTAGATATGAATTTACAGAAGCAGGATTGGCAAAATACTACTCACCAGAAATCTTTAATGACCCTGAAGCAAACCCAAATACTATCAAAGATCTAGATACAACTAACGTTATTAAAACTCTTGATTTAAATGATTATGTAAATGCTGCGGCAGTTGTAAAATTATCAGGTACAACTTTAGATATTAAGTATGCTGATGAAATAGACACAGCTACATTGGCAATTTTAGGTGTTAAAATTCAATGAAGTTACTGAACAAAAGATAGTGCAAACAACATTGTTCGTTCAGCATGAGTTGATGAAAAACCAACCGCAGTTGCAATGCTTAAAAACCCAGTTAACCCTGAAGGATTACACCCTATAGCAATTAGATTTGTTAAAATAGATGAAGCAAATGAAAAAATTGAACTAAAAACAATTATTGATAACGTTGTCGGAAACCCTGACATGGTTAAAGGTTATGCTCCTGATATTACAGGACTAAACGAAGTTATTGAAATGTCTGAAATATTAGGTGTAAACTACAAAGTTGCTGGAATTGCTGGAAACCCTGTTTCTATGACAATTCTTGAAGAACAAATTGGTGTTTCTGATATTGCAAAAGAAAAATTTGAAATGCAATTTGCAATCGGAAATCTTTCTAGCAATTTAACTATTGAGTGAGCAAATGCTGCTGCATTTAAAGATGCTATAGCAACATTTAATGAAAGTAATGATATTTTAAAATCACAACTTAACATTTTTGTAAGATTAGTACTTATTGGCGGAACAGGACCTAGCTTAGATATTATTGGAGACACAAGATATATTTGAGATAAAAGAGTGGTTGAAGTATATAACAATGAAACAGGAGTAAATGCTGAATTTGATACTACAGATGCTGCAGGATCAAAATTAAGAGCCTATGCAAGAATTAATGACAATTGAGCAGATTCTCTATTTGCTGAAGGTATTAAATCTAATGCTGTATTTATTCAAAGTCAAGATAATGCTTTTGATATTGGATACTTCACAGTAAGAGGAGTTACACTGCAAGTTAGTGTTAACGGATTAGATAACTGATTAAACATAACTGAATTTGGTACATTACCAATTGATGCTTCAGAAACAAACAAAATGTCTTTCCGTTTAATGGTTTTAGAACCTAATTTATATGAAATACATGGTGCAACAGTTGCTGCAACAACACCAGTTGGAACAGAAACTAATATTATTGAAAAAGATATTATTGCTAAAATAGAACTACTTAATGTTGTTGCTAGTGATTTAATTACAGAAAAATTAACAATTTCAGGAACAACTCATGACTTTGTAATAACTGAAGCTGATGAACTTTATACAATTTCAGGAATGACTCTTGTAGAAGCTAAAAAATACTTTGAAATTAAATATACTTATGATAATACTGATTATTTCACTAAATCAGAGTTTACAAAAAAACTAAATGATTTAAGAGGACTTGCTTTAAATAGCATTGACTTATCACTATTCAAAGCTAGATATGAATTTACAGAAGCAGGATTGGCAAAATACTACTCAATAGAAATCTTTAATGACCCTGAAGCATCGCCGGAAAATACTATAAAAGCATTGAACACACTAGAAATAATTAAGTCAATTGATGTAACTAAAGAAATTGCAAGTATTGATTCTATTGAACTTACCGGAACAACTGAAGCCTTAACTTGATCAGGAATGGGATTAATTAGTGCTATTAGTGCTTTTGTGACTGTTGAATATGGAACATATGTTAAAACTGAAACAGGTGAAATTGTTTATGTTTGATCAACAGAAAGACCAACATCAATTTATACAAAAACAGCACCTGATGGACAAGTTAATTACCCTGTTGCGATTAGATTTATTCCTAAATTGCCAACAGATAAAGTAGAAATAGGTACGATAGCAGCCACAACAAGCGCTCCTCTTGTTCCTGTTGATGTTACTCTTGGTTATTCTGTAGATACAAGTAAAATAACAACAATTATTAATATTGACACTACTGAATTAGTAAATAAATTAATATTAAAAGGTCGTGTTGACTTCTTAAATGGTGGAGTAGCTTCAGATGTTATTGAACAAGATTCTATAGCATTAGTTGATGCAATATATCAAAAAGATGTTAAACTTAATTACGAAATTTCAATTAATCCTGGAACTTGATACTCACTTGATGGATTAAGAGAATACATGTTAAATTATTCTAAACAATATTCAAATGAAAATTCAGGAATTATGATTTTTGATAATGGAGTAATCCCTGGTGTTCAAATAACAGCTAAGTTTGTTTCAAAAATAGCTGATGCTTTTATCATTAACGCTACACCTGATGCACAAACATTATTGAAAACAGATCAATTGAAAACTCACATTGATTTAAGAGAATATGTAAAAGTATTAGAAACAGTTAAAGTTATTCCTTCAGGAACTTCATCTGCCGATGTTGGAACACTATTGATTCCTGGAATGACTCCTGGTAATGTACTATTTGGTGGAAAAACTTTCCTTGAAATTGTAAATATTTTAAAAAGTTCTATTCAAATGGAATTCAAAGCTCCTGGTTTCCATGGAGATGGTTGAGTTTCATTAGATAAAATTACAGCAGTTAACTTTAATAACGACCTATTCATTAGATTCGTTGTTAAAACAGGTGCTGAAACAAATATCGAATTATCATTAGTTGGTGAAAATGATTATGCTACTCACTTAGAAACAGGATTTAAATTACCTATTGCTTTACCTAAAGAAATTCAAGTAAATTCAGCAGATTTAATTAACTTGATTTCATTGAGTGGAGATACTAAAAATCTTGTTATTGATGATTCAAAAGTTTATGCAGATTTAATTGCTAAAGATCCAATTTATGAAGGAAAAGTAAAAATTCTATATACAATTGGTACTTTACCTATTCATTTAGACCCTGCTAATCCAACTAAGACTGAATTCACAAAAGATGAATTAATTAATTTACTTACACTAAATCTATTAGATATTAGTTTGGTTCAAAAACAAATAACAGCTAAATATGCTTTAGCGGATGGCATTAGTCCAGATGACTTTATCATTAAAGATGAAGCGACAGTTAAATTAATTGTTGAAAATGTTCTATTGTTCATTAATAAATCAAATTACTATGCATTAGCATCTAAATTAAAAGTTTCAGGAACATCTTCAGCTATTGTTTGAGGTCCAGAAATTAGTGATTTAAAAAATGCTCTTTCAGAAGGATTGATAATTCAATATTCTACTGATCCAACAGCTCTAGCTACTGATCCAACAGAAGATGTTAAGTGATCAACAACACAACCTACAACAATCTCTCCATCAGATAAATTCTTAGCAATAAGATTAGTTACTAAAGCCGGATATATCTTTGAAGAAGAAATCAAGTTATTCGCAGTAGATACAAGTAATGTTCTTTTAATTATTGCACTACAAAAATTATGAATGCAAGATATATTGGTATCAGGTAATACTAGAAATATAGTTATTGATACAACAAGTTTTGAAACTATATTAGCTACTCAAGAAGTTCCAGGTAGAGAATTCCTTATTATGCAATATAACTTTGGCGGAATAGCTCCAGAAGGTCTTGGTATAGAATCAACAGTTGAATGATTCACAGCGGCTCAAATTAAAACAATTTTTGAATCTCTAAAAGGGTCAAAAAATAGTAAAGAATTAATTTTATTCCGTGATTCATTGAAAGTTAGATACTCACTATCAGATGAAGGATTTGCGGACTATAGATTAAATATTGATGGTGTTAACTCTGATGAACAAGCTCCTTCAAAAACTGAATTCTATGAATCTCTAGTAACAGCGACTATTAACCCAGGATTTAATGGTTATATTAACTTAGACTTAATTAACTCATTCATAAGTGATAGTTTTAAAATTGTTGGTTCTGATGAGGCTCCTATTTTAGAAGCAGGAAATTCAATTAGTGAAATGTTAGATTTCTATAAAGATCCAACAATTGCTCCATTTGATATTTACTATACAAACATAGAAGGTGATTTCTCAAATAAAGAATACAAACTATTTGGTGAAGCAGGATTTATTAGAGAATTCCATCCATCTTTCAAAATTCTATTAGATAATGTTGGGAATGCAAAACCAATTTACTTCAAAATAGAAGCTAGAAGTGGTTACCAAATTTGAGAAGCTAACAAGCTTTTAAATAATGGTAAAATTATCACAATAACTAATATAGTTGTTGAAAAACAAATTAGAAACCCATTAACTACAGCTCCAGATATTAAATTTAATGCTGAAGATGGAAGTGGATTCTACCAAGGTGAAGGTTCATTCTCAGTTTATGTTCAAGGAACAACAACTATTGTTGATCAAACATTCTTAAATGCTACTCATGCAGATATAGTTCCGGCAGTATTGAAATTAGAATATAATGTTAGTGAATTAGAATATACACCAGAAGAATTAGAAGAAATTAAAGTTGATAAAACTAAATGAGTTGACGTTGTTCCAACAAACTTATTGGTAGGACAATTTGTTATGGCCAGAGTTGCTATTAATAATGATAAATTTACATTACTTGGTGGAGATACAATCACTCCTCAAGTAAGAGTTAAAGGATTAATGGTTCATGCAGATCAATTATCAATTGACCCAGTATTGAAATTAACAAACACCGATCACTATGGTTATGATGCTCTTGATGGTCAAACAAGAATTGAAGAAGCTAGATTGCTTGCCGATCCACTTGGAAACTATTTAGGTGCGGATTTAGTAATGTCAGTGGAAACAGAATTCTATAGATCAACCACAGGACAAATATTAATTGATACTAACGGAATTCCTATAGTTAAACGTAATTCAGAAGGTGCTACACAAGACGGATTTTATAAAGACGGACTTGGTAATAATCTTCTAGATGAAACAGGTAACCCAATTCCAATTTGAACAATTGAAAGAGGAGGAAGAGTAATTCCTGCCCCTCCACTTAGTTCAAATAACTGACAAACAGACCTTAGAATGAATGATGGTTCATTATTGGGATCATTCTCTCAAGAAGATACATCAGCTCAATGAAAACTATTTGATGGACAATTTGTTAGATTTACATTTATTCCAAGAGTTGGTCAAGGTGTTGTTGGTAATCCAGACTTTGTGTTTGATTCATCATTAGCTACAGTGCAAAAAGTTCAATTAACAAACATTAAATATCCAGTTCAAACAAATGGTATTCAATATGACTTTATTCAAGATCAATTAAATGACATTGTTTATACATCAGATGATGGAGAAGAACTTCCTTATACTGGTAGTGCTCACGTTAGCTCTCAACTAACTATGGTTAGAAGAGATGAAAAAGGTGAAACAATAGTTTCTGGTGAAGAAATTACTAAAGGTATTGCTGCTGACTTTGAAGGTAAAGTTGAAATCAACATGTTCTTAAATAGAAAAAATGGTTCTCCTCAAAGTGCTTCGGGTGTAAACATCTCACAATTTAAAGGTTTACAAAATGGTGATATTATTACAATTAGCTTTAAATCAGCCGATGACATATTCTTATTACCAAAACCTATCGAACCTTTAGTTATAATTGTTAAAGACCTATACGTTAAGCCTTTGAATGATGATTTATTCAAATACTTAAGACCTAACTTTGTTGGAGTACTTAACGGAAGTGGATCATTCGATGTTAGAGTTACTGATCCTGCTAATCCAACTGATACTAATGAAGCTGTATTGGGTGTTAACCAATGATATGAATATCAAGTTTGAAATGATGATAAAACATTAAAAACAGGATGAACAAGAGATGAAACCAAAATTAATAATTTAGAAAATGGCGATAAAGTTGAATGAAAAATTATTAATAAGGATGGAATATTTGATGAGGATTACTACAATACTTTACTAGATAGTTCTAACACACCTGGAGAGGAAATTAGTTTTAGAGTTGTTAATGTTATTGATAATATCGAAGCAACAGTTCAAACAGGGATTGGTAGTTCAGCAACTATCAACCCAGATGTCGCTGGAATGCCTCAATATCCAGAAAATTCAGGATGAATTGTATCAGGTCTAAAAGTAGAAATAACTTTAGAGCCAGCTCAACAATTAAGATTCGAAGAGCAATTGAGAAAAATGACAATATCATTTAATGGTGTTGATAAATTTGGTTCAATGCAAACTTCACAAGATAATTCTGAAAATGATTCTGAATATGTAGAATTGGTTTGATATACATCTAGCCAAGGTGGAACACCGAGAAAAATAACTAACTTCCATGAAGCTGGATTATCGAATGGTGATGAAGTTTGATCTTCAATTGCACCTACTCTATTAGCAGAACAATCAGGATTAATTATTGATGAATCAATTTCTGCATTGGAATCTGACAGATTTGTTGTAGAAGGACTAACTGTAATAGTTAATTCAAGTACACAAACTTTGATGATTGCTTTAATTACATCATCTTCAGTTCTATTTATAGGATTGGTTGGACTAATGATATTTGTTAAGAGAAATAAAAAACTTAACAACAACAAAGGATTTAAAAAATAATTAATTTATTATAATAATCAAAATAAAATAACCCCAAATGCGGGGTTATTTTTTATTTTTGGTATAAAATTTAATTAAGCTTATTGTTTTTAAACAAAACAATAAGCTCAATTTTTCAATTGTATATAAATATAAGGAGTAATAATATGAAAATAAATCTAAAGAAATCTTTAGTTCTTACAACCGTATTATCAACAACAGTTGCGACGATAGGAATATCATCTTTTATTGTTGGGGGATACGGTAATAATATCAGTACTTTATCAGAAATACAAAATTCTGGATTCTTTGGAATCAATACAGCCTTTGAAAAAGAAAAGACCACAGATTATAATACAAAAGAATTGTATATTAATCATTTGAGAGATAAATTAAAATTGGAATCTGAAAAAAATTATGATGAACAAACTGCTGCAATTAAAAATGCGGAAATAAAGTTGACACAATTAAGAGAGGCTTTAACTGTGTTTGAAGATGCAGTTGTAAAGGCTCAAGAAGATTTCGATAAAAATAGAACAGATAGCAATAAAACTATTTTGAATAATGCCAAGGCGGATCTTGAAAGGGCTAGAAATAGTTCTGAAATAAATAATCAAGAACAAATTATTCAAAGTAACAATAGTGTTATCACTAAAATTAATGAATCAAAAGAAGATCTTTTAAGGTTGGATAATCACGCTATGTGAAATTCCTTATTCATCACTGGAACAACTTTGTTCGCAATCGGAACTATTGTTGCGATAACAGCTACAAGTTATTCTGTGTATTTAAAGAAAAGTACTAAAAATAAATAAAGTTTAAGAACCATTAATCATGAAAAATACAGTGACTAATACACAAATTACATCAAACATGAATGTAAATGTAACTCTGTTCTTTAATCATTGTTTCTTAAAACCTTTAGACTCATTAATAGATTCTTCTGATGAAGGGTGAGTTATAAAATAATATGTATAGTACATTGAAACAATCGCTAGGATGATAAAAATGGCACCACCAATATAATATGCTCAATGCGGAGCAATATTTATATCAGGTATTCCTATGTCAACTCTAGTCAGTTCTTTAAATGTATTCATATTAATAATTATATATAAATCAAGTAAATATGATGTATATAAAACAAAATAAATAAAAAAATTCGAAAGGAAATTAAATGAATTTAAAATTATCTTTTTTGAGTAAGTTACCAAAAAGAAAAGCTGGTTCTGGTGCAGGTCGTGAATTTATTGCGAAACTATCCAAAGGTTTAATGTTACCTATAGCTATGTTACCAATTGCTGGTTTGTTTCTTGGGATTGGTGCTACAATCGCCACTCAAGGTGCAAATGCTGGTATTGAAGGTTTAATAGTTTTAGGAAATTTCATAAAACTACCTGGTGATGTTATTTTTGGTGCCTTACCAGTTTTATTTGCTATAGCAATCGCCATAGCATTCACGAAAGACGCGGGAGCGGCCGGTTTGTCAGCCCTTGTTGGATTTCTGGTATTTTCAGGAATTCAAGCATCTCTTATTGTTAAAAATGGAGATGGTTATGACATTCTATTTTATAAAGCAGGTTCTCTAGGGTTCGCTGACTTTGGATTACCTAGTTCCCTATTTGGGACAGTCCTAGGGATTCACCAATTACAGACTTCTGTTTTTGGAGGATTCATTGTTGGATTTACCGTTGCATTTTTATACAACAAATTTAAAGATATTCAAATGCCACCTGTTTTAGGTTTTTTCTCAGGAGTAAGATTTATTCCTGTTGTAACATTTGCAGCTTTATTTCCAATAACATTATTACTATTAATGGTATGACCATTGATAGGAATGTTATTTAATATTCTTGGAGGAGCGCTAGGATCTAATATGTATGGTTTCAATGCTTTCATCTATGGATATATAGAAAGATCATTAGTTCCATTTGGATTACATCATGCATTCTACTCACCGCTTTGATATTCAAGTGTTGGAGGATTTTTAGATTTAAATGATGTGGCTATTGTTAATGGAGCTCTTTTGAAAGACAACCAAACATGATTACAATTAGCTATGCAATTAAATCCAGGTCAAACAATACAAGAAAACTACTCAGGTGATCAACAAATTTGAGCTTTCCTAAATTCATTTTTAGCAGGAAGATCAGTTGATGTTCTGGGAGCTAATGGACAAATGGTATCAACCACAATACAATTTAGTGACTTTACAACTAATGTATATACAAGTTACCATACCGAATTATCAGCTGTTAGTTCAGTTGGTTCAGCTGGTGTTAATGCTGGACAATACATGCATGGTAAATATCCATTCATGATGTTTGGTTTACCAGCAGCAGCAGCAGCAATGGTAACTGCAGCTCCAAAAGAAAATAGAAAGATGGCAGCTTCATTAGTTGCCTCAGCCGGAGCAACTTCATTCTTAACAGGAATCACAGAACCAATAGAATTTACATTCTTATTCTTGGCTCCTTGATTATTTTGAGGTTTCCATGCTTTCTTTGCAGCTCTATCATTTGGGTTCATGGTTTGAATTGGATTAATGTTCCCTACAATTGCCCCACATATCGGAATGACGTTCTCAGGTGGAGCATTGGATTGAATTATTTATGGTGCAGTTCAAATTCCAGGAGGTTCAAATGCTTGAGTTTCACTTTTAATTGGATTAGCATATGTTCCAATATACTATTTCTTCTTCTTATGAGCAATAAAGAAATTCAACATCGGAACTCCAGGTAGAGGAGAAAATGTTAAATTATTTACAAAACAAGATTTTTTAAATAAAAACAGTTCTTTATCGGAAAACAGAATTCTTGCACTTAATGTAATTCAAGCATATGGTGGATTAAGTAACATCAAAAATACCGATGCATGTATTACAAAATTAAGAATTCAAATTGATAAACAAGATATTGTTGATCGTGATAGATTAATGGAATTAGGAGCAGCTGGTGTTATTAAACCTTCTGCACAATCCGTATACGCAATCTTTGGTTCAAGAGCAGATTTAATTAAAAATGAAATCATTAAAATTCAATCAGAAATAGAAATTAACCCTTCATTAGAGGAAAAGTTATTTTTAGAAATTGATAGTTTAAATGAATCACAACCAGTTAATGATGCCTTTGTAGAAAATAGTGATGAAACAATAATTGTATATTCACCAATTTCTGGAAAGTTAGTTGATTTAAAAGATATTCCGGATGAAACATTTTCAGAAAAAATGATTGGAGACGGAGTGGGAATCATTACAACCGGTTCAGACGTCGTTTCTCCAATTGATGGAAAAGTAGAACTAGTCTTCCCTGGAGGTCATGCTTACGTAATTAACTCTATCGGAGGAACAAGTATCATGGTTCATTTAGGAATTGATTCTGTCGGTCTTAAAGACAACGGTGATTCTGTTGAAATTTTCAAACCACATGTTAAAGGCGGAAAGAAAGTTAAGCACGGTGATAAAATTGTTAATGTTGATGTTAAACTACTAAAATCATTAGCAAAATCTAACATAAGCCCTGTCTTGGTATTAAATGAAACTATTAAAGGAAGAAAGGTTGAACTGTTAGCTAAAAAAGGTAACATTAAAGCCGGAGATCCAATTTTTCAAATTGTTCCAAACAAATAAATATTAATAAAATAACCAAGCCAATAAACCGGTAAGGTTATTTTTTATTTCCATTTTTTTAGTACTAAATAATTTATAATTATAATTATGAATAATGACCCTATTAGAAAAATTAATGTGAACAATAATGATGTTAATGTCATTTTAAAATCCCTTCAAAATATTGGTACTACAAAAGAACATGTAAGTGAAATAGATTCATCGCTAAATATGATAAGTGGTAAAATAATTTCTAAAATTAATACTGATTCAGGATTTATAAATGATTTAACAATTTCTAATATTGGAGATCAATATTTACGGTTTTTACAAAGACATAACATTGAGCAAAAATCCTTTTTAGTGGTTAGTGATGGTAATTTTGATGCAAGAGTTTTTTCACAAGTTTTCGCTTCTTACCTTAAAGCTAATAATGTAAAAGTATTTTTTACACCAATTAATCAAATATCTAATTTTGGTGCTAATTTTTCTAACTTGGATAAAACATTCGGTGGAATGATTGCTTTCTCATTACATCGTTCTCATAAAGACATTTTATCAATTAGTTTTTTTAATGATAGAGGAGCTTTGTTATCAAAAGAACAGTCAAGTTCTTTCAATGACAATATGTTTAATACAATAGATTTAAATATGAAGGTATATGATGAAAAAATAGATGTCCTACCTTCGCTTGATATTGACAAGTATCTTGATAGATTACCTCAATCAAAATCTTTGTCAAACATCTCTATATCTATAAACAATAGTTATAATATGAATTCAAAAATAATTGAAAAGTTCTTTGATAAAAATAAAATCACATATAGTGAAAATAAATCAAGTAAACCTAACTCTAATAAAAACATTAAAAAAGCAATGCTTAGTTCAATGCGTAGAAAAGATGATGTAGCAATTAGTTTATTACCGGGTAATAATTATTTTGAAATGGCTCTTCGTCATAAAAAGCAATATAAGTTTTTTAATTTAAATGATTTGTCTGCAGTTTATTTATATTACCAAACCAAATATTTAAAATCAAACAATAAGTCTTTGGAAGAAAGATTTATTGTTACTGACATTAGTACTAGTGAATTAGTTTTGGTTATGGCTAAGAAAAACAAAATTCAAATAAAAGAACATCAAACTTTTTACTCTGATATTTATAGTAATGGTGATTTAGATAAGAATATGTTATTTGCTACCAATGGAACAAATTACTTTATTTCTAAGGGTCAAAAAAACTATATATCTGATCCTATTTATAATCTACAAATATTTTTACAGATGATTTCTTTCTTTAAAGAACGAGGAAAAACTCTTTATGATATCATGGGAGAAATAACTACAGAATATGGAATCTTTAGACACTCAACTTATGAAGAAAAAATTGATGATGTAACTGTGAGAAAATTTTTTAACATCACTTCCAAAGAAATGAAATTGGCTGGCCAAAAAATAATTAGATTTGAAAAAATAAATAATGATAATAATGATGTAAAAATTTTCAAAGTATTGTTAGCAGATAAAACAAAAGTTTCTTTTGTTCATTCAAAGAGAACCGATTTATTAATGATATATTTGTCATTGAATTATGAGAGCAAAGAATCAATTGAAACAACTAAAACTAAAAAACTTAAAAAACAAATTTCAATAGAGAATAGTTATTATATGGATTTGGTTGTTAGAGAAAAGAAAATCTTAGAAGCTATCAAGTTATTTAAAGATGACTACTCTAAAAAAACATTCAATTGAAAAGACTTTTTGAAATACTTTATTTTTATTGCTATCTTCATCACGATTTTTATAATTTTATTCACAACACTTTATAGTGTAGAGGGTGGACCTTTAATAATATTTGCCAAAATAAATGAACTAATTAGAACCAATAATCTTTTAATGTTTTTAATACCATTAATTTTATTGATGTTTTTATTTCCAATAATATGTAACTCTATATTGATTGGTCGAATGCTAAGAGTTCAAGGTCAAAAAGTTAAAATAAGACATTTGATTATTGGTTCTAGTATTGGTGTAGTTATTTCTAATATAACTCCCTTATCTATTGGTGGAGATTTGGCATCATATTGATATTTAAAAAGAAAGTCATTTGAAAGAGAACCGTTGATAGCTACATTCTTAGCTTCATCAATGTTGTACCAGGTTGTGGGTGCGTTGGTTTCATTGATAATTATTCCCATGGGATTCTTTGCCTATAGTGATGTGTTATTTTCTGGAACCGCTGAATCTACCATCATATTAATTTTGGTTTCTATAGGTTTTTTAAGTAATGTTATTTCTGCTATCTTTATCGGTGTATTTTCATTCTCTAGAAGGGCTCAATCACTATTTATTAAATCAGTAGTTAAAATTTCGGAGATAAACCCATTTGTTGTTTCTAGGGATTCTAGTGTAAAGGCAGCTTCTTTCCAATACACTTTTGTTAAAATTAGAACAAGCTCTCTTCTTATATTTAAAAACTTAGGATTGACATTAGAATTTATTTTTTGAAGAATGCTTCCTCAATTTGTAAACTTCAGCGCTGTTTTGGCGATAACAATGGGATTGATGAAACCAAATGAAGAACTATGAGGAGGACAATATTTAAATTTCATTATAGGTTCTTCTATCTTAGGGTCGGCTAATACACTATCACCAACTCCGGGAGGGTCTGGAACAAGTCAATGACTACAAACACAAATATATGAACAATTATTTGATGATAAATATGGATCACCAGTGGAAATATCTAAAATCTTTTCATTACTGTCTACATTGCTATTTTTTATAGTACCAACAATTCTTTCGGCATGTCTTTTGATTACTATATGGATAGGTGAAAAGAGAATTGACAAATACACCAAAGTCAAAAGAATCATTTCATATGAAAATACCAGTAATCAAAATAAGAGTAAAAGAAAATACACTAGATTTTATAAGATATCATCAATTATTTGAGTTTTCTTTTTGGCGTTAGCATTATTAATTTATTACTTAACATATACTGTATTTATGTAATGTATTCAATTTTTTGTCTTAATTTTTTTAGAGCAGATTTGATTGCATCGTTCATTTTCATTTGAGTATCAATTTTTTCAATTGCTGTTAATACAGTTGAGTGATCTCTGTTTTTGAAAAAGATACCAATCTCTTTATAAGTTAGGCCAAGTATATCTCTGATTAATCACATAGAAATATGTCTTCCTAAAACAATATCTTTTCTTCTACTTTTATTTTGAAGTTCTGTTCTTGTTAAACTGTAATATTTTGCTACAGTATCAACAATTCTTTCTTTGGTGATGTTTTCTTTTTGTTGTTTCAATGATGAAAATAATTTACCCACAACTTGTTGAGTATATTTGATATTCCCAATTTCATCTTCATGAAATTTAATTCTATTTATAGCTCCTTCTAGATTTCTTATTGAGTTAGAATGATTTCTAACAATAAATTTTAAAGCCTCATCTTCTCATTTGGATGGATCAATATTATTTTTAGTTAATTTAACCTTTAAAATATTCATCAAATCATCATATGATGGGTGAGTAATCTCTAAAGTTAAACCACCTTGAAAACGAGTGATAAATCTTTCTTCGAAACCACCCAATAATTCAGGTTCTTTATCTGATGCAATAATTATTTGGTTGTTTTCATTTATATGATGATTTAAAATATTAAATAATACAGATAGTGTTGAATTTTTACCTGCATACATTTGAATGTCATCAAAAATCAAAACATCAAAATCCTTATACATGTCAACAATCTTATTGATTTTTTCTTGATTATTATCCATTAAGAAAGGAACAACCTTTTTAGTAAATGCTTCAGGGTTTATATAACAAACATTTCTGTTCTTGCGAATCAACTCATTACCTACAGCATGCAATAGGTGGGTTTTTCCTAAACCAGAAGATGAATAGATAAATAAAGGTGAGAAAATAACTTGAGGACTTTCAATTATTTTTTTTGCACCCTTAATCGCACCTTTATTAAATTCACCCAAAATATAATCATCGAATGTTAATGTTGTTTTTATATTTGATTTTTTGATTAGATCCCGATTAATAACTGATAACTCAGGAGAATTAGTAGACAATTCCTTGAAACTAATTTTATCAATGTAAATTACCTTAACCTTACTTCCAAAAATCTTTGAATTCACTGATTTTATAATTTTTGGATATTTTGAATTTATATATTGAATACTTTCTTTTGAAGAGAGAACAACATATATTAATTTCACATTAATTACATGTACTTTAACGCCTCTAATGAAGCTTGAAAAAATTAATTGGTCATTTAACTCTTTTTCAAACTCAATTAGAAGATTTTTTGTATATAATTGATTAGTATTTGTATTCATATCCATATGTTATAATCTTAAACTAAATTTAGATTTACATTAAAGAAATAAACTTTAAAAATGAAAAATATATGTATTCAACTATAAATATAATATTTTTGTTATACTTTAAATATAAATTGTTATATTATTTATAATAATTAAATCAAAAAATTAGGAGAATGCTATGAAAAGAACGTATCAACCAAATAAAAGAAAGCACGCAAAAACACACGGGTTTAGAGCAAGAATGTCAACACCAGGTGGAAGAAAAATTTTATCTGCAAGAAGAGCTAAAGGGAGATCTAAGTTAACTGTTTCTGATAAATAATGAAAAAACATGAAATTGTTAAAAAGACACAAGAATTTCAAAGCATTATTAAGAATAAGAAGCAATTAGTTTCTAGCAACATAATTTTATACTATGTTAAAAGCGATTCGTTTCAAATCGGAATATCAATTCCTAAAAAATTTATTAACGCTGTAGGAAGAAACTACTTAAGAAGACAAATAAGATCAATAGTTTCTGGTATGGATTACTCAAATATAAATTACAAAGTAATTTTAATAATAAGAAAAGACTACATGAAACTAACTTATGTTGAAAAAGAGCGAGAAATAGTAAAATTTATAGAAAGGTTGATAAAAAGGTAATCGTAAATGAGTAAGCAAATTAAGAGATCAGATAAATATGACTTTTTCAAGGGAACATCGAATAATAAAGGTGTAAAAAAAACTCCCAAAGAAAATTTCAAACTAGCTTTTAAGTGAGTAAAAATAGGTTTTTACATTTTCCTTTTAGGTCTTTCTTTAACTGGTTGTATTCAGTCAATAGCTATTAAATCATCTTCTACTACAGGTAGTGGAATAGAATTTTATCGTGATAAAAATGATATTGCTCCTTTTGTAACAACTTATAGAGTAACAGATAATATTGAAAAACCTTTACTTGACAAGTACGGAAACAATATTAGAGATGACTCTGGAAAAATAATGTATGAACAAAAATTAGTTCAAGAATTAAAAGAAAACTTCTTAGTTAATAATGATGATAAAACCATCGACTCTCTAAAGAACCAAATAGAAAAACAAACAGGTCAAGATGATCTTTACGGAACATATGACAACTATTCATCTTCTTTAAGAATCCTTAATGATGATGGAAGATTGATAGACAGTACTTTAGATATTGATAGTATTTCAAAGACAGGTCAATTAATTAGGGGAACTGAAGACAATAAATTTTTATTTTTAAATTCAACAATATTAAATGAAATTAATAATTCACCCACTTTAACTTATGACTATGCAAACAAACTTTTAGAAATTCCGATTTTTATCCAAAAGTTACCTGAGAAAAAACCTACTGACAAAGATGAGTTGGCTAGTTGAGAAAATCCTAAAATTGGTGGTAAGTTCCAAGCTTATAGAGTTGGTGAACAAACTCCTGTTAAAATTAATGACAAGGGACAATACTTAAAAGAAGATGGCACTCCTTTAGATGTTAGTATTCAAGCGGATGTTGATGAAATAAATTCTTTTGAATATTCATTTGAATTTGAAAAAATAGTTTTAGAAGTAGATTTATCAAATAGTTTTGCTTCAGAAAAGTTCTCTAGAGATTACTTACAATCTTTAGTGAATGTGGTAATGCAATTTAACCAATTGAGTGAAATTGATAACTTACCTTCTATTCCAAATCCAGACGCAATAGATTTATCTGTTACTGAACAAAGATTAAGTAATTTAAACTCTTTGGTATCTGGAAAATTTCAAGAGAATAAACCGGTTACAACTCCTAAAGATGCACCTGTTGATAACCCCGGATTTTATGCAGACTTAAAATTAAGTAATCAAAGATATTCGAATGAAATGAGATTGGCGATTTTAAATTACCAATCCAACATTATTGAATTGATTGGTAAATCAGGTTACTCAATACAAAAACTAAACTTATCTGGAGATGATGCTGACGCATGACCAACAACAAATCCCTTTTCATTAGAATTTGGTGTTGGTAACAGCGATGCTTACAAATATCTAGCAAGTGGTTCTCTAGTTGGTCAAAAACCAATCGTTACTTGAGGTGATGCGTGAAGCTTAGGACCATTTTATGGGTTTGTAGTATATCCACTTTCATTTTTAGTTAATTCACTAGTAGGATCGCTTCCTGCACACTTAGGTGGTGGTGTAGCGTTACTATCAATTGTTATCTCAGTTATTTTAGCTAGAATGTTGACGTTGTTATTGACATACAAGTCAGTATTTTCTCAAGCCAAGCAACAAACACTTGCGCCTAAGAAAGCTAAAATAGATGCTAAATATGCTGCCTATAAAGGTAATAAGCAAATGGAGCAGAAAAAAAGACAAGAAACGTCAGAGCTTTATAAAAAGAATAACATCAACATGTTAACTCCTCTTCTTTCCACCCTTGTATCAATGCCAATATTCTTGTCAATGTGAAGAATTATTCAAGGTATACCTTTTATAAAATCTACTTCTCTCTGAGGAATTAACTTTTCACAAACTTCTTGGCGGGAGTTGTTCTCAGGAGAATGGCAATACCTATTCTTAATAATATTAGCTGTAATTGTACAAGCAGGATCTCAATTCTTACCTAGATATCTAAATAAGAAAAGAATGAATGAGCGTTCAAACGTTGCTGAAAAAGCTGCAATGAAAAAAGCCAACAGGACTCAAAATATAATCATGGTTATCTTTATATTCATGGCTGTTATATTCGAGGCCGGAGTTCAGATTTATTGAATTGTTGGTGGTATATGAACAATGCTTCAAACTTTATTAATTCATCATATTCAGAAGACAAAAATCTTCCGAGAAAAATTAATAAAATATGTTTAAAATTAATCAACACTGAATTAAAAAGTGTTGATTTTTTTGTTGATTTTTTGTCGCTCTATGTATTATTAGTAGAATAATCTTTGTCAATGTTATATAATTTCCATAATGAACAAAAAGAAAAAAATTCCAATTGCCAAAAATCCTAAAATAAAAACAAATTATAAAGAATCATGGTTGTTTTTTGGGACCTATTATAAGAAAAATAAAATGTGAACCATATCAATCGCAATTATTTCTTTATTAATTTCTCTAACAACAATCAGTTTACCTTTTTTATCTTCTTTTTTATCTGAACTAGCAACGGATGAAAATATACAGGGAATTATTATGGTCTCATCAATATTGTTAGGCGTTTCTCTAATAAAAATATTCCTTCATTTCTTTTTAATTTATATTGGAGGAGTCTTTGAAGTAAAGATGGAGAAACACATTAGGTCAGAAATGATGGCAAAAATACATCACCTATCAATGAACACATTCGACAATGCACCAATAGGTATATTTTTCTCTAGAATACTTAGTGACCTGAAAGAAGTCAAAGGTTATGTAAGTAGATTGATACAGCATATTGTTTCTGTTTTTACTTTAATTGTAGGTGGATTTTCATTTATCTTTTATGTTAATTGAATAGCTGGACTTATAACCCTATCTTTATACTTGATTACACTTTTGATTTATGTTATATTTAAAAACAATTTGGTGTACCATCAACAAGTTAATAAGACTCTAAATACTTTTATGAGTATTGGTCTTGGAGAGCATGTGCAAATGATTTCAGAAATTAAATCATTTAGCAACTCTCTAACCACAATTGACAAGTTTGAATTACTACAAACCAACTACTATGAATCAACTAAGAAATTTATTAAGAAAGATTCATTATTTAAAATTACAGGAATTGCTGTATCAATTATGGTTTCTACTGCTACATTAATAATTGGATCATTACTAAAGTCAAAAGGAATAATTGATTCATCAGCACTTCTAGGATTAGTTATAGCTTCTAACATTTTAATAATACCAATTGAACAAACTTCAACAATGGTAACTGATATGATTATTTTAAATGCCGTTGTTACAAGGATTAAAGAATTTCATGGATGAGAGTTTGAATCAAATAAGGGAATAATAAAGAAGCCGTTTTGTGGTGAAATAGAATTCAAAAATGTAAACTTTTCTTACAGAATAAATGGTGAAAAAAGTCCTGTATTTGAAAACTTTAATTTACGCATTTCTAAAAATGAAAGAACGGTTTTATATGGAAATTATGGACAAGGAAAAACAACGATATTTAAATTGTTATTAAGATATTATGAAGTTGATTCTGGAGAAATATTAATTGATGGAATTAATATAAAAGAATATGAAATAGATTACTTGAGAAAAAACATTGCTTACCAAGCACTTATTCCTAAATTATTTTCTTCTTCATTAGAATCTAAAAATCTATTTTCAGATACAGAAAGATATGATGCAATTACAAACTCTCTAAAAATATCAGAACTAGTTGTAAAAATAAAGCAATTAGATAAAAATATTAATTCACAAGGTTTACAAGTTTCAGATAGTGAAAAACAAATGCTTTCAATAGCTAGAGCGCTTTACTTTGACACATTTATAATAATGTTTGATTTTCCAGAATATTGCTTAGATGATAATCAATTAGAGTCAGTTAATAAAACTTTGGACATTTTCGCTAAAGACAAAACAATTATTTTCAATTCTGAGAATAAAGATATTTATTTTAGAATTGATAACTACATAAAAATATAATTAAACAATGTGTATAATTTAAGTTATGAATAAGAATACTTTAAAGAAAGATAATTACCTTAGAATGATTGTGGAATCTTTTATTAAATATGGACTACCAATTGGTAGTGAAAATTTAATTAAGCAAAACAAACTAAATGTTTCTTCTGCAACTATTAGAAATGTAATGGTTGTTTTAGAAAAAGAAGGATACATTCAAAAGCACCACTCATCAAGTGGTAGAGTTCCTTCTATTATGGGTTTGAAGTATTATGCAGAAAAATTAACAGCTTCTCCAGATAAATTAATTGAATTAAAATTAAAAGATATTTTTTCTAAAAGAAGAGTTTCTATAGATGAAACAATTGATCAAGCAGCTATGGCTATTTCAGAATTAGCTGGATTAACTTTTATTACATCTGATATTGATGGAAGTGAATTACTTAAATCAATCACATTGACTGAAATTGACAATAACCAATCAATCATTGTTTTAATTACATCAACAGGAAGGGTTGAAACCAAAGTATTTTCATTGAATGATAATATAAAGGCTGGTGACTTAAGAGTTGCTGTTAGATTAATTCAAGAAAGATTAATCGATACTCCTATTATAGAATTGGGAGAAAAATTATCTTTACTATCTCAAATCTTTAAAACAGAAATTAAAAATGCAGAAGAGTTAATTGTAACTTTTGTTAATGAAATATTTGATTTTGCTATTAATCACAATAGAAAAATTTATGGAAAATCATATATTATAGAATCAGAAGATATTAGTAGACAAGATTTAGCTAAATTAATCAATATGATTGAGCATGAATCTATTTGAGATTCAATTGAAGGACGTAGTCTTTATGGTGAAAATTTAAAAATAGATATTGGTTCCAACAAGTCATCAATGGTTTCTAAAAAAATTACTATTGGAGAATCTTCAAAAGAAATGTCTATTGTGGGAACGCATAGAATGGATTATTCTAAAGCTAAAAATATTTTAAATATAATTGAAAAATATTTAAAGGAATAAATTAAATATTAATGTAAAATTTGGTTATATGAATAAAAACAACAACCCAAACAACAATCCAATAAAACTAAATGGTGTAATTACTTTTAAATACAATATATATAGTGAAAATGGAGATTTTATTAGTGGAGCAGGCCCTGTAACGATGGTTGTAGGTAGCGATACTATCTTGCCAGGACTTTCAGAAGCTATATTAGGATTAGACTATACAATAGCAAACCAAGTAATTAAATTCAACTATCAAAATCCTGCAACATTCAACTTTGAGTGAGTGGATTTAGATTTTGAAATTCATGGTTATTCAGATGATTATGAAGTCGGACAAGTAGTTAATCCAACTCAACCTAATCAATCAAACAAAAACAATAAAGACGAAAAAGCTTCTAAAAAAGAAGTTTCAAATTTTAAAAAAGAAATAACTGAGTTACAAAATAAAATCACCGATCTTGGTAAAAACGAAACTTTATTGAATAATAAAATTGTTGAAATATCTGCAAATGCTCAAAAACAAATCAATGAATTCAAAGATAATTATAAAAAACAATTTGAAGTAAAGATGAAAGACGAAAAAGACTTTCAATTCCAAAGCTTTTTTGAAAAACTATTAAGTCCTCTAAATAATTTACATATGGCTATTCAATTTGGCACTAAAAATGATGCCAACCCAGAACTGGTTGGTTATGTTAAAGGCTTTGAATTATTAGTTAATCAAATGTTCCTTATTCTTGAATCTTCAGGGATCATTCCTATTGAACCAAAAATAGGAGATGAATTCGATCCAGAATTACACAATATTGTTGAATTAGTGCAAACTAATGAATTTAAAAAAGATAAAATAGTTGAATTAAGAAACAGAGGATATAAATTGAATGGTCGTGTAATAATACCTGCGAATGTGTTAGTTTCTAAGAAGTAGTATCCCTTAATGCTCTTATAATTATAATTTCAAGATAACTTTTTAAAAAATTAGCAATATTTTGTTAAGTATGCTAATTTTGTGATAATATTAAATTATAAAACAATAATTAAAGGATGTATATTATGGCAAAAGAAAAAATTATAGGAATAGATTTAGGAACTACAAACTCGGTAGTTGCTATTGTAGAAGACGGAGTACCTAAAGTATTAGAGAATCCAAATGGTAAAAGAACAACACCTTCTGTTGTATCTTTTAAAAATGATGAAATTATTATTGGAGAAATTGCAAAAAGACAATTGGAAACAAATCCTGACACAATTGCTTCGATCAAAAGATTAATGGGATCAAATAAAAAAGTTAAAGCAAATGGTAAAGAATACAAACCTGAAGAAATTTCAGCTATGATTTTAACTTACTTAAAAGAATATGCTGAGAAAAAAGTAGGATCAAAAATCACTAAAGCTGTTATTACAGTTCCTGCATATTTTGATAATGCGGAACGTGAAGCAACAAAAACAGCTGGTAAAATAGCTGGTTTAGAAGTATTGAGAATCATTAATGAGCCAACAGCTGCGGCACTATCTTTCGGTTTAGATAAAACAGCTAAAGATTTAAAAGTATTAGTATACGATTTAGGTGGAGGAACATTTGATGTTTCAGTATTGGAATTATCAGGAGGAACATTTGAAGTTCTTTCTACAAGTGGAGATAACAATTTAGGTGGAGATGACTGAGATAATGTTATTGTTCAATGAATGATTGAAAAGATTAAAAAAGATAATGACTTTGATATTGAAAAAGATAAGATGGCTATGTCAAGATTAAAAGAAGAAGCTGAAAAAGCTAAGATTCAATTATCAGGAGTAGACGTTGCTCAAATCATGTTACCATTTTTAGCAATTACACCTAAAGGACCATTGAATGTAGAGTTAGAATTATCAAGAAGTGAATTTGAAAAAATGACAGCTTCATTAGTTGATAGAACTAGAAAACCAATCACTGATGCTTTAAAAGAAGCAAAACTAACAGCTTCTGATTTAGATGAAATTCTATTAGTTGGTGGTTCTACAAGAATTCCTGCGGTGCAAAAAATGGTAGAATTAACAACTGGTAAAAAATCTAATAGTTCAATTAACCCTGATGAAGTTGTTGCTATTGGAGCAGCTGTTCAAGGTGGAGTGTTAGCTGGAGATATTAATGATATTTTATTATTGGATGTTACCCCTCTTTCTTTAAGTATTGAAACTGAAGGTGGAATTGCAACTCCTTTAATTAAGAGAAATACAACTATTCCTGTAACAAAATCACAAGTTTTTTCAACAGCTCAAGATAATCAAGAAGAAGTTACTATATCTGTAGTGCAAGGTGAAAGACAATTTGCAAGAGACAATAAAAATCTTGGACAATTTAATCTATCAGGTATTGATAAAGCTCAAAGAGGAGTTCCTAAAATAGAAGTTTCATTTTCAATTGATGCAAATGGTATAACTAAAGTTACAGCCAAAGATCAAAACACAGGTAAAGAACAAACTATAACAATTACTAATTCATCAAGTTTATCAGAAGAAGAAATTCAAAGAATGATTGATGACGCTGAGAAAAACAAAGAAGAAGACACAAAAAGAAAAGAAGAGCAATCTACTATAATAAAAGCTGAAATCTTAGTTAATCAATTAGAGAAGTCAATTGAAGAACAAAAAGACATGGAAGAACCTGCTAAAAAACAAATGCAGGGTGAAATTGAAACAATCAAAAAGCTGATTGAAGATAAAAACATTGAAGAGTTAAAAATTAAAATAGAACAAATTCAAAAAATTGTAGAATCTTTCTCTAACCAATCAGCTCAAGATTCAGCAGACAATGCAGCAGACGATTCAATAGATATTGATCCAGGTTTTGAAAATGATCCTGAATTAAAAAAAGAAGCTAAAGAAAAACCTAAAGCTAAAAAAGCTAAAAAATAATTTTAAACAATATAATTATTAAAACATAATTAACTTTATGTTTTTTGTTATTAAGAAGACAAAGGGAGTATTGCATGAAAGAAGAAGAAATTAATGATTTAGAAAAAAAGGCTAAATTTGTCACAATCACTTTAGAGGATGAAACGACAGTTGAAGCAGAAGTTGTTTTCACTTTTGAAGAAAATGGAGATACCTTTATCTTGTATGCTATCGAAGATATGGTTCACCCTGCTAAAATAGCTGAAGATGATTCTTTGATTATGATTGAAGATGATGAATGAGAAATAGTTGAAAAAATATTTAATGAGTTTATGGAAGATGAAGATAATGACTTCTTAGAAGATGAAGAATAATTCATGGAAATTTCACAAGTAACAAAAGACATTTTAATTTATTCTGCAGTAGCATTTGTTACAGTTGCTTTGATATCTTTGGCTGTAATTTTATTTAAAGTTTATAAAATAAAGAAGACAATCAAAAAAGATAAGCTTGACATATTAAACCAAGAATCTGTGAGTAATGGACACATGAAAGTTGTAGAGAGATCTGACTTTGGTGAACCTATTTTTGATTTGAGGGATGCAATTGAAAATCCGTTAGATGATGAAATAATTGAATTTTCTATTAATACAATAATCAAAAATGATTTCAAAAAAATACTTATGTTGGGACACAAAACCTCTTATGAAATTATTTCTATTTCAAATAAAACAAATTGTTATATTGATGTTCTATCAAATGAATTTAATGAAAATGAATATAAAAATGTTGTCTCAAATGAAAAATTGAAATTTGATCATAAATTAAATGTTATAAAGGAAACGAATAATCTTGAAAAGTATGATGCTATTCTTTTATTATCAGCAAAGTCAAGTTGACTGCCGACATATGAAAAATACATTGATAATTTAAAAGAAAAAGGAATGTTTGTAATAGCAAACGTTACTAAACACAAAGCTTGGAAAAAAGAAATAGTGAGTAAAATAAGTAAAAGTAGCTTTAATTATGATATTCTTAAATGATATAAGGGTTTTATTTTAATTGTAAAATAAACGATAAGGAAAACATATGAAAATGGAAAAAACACTACTTACCAAAGAGAAGATACAAGAACTACAATGAGAGTTAAAAAAATTAATAGAAAAAGATAGAGTTGAAGTAATTCAAGAAATTAAAGATGCAAGAGCACAAGGTGATTTATCTGAGAATGCTGAATTTGATTCTGCTAGAGAAAAACAAGGTATTATTGAAGATAGAATTAGAGAGCTTGAAGATTTATTAGAAAATTCAGATGTTTTAACTAAACAATCTTCTACTTCATCAGTTTCAATTGGATCAACAGTTGAAATTAAATTTGATAAAACTTCAAAAGTAGAAAAATTTACAATTGTTACTACATATGAAACAAATCCGTTTAACAATAAAATTAGTAATCAATCTCCACTTGCTATTGCATTAATGGGTTCTAAAAAGGGTGATGTTGTTACTGTTGATGGTCCTGAAAAGTACGACGTAACTGTTATGAGTATCATAATTTAATATGAACAAGACTGATATCAAGGACGAAAGATTCACTAAAGTTCTCTTCACACAAGAACAAATTGAAAAAAGAATAGTTGAACTTTCTCAATGAGTTGACGAAACATACAAGGGTTCTAAGGATTTAGTTTTGATTGGATTATTAAAAGGTTCTGTTCCATTTTTAGCACAACTTATAAAAACTATCGAAACTGAACATATGCTAGACTTCATGACAATTTCATCTTATGGTGGAGGAGTTTCTAACTCAGGAAACATTAAAATAATAATGGATTTAATTACTGACATTAAAAACAAAGATGTTTTAATAGTTGAAGATATTATTGATAGTGGAAGATCTTTAGAAAAAATCAAAGAAAATTTAATCTTAAGAAACCCTAAGTCTTTAAAAATAGTTACTTTGTTAGATAAGCCTTCAAATCGTAAAGCTGATATTGAAGCAGATATATCAGGTTTTATTGTTCCGGATGAATTTTTAGTTGGTTTTGGATTAGATGTGAAGGAAAAAATGCGAAATGTTCCATTTATTGGGGTTTTTAACAAAAAATATTTAGATAAATTATAAATTATCTTATATAATAAAAATATGAAATTAAAAATAGTAATTGATTCTTCAGCAGGATTAACAAAAAAAGAAGCAGAAGCTAGAGGGTGACATTACCTACCCCTTTATATAACTGTTGATGGTAGAGAATATGAAGATGGAGTAGAAATTACTTCAAAAAACTTTTTTGATATAACTAAAGTTGAATCAGTTGTTTCTACATCTTGTTCTTCTATTGCTAAAGCAGAAGAATTGTTGAAAAAAATATCTACACCAGATTCTTTTGTTTTGTTTTATCCTATTTCAAAACACTTATCATCACAATACCAAAACATTTTGGTAGCAGCAAATAATTTTGAAAATGTTCATGTTGTGAATTCGGAAAACATTTCTACACCAATAATTCATGAATTAGTTGAGTTGGAAATTGGAGTTAAAAACAAAGAAATTACTATTCAAGAAGGTATTGATATTATCGAAAATAGAACTTCAAGAGAAATGAACAACATGATTCTTTTTCCTAAGTTTCACGACAACTTGGTTAGGGGTGGAAGATTATCTCCATCTGCAGCAAAATTGATAAAACTTTTAAAAATAATTCCAATTATTAGTATGAAAAATGGAAAATTAGAAAAACTTGGAAAAGGAAGAATATTTAATAAAACTGTAGTAAATGCCACTGTTGATGCTTATAAGAGGTTAAATTCTTCATCAGAAGAATGAGTTATTATGTTTGGTCACTCAAATAATCCTGACAAAGATTCTATTATGCAAGAAATTACATCATTGGTTAAAAATAAAAGACCTTTTATAGAATTATATATACCACCAGTAATTGCTATCCACACTGGTTTAGAAGCGATTACTACTTGTTTCTTGAAATTGAAATATGATGTTGAAGAATATCAATTTGAAAAGATTAAAGGTTAATAAATAATGAGTTCTAATAAAAGTTTTCCGAAGATTTTCCAAAAATCAGCTGAAAGAGCTTCAACTAAGAATAAGTTAATATCTTATTCATTGATGTGAATGGGATTGGGTGTTGCTCTTATTTTCTTGATGACTTATTTGGTTTTATCTGTTCCTATAATAGGAGAAGCTATTATGAAATTGAGAACAACAATGTGACCAATTCTTATGGTTGCTAATATTGCCTTAGTAATAGGTATTTCTTTTTTGGTTCAAAGATTAAAACTACCTACATTGATTTTAATGTATATACTTTTTATTTTTGTTCAAGGGTTGTTTGTTTCATCTACCTTGTATTATTCAGGATTTAGTGTTGCTCAAGCAGCAGGATTTAAGAATGTATTTATATTATTTTTAGTTCCTTCAGGTATTTTTGTAATAATGGGATTATTAGGTTTCTTTCAAGTGTTTGATTTTTCAAAAATTGGACCTTTCTTGATGTTTGCAACAATAGGATTGATGATTTTTTCAATATTCTTGATATTCTTTGGTGGAGACCGTGCTGAAAAATGGTATTCATTAATAGGTGTTATTCTATTCTCATTGTGAATTGGATTTGATATTTGATGAATTCAAAGAACTTCTGATCAAATAGAATCATCAGGCGGTGCTTCGAGTGAAGAATTAATAAGATTAGGTTTAATATTTGGAATTCGTTTATTTATAGATTTTGTAAATGTATTAATGTTTGTGGCTAGGCTGTTGAGATAATTTTTAGCAACTTAAGCGCAATAATGATATAATTTTTAAATTATTATCAAGGAGTGAAAGTGATTCAAAAATTTACTAAAAAAACATTATTTCTTGGGATGTCAATTATTACCATTGCACCTGTTACATTTTTATTATCTTGTTCGAATCAAGCAAATGATGTTGCAAATCAATTATTAGATTTAGAACTTAAAAATTTCATTCAATTAACCATTGATAAAAGTGATGCAAATTTAGAGAAAATAAACCTACTAAACTTAGGAATTAATGATGAAAATTTGAATCAAATAAATAGCTCTGAAAGTTCATACAATAATAATGAACAATTAGCAAATATATTTGTATTACCAGAGCCAAAAATTGCAGAAACAAATAATGATTACGGGATATTTTATTCATGAGATTTTACAAAAAAAGATATAGTTTCTTTTGATTTGGAAGGAAATATTGAATTTGAAATCAATGTTAATGTTGGCCTAAGAGAATCAAATAAATTTGTTTCTAAACCAAAGAAAATTACTATTAATATAGAAAAAACAACAATTATAGATCAAGGTTTGACAAAGTCAGCATCTAGATATGTTTATAATGGCAAAGATTCTACTGGCTTAACTGAAAAATCATACAAATTTCAAGCTGTGAGGCAAGATGTTTTTGATGCTATGAAAAAATTCAATGTAGATTTTTACTCTGAATCATCAATAATAACAAATAGACCGGTCTATTTTAAAGACAAAGCCACTGATGAGTCAGCAGTCGATGCATATTCTTCAAAAAGTTTGGTGTTAGCTCCAGAACAAACATCAACAAATGGTAACAAGTATAGTTTTGGTATTACTTCTGCTGGATTTTATGAAGAAAATCCAAGACAAGGGATTTATAAAGTAAGGGTTTCTCCGACAAGTGATATTTTTTTTAATAATTCATTAATAAAGTATGCGAAAGATAACTACGGAGTTTCTTTTGACAAACACTATTATTATCATGAAGTTAATAAAACCTTTAAAAATCCTACTGAAAGTAATATAAGTCAACATAAAAGTGTTAACTCATCAAAAGCATCTGCAATTGGTAACAGTATTTCTAGTAGTTCTCTAGCTTTTATGCCAGCAATAAAGAACCCTGGGGTGATTATTGGTAAAACTGCTGAAGAAATCGTAAAGATAAACAATGAAACTCCGGGAGGGATCTTTTCTCCACCTAGATTTGTACAACAATTTACTATCGAACCTATAAAACGTACTTCTATATCTATTTCTTCTGTAACTACAACACAAGAAGAAATGCTCATTTTTTCAATGATTGTTAAAGTAGGTAATGCAAGTTATGAAATGTCAAATACCGTTAACAAATCAATAAATATAAAAGAATTTATATAATTATTTTTTATTGATTTTAAACTAATTTCACATTAATGATTTATAATTAAAATGATTTATTTAGAAGTAGAGAAAGTTTTCAAAAACATTTATTCAATTTAAAATAAATATTTGAAATTAAAATAATCTATGTTATAATTGAGAAAATTTATTTTAATTAATACTTTAAAATATTTTTGAAAAATCAAGACAAGGAAATTATATGCAAGATAAAAATAGAGACTTAGAAGAAAACAAAAAAAACGACTTGGGAAACAACGTTTCTTTTGAACCAAAATCTGTACAAGAAGGAAAAAAGTTCGCAGGAACATTATCTTATGAAGATATTATTTCTCAAACAAAAGAAATGGCCTTTTCGGTTGTTAGAACAGAAAAAGAATTAATTGAAGAAGATTCAAAGATGAGAATTGAAAAGATAAATGCTTTAGAGGAACATTTTAATGACTTAAATGCTAAGCCATTATCTTCAATTGACTCATATGAAAGTTACAATTTAGTTTTAAACAAATCAGTATGAAATTACAACGAAGTTTTTCAAAGAAATACAAAGTTTTCTATTAAAGACCTTGTTTTACAAACACACATTTACATTTATGATGGTGTAATTATTACAATAGAAGAAGTTGAAAAAACATTAAATAAATTTTTAGACTCAGTAATGCAAAAAATTATTTTAGGATACCCAGTTGTTTTAAACCCAGTTTTAATTATTGATGTTGTTCGTTTTGATAAATCTAAAATAATCCCTGTAGCAATTGCTAATCCGAAGTTATTACCACCAATTGGTATAGTTGAATGAACTTCACTAGTTGAAAATGAAGGAAACAACTACTTAATTATTGATGCTTTCATTAAGTTATTAGACAATGCTCTTAATAATGGACATGAAACAGAATTCTTCCCAGGTACATTGTTAGTTAGAGGAATTAGTGGAATCACTTCATTATTCGTTGACGAAAAAGCAGCAAGTGGTTTTAATAAACTTGTGCTTTCTTTAGCAAGCAATCCAAAAAAAATAAAATAAAATAAATTTAAAGAAGGGGGTTACATATGAAATTAAAAGAAGTTAAAGACAAATCAGAAAAATTATCTTTCTTTTTAAACTTTGTTGACATATCTAAAATACGTGTTTTGCAATTATTAAATCAAGAAGTAATGAAGTTAGAAAATATTCAGAATTTAAAAACAATTAATTTAAATCTATTGAATGCAGTAGAGGAACGTTGATTTGTTAAAAGAGGAATAATGTTTTTTGACAGAGACGAAAAAGAAGTTAAAAAAACTAAAATAGAGTCTACAATGTATTTCTTAGTTGATCCAAAGAAATTAGATGTTTATTCTCAAAACATGCTTGATAAATTAGAAGAAACTCTTATTAAAACAGTTACTCCTAATGATTACATTATTACTTTTGGTTCTAATGTAAATATTATTTGTCAAAAATTAGAATTAAATGTTATTGAGCATTTTGAATATTCTTCTTTTGAAAACTTGGAAGAATTGTCACAAAAAGTAAGTGCCTTGATTGATATAGGTTTAAAAAATAATTTATTTAGTAAAGCTTTGATGTTGATTACTCAAGCATCTAACTTGCACAGTGAACCTGTTGTTTCAAAACAAATTCTACCCTTTGAAAGTATTTTAGCAAGCGCTAACAATAAAAAACAAAAATTAAGAACTGACAATAAAGAGCCTGAAGATGACTCAAAAACAAGATCTGTTCATGAATATATTGTGAATCATAAGAAAATTATGACTAACATTAATATTGATAATGCTGAATGAAACCCAAATATCTATGTTTTGTATGAGCAATTAACTAAAACAATTATCAAACAAAATATTTATGAAACTAAAATTCTAAGTAATATTGAACAATATAATTTAGAACTTCAATTACTTGAAGAGAAGAAAAATAAATTGACTGAACAACAATTTGAACTAAGAATGCTTTACAATAGAACTAGAAAAGAAGAGTCTACAATGCAATCATTACTATTGTATGCAGCCTTCAAACTAAGAGCAGAAGAAGAAGAATTTCCTCTAATTAAAGTTAAAGGGACGGTGGAATAATGGCTAATCAAAAAAGAGAATTAACACTGACTACAGCTATTAATCCTGAATTGTTAAGATCAATTTATTTAGATGAAAGTCAAGTAATTGTTGATATAACAATACTAACTGTTGATTACAAGCCTGTTGAATTGTTGCTAGGAATGCCTTTTAAAAGCAAAAGTAGCACTTCAGACATTATAACTATTTATGATGTTGCAGCATTGGTTGTAAAATATAGAGAAAAAGAAGCTTCATCAAGAGAAGAAAAAACAAGTTTTGTTATGGCAGAAGATGTAATGAGAGTTTCAAACGAATTTGGAGATCTAATTATGCTGAACGGTAAATTTGATATAATACCTGATAAGATGCTAATTCAAATTTACAAAAACTTTTCAAACTTGAAAACAATTAATTTGGAAGAACTGGAAGATATGTTAGAAATTTCTAAAAATCAACCAGCGGTTAAAGAATACAGTCAGTTATCGAATTATTTCTCAGCAGAGAATTATTCAAAGAATAATAATGTATTCAAACTTATAGAGCATCAAGATGATGTAATAAAAGTGTCTAAAAAGATATTATTGAAATCAATAGTAGCATGAGAAATAAGGAAATAAGAAATAAAGGGGTATTTATGATAAAAGAAAAAGAATTAAAAATAATAGCTATCAAGGATAACATTATTACAATCGAAGGAGAGCACAACTATCAATTTCTTGAAGAAATCAAATTCAACAAGAACGTTAATGGTATTGTTCTAAAAGCTACACACACAAAAGCTTTTGTTGCCTTACTTAAAGTTGAAGCACATGCTTCACTACAAGTTGGTTCAAAAGCAACAGCAACAGGTCTTCCATATAAAGCGGATATCTTTAACAATTACTGAGGATCAGTAATTGATATTGATGGTTTGCAAATGATTGCAGGTCCTGAAGTTAATGAAGTTAAAAAATTAGCTTCAATTGATATTTTTAAAGAAGCTAAACCAATTTACGCTAGAAAACTTCTAAGTGAACCTTTGGTTACAGGAACTACAGCTATTGACGGTATTTTACCAGTTGGTAAAGGTCAAAAAGAGTTAATCGTTGGTGATAGAGGAACTGGTAAAACAGGTATCGCTGTAACAGCTATGTTATCTCAATTTGAAAGAAATGTTAAAAATGTTTATGTTGCTGTTGGTAAAAAGCGTGAGGAAGTTGTAGAAATCTATAACACACTTAAAGACAGAGGAGTTATGAATCAAACAATTATCATTGTTGCTGCTTCTGATGATACTGCCGCTGCTAAATACCTTGCTCCTTATGTTGGTGCATCTGTATCAGAGTTCTTCCAAGAACAAGGTGAAGACGTTTTATTAGTATTGGATGATTTAACTAATCATGCCGATGCTTACCGTGAACTTTCACTTATTATTGGTGGTGCTCCTGGTCGTGAAGCCTTTCCTGGAGATATCTTCTTTACTCACTCAAGATTACTTGAAAGATGTGGAAGATTTACTGAAGATTTCGGTGGAGGATCAATTACAATCCTTCCTATAGCTCAAACATTGGGTGGAGATATTTCAGGATATATTCCTACAAACTTAATTTCTATTACTGATGGACAAATATATACTTCTACAACAGTATTTAATGAAGGTAGAAGACCAGCTTTGGAAATTACTGTGTCTGTTTCTCGTTTGGGATCAGCTGTACAAACTCCTTCAATGGCAAAAGCTACTTCAGGACTTAAGCGTTTAATTTCAGAATATGAAGAACAAAAGAAACTTTCTTCATTTAATTCAAACTTATCAGCAGAAGATGCAGAAAGAAACAACAAAGGTAAAGCTTTTGAAGTTATGATTGATCAAGGAGAATATGAAGTTATTGATTACAACACTTCAGTAATATTATTCTTCCTATTGAGAAATGGTTTCTTATCATTCTATAACAATGACAAAAGTGAATCAATAAGTGAAGTTTCAATTATTAAAGAAGTTCTAAAAGTATTTTTATCAAAAGATATCTTAGGAATGAAACTTGCAAGTCTTATGAATCAAAAGGCAATGACAGATGACATTATTCAAATGTATTTAAAACACATCATTTTACCTTTATTGAAATACCACATTCTATCAGAGAACAAATGATTACGTAATAATCCAGAATTTATCAAAGTGTTTAAAGACATTAGAAATGATGGAAGGGTATTATTGTCTTACGAGAGAAGAGGATATGAAAAGGGGATAGCATATGAAATTTAATTCAAAAATCGAAAAAGAGGAATTCTTAAAAAAATTAACTGTAGATAACTTGAAAAAAGCTGCTAAGTTAGGTAAATTAGGAACTCCTGGAAAAATTAGCAAAACAACCATTATTGAAAAAATTATGGAATTTGATGCTTTAAACAATGACATGATTATTAATGCTGTTGTTGAAAACAAAGCTAAATACTCAACATCTACTGTTGCTGTCAAAACTAAAACACAAACAATGAAAATTGATTTAGCTCCTGAAAAATCAAAAACTGTTGTTTCAAATTCAGTTTCAGTTTCGCCAACATTAGATAAAATGACAAATGAAGTTGAAAGATCATTTGAAACATTGGCTGAAAAATCAAAATTCAAAATTTATTTACCTGAAAATTTAGCTTTAATGAATGAACACCAATTAAATGTTATTTGTGATATTCACAATGTATTACACATCAATCGTGTTGATAAAATCACAATGATTAAATCAATACTTTTAGCTCAAACAGATATTAAATTCATTAGAAAAACTCTTGCTACTGAAAAACAATTAGATAAATTTGTTCCTACAAACCCAGTTCTTCCTATAGAAAACAAATCAGTTGTTTTAACAGGTATGATTGTGGAGATTAAATCACAAGTTTATAAAATTCAAATAATCAAAGCTTTAGAAAAACCAATCATTAGTTCAGTTTTTGAAATTCATTTAGATAATGGAGAAACACGTATCTTGGAAATATCTGATATTAAAAATGATAAGTTAGTTTCGGCTTTTGTATTAGGTAAAGAAGAAGGTTTAACTGTTGGAATGTTATTGGAATCAAAAAACCAACCATATTCTTTAATGATTAGTGAATCAATTCTAGGACGTGTTGTTGATCCAGTTGGGCGTATTTTAGATAACCCTAATTTTAAATTAGTTGGTAAAAAATATACTCCAATGCAAGTTACTGAAAAACGTGAAAACCAAAGATATAGCATCATTCCTAAATCACAAATTTTGGAAACAGGAATTAAAGTTATTGATATTTTATTACCACTTCCAAAAGGTGGAAAAACAGGTCTACTTGGTGGAGCTGGAGTTGGTAAAACAGTTGTTGTTCAAGAACTTATTAATACATTTATTAAGCACCACGATGGATTATCTGTTTTTACAGGGATTGGTGAGCGTATTCGTGAAGGTCATGAACTATGACAAGAAGCTAAAGAATTAGGTTTCTTAGATAAAACAACATTTATTTTCGGTCAAATGAACGAATCTCCAGGTTTGAGATTCCGTGCAGGGTTTACAGGAATTAAAGTTGCTGAATACTTTAGAAATAATCTAGGAAAATCAGTTTTACTATTTATGGATAATATTTTCCGTTATGTACAAGCTGGTTCAGAAATTTCAACATTGTTAGAAAAAACACCATCAGCTGTTGGTTACCAACCAACTCTAGTTTCAGAGATGGGAAAACTACAAGAAAGAATTAATTCAACATTAGATGGTGATATTACTTCTATTCAAGCTATGTATATTCCAGCCGATGACTTTACAGATCCAGCTGCTGTTGCTGCGTTTGCTCACTTTGATTCAACAATTATTTTGAGTAGACAATTAGCTGCAGAAGGTATTTATCCTGCCGTTGATCCTTTGTCTTCATCTTCAAAACTATTATCAAAAAGATATACTTCTAAAAAACATATAACTGTTGCTAAATCAACAATTAGATTCTTAGAAAAATTAAAATCTCTTGAAGATATTATTAATATTTTAGGTTTTGATTCTCTAACAGAAATTGATAAGAAAAATGTTCGTATTGGAAGAAGAGTTAAAAAATTCTTAACACAACCATTTATTATTGCTGAAAAATTCTCAGGAATTAAAGGTAAATTCGTTACTCTTGATGAATCATTATCAAGTATGGAAAGAATTTTATCAGGTGAGTTAAATCACATTCCTGATTCAATGTTCCTATATGTTGGTGTTGTAGAAGAAGTAGTTACTAAATATGAAGAAAGTTTAGAAGCTAAAAACGCTACTCCAACAGTTTAATTAATTAAATAAAATTAATCAATTGGATTAAGGAAATATAATTAAAAAAACACTATTTAAAGGTGTTTTTTTAATAAAAAATTACAAAAAAACATATTTAAAAACATATTTAAAAACAAATTTATAATAAATAATTTGTGATATAATTTTAAATATTTAAAAAGTAAAATATAAAGGTTTGAACATGTTTGAAAGAAAAAAAAATAAGAAAAAAAATAACATATTAATTAGTGGATTAGTATTTGCAGTAATTTCGGTTTTTGCAATCGTTATATTAATTTTTGTATTAATTTAATTCTGTTAAAATAATACACTTTTTACAACAAATAACATAGAGGTTAAAATGAAAATCAACATTAAAAATAAAAATATTAAATTAGCACTAATCACATCAGGTGTGGTTGTTGCTATTGCAACTCCTGCAATTATTGTTGGATCAATTTATGGTTACAATACTAATAAAGTGTCAGAAACAGAAAAAGATTTAATCAGTTTTTTCGATAGAGAAGAAGCTTCTTTATTTCAAAAAGGAAACTTTTCTATTTCGGCTCCTGAAACTCAAAATGGAAAAGTGTTAGTTGATAACTTAACAATTAGGAATGTAAACTTTTTGAAGAAAGTACAACTAAACAATTATTCTTATAATATTAAAATAACGGGTTTAAATCTTAGTTCTCAACATGGTAAATTTACCTTCAATTATGAAGTTTCATCTATTGTTTACCCTGATATAAAGATATCAAAAACAAGTGAAAGTTATTCTCATTATGAAGATGCTGCTGGAGTTCTTAGATTATTTGATAAAATATCATAATAATTCTAAATTTTAGAAGTTATACTTATGATTAGAAATAAAAAATCTTTATTTAAAAAAACAATAATACTAACAACAATGGTTTATCCTGTTGTTGTTTTGTCTTCTTGCAGCAGTGAATCTGATGTAGTATATGAGTCTATAAATGATTTTTTACAAAACAATAGTAACTTCATCGTTTTGTCAGATGAATACAAAAATAAAGTTTTAGAGTATCCTCCAAAGCTTTATTTTGATAACCTTGAAAGTTCTTTGTCATATTTCGAGTTATCAAAAGATTTTCAAGATATCTTGATTGGTAAAGAAGCGAATGTGAAATTTGAGTTATCCAAAATATTAGATGGAACAAAAATAGAATTCAACATTTATGTAAGTGTAGAAGATAGGGTTATAGAGGCAACGTCTGTTATTCAAGGTTTTAAAACTTGACAAACATACTCTCGCGAATCAGTGAACTATTTAGAGAATTTAAACTTAATTAATGATCATAAAATGAAATACAACTTAAAAGACTTTTTTAAGACTTTTTTATCTGAAAAAATTATTAATAATGAATGAATGAATCTTATCGATTTAAAGACTCCTCCTGGATTTGTTTTTGAATTTAATGATGATATTAAAACAACTAGATATGATTCTAAAAATCAAAAAATAGTAATAGGAAGTTTTTATGAATTAGATAAACTTGAAAGTGCAAGAGAGTTATCAATATCAATAGGTAATAACTTTAAAAATGCTAATCAACCACTTTATGTTTTTGTAGTTGGTGATAACGGGGTGGAAATTAATTCTGAAGATAATTCAGGCATTAATGCAGAGGTTTTATTCATTGATAGAACTTCAGATAATATAATAAAGTTTAATAGTCATTGGTTGGGAAAGGCCGTTTTTGGTGAATTTGATCTTTCTGGGTTTTCTAATTGGAAATTATTAACAAAACCAGGAATTGAAACAGGTTACTTTCAATCAAATTTTATTACATCTGTTAAACTTCCAAAAAATGTTGTTGAAATAAGTGATAAGATGTTCTATGAAAATAAAATATTAGTGTTTGATATTCCAAAAATAATAACCAAAATATATAGTCAATCATTTGATGAATCTGTTAAGTTTAAGAACATGCTTTCTAATAATAATTTAAGATTGCATCTTTATTACGATTCTACAACAAAAACTATGGATTTTGCAAATTCTAAAACCCCAATTACTGAGTTGTCGGATTTATTAGAGTTATTAAAATTAATCTCTCGTAAAGATGAATTTCTAGTTATTACAAAGATTATATTAGATGCATCTTTATTTCAAGTTGATTCCATGTTTAATTTAATTCAAGAAATAAATGAATTACCTATAAAGGTTAGTGAAGTTGTTTTTGTTTCTCATGAAAATTCTTTTGTAAATGATGATTTAAACATTGGAAAATGAACAACTGAAAAAATTAGTATAAGTAAAACTATCTTGTCAATTAACACACAAGGATTTATTGGTCACCCTAATTCTGGTAGAATTATTGATAGACAACTAAGTCCTGATATTGTTAAACTTGTAATTGATGGAACTCTTGACCTTAATATAGTCATTCCTGAATTTCCAAATTATAAAGATAACTTAGATTATTATTTTAATACCGGAGATGCAAAAAAAAATATAGTTACAACATTGCGATTGGAAAATTCTTTATCCCCAACTGATAAAAATTTTGGATATATATTTAAGGCGCCAACCACGGGAACTTTAAATAATATACATATATCAAAAGAAACCAATCTTCTAACAAATAGTTTGGTTCAAATTATTGGTAGCAAGTTCAATGTTGTTAGAGAAATGCCTGTGAATTTAGCAAATAAATTTATTGATGGTCATTTAAATTTATCATCATCAACAATTTTGGTTGAGAATTTCTATACTAATATTAAATACTTGCCTGAGGCCATGACTATAAACAAAATAACATTACCATCAAATATTCGAAAAATACCTAATCGTGCTTTTTATGATATCAATCTTTCAAAAGTAGATCTATCATTTTTAAATAACATTTATGAAGTTGGTGATTATGCTTTTTATAAGTCAAAATTAAATGGCGATTTAAATATGTCCGATGCTACCCATATAGGTAATTATGCTTTTTATGGAAACTCATTAACATCTTTAAATATTCCAAAAGTAACAAAGATTGGTATTTCAGCTTTTCAAGAGAATAAGTTAACATCAATTGTTATACCAAAAGTTACTGTGATTTTACAGAACACATTTTTTAGAAATGAATTAACATCAGTAACCTTAGATAATGTAACTTCTGTAGCTTCTGGAGCTTTTAAGTTAAACTACCTAACTTCGGTTAAATTTAAAGATATTCCCACAATTACTAATACTTCATTTGATCTTGGTGTTGCTATAGAAATATCAGAAAATAGTGTTTCAAAGTTCATCCCTGGATTAATTGACACAACAAACAAAATAATTGATTTCAGTAAATTAAATGGAACAAAATATACTTTTGTTGATGCAATTAATCAAATTAATATTTTATTTCCTACAATAAACAACGCAACACAACCCATTGTAGATGAAGTAATTTGGGATTTAGATTTAAAGTTAGGATTAAGTTTACAATTTGGTCAATCAAAAATTAAAAAAATTAAAAAATTGACAATACTTGAGCCTAAAGACATTACTTCGGAAAGAAGATTGGCTTCATCTATGTTTAGTGGTGTTGAAATTGATGAAGTTGAGGGTTTAAACCATGTTGATATTATAGGTGATTATGCATTTCAAAATTCCCACATCAAAACATTTAATGGAGAAGATGGAAAATTAACAATTAGTAAAGACTTAAAAACACTAGGAATAAGATCTTTTCAAAACAATGATATAAAAGAGTTGGTTTTTGAGACCGGTTCAACTATAAAACTAACAGATTATTCTTTTTATAATAATGTTTTGTTAAAAAAGGTAATAATTCCTAACACAATAGAATTTGTTTCAGGGAGCGCTTTTTCAGATGACAAATGAAAAATAATTCAAAGAATGCCGTCTAAATTACAAGACTTACCTTGAGAGCTTAAAAATGGTATTCTTGTCTTTAATAAATTTATTGTAGACCCCACTTCTATTAAGCAAAATATCGAAAGAATGAATGGTTTAAAGATAGATAAAATTAAATTCAGTAAAGATATTTATATTATTGCTGATAACTTTATGGCAGGCTTCAAAAATGCTAATAATTCTGTAGAAATTGATTTATCTAATATTTTGATTATTAACAAAAATGCCTTTTCAGGTGTTGTATTAGAAGTTTCTATAGGGAGTTATTCTGGTGTTATATATAATGATATTTCTTCAGGAATAGTATATAATGATATTTATTCAAGAATAATATATAATAATATTGATTGATATTCATTCCGGAATATCGATAAATTTAAAGAAAAATAGTAAAAAAGTATTATAATTTAAAAATTAATTATTAAGTTAAAGAGGTTTAATGTATATATCAACAAAAGCAAAATGAATGATTATTGGTCTTGGTTCAACACTAGCTTGTGCGGGTGCCGCTGCTGCGGGCTGAGCTGTAATCAGTCATTATAAAGAAAATACTAAAACTCCTTCAGAGCATTTGAAGGAAGCGTTAGAACTTAAAATAACACCTGATGTAAGTTCAAAGATGAGCAATTACTCTTCTGAATGAATGTCATTATATTCAACTAACGATGATTTTGATTTCAAAAAAATAATAGGATATGAACCAAGTTTAGAATATAAAATTACTTCAAAAACATCTTTAGCAACAGGTTTAGAAGTTGGAGTGAAGGTAACTAACTCAAATGCTGAATTTGTAGAATATACAACAAAGTTAACAAACATTTTTGCCACACCTGAAATGTCTGCAAAAACAGTTATTGAAGAAACAATTATTGATTTTCCTAGATATACTTTAGATATTGCCGCTAACCCTGATAGTGTTACTCCTGGAGAAACAATTACTCCAAGTTCAATACTTATAAATTCAAATGACTTTACATTAGATAAAGACGGTGCTTATAGATTTGTGCCAAATGGTGCTAAGATAAAATCAACACTAACAATAGACATTAACTCTACTAAGGAGTTAGTACAACTTTTTATTGATAAATTTAAAGAATTGGGAACAACTTTAACTGATTCAGAATTAAATAAAGAAATCGAAACAAGTATTTCTTTAGGTAAAACAATTATATTGTTTGAAGTTAGTGATGGATTTTCACCAAGAACAAGCGGTACAATCTCAATTCAAGATTTTTCACAATTAGATTCTTCTAACTTTGTTGAAAATGCTGCAGAATTAAATGTGATATTGGGAGATAAAATTGGTACTCCACCAACAGCACAAGAAGTTATAAAATCTATTGCTGAAAACAATCCTAACCAATACTTGGTTTTTGATGGAATGCCTTCTTTGCCAAAGTTTGATTATAAAATTGATTCAGTAAAACTTGATCCGAAAAACATAGCCCAAGACGAGCTTATTGTTACCATTATTATTTCTCAAGATAAATCTATTAACACTAAAGTGTATACATCTAAATTAACTGGGTTGCTATCTATTCAACAAAAACAATTGAATGATATAACAACAAATGATCCGTTTTCTAAATGAGCAATTACACCAACTGTTACTTTTGCATTCCAAAACAAGACTATCAAAGAAATAATAAATTCTAAGGACTTTAGTGCATTTAGGTTCAAAAATACAGTGTATCCAGACTTTGAATATAGCATAATTTGAGCTGAAGAAATAGAGCAATCTGGGAAATCGGCAATTAATGTTAATATACAAATAACTAGCAAAGAAAATAATAAAGCCACATTTAATTACTCAAAAGTAATTACAAAAGGTTTCAAACCCTCATAAAATTAAAGATAATTTTTAAAAAAAAACAACATAAATGCATTGAATACAAATGCTTAAAAATAAATATAATTAACATTTAAGTGTTATAATTATAAAAAATTATTATAGGAGAAATTATGGCGTACGAAGCAACACAATCTTTAGACCTTGAAAGAAACAAGGGTTATATCACTCAAAACAAGGATATACTAACAAAAAAAATAAGGTGAGACAATTACTTGAAGGCTGCTTCTTATTTTATGTACTCACTATTCATTTCTTTACTATCTCTTTCTTTCTTATTTTCAGGGGCGCAAGCACCAGAGTTGAGTTTTCAATATTTAGATTTTATAAACATTTTTATAGGTTTATTTCTGGCTTTATTTTCAATGAGTGTAATATCTTGAATTTATAAAGGTTCGTTGAAGAAACTATTTGTTGTCAATTACTACATTATTCAATTGGCTAACTCATTCTTTTTATCAATGATATTAGTAGTAATGTCAATACCTATATTCGCTTACCCAGCATCAGGAACAATTGATGTAATTAATCAAGTATCACAAACACGTTCATTAATTTTTGGTCTTGGTGTAATTCTATGATTTTTAACTATGGGATTAACACTTCTTATTACAACATATAAATTAAAAGGTACTTTCCCAACTTCATGATTAAAAGTTAGACTAGCTTTAGGAACAATGTTCATTTTCCCAATTTTAGCAATGCTTACTTGAATAGGATCAATAATGCCTCAAATGAAAATGATTCTTTTGATAGTTCAATTAGTAGTGTTTGTACTAGGTTCTCTATATACAGCATTTTCATTAACTTTTGTTAAATCTTTCAAAGAATTAATTCTTTCAAACAAAACAGAACAAGAAATTGAAAAAATCGATTTCTTTAGAAACATTTCTTTCTTAATGATTTTAATGCCCGCAATGTCTTTGGTAATTCTAGGAATTACAAAAGCTTTACCAATTCTATCTGTATGATCAGGAGATGTTATTGAAATTCTTTCAATAGTTTCTATGTCAATTGATGCAGTTATATTAATTGCATATCTATTTATAATAGTTTGATTTAAAAAAATGGGTAAAAAAGGACAAACAAATATGTTGTTCTCAAGTATTGATAATTCAATATTAATGGATTTCATCTCATGATTCTTATTGGTTAAAACAGTTATTATTATTGGATTAGCAAAAGGTGTTGATATCTCAGCTTACATGGCTCTATCAACTTGTTTCATGGCAATATTCCTAGTTAATATTTCGACAATCATTATCGGTGTTAACTTCCCAAATATTAAAAACACAACATCAACAATAGTTAACATTGTTGCTTACTTGGCTATATTAGGAATGGTGTTATTCCAATCAACATTCCCTAAAGAGTCAGCAACAAATATCTTTGATGGAGTTGAAATGATTATTCTAACTTTATTACCAGCAGTTATTGCATCTTCATTAAACTTAGGGATTAAAGTATTAAGTTATTCAAAAATATCTTACGAAGAAAAAAAAGTAGCTCAAATCGCAGTTAATGTTGTTAAAAACACTGAAGAATCAGAAATTGAACAAATTGCAAATGCAGAAGAGATTGGGGCGTAATTATGAATAAAACATCAAAAAATAAAAAAGTATATTCAGCTTTAAAAACACTTGGAGTTGCAGCTGTATCTACTACTGCAATTATGTTGACAACAGGATTTGCTGAATCAACAATAAATAATATATCAAATAACCAAGTTATCAGAAATGATACTTCTAATAATAGAAGTTTAAATGAAGTTTCACCTGATAGTTTGACAAATTCAGAATTCTATTTTTCAAATTTCTCGTTTATTAACCCAGATACAGGTGATGCTGGTTCAACAGCTAAATTAGTTACTGCTAAAGCTCAATGAACATCAATTCAAACAAATTTAGAAACAAATTATCCGCAATTTTCAAGCATTAGTTCTTACAAATATATAATTAATAAGATTGCTGAATTAAACACATGATCAGAAAACTTAATTGTTAGAGAATCTTTACGTGCATCAGGTAATATTGATATTTGAGAAACAATTAAAGTGACTCTAGATTGAAAAGAGTTTGCAGCTGTTTCAGGAACACAACAAGAACTAGAAGATAATCTTAGTTTATTGTCAGGTTATATTAGTGGTTCAAGTGAAACACATAGAATAAGAAACTTAAGCAACAAACCATCTCAAGTTGTTGATCTTGTTACAGGTCTATCAACTCCAATTACAACTGTGAGTGATTATAAAACTGAAGTATTGATAGCTGAAATTGATTTAGCTTCAACTTCTGAGAATATTAAACTTGATTTTGATTTTACTAATTCATCATTGACAGGTATGACAGCTAGAGGGAGTTTGATTATTAGAAATGCTAATCAACAAATTACACCTACAGAATTTCCTTTATCTACTAGTCAATCAAATTTAGAAATATTCGGAAGATGAACAAACCTTGGAATGAATTCGATAACAGATCCAGGAAATAACTTTAAACAAGTTATGGACAATTTTGTTTTATCTAAAGATGGTGGAAAACTTTACATCTCAGTTAGATTAAAAGATGGCGATCAAATAAGTAACCTTAAAATTTCACATGCTTCAAAATTCGGAATTATTAAATCAGCAATAGATACTACACCTATTTATCCAACAACAGATACAATTTCAAACATTAAATTCTTCTCAACAGACTTAGATGCTTCAAATGCTTCTTCATCTGATGTTCCTGGAACTTCTAATACAAGAATTAACAAAAAATATGAATATTACTTAGGTGATGACACAGAGTTGAACTTCAACCTATTCTATAAAAATAATGTTGATAAAGTTTATAAGAGTCTTTTTGGATTTGAAGGCGACAAAGTATCAGCTACTAAAAAACAATTATTAGCTTTAAGTATTCTTGGTGGAAATATCGGAAGTCTTGAAACTACTAAAATTGAATTTTCAGACGAAATAATGGCTGAAATTGGTGTTAATGATAGTGGTTTAGATCAATTATCTGTTTCAGTTAAAACTGAAACATCAGCTACTAAAAATATTTATAAACAAGGTATTTACTTTAATGAATTAATGGCTTTTGCAATTTCTGGAGAACCAATTCCTTCGAGAACAGGGATGATTATATCTTTAAGCAGTGTTTTAACTGAAAAAATATTCTTTGAAGATCCTGGTTTTGTTTCTGATGCTGCAATTCAACCTACAGTATCAACAGCAGGTGCTTCTAAGTGAGTTAACTCTGAAAGTGAAGTAATTTCTTACTTAGCTAAAGTTTATGAATCATGATCAAAAAATGATATTCCTGGTTCTACTAAATTAGGACAAAAATTCTACAATAAAATATCTTATTCTCAAAGTGGTAAAACTTATGAAAACATAACTTGAAAAAACCAATCTAATGATTATACAGGGCAAGAAATTTACAAGAATATAGTGGATGAATATGATGTTTATCAAGAAATCATTACTCAATTAATGCCTGGTGAATCATGAAATAATAGAAATATTTTTGAAATTGGTGTTGGTGGAACTGCTACTGATATTGTTAAAGATAGATTATTATCAATTAGCAATAAAGCTCAAAGACAATTAATTTTAGATAACGTTAAATTAATTATTGATAGCACAAGTGCTGATAAAGATTTATTGATTGAAAAACAACTTGCAGAACTAGTTAGAATTAAGTTTTCAGAAATGAAAGATACACTAACAAACCCTATTAATGAATTTTACTACAAAGAAATCAAGAAATATTTAGATTCAGAAGTGGAAAATAAAGCAAAAATTTCTGATGTTAGTTCATTCTTGAAATTTGATAAAGAAACAGGTTTATTTAATTGAGTATCTTCGGATTCAAAAGTTTTAGAATTCCCAGAAACATTAACAGGATCTCAAAAAATGAAATCATTATTTGACTTACTATACTTTGGTATGAATGAATTTGGATTAGAAACATCATTCTTTGGTAATTCTATTTTTAGTGCTGTATCTACAAATGGTGGAGCGCAGTCAATCTTAGATTTATTCTTAGGTTTCTCTTCTAATCAAGATGTATTATCAACTTTTGATTCATTAACATCACAAACAAAGATTAACTCAATTAATATTTATGATAGATTATTGTCGATTTTCGGATTTGGAATTAATAACATTACAGAATTATCTTTAAAAACTGGTGATGCTATTGAATTAAAATGAGGAGATGTTAATTTTGAACAAGCCATTAATTCTATTATTGAAAAATTTGAGTCTTCTTCTAAAGAAAAAGTTATTATTTTAGAAAAAACTTATAATTACAATATGCTTAGTTCATTGATAACTTCTTCAAATATTTATAATTCTTTAACATTTAGAAAAGAAAATACTCCAGAAGGTGTTGAATCTGTTGAAGATGATCAAAAGAAAATTATTAATATATTAGATGCAGGAATTACTTCTTATAAAAATATATTTGTATGATCACGTATCCAAAAAGTTGGTAATGATATAGAATTATATACTTCAAATTTTTCTGAAGATGTAGCTCAATCTAAAATTTTATCAGATGACATTAAAACTAGTTTAGATATTCTAGATAGACTAGTTGAGGAAGAAGAAGCTCTGTTCCAAATTAATCCATTTTTAAATGTTCAAATAGTTTGACCTATATTAGTTGGTTTAATTGCCGTGGGAATGATTGTTGTATCATCAATCTCATTAGCTGGAACACAAAAACGTTTAAAATTATCAAGTAAACCAGTTGTTAAAACAATGCTAATCATTTCAATATTGATAAGTATCGCAGCTTTAGGTGTAATTGGTGGTTTAGTAATCCCTGGATTATTATAAAAAATAATTGCTTTTATTATTAAAAAAAACAAAATATTTGTTTTTTTTTGTAAAATTTAAATATGAAAATAGCAATTTATCCTGGTTCCTTTAATCCATTCCATAAAGGTCATGAATCTATAGTTGAAAAAGCTTTAGATATTTTTGATTTGGTATATATTGTGGTTACTAAAAATCCAGATAAAGAGCCAGAAAACAATTTCGCTAAAAACAGCAAGCACATTCAAAGTATCTTTGAAGGGGATGAAAAGGTAATTGTTTTAATTAATGAAGTAAAGTTTACCGGTGATTTAGCTAAAGAGTTAAAGGCAAACTTTTTGATAAGAAGTGCAAGAACCAAAATAGACTTTGATTATGAATTAAATCTTGCCAATGCTAATAATTTCATTAATAAGAGCTTAGAAACCATTATCCTTTTTCCTTCATATGACCATAAAGATGTTTCATCAACACTTATTAGACACAAAAAGTTAATGAAAACAAATTAATAAAGTATTATTAAGTATATGTGAAATTTTATTAAATCATCTTCCTCTGAAGAAAATTGATTAGACCACAACTTTAATGAAGTTTGTTTTATTGGTCGTAGTAATGTTGGAAAGTCTTCTTTGATCAATGCCCTTTCTAATAATAACAAATTAGCTAAAACTTCAAAGACTCCAGGACGTACTCAACTTATTAATTACTTTGATACCGAAAAAGGTGTTATGGTTGTTGATCTGCCAGGTTATGGATTTGCTAAAATGTCTAAAACACAAAAAGATAAAATGCACATTATGCTTGATGAGTATTTTAGTAACTCAACAAAATTAACACACATCTTCATGTTATTCGATACAAGACACGGAATGTTAGAGGAAGACTTATTATTCTTTAACTATCTATCTGAAAAAGAACATAAAATAATTCTAGTAGGAACAAAGATTGATCGTACTACACAATCTGAAAGACATAAAATGCAACAACATCCTATTATTTCTTCATTTGATAAGAATGATATTTTCTTTACCTCTTCACAAAAGCACAAAAACATTGATAAGTTGAGAGAATTTGTTTATTCATTAAAAATTCAAGAATAGATTTTGATATTTTATTCAAGAATAGATTATAATAAATATTGAGTAATTAAACTCCTTGACTAATATATTTAGTCCAGATTATAGACCATAAGGAGGTCAACATGTCAAAATACGAAATCATGTTGATTTTAGACCCTAGTTCAAATTCTCAAGTTGCACAAGAAATATGTGATTCTACTTTCAAATCAAAAGATTTAAAATTAGAAAAATTAGAGAACACAGAATTAGCGTATAAAATCAATAAATCAAAAAATGCTATTTACATTTTAATTAATGTTTCAGCTACCGGTGAAGAAGTTATTGAGTTCACAAGAAAATGTAATATAACAAAAGTTATTTGAAGACAAATGGTTATCAATTTAGATTCTGAAAAAGGTTTAAATAGAAAAGCTAACCCTAAAAAGATCAAAAAACCTTTTGTTAAAAAACCATATGTTAAAAGAGAAGAAAATGAAAACTCTGAAACATCAAATGATTCAACAACTAAAAAACCATATGTAAGAAAACCAAGACCATTTTCGGAAGAAGAATAAAGTGAATAAAGTTTTATTAGTAGGTAGAATTTCTTCTACTCCTGCAATGTTTGAATCTAAAAATTTAAATAAATATGCAAGAGCAACCTTAGCGGTTAATAGAGAATTTTCAAAAGATACAACAGATTTTATATCTTTAACAATATTTGGAAAAACTGCAGAATATTTTGGTAAATATGTGAATAAGGGAGACTTACTATCAATTGATGGTTCTATTCAAACTTCAAGTTACAAAAATGATAAAGGGGACACAGTTAATTCATTTTCTGTTGTACCAATTTCAGTTAGGCACTTAGAGCCGAGAAGTATTGTTCTAGCCAGAACATCTGCCAAGTCTACTGATGACTATAGCACTGCAGTTTTTGAAACAGCACCAAAAAATCCAAAACCACAAGAAGCAACATTTGCTCATGATGAAAATGAGCAAGATGATGTTCCTTGAGAATTAGATTTATAAAACAATTAAAATATAAAGGAGTAAATTATGAGCAGTTTTAATAAAAAACCAACAAAGAAAATTTTTAAAAAGAAACCTTGTTTTTTCTGTTTAGAAAGAATAGAGTATATTGACTTTAAAGATGTAGCACTAGTTGGAAGATTCATTAACTCACACGGTAAAATTTTACCATCTAGAGTTACTGGAACTTGCGCAAGACACCAAAGATTATTATCTACAAGTATCAAAAGAGCAAGAATTATGGCTTTAATACCTTTCATTTCTGAAAGAGTTAGAAAATAATAATTTCTTAATTAAGGACAAAACAACTAAATGTTGTTTTTCTTTGCCTTTTTATGCTCCAAATTAGCAATAAAATTGCTATAATATATATTAAATTATGAAAAAAAATATTAAAGTAATATGAATTACAGCATTAGTTATCTTCACTGTATTGCTACTGGCAACAATTATCTTGATTGCCGCCCTAAATGTAGACATGTCGGTTAAATTACCTTTGGTAATTTTACTTTCTCTTCTCTCTCCTACAATCTTATTTTTCATAGTGTGAAATTATAAATGAAATAAGCAAAGAAGTTTTAATGTTAAGAAATCAATTAATTTCTATTTTGAGAATATTGTTTCTAATTCAGGAATGGGAATTGTTGTATTATCATCAACAGGAAAAATAATTTGAATATCAGATTTTATTTCTGCAAGATTTAATAAAAAAATAATAAACAAACCAATTATTGATTTGATCCCTTCATTGAACATTTCGACAATTATGGATGAATATGAAACTATTATTTCCAAAAATAATTTATTTTATCAAGTTAAATATTTTCCAAAACAATTTATGGTTACGTTCAAGGATATTACCGAGGAACAAACAGCTATTAAATACCACGAATTAGAAAAAACAGTTATTGGAGAATTGGATATTGATAACTTCCAACAATTCCAATCAATTCTTTCTGAAGAAGATATTTTCATTGTTCAATCAATGGTAATTAACTTATTGGATTCTATTTCTAGAAAATATAACTTGACTTTCCGTCAGTATGTTAATGGTAAATTTATCTTGATTACGAATAAATCAAATTTAGACAAAATGATTACTACAAATTTCTATGAATTCGAATCATTAAAAACTAGTGAAGCTTTAAAGAGTGTTCAAGTTTCGGTTTCAATTGGTTTTGGTATTGGTTCAAACAAATTTGATAAATTAAATGAAATGGCTAAGTTCGGTATTAGACAATCTCAATCACGTGGAGGAGACCAAGTAACAATTATCTCTGAAAAAGAAAAACCAAAATACTATGGTTCAAAATCTGAAATTGCCGTTAATGAAAGTAGAACAAGAATTAAACACATCTCTCAAAACTTAAAAGAGAGAATGTTAGACCAATCAATTGACAAAGTGATTATTTACGGACATAAATTTGCTGACCTTGACGCCATTGGTGCTTCTATGGCTATATATGAAATTGCTAAATACTTTGACAAGGAAGCTTATATTCAAAATCAAACATTTGATGACACAGCCAAGAAAACAATTGGTAGATATATTCCGAATGAATCTAAAATTTTTATATCTCCATCTAAAGCTAATTCTATTACTGACAAAAGAACTTTGGTTATTGTATTAGATTGTGCTGATTCATCAAGAGTTGAAAACTCAAAAGTATTCATGAAACCATTGCCAAATAATATTTTCATTTTTGACCATCATAGAGTTTCTAAGTTGGATGAAGTATTGGTGGATTTAAATGTATTTGTTGAATCAACAGCTTCTTCAACATGTGAAATCATTACAGAACTAATTGCATTCAATGATTTAAAATCAGTATTAACTCAAAATACTATTCAAATGTTATTAGATGGATTGTACATGGATTCAAATCAATTCCAAAAATCAACTAGTTCTAAAACCTTCTTTGCAGCTTCACTTCTTGGTGAATGAGGTGCTAAATCAGAAAAATCAATTGCTATACTAAAAATTTCTAATGATATTCACGAATTAATTGTTAAAATATTAGGTAATCTACGTGAAATAAAACCAGGTTATTGATTAACTTCTTTCAATGAAGTTGTACCTAGTGATGTAGTTTCAATGGCAGCGGATGAAATTTTAAGAATTGATGGAAGAAGAGCGGCATTCGTTATTGCCAAACAAGAAAAACAACACAATTCAGATAATGATGTCTTCAAATTATCAGCACGTGGAATTAAAACTAATGTGCAAATAATTGCCGAAGAAGTAGGTGGAGGTGGTCACTTCTCTGCCGCTGCAGCTGTTTCCGATTCTAAGACAAAGGAAACAATTGAAGTTTTCACTGACAATGTAATTCAAGCTATTATTAGTAATAGAAACTAAAGGAGAAAAAATGAAAGTTATTATAATTAAAAATTGTAAAGATGGAAAAGTTAATGATGTTATTGAAGTTTCTGCAGGATACGGGACAAACTTTTTAATCAAGAATGGATTCGCAGAACCAATTAATAGATCATCTAATTCACAATTAGAAAAAAGACTAGACGATAAAAACAAAATTTTACAAGAAAAAATAGCAGAAGCTATTCTAGTCAAAGAAGCTTTGGAAAGAATCCATTTGGAATTCGATTTAAAAGTGACTAACATGGTTATTCATGGTTCTATCACAACTAAGAAAGTTAATTTAAAGTTGAAAGAATTAGGATTTAATTTAAACAAACACGCAGTGCCTCATATTCAAATAGAATCACTGGGTGTATCGGTTGTACCTGTTAAGGTTTTTGATAAAATTGAAGCAAGCCTTAAGATAATGGTGAACAAAAGTGAGTAATCCTAAAAGTAATCATAACTCTCCTGAAATAGAAGAAGCCCTCCTCGGACTAGCAATTCAAAATAGTTCTGTTGCCACAAAGATGGTAGCTTATTTAGTTGTTGAAGATTTTCACTACCCAAAAAATAAAATTATTTTTCAAGCAATTGATTTTTTGGTTGAGAAAAATCAAGTTATCGAAAGTGCTAACTTAATTAATTACTTAAAAGAAAACAAATTATTTGGTGAAGTAGATAATGGAAAATATATTCAATATCTAATTGAATCATCAGGATATGAAACAAACATCACCAATTATTTTGAAACACTATCTGCTAAAGCTAATTTAAGAAAAATTGATCATACAACAAAATCAATCATAAACAAATTAGATTCACCTTCAGCGAGTTATGAAGAACTAATGGAAGATTTCCAAACAACAATGTTTGATTTAGAGAAATCAAGAAAAACTAGTGAATTTGTAGAATCAAAAATTTTGATAAAACAACTAGTGGAAGATATTGCTAGTCGTCAAGATGATAAAAAATTAACGGGACTAATAACCGGTTTTCATTCTATTGATTCAATGACTTCAGGATTACAAAAAGGAGACTTGATAATTATTGCAGCTCGTCCATCAATGGGAAAGACTGCTTTTGCCCTTAATATTGCCAATAATGTTGCAAAGACCCATAATGTTGCGTTCTTCTCGCTAGAGATGCCCTCAGAGCAGCTTTTGACAAGGATTATATCAATTGAAGGAAACATTGATGGTAATAAATTGAAAAATCCTTCAAAAATGGATGATACAGATTGAAAAAGATTATATTTAGCTCAAGATAAGATTGAGAAAATAAATTTATTCATTGATGACTCTCCAACCGTGAGATTGAGTGAAATGGTTTGAAAAGCTAGAAGATTAAAAAACAAAGGTAAACTTGATTTAGTTATTATTGACTATTTACAATTAATTCCCTTATCACACAAATCAAATCCTGACAATCGTCAACAAGAAGTTTCTATTATTTCAAGAACACTTAAACAACTGGCAAGAGAATTAGAAATTCCGGTAATCGCTCTTTCACAACTTAGTCGTAAAGTTGAACAACGTGAAGATAAAACTCCAATGATGTCAGACTTAAGAGAATCAGGAGCGATTGAGCAAGATGCTGATATTATTGGTTTCCTGTATCGTGAAGATTACTACAACAAAGACAAAGAACCAACTCATGATTCAATGTTGCAACAAACTGACTTCATAGTTTCAAAGCATCGTAACGGATCCGTTGGTGTTGTTGAATTAGGATTCAACCTTTCAAAAGGTAAATTTACAGATAGGACTAAATAATATGCAATCACTACCAATACCTATATTAATTTTATTAATAGTTTCTCTTTTGTTTTTATTTGCTTTGTCGGCTTTATTTTCAGCGGCAGAAACAGCATATACATCACTTTCATTAGCAGCAATTGAAACAAAGATAAAGAAACACCCTAAAACAGGAAAGCTAATTAAGAAACATGTTAAAAGTTTTAGTTGAACTATTTCAACTATTCTTATTGGAAATAATATAGCTAATGTTGCAATCTCAACAATTATCACTTTTTTATTTACTAGCTTATTAGGTGCTGATAGTTATTTAACTGTTTTATTACCAATCTTTGTAGCAACTCCTTTGTTGGTAATTTTTGGAGAAGTTTTTCCTAAAATATTAGCTAAAAAATTTGCGTGAGGTTACTTACAAAAAGTAGTTTTTATTTTGGAAGGATTCAGGTGATTCTTTTACCCAGTAACTTTTTTCATTTCTAAGTTTGGTTTTGAAAATGGTGTAACCAATACTGAAGATGAAATGAAAACAATTTTGAAGATGGGTTACAAAGAAGGTGTTCTTGAACATCGTGAACTTTCATTGGCAACAAGAGCATTGGATTTAGATTCAACTAAAATTAAGAATCACTATGTTAAAAATGAAAAAATAACTTTTCTTAAAAAAGATGCAACACTTGAAGAAGCAAAAAAGGTATTTCAAAAAACTGGGTTTTCTAGATTACCTGTTAAGAATCAAAAAAACTTTATTGGAGTTTTGCTTTTAAAAGATATTTTTAACTTACCTATTGGATCTGATATTACAGATTACATTATTGAAGTTCCTACTGTAACAATAAACAATAATTTACACCATGTTTTAGACGTTTTTAGAGCAAGTGCTGTTGGAATGTGCTTTGTTAAGAAAAGTAATAATGAAAATATCATTATTGGACTAATTACTTTGGAAGATGTTTTGGAAGAACTTGTTGGTGAAATTTATGATGAACATGACAAGGAAACAAAAATACAAAAAATAGAAGAACACAAATTTATTATTTTAGGAAATACATTAATGACTGACATTAGTATTGAAACAGATATTGAATTTGCTTCTAACGATACATTAACTAATTGAATAATGGATGAAACTAATAAGAATATTAAGGCTGGTTTAATTTATAACTGAGAAGGTCAGGTTATTTTTAAAGTTATTAAAAACAAAAGACAACAAGTTCCTAAGTTTGAAGTAATTATTAAATAAAATATGTAATATTGTAAGTTGCTAGTTTGTTAATAATAAAATTATTTTAATTTTATTTACTTATATTTTATAATAATTTTAAAGAGGTAAATTATTATGCCAAGTAAAAAAACATTATTAAAAATAAGTCCATTTATTTTAATCACAGCAGTTGTTCCTATTGTAACATTGATCAGTTGTGGATCCTCTAATTTTGATAGAAAAATAGAATCAAAACTTAACCCCCAAATTTCAATTACTGAATTTCAAGAAACCGAAATTAATTTAACTATTGTTCAAAAAGTTTTTGATGGTATTGGAAAAGATAATTTCAATTCTTTCAATTACTCTTGAGAATCATCAAGCAATAATGATTCAACAAAAACATTTTTAACAATAGAACTAAAAGATGGATATCTTCCAGATCAAGTAAAACCAGGTGAAAAAATTAAATCTAACGAAATAACAATTATCATCTCTGGAATAAGTGTTAAGGAAAATCCCGAATCAATTAGAGAAGTTGAAATTAATTCATCTATCACTATATCAACAGTTAAAAAATTATTTAATGGCATTGATGAAATTAACTTTTCATTTTTAAAAACAAAGATAGAAAAAACACCTAATGGTTATCGATTAATAATTACTACTAAATCGCCATGAACATTTAATGGTATTCAAACAATTATGAAATCAGAAGTTTTTCAATTAATTGCAACACCAATTCAATCAATATTGACTAGGGCAATAGTTCTTAAAAATTTAGAAAAAAATGGAGCTTGAGATATTTTACCTAATGGAGATTTGACAGCTAAACATTTAAAAGGTTACACTGAAATTGCAGATGATGCGTTTAAGGATATTCAAAAAATAAGACCCAAACATCTTTATACAGTTGAAATACCAAATACCATTACCCGAATAGGTAAAAACGCATTTGCAGCAAATATAACTGAATTTCTTAGTAATGATATTTCACTTGTTACTTTTGAAAAAAATAGTACATTAGAAATTATTGATGATAATGCTTTTTATGCAAACTTTCATTTAAGGTCAATTAATTTTCCTTCAAGTTTAAAAATGATTGGCAAGACTGCTTTTGCCATGTGTACAAACTTAGAACCTAGTTTTGAAAGAGGTTCTCAAATAGAAGTGATTAGTAACAAGGCGTTTGGTTCGAACCTAGGAATTACTAAATTAATATTACCAGAATCATTAAAAGTGATTGGAGAATCAGCTTATCAAGGTAGTTATAACTTGATGGAAATATATATTCCTTTAAGTGTTATTACAATTGAAAGTAAACCATTTGGTAGTTTGATTGGAATTGGTCCAAAAGTATCAATACCTAAAGTTTTCAAAAATAGAAGTGATCATTTAGGTTTTGATTTAGAAGTTTGAAATAATATTAATTGATATTAATTCATTGCTTTTGTATGAGTAATTTCATAAATCATTTCATAATTATTAATGCTATCCGGATTCCCTTTATTACTAATGTGTAAAAAGAATAATGCTTTATCTTTAATATTTGATATTTGATTTACATTTATTTTGTAATCTTTATTCATATGCAGTGTGCAAGAATGAGAAAAACGTTTCATCTTAAATTGAGTTCCATCCTTGGCTAAAAAGTTTCCTTCATCTAATGTTGCCATTTGACCAAAATCAAATTCTAATAATAATTCTTTATCTAAATAAAGGATTATGAAAATTGGGTTGATAACTTGTTTATTCACATTGAAAATGATTTGAAAATTATCATCTTCTTTATTATGTATATATTCTAGAGGATTAAAAATATTTTCTATTTTAAAAACCGAAAAATCTTGATTATCAATACTTTGGATTATTTTATTCGAGGTTTCTAATTCATTAACATGATCAAGGAATGTATTACTCATTATTGAAGGATGTGAAGTGATATTTGGATTTAATTTTATTTCTAAAATTTTAATTTTACTTTGTAACTCAAGAGCAATTAATAATTCATTACCACAAGATGATGATTTTTTATAGTTATTAGAATTGAAGAAGATAAAGTACGAACAGTTTCTTAAGCCTTTTTCAATATTAATTCAGTAATTATTACTTCCTTCAGTTTCATTATTTAAAAAAACTTTGTCTTCTCCATATTTTTTAGATAATGTTTGGTAGATTTTATCAACAACTTCTTTATCTTCTTTTTTTCACGAAAAACTTATAAATATCATTTTATAATTATATTATCTTTTTGTTTAATTAAGAATAAAACAATATTTTTTTTAAAATATATTATAATAAAAAACATGATTGCTAAGAAGAAAAGTTCATTGTCTAAAAAAAATAAAAAAGAAGAGAAGTTCTCTATTATTTCCTTTTTTAAACAAGATTGAAAAAAAGTCATAATATTATTTGTCGCAGCTTTTCTTTATGCTTTTGGAACTGTTATATTTTTAGTACAAGCAAACACAATACCTTCTGGTGTTTCGGCTATTTCTCAAACTCTATTATATTTTTTTTCTGAACTAAAACCATATGTAACATTAATTTATTTTGGTCTTAATGTTCCGTTAATTCTATTTTTTTGAAATAAGGTAAATAAAAAATTTATTTTCTTATCATTATTATTCATGATCTTCAATTCTTTTTGAGGTTTTGTTCTAGGGGAATATGGAGAACCAATTGAGCAGTGATTTGTCATAATTAACGGTTGAGATATTTCTTTTATTGATACTCCCGGATATTCAACATGACCAATATTTGTTTATGTTTCGTTAGGACTACTAATTAATGCATCAGCAGCGAGTATCGCTTGAAGGTGTGGAGCATCTACTGGAGGAACTGATATTGTCGCTTATTATTTTTCTACAAAGAGTAAAAAAGATGTTGGTAATTTTCTATGAATAATTGCGCTGTTTTTATCATTCTGTTCAGTGTTGGCGCTGCATCTTGGGGGTAAATATGATTCCTTTTTTGGAATAAGAACAATTTGTTCACTATTCTACATCTTAGCTGCTTCTTTTATTATTAATAAACTTTACCCTAAATATAAAAAAGTTGTTATGAGAATAGATTCTAAAAAATATGAAGAAATAATTAAACACTTTAAAGATACAAATTACCACCATGGATTTAAATTGTCAGAATCAATTTCAGGTTATACAGGGACAACGATTTACACTATTGAAACAGTGTTGTTACTTTTGGAATACAAAGATATTCAAAAGCAAATTATTACAATTGATAAAAATGCATGAATTACTAGAAGTATAATTGATGATTTATCTGGAAATTTTGATTATTCAAAAATAGATTAGTTATCTAATTCTTCTATTCTAGGAATATGACGTCCTGCTTCAAATTCATTTTTTATAAATTCATCGATCATTTTTATAACGTCTTCAATATTTTGCTGTCTTCCACCAAATAATAAAACATTGGCATTGTTGTGTATTTTAGCCATCTGTGCATCTTCTATTGATGTGATTCTAGCTCCGCGAATACCTTTTACTCTATTAACTGCAAAACTAATTCCTAAACCTGTTCCACAAATTCCTATTCCAATAGACGATTCTTCTTTAATTACTTGTTGAGCTAATTTTTTTCCATATTCAGCATAAGAAACACTTTCTCCATCACATCCTAAATCTTCAACAATAAAATTTTTAGATAATAAATATTTTTTAATTTCATTTTTTAATTCATAACCTCCGTGGTCATTTGCTAATATAAATTTCATTATCTTAATTTCCTTCCGGTTGCAACATCTATAATTGAAGAAGCAACATTTGTTCCATATCCAAAATTATATATTTTATTTATAAAAGGAAACAATTTTTTAACTTCATCAATAGTTGTACAATTTTCTTCTCCAGATATATTTGCTGAAGTTAAGTAGAATGGACCCTCTTTGGAAATCAGTTTTAATAGACCTTTATTGTTTGGCATACGGTAAGAATTATTATTAATAATAAGTGTAGTTGAACCTGGTCAATATTGAGAAATATATTCCATAGATTGATCATTTAATTCTTCCATTTTCTTTAACTGATCTAGCGAACTTATAACGATAACTATTTTTTTATCTAATGGCCTCTTTTTAAGTTTGTAAAGAGCATCAAGATTTTCATTGTTTATTTTGCTTCCAATACCTATCAAAGTGTCTGTGGTTGTAATGAAGATTTCATCTTTTTTTAACATATTCACAATTATAACATATTATTTGTATGGAGGATTTTATGGAATTAGATTTACATGGATTGAGTGTTGAAGAAGCTACTGGTAAAATTACTATGGCTTTAATTTCTTTTGAATTAGATGATTATGCAACAGAATTAGTTGTAGTTACAGGTAGAGGAACAGGCGCTATGCAAACAACATTTTTAAACCTTATGGATGATGATTATCCTGAATTGTATTGCAAAGAAATTAACTCAGGATCATACCTTGTTAGTAAAAGATAAATAACAAATAAACAAGTATTCATTTATAATTAATATATGAATTTAGATAAAAAGAATTTTATCATTGTTAAAGGTGCTAAAGAAAACAATTTAAAAAACATAGATGTGATAATTCCAAAAAACAAATTGGTTGTTTTTACTGGTCTTTCAGGGAGTGGAAAATCTTCTTTAGCATTCAATACAATTTATGAAGAAGGAAGAAGAAGATATATTGATTCTCTTTCTTCGTATGCTCGTCAATTTTTGGGTGGAACTAAGAAGCCTGATGTGGATTCTATTGAAGGACTTTCGCCAGCAATTAGTATTGAGCAAAAAACAACTCATAATAATCCAAGATCAACAGTAGGGACAATTACCGAAATATATGACTATTTAAGATTGTTATTTGCAAGACTTGGAAAACCATATTGCCCTAAACATGACATAGAAATATCTGCTCAAACATTGAAGGATATTCTAGATTCTATTATGATGCATGAAGAAGGTTCGAAGATGGTAATTCTTTCTCCTATTTTAACTGGAGCAAAAGGTGAAAATCAAAAATTAATTGACACTCTTAGAAGAGAAGGTTTTTTAAGGATAAAAGTTAATGATGTTTTTTATAATCTTGATGAAGAAATATCATTACCTAAAAATAAAAAATATGATTTAGAAATTGTTGTTGATAGAATAGTTTTATCTGAAGAAACAAAGGATAGAGTTTCTGAAGCTATAGTTGTTGCTTTAGAATATTCTAAAGGTCTTGTTAATGTTGAAGTAGTTGATAAACCAAAAGAAAAATACTCACAACTATATTCTTGTATCAATAAAGATTTTGAAATGCCTAAAATTGAGCCTAAACTTTTTTCTTTTAACAGTCCTTATGGAATGTGTGAATCTTGTAAGGGTATTGGGTTAATGTTAAGGCCTGACATTGATTTATTAATTCCTAATAAAGCACTTTCGATTAATCAAGGTGCTATTGAATTCAGCGGTTTCATTCCAAGTAAAGATGGACTGGAATGACAAGAATTTAGTGCGTTATTGAATCACTATAAAATTGATAAAGATTTACCTATTGAAGATATGACAGATGAAGCCATGGAAATAATTAAATATGGATCAGAAGAAGAAATTGAATACACTGTTTATTCAAAAAGCAATACATACAAAAAGCACAATATCATTGAAGGTGTTTTTATAAAATTAGATAGAAAATATTTAGATACAAGTAGTGATGATGTTCGTGAATATTACAAAAAGAAAATGTCTGAAATTAGATGTAATTTTTGTAAAGGAAAAAGATTAAATAAATATGCTTTAGCTGTTAAAGTAAATGAGATGAACATTAATGATTTTGTAGGACTATCTATAGAACAAGCAATTGACAAATTGTCATCATTTATATTCTCTGAAGTAGAACAAAAAATTTCTGACCTTATTTTAAAAGAACTTATAAATAGATTGACTTTCTTGAAGGATGTAGGACTTGATTATTTAACATTGAATAGAACCGCAGAAACTTTATCTGGAGGAGAAGCACAAAGAATTCGTTTAGCAACCCAAATAGGATCTAAGTTAGTTGGTGTCCTTTATGTTCTTGATGAGCCTTCAATTGGTTTGCATCAAAGTGACAATGCAAAACTAATTAAAACATTACAACATATGGTTGAGATTGGAAATACTTTAATTGTTGTTGAACATGATGAAGAAACAATAATGCAAGCTGATTACATTGTTGATATTGGGCCTTTAGCTGGAGAAGAAGGTGGTAGAATTGTTACCCAAGGAACGGTTCAAGATGTTATGAATAATCCGGACTCTATAACTGGACAATATTTATCTAGAACAAAAGAAATAAAAACTCCAACATCAAGAAGAAGTGGTAATGGAAAAGTTTTAGAAATTATTGGTGCTGGAGAAAATAATTTAAAAAATATTGATGTTAAGTTTCCATTGGGGAAATTAATTTCAGTAACTGGTGTTTCTGGTAGTGGAAAATCAACATTGATTAATCATGTATTAATTAAAGCGTTGCAAAAAGAATTAACTAATCCAAATGTTAAGCCAGGAAAGTTCAAAAAAATAAATGGAATTTATAATATAGATAAGATAGTTAAAGTTTCACAGTCTCCAATCGGAAGAACTCCAAGATCTAACCCTGCAACATACACTACAGTCTTTGATGATATTCGTGGAGTTTTTACAATGGTTGAATTAGCTAGAGCAAGAGGGTATGAAAAAGGAAGATTTTCTTTTAATGTTAAAGGCGGAAGATGTGATAGATGTAATGGGGATGGTTCTCTTAAAATTGAGATGCACTTTTTACCAAATGTTTATGTGCTTTGTGATCAGTGTGAAGGTAAGAGATATAATTTAGAAACTTTGGAAGTTAAATACAAAGGTAAGAATATTTCGGATATTTTAGAAATGAGTGTCAAGGAAGCTTTACAATTTTTTATATCTAAACCAAAGATAAGAGAGAAAATAAAAATTCTTGAAGAAGTAGGTCTTGGTTACATTAGATTGGGACAAAACGCAACAACTCTTTCTGGAGGAGAAGCACAGAGAATTAAGTTGGCAACTCATTTGCAAAAAAGTGCAACTGGTAAAACAATCTATATTCTTGATGAACCTACAACAGGACTGCACACATATGATATTCAAAACTTATTGAACATATTGAATAAAATTGTAAATAAAGGTGATACTGTTATTGTTATTGAACATAATCTTGATATAATAAAATCTAGTGATTATATTATAGACCTTGGTCCGGGCGGCGGAAACAAGGGCGGAAGCATAATTGTTTCTGGTACTCCGGAACAAGTTATTAATAATAAACATTCATTAACGGCTAAATATTTGAAAGAGGTAATGGAAAATGGAAAATAAAGAAATATTAACAAAAATAAATGTTCTTGAATTATGTCAAGAAAATAAATTCAATGTTATTAATCAGGAGTCAATCAAAACTTGATCTAATATTGAAAGACCAGCTATTAATAGAGCCGGTTTAGAATTAAGGGGTTATTTTTATAAAGAAAAATCTATTTCTAAAAATATTATTGGTTGAGGTACTAGTGAATCTAATTGAATGTTATCAATTTCAAGTGAAGAAAGAGAAAATGCTTTAGATACTTTAATTTGTAAAAAACCACCTTTAATAATTTGTTCTTCTGGAGTAAGTGAAGAAAATAAAAAAGTAGTTATTGAGATTGCAACAAAGCATGAAGTACCAGTTGTTTTATTGGATATTCCACTATCTTCTTTAACAACAACAATTGGAGTTTATTTGGCAGAAAAATTTGCTCAAACAGAATTCGTTCATGGTTCTCTAATTATTATTAATGGTGTTGGAGTTATGATTATCGGAGCGAGTGGAGTTGGAAAATCAGAAGTAATTCTTGAATTAATTGAAAAAGAGCACATCTTTGTTTCTGATGATGCTATTTTTATTAAAAGAATTGGAAATAACTTTATCGGTTATTCTCCAGAAATAACTAAAGATATTCTTGAAGCAAGAGGTTTAGGGTTGCTAGACATTAGAACAATTTATGGAGATAGATCTATAAGAACGAAAACAAACATTGATTTAGTTGTTGAATTAATCCAATCAAAAGACATAGTTGACTTTGATAGAATTGGTAATAAAAATTTATCATATTCTATTTTAGGTGGTAAAATTAGTAAAATGAATATACCTGTTAAGGCGGGTAGAAGTGCTTCTTCATTGGTTGTTGTTGCTGCCAATTTATTAATTTCTAAACAAAGTGGAATTGATGCATTGAAAATCATAGAGGAAAGGAGTAGGGCGGATGCAAAACTTGAGTAGAATTTCAGAAATTGGTTATGTTCAAGGTGTTTCTATGAACAGTCTTATTCCCTTATATCCTTTTTGTATCATTATTGGTATGATACTTTCGATTGTTACAGTTGCTTATTTTTGACGAAAAGAAGGATATCCAATTGAGTTACTTCTAAAAATAATAATTATTACTATCCCTTCAGCTATTCTAGGAGCTAGATTGTTTTATATTTTTGAAAGATTGATTTATAATCCAAGTAATCCGTTCCCTGGTTCCGCATGATATGCAGTTTGAGAAGGTGGTTTATCTATTCAAGGTGGAGTAGTTGTTCCAACAATTCTTAACCTTTTATTTGTAAGAAAGCATAAAGATGTTTTAGATATTAGAAAAGCTTTTGGAATGATTCTTCCTACAGTTCTGGTTGGACAAGCAATTGGAAGATGAGGAAACTTTGCTAATCATGAAGTTTATGGAAGAATTGTACAAGAATGAGAAGTTTCTTGATTAGGTCCGTTTATTTCTTCACATATGTTAATCGCAGCAGAAGCTGGTGGAACTCCTGAATTTAGAGCTCCATTGTTCTTGTATGAATCAATAGCATCGCTTGTTGGTTATGTGTTAATTGTTTGAGTTGTTCTAAACCTAGGATTAACTAAACCAGGAACTCCAGGAGCTTTATATTTAATTTGATATGGTCTAACAAGAGTTTCAATGGAACCATTGCGTGAAGAATCTTATGCTTACTACACTATACTTTCTGTTTTATCTATTGTTTTAGGTGCGTTATTAGTCGTTTACTTCTATAAAAAATCATTCAAACTTTACAACATTGAAATTATGGGTAAATCAAAAAGATACATACTAAAAACACAACAAAAAGTGCAATTAGTAGCAGTTCAAAAGAAGTGAATCAATGAGTAATAATTCAGAAGTTTATGATTTAATAATCATTGGGGCAGGCCCTGGAGGATTAAATTGTTCTCTTTATGCTGCTAGAGCAAATTTGAAAGTTTTAGTAATTGAAAAAGGTGCGCCTGGTGGTAAAATGACATCTACTTTTAAAATTGAAAATTGAATTGGTGATGAAAATATCGTTGGAGCCAAGTTAGCTTTAAGGATGTTAAAACACACAAAAGAAGCCGGCGTAGAGCACAAATATGGTAATGTTGTGAAGATTGAATCAATTTCTAACTTTGAAAAAGAAATTATTTTAGAGAATAAGACCGTTTTAAAGTCCAAAGCGGTTGTTATCGCTACTGGGATGATGAATAGAATTCCTGAAGACATCGAGGGCATTAGAGAGTACGAAAATAAAGGTGTCTCTTATTGTGTTATTTGTGACGGTCCCTTTAACAAAGGTAAACCAGCTGCAATTATCGGTGGAGGTAATAGTGCTGTTGAAGAAGCGATTTTTTTATCTTCATTAGCTAGTGAAGTTAATATTTTTGTAAAAGACGATAAATCAATTGCTGAAAAAGTAATTATTGATTCTGCAAATAAAATTGAAAACATTAAATTTCACTATAACGCTTCTGTTTTAAAACTAGAAGGAACTCCGAATTTAGAACAAATTAAAATTAATTTGAACGGCAAAGAAATTGATATGAAAATAAACGCCTTATTTCCTTATATAGGATTCTTGCCGGTAGCTTCTTTTGCATCTCATCTTGACATCTTTAATGATCAAGGTTTTATAATTACTAATGAAGATATGGAAACCAAGGAAAAAGGTGTATATGCCATTGGTGATATTAGAGAAAAAAACATCAGACAAATAATTACTGCGGCCTCAGATGGTTCAATAGCAGGTAAAGTAATAGGAAATAAAATTAAATAAAATTCATGTTAATAATGAATTTTAATTTATAATTAGAAGATATTTATTAACACTATGCTCAACAGCAAAATGATGATGACGTATAAAAGGATGGACAATATGTTTAACAAAAAAGAAGTAAAAAATGTCAAAAAAGATTACGTTGCGAATACGGTAATTATATATTTTTCGGATACTGAATTAGGTAATTTTGAATCTATTCATAAATCAATTAGAGCTAATACTAAGTTTTTCAAAATTGGAATGGAAAAAAGTTACTTACCCGCAAGAGATGAAAAGAATAAATTTGAAGAAACATTTTTATCATGGGCTTCACCAAAGTTAGATGAAAAAATTCTTCCTGCTCCAACATTTTTTCAAAATAATATTGAAAAAATTAAAGACATTTTATCTAATGCAGATTTAGCAATCATTTTGTACAAGTCTCAAGATTCAGCTATGCTTTCATATGTTATTGAATTAGCGTATATATTGAATCGTTATGATGTATTTTCTTTCCACTGTGTAGTTGAAAACTTTATTACTTCTAATTCAGAAGATAAAATTTATAATAGATTGAAAAAAGAAGCGTTGAAATTCTCTCAACCTTTTATTCCAATTGCTGAATCAACAATCATTGAAGCTTATGAAGAAGCGAGTTTAGTTAATAGGAAACACTTTATCTCAAGATTTGTATTAGACTTGATAGAATCATTTGTTGTGCCATTTGTGGAACCTGATTTAAATCCAAATCACTTCTCGTTAATTAAATCTTTATTTTATGCTGACAAAAAGAATTTTGCAAACAACATTATTCCAACTATTGGAATTTCAAGTTCGAAAATAGATTGATTAGATCTATCGATTGTTCAAGCTCTATCTAACCCAATTTTCCATGGTTCATTCGAAGCTTCAAAAACATTCATAGTTACAATTAAAACTCCTTACATCACTAAGAAAATGATTGAAAGAATTAAATACATTTTAACTTCAATTATTGGTGAAGATAAAGAATTTATCATTTGTAAATATATTGGTGAATTTGATATTGATGTATATAGTCAAATTACTATTCTAGCTTTAAATGTTGATAAATCAAAAATGATTTTAGAATCTGAAGACATTGAATCACATATTAAAAATATATTATCTCAAGTTCAGGAGTCTAAAAAATTATTCCGTGATGAATTAACAAGAACATTAATCTTGGAAAATCCTCAAGAAAAAATTAAACAAAATTAATTGAATAATATTAATCTCTAATTAAAGAGATTTTTTTATGCAATATTTTAAGAAACTAGCAAAACTTAATTATTTTTATTTTGTAAAATATACTATGATATTTTTTTCAAGAAAGCAAATCTCTTTTTAGCTTTAGGATTTTTAGTGAACTTACATTCAGGGAAGTTATTACATCCTATAAACTCTTCACCTTTTCTAGAATTTTTATAGATTAATTGACCTTTATCTTCAGGACAAATTTCTCCAACTAGTTTTGGTATTAAAATAGTTTTCTCTAAAGTTAACTCTGCACTTTTATAAGATTCATTAAATCTATTTCAGAATTGTTCCATTGTAAACTTATAATCAATTTTACCTTCTGCTATTAAATCAAGGTCAGCTTCAACACGAGCAGTGTACCCTTCGGTAATTTCATTTGGGAAACCATCAATTAACTTGATAATAACTTGTTCTCCAAATTCGGTAGCCCTTAAAGCCTTACCTTCTTTTTCTACAAATTGACGATCTACTATCTTGCTAATTGTTGCAGCAAAAGTAGACGGTCTACCAACTTTAATTTCATCTAGTTTTTGAATTAAAGATCCATCATTATATCTTGCAGGTGGTTTTGTTTCATTTGCAATGTTGATGTATTCTTTAACATCAATCATTTGACCTTTTTCATATTTAGGTAATTCTTTTGAATTTTCATACCCTTTAAGCCTTAGATATCCATCAAAAATAACCTTTGAAGAAGATAGTTTAAACATGTGTCCACTATTTTGAAGGTTGTACCTTAAAATCTCTCTCTTGGGAACGGTCATTATCGCTTGCATTGTTGTATAGTAGATTAATGAGTATATTTTGTTCTCAGAAGACGATAGAGAATACTTAGCGCTTGCTTTTTGGGGTGTTAAACCAATATCGGTAGGTCTAATTGCTTCGTGGGCATCTTGATCCCCTGCAATACCTTTAATAGTTTTCGAAACATACTCTGGACCAAAAGTCTTTTCTATGTATGATTGAGCACCTAATAAGAATGGAAGAGATAATCTTGTTGAATCTGTACGAGGATAAGAAATAAGACCTCCGTCTCCAAACCCTTCATATAGTCTTTGTAAAGCTGATTGAGTAGCTTTTGATGACATATCTGCTTTTCTATATAGAATAGCTTGTTTTAAAGGTGTAATGCTTGCGTCATTTTTTACTGTTGTAGTAATTTCTATCACTTCCAAAGGACCCTTTAGAGAATTATAAATTTCTTCAATATTTTCAGGGATAATTCATTTTTTATCCATATCTTTATTTTCAGGATTAAAATAAGAAGCGGTAATTTCTTCATTAATAACAGCGTCAATTAAATGGTATTTAAAAGGAATGAATGCTTTTATTTCATTTTCACGATCAACAACTAATTTAAGTGCTATTGATTGCACTCTACCTGCAGTGGGTGAAATTGGATAATTAGATAGTTTTGTTTTAATTAAGTTTGTTAGTTTAAATCCAATAATTCTATCAAGCATTCTTCTGGCTTTTTGAGCTTTAACTAAATCTTCATCAATAACAGTTGGATTTGCAATGGCATTTAAAACAGCCTCTTTAGTAATCTCGTTATATCTAATTCTTTTATATTTATCTTTAATATCTAAAAATTCAACTAAGTTATCACCAATAGCTTCACCTTCACGATCTAAATCGGTTGCTATATAAACAATCTTTGCTTTTTTAGCGTGTTTTTTAAGTCTTTCAACAACATCTTTTTTTGTTGGTTCAATTAAATATTTAGGTTCTCAATTTTCAAAATCAATTCCCAATCTTCCTTCGCCTGAAGTTGACATTTTAACAATATGTCCGACAGAAGCTAAAACTTCATAGTCATCTCCAAGATATTTCTTAATTGTCTTTTCTTTATTGGGTGACTCCACGATAACTAAATAATTCATATTAATAAATATACCATAAAAAAATATATAAAGAAAGCAAAGATTATTCTAAAATTGATAAATCGACATTATGGAAGACATCTTGAATATCTTCGTTATCTTCAAATCTTTCAAGTGTTGCCACGAATTGTTCTGTGTCTTCTTTTGAAAGTTTAATTTTTTCATGAGAAATATATGATACTTCAGCTGTATCAAAATTTTCAACTCCATTACTTTCCAAAGCTTCTTTTACAACATTTAAATTATTTGGTTCTGTATACACCGTTAGGTATCCATCTTCAGTTTCAACATCAGAAGCGCCCGCATCAATTGCGATCATTGTTAAATCATCTTCATTTTTGTCAACAAGGTCTAATTCTAAAATTCCATTTCTTTCAAAGTTATAAGGAATCGATCCCGCTTTTCCAATTGAACCATTTGCTTTCTTGAATAGAAATTGTACTTCAGAAGATACACGGTTATAATTATCTGATAAACATATAACTAACAAAATAATCCCATGCCTTAAATTTCCAGAATATATTATTTCTTTAAAGTTAGCTCCAGCTGATCCTGTACCAGATCCTTTTTCAATAGCCTTTTCAATATTTGCTTTTGGCATTGATTTTGCTTTGGCTTTATTAACTGCCAATCTTAGAGATGAATTTGAATTAATGTCAGGTCCACCTAATGCAGCTGCAACCATTATTTCTTTTGAAAATTTAGCAAATATTTTAGATCTCATCGCATCTTGTGCTCCCTTACGATGTTTGATGTTCGATCATTTTGAATGTCCTGCCATTTTATTCCCCTGCTTAATGTTATTTTTTTGATTAATTAAAATTTTAACACTTTTTAGACTTGTTTAATTAATTCTATCAATGCTTCCTCAAAAATCACTTCAACTCCTAGTTTATCTGCCTTTGTTTTTTTGCTTCCAAAATCACTTCCACATATTAAATAATTTGTTTTACTTGATATTGAAGACATGACTTGACCACCATTATCTTCAACAATTTGTTTCACTTTATCTCTATTGATATTAAACTTTCCTGTAATGACAAAAGATTTGTTGGCAAAAAAACCTTCACTTGAAATGGTTTTTGTTTTTTCTTCTGGATTAATTCCTAGAGAAATCATTTGTTGAATATCTTTGATGTTTTCTTGATCTGATTGAAAATTAATTAATGAACTTATAGTTATTGGTCCAATATCTTTTAGGTGCTCTAATGTTGAAAAATCAAAGTCTATAAAGTTAGATAGTTTTTTAATCTTTGATGAAATCAATTTACAATTACGATCTCCTAAGTGATTAATACCAATTGCAAATAAAGTTGAATTCAAACCATTTTGTTTAGAATTTTCAATAGCCAACAAAAGGTTATTCAAAGACTTTTCTCCAATTCTATCTATAAGTTTTATTTGATCAACCTTATATTTTAAAGAATAAATATCCGGATACCTTTTAATGATTTTTAATTCATGAAATTTTCTAATTCAAGATTCTCCAAGTCCAGAAATATCCATCCCTTTTCTTGAAGTGAAGTGTATTATTTTTCTAATACTTATTTCTGGACATGATGCGTTTAAACAAAATTGATCTGTTCCCAATTCATTATCAATCAACTTATCATTACAATAATTACAAGTTAAAATCTTTTCCACTTTTTCTAAATTGTTTTTCTTATCAAGAGCAAAAACTTTGGGTATTATTTCACCTGCTTTTTTAACTAGTACATCATCTCCAACATTGATACCTAAGTTTTGAATATAGTTAAAATTATGTAAAGTAGCTGCAGAAACAATTGTGCCCTTTAATGCAACAGGTTCTAATTGAGCGTTATAAGTTACCATTCCAGTTCGCCCTATTGTGATTGTTATTCCAATCAATTTAGTAGAAACTAATTCATCACTAAACTTATATGCAATATTATATTTTGGAAACTTGGAAGTAAATCCTAATTTTTCATAATATGAAAAATTATTCAATTTAATAACAATTCCATCAGTTTCGAAATCCAAAGATTTACGATCTTTATCAAATTGAAAAATATACTCCATAATATCTTTGATATTATCTGACAATAAATTTGTTCCAATTGTTCTGAATCCTTCTTTCTTTAAAAAGGATAAAGAATCACTAAAACTTTTTATTTGGTGTAATTCTGGAGATACTATTTCATATACAAAACAAGAAAGATTTCTTTTCTTAACAATTTTATTATCCAATTGTCTAAGTGTTCCGCTGGCCATGTTTCTAGGGTTTGAAAATTTTCCATCAAGTTTATTTATCTTTTCAAAACTTGATTTGGTTATGAAAACTTCTCCCCTTATTTCAATTTCATTTTGATAATTAATTGATGAAGGAATATCTTTTATAACATCCAAAATATTATCGGTAACATCTTCTCCTACATATCCATCACCTCTAGTAATGGCCTTTATTAATTTTCCATTTTTATATTGTAGAGCAATTGATAATCCATCTATTTTTGGCTCAACATAAAAAAATTCTTTTTCATCTAATGTTATTTTTAAAACGTTATTAATAAATTTTTCAACATCTTCTTTTGTGTATGCCTTATCTAAAGATAACATTTTTTTGTTGTGTGTAATTTTGTTAAATTTATTAATAATATTTGATCCAACTTTTTTTGTAGGAGAATCACTTCTTAAGTATTCAGGATATTTAATTTCTAATTTTGATAAGTTTCTTAAGGTTGCATCATAAATTTGATCACTAATAGTAGGTGCATCATTTTCAAAATATTCTTTATCTCATTTATTAATTTTCTCAATTAGTAAATCTATTTCTTTTTTTATTTCATTCATATTATTTTAGTTCAAACTTGTTGGCATATTTCGTCATCAATCAGGGATTGGAATAACTCCATGTAAAATTAAACTTATTGTAACAATTATTCCAACTAAAGATAAGAAAGATAAGATTGCAAAAGTTGTTGTTTTTCATTGTCTATATGAAACCCTTTTAGCATATGGGTCATATCCTCTAGTTTCCATGGCATTTGATAAATCATCTGCTTTTGCAAATGCAGATACAAATAAAGGAATTATTAAAACAATAGTTGCTTTTACTTTTGTTCTTACATTACCATTTGAAAAATCAACACCACGAGAAGCTTGAGCTTTTAAAATTCTTCCAGCTTCATCTAATAATGTAGGAATGAAACGTAGTGCTATTGTTATTATTTGTATAAATATATTGACAGGAATTTTGATTAACTTTAAAGGTGTGAAATAAAATTCAAGAGCTTTAGTTAGTAAGACAGGTTTTGTTGTTAGTGTCAAAATAGTCATTACTAATAAAATAGAATATATTCTTAATGTAATGTTCAATGTATCAACAACAGTTTTTCAAGAAATTTGAATAGATCAAGATGGTTGGTCAACTCAAATTTTCATATCTCATTTTCACTCACTCTGTGGAGGTGCGTGATTAGTGAAAATATTGATTATGAATATGAAAATACCAATTCATAAAGGCGTTAACATCATACCAATTAATTTCAATGGTTTTTTAGTTGAGATTATAAAAACGATCACCAAAGGTGTTAGTAGAATAAAAGAAGTAAAGAATGTTGAAGATAATAAAATTAAGAAAATAAAAGCTATTGAACCAAAAAGTTTAACTCTTGAGTCTAGTTGATGTATGACTGAATTTGAGTGGACATAACGTCCAATGTTTATCTTCATAGTTTCTCGCTTTCTTTCCTTCTTTTGTTAATTTTATTTATCCATATATTTGTTTATTTGTTCTGCAAGTTGGTCAATTGTTTTTACTTTTTCAATAGGAACACCCTTTTTTCTTAATTCATTTGCAAAAGCTAATAATTTTGGAGGTTCTAAGGCTTTCTCTATTAAGAAGTCTGTGTCTTCTAATACATCTATCGTTGGACCGTCTTTTACTAATTTCCCATCACACAACATTAATGTTCTATTTGTATATTCTAATACATTATCTAAATCATGTGTAACAATGATTATTGTTTTTCCATTTTCATGCATTTTTTTAAATAACTCTAAGATGTCTCTTGCACCTGCTGGATCAAGACCTGCAGTTGGTTCATCGAATACTAAGAAGTCGGGCTTCATAGCCATTATTCCAGCTAGAGCAACTCTTCTTTTTTGTCCACCTGATAGCTGGAAAGGAGATTTTGATAAGTAATCTAGTGGCAATCCAACTTCTACAATTATTTCTTTAGCTATTTCTATAGCCTTGTCCTTAGGTACTCCCATAGTCATTGGTCCGAATATAATATCTTTTTCAATTGTTTCTTCGAATAATTGATATTCAGCAAATTGAAAAACAATTCCAATTTTTTTTCTAATATCTTTGATATTTTTAATTTTGCGTCAAGATTTTTTAATTATCTTATCATCAATAACAATCTCTCCACTAGTGGGGATTAGTAAAGCATTCAAATGCTCAATGAAAGTGGTTTTACCTGAACCAGTATGACCGATAACACCAATAAATTCCCCTTGATTTATTTCCGCAGAAATAGAATCAATTGCTTTAAATTTATCATTCATACCAGAAAGGAATTCTTGGCTTATTTCTTTAATTATTATTTTCATATTTCACCTAATAATGTTTTTGAATTAAAAGTCGGTTTAATACCTTTTATTTTAGAAGATAATTTGTATATAAAAGGAGAATCAATTTTAGCTATTTCAATAATTTCCTTATTTTTTAAAATAGTTTTCGGACTTCCTTCTGCTATAAGTTTACCTTTTGCAAAAACTAAAAGATGATCAGCTTGGATTGCTTCATCCATATCGTGAGTAATTGAGATCAATGTCTTACTTCTAGTTTCTTGAATCTCTTTGATTAATTTTAAAATTTCCGTTTTACCTTTAGGGTCTAACATTGAAGTTACTTCATCAAAAATTATGATTTCAGGATTAAGAGCTAAAACAGAAGCAATGGCAACTTTTTGTTTTTGACCACCAGATAAAGTGTGCGGTTCTCTTTCTAGAAATTTACTCATTCCAACTTTTTCTGAATAAGTCAATATTCTTTCTTTTATTTCTTCTCTAGGCACACAATTGTTTTCCAATCCAAATGCAATATCATCTTCAACTGAAGAACCAATAAATTGATTATCAGGATTTTGAAAAATAATTCCAATTTTTTTTCTTATATCTTTTATTGAATTGATTCTCATTTTAATACCATCAATTATTATTTCACCTTCAGTTGGTTTGTAAAGTCCGACCAAAAGTTTAGATAATGTAGATTTTCCACTACCATTGTGACCAAGAATTGCAATGTATTTTCCTTTAGGCATAACTAAATTAATGCCGTCTAAAGCATTTTCTTTTGATCCATCATATCTAAATTTAAGTTCTTTTATTTCAATCATAATTTTAAATTATATATTATTAATTTTTTTAACATTAAAATATATCATAACTTAAGAAGTAAGGAATAATTATTTTTAACTTTCATTAATCAATTTTATAAATTTATTTCACTTCAGTATATTTAAATAGATAAAAATAATTGACAATTTAATTAATTGGAATAGTGAATGTTGTAGATATTCCGTTATGTTATTGAAGAACCTATTACCAATAATTAATCTAATAAGTGCTATAAAAAAGCATAAATTCTAATAATTTTCAAAAGAATATAACAAAGTAACAATGTATAAATAGAACTATTTTCTTCATTGGTTATATATTTATCGGGAGTAGTATATTTATTATTGATTCTTCGTTTTGGATAAAAATATATTATTTAGTTCCAAAGATTCTGTCTCCAGCATCTCCTAAGCCCGGAACTATATATCCATCTTTATTTAATTTTTCATCTAAAGCAGCTAAATATATTGTAACGTTAGGGAACGCTTTGGTAATCTTCTCAACACCTTCTGGAACTCCTACTATACAAACTAATTGAATGTTAGTAAAACCTTCATCTATCAATTTTTTAATTGAGTAGTAAGCGCTTCCACCAGTAGCTAACATAGGATCAACAACTAAGATGTGAGAATCTTTTGCAACATCTGGCATTTTGAAGAAGTATTCATTAGCTTCCATTGTTTCTTCGTTTCTAAAAATTCCGATGTGACCAACTCTAGCTTGAGGAACTAATGATTGAATTCCATCAACCATTCCAATTCCCGCTCTTAAAATAGGAGCAATAACTATTTCTTTGTCAAAATCACAACCTACTGTGACTTGATTTGTGGGAGTGGTAATTTTTACTTCTTTAGTTTTATAGTCTCTTAATACTTCATAAACCATTAAAGAGGCTATTTCGTTTAAGTTATTTCTGAAAATAGTGTGATCTGTTTTCAAATTTCTCATAACTGTCAATTTTGTTTTGATTAGTGGGTGTTCAATTATTTTTAACATCATTAATTCCTTTTGCTTTAATTAATATTTATTATAACTTATAATGTTATTATTTAATAATTATGTTAAGAATTATTGCAGGAAAATATCGTAAATCTCTATTGGATCAACCCGATATAAAAATCACCAGATCAACAACAGACAGGGTTCGTGAATCTATTTTTAATATTATCCAATATGAAATAGAAGAGTCTATAGTTTTAGATTTATTTTCAGGTTCAGGAGCTATGGCGATTGAATCAATTTCAAGAGGAGCTATGAAAGCTGTGTGTGTTGATAACTCTAAAGATGCAATTAATATAATCAATAAAAATGTAGAGAAATTATCAATAAAAAATATCGACATTTTTGGTCAAGATGCAAAGAACTTTTTGATTGCTAAAAAAGGAACTAAATATGATTTTATTTTCTTGGATCCTCCGTATAAAAATATTATTTTGTTAAATGAAATTTTAGTTCTATTAGCACAAGAATCTTTTCTAAATAAATATGGACAAATTATTATTGAAACACAAGAAGATAATTTTTCAGAAATTTTAATTCCTGAAAAACTTATTATTGACAAGGTTAAAAATTATGGTAAAACAATGATTATTTTTCTTAATAATATTTTATAATTTTTAGGAGGTGTAATATGTCTAATAAATCTATTGATTTATCAAAAGAAAAAATAAGATATTTAGCTATTGGAGATTCTATTTCAGAAGGCTTTAATTCTAGGTATGCTGTTGGTTTCCCTGGTGAAATTAAAACAAACAAAGATGACAACACAACCACAATTAGCGGAATGAGTTTTCCTGCTATTTTATCAAAAACAATTAATGATATCCTTCCTGGATCTATTGAAGACTTTAATAATTTTTCCCTTACTGGAACAAGGGTTGTTGATTGATTATATTTTTTAGGAATTGAACCTGATAAATATAATTATAAAAATTCTATAAAACAAATTTTGGAAGATCAAGAATATGACGAAAAAGAAAACAACCCTCAAAAAAATAGAGCATATGAACAATTTGGTATGTTTGGTAGAAGTGATATTCGTGATTTTAGAAAATTAACAAATAAAATTAAAGAAGCTAATTTCATTACCATCACAATTGGAGGTAATGACTGGTTAGCAAATTTTCCAATTTTTGAAATATCATCATTACAACAAAATGTTTTAACTAAAGAAGAGTTTGACAAAATAATTAATAGAAAAAATGATGACTTATTATCAAACATGAAAAAAATGTTTGAAGAATTAAGAAGGTTAAATCCAACAGCAAATATTGTTGCTCTTAATTATTCAACGACACTTTCTATTCTTTTAAACTTTAATAAAGATTGATTGGGAAAAAATAATAAAATTATTATTTCAAAATATATTGACTTACTAAATGGACTTATTATGGAAGCAGCTGAAGCACATGACATTCATTTTGTTAATTATGAAAACAAAGATTATTGAGATGAACATGCGAATAATTTATCTACAGTTTTTTATGATGTTCATCCAACATATTTTGGTTATAAAAAAATTGCTAATGAAATCTTTGCAAAACTTGCGTTGTCTAATAATTTTTATGACCAACCATTAGAATATATGCAAACACTTTTGCCAAACTTAAATAAAGACTTTCTAAAAAAAGATCATAAAAAATTTACAAATGTATTTGATTTTTCTCAACTCGATTTTACTGATAAAAAAATAATTGATTTGTCCAAAATTGCTAATGAGAAATATTTCTGATCAAATACTTCTCACGAAAAAGAATTTTTACATTTGAAAAGAAGTTTGTCTGTTAAGAAATATTTTTACTATGATGACAAATCAATAGCTAATAACAATATTAAAAGTTTATTAAGTTCTATTTTATTGTTTGTAGAACAAAATAACTTAGATCCCAAAAATAAAATAAAAACACTCCTTAAGAATGAAAGATATTTAAAACTTTTCATCAGTTCTTTTATGGCGAGTCATTACCTTGATATTGTGACTAATCAAATTCAAGATGAAATTGACAAAAGTCACAAGGCTAAAACAAAAATAACTTTACCTATCTTTAAAGAAATAGTTTTTAGTAAAATATTTGATATCACAAACATGTTTTATTTATTGAGAGATTTTGGAAATGAGATTACAAAAATTGAAAAAAACAAAATGTTTATAAATTTACTTGAAAGTACATCGATTTCTATACTGTTGAATATTAGTAATTCTCAAAAATATAATGAAGTCTTTAAACAAAACATTAAAGATAAAGCTGTTAATATTTTATGCAAAAGATTTAAATCTGTTGAGTATGATTTAATAAAAATATTGATTGATAACTTTGTCGAAGAAAACATGGAAGTTATTATTATCAATTTGATAAAAACATATTTCTATAGTTTAGAAACAATTCTTGATATAAAAAGTATTAATGCTTTTTTAACAAAGTTCATTAATAGCTTTTTTAGAAAGATAGAATTAAAATCTATTTTAGAAAAAATAATTGACAACGATCAGGTAGAATATGCTTTTTCAGAAACTATTATTAATATGCTGGAAATTAAAAACTATTCAATATCAGATGTTTTATTATTCAAGAAATTTATTAATCTAGTTGTTTCTAAAATAAATAATCAAGATGCAATCATTAATCTTTTTAGTCAAATTTTGATTAATTTCGTTGATAAGACAAGCAGCAAAACATCTTTTGAAGTATTGTGATCTTTTACAGATAATGATTTTTGAGATGTTCTAAAAAGTTCAAAGATTAAAAAAATGTGAACCAATCAAAGTGATATGTTTATCTTAGCTGATGTTATTAACTTAATATTTGAAAAATCATCAATAACCAAAAGTGATTTTTATCAAATACTTTTAACTGCTGAAAATCCGAAATTAAAAGATAACTCACTAACGTCAAACCTTTTCAATATTGCCAAAGATGTTGTTGAAAAAATTCTAAAAATTGAAAAGGTTTATTTAGCTGTGGCAAATACTTTATATAACTCTTTTGTAGAATTTAAAAAATTAAACCCTAATTTAGAAAATGAATCTAACCCATACTACAAATCTTATTACAGATTTATAGTGACAAGTTTATGGATAGGTCATAGATTATTTCAAAAAGATATTTCAATTAATATTTTTTGAAATACAAAAAAAGGTATTTTTAAATCATTACCAAGTATTGTCAATCAAATTCACAAGTTATCAATGGGTAACTTAACAAATCCAAAACGTGAAGAATTAGTTAACTATATTTTTGGAAAAGTTTTTGAAGCCAATGCTACAAATGTACCTTATAAAGAGAAGGAGTTGAAAGCAAGTATGCTTTGATATGTTAAGTCTTGTGATTTTGATGAAAATAACTCATTAACTTCAGATGATAAAAAAACCATTATCTTTGAATCTTTGCAAAAGGGTTATTGAGAAAAGTAAGGGATACTTATCACTCTTTAGTGTTTATATTTAAATTATTAAGTTTTTATTGAAATATTTAAAATAAAATAATCTTTTTTATATATAATTAAAAAGCATTGTTATAAATGTACTAAATTTTATGGAGAAGTAGCTCAGCTTGGTAGAGCACTACGTTTGGGACGTAGTGGTCGCAGGTTCGAATCCTGTCTTCTTCACCATTATTTGGGGGGGTAGCTCACCTGGCTAGAGCGCCTGCCTTGCACGCAGGAGGTAGAGGGTTCGACTCCCTTCCTCTCCACCAATTTGGCGCTGTAGCTCAGCTGGTTAGAGCATCCGGTTCATACCCGGAAGGTCAAGGGTTCGACTCCCTTTGGCGCCACCAAATTTGGAATTCCATATTCGATTTAGAAGAATGGACCTATAGCTCAGTTGGTTAGAGCACCCGGCTCATAACCGGTAGGTCGCTGGTTCGAGCCCAGCTGGGTCCACCAATTAAGGGCAATTACCCAAGTCTGGCTGAAGGGACTAGTCTTGAAAACTAGCAGGGGCTTTACCGCCCGCGGGGGTTCGAATCCCTCATTGCCCGCCATTTAAAAGTTATATGTAACCATGCTTATAACTTTTGCCTTCAAACAAACAAACAATAGAATTATAGTTCTATTAAATATCGCGGAGTGGAGCAGTTGGTAGCTCGTTGGGCTCATAATCCAAAGGTCACAGGTTCGAGTCCTGTCTCCGCAACCATGGTCCAGTGGTAAAGTGGTTAATACGCCTCCCTGTCACGGAGGAGATCGCGGGTTCGATCCCCGTCTGGACCGCCATTTGGCCCTGTAGCTCAGTCGGTAGAGCAACAGATTGAAGCTCTGTGTGTCGTTGGTTCGATTCCTACCGGGGCCACCATATCATTTATGTCCAATTAATGATTGAATTAATGCTATTCTTAATGAATAGTTTTTTTATGCAATTTTACCCATTTTTACTGGTTTATTTATAGTTAAATTTTATTATTTTAATTTTTTTTTCAAAAAAAGTGCTTTTTTTGGAATTAGTATATGGGAGATAAAAATGAAAATAGAAGAAATAGAATTGATACCATTATCAAAAAAGAAAATTATCGTGAAGGAAATGTGTTTTTTATACAAGAAACTAAAGCTTTTAGAGATAAATAATAAAAATGGACAAAAACTTATGACAGAAAACAAAATAAAAGAACAAAAACTAGATATACTAAAATCAAAATCAATATTCGAAAGTATTTTTGAATTATTAGATAAAAACCAACAACTTATTATTCAAAAGGAATTCTTAGATAACATTAAAGAGGATTGGAGTAATGATTATTGATCAAAGTCAACATTTTACAAAAGGAAAAATGATGCCATAAACACATTTTTATTTTATTTATATGCTTAATGTTCCTGTAGTACATCAAGAAGTTTATGAAAAACCTAGTTTAAAATTAACTTCTTTTGAAGAAATAGAATATAAACAAATAATTAAAAGTGGTTTCTGAAAAGATCAACAAATAATTACAACAGTTATTAATAAAAATAACAAAAATGGGAAATTTACAATAACAATAAAGGATGTACCATTTTCATATTTAAGTTTTGTTGTATCGATAAATAATAAAATTAATTATATAAGCAATAATTATTTTAATAAACATGGAAGAGAAATAACTATTAGTTCAACAGTTTTAAATGATATTTTATTCAAAGATGTTTCAACGATAGCTATAGGTATAAATGTAAAAGTTTCCAAACCTGGTGTTATTAAACCGACTAGAAAAACAGAGCGTGCTGGTAATTGAGAAAGGATTGCTGAATTAAATATTAAAATTAAAAATATTGAACCTACTAATAAAGTTTTTTTTATTAATCAAAATGGTTTATTAATAGAAACATACAATCAAATTACTTTTGTTCAAAATATTATGAATGTATCTTCATCAACCACTAAATCTTTGATAAAGATAGTTCCAGAAAACATCGTGCTTGGAAAACATAATGTTAATATGTTTAGCATTCTAAATATATCCAAAACAGAACCACCATTAATTGTGGCTAAAACAATTGAAGGTTTGGAAATGCATAATTCCACTAAAAAGATTAAAGCCATTTTTCAAAAATCAATAACTAATCAAGAAATTGTAAAAGGAATTGTTGGCAATATTAACTTTTGAGAAAATACTTATTATGATTTGAAAGAAGGAAAGACTTTTTCAGGAATTGGTCTTAATTCTGAGATGGGATATATAGTTCCATATAATTTCAAAGGGAACCTCATACCAATATTAAACATAGATATTGGTTCAATCCAAAATATTATAATAGGTTTTTCACATTCTATTAAAAATGCTTATTTTGAAAAAAATAACGGATTAATAAAATTACAAATAAATGAAGCTGATGATTTGTATGATGAAAACCATGAGAATAAATTTCAAATTTCAAATTTCAATTTTCCAAATTTGATTTCAAATAATTTATCCTTGCTAGATATTTTTAAATTGGAGGAAAATGTTCAAAAAAATGAATAAAAAAATTAATGTTAATTATAAAAAAATTTTATTAATTAGTATTCCTATATTGGTTGCCGGATTATCAACAGGATGTTATTTTATTTTTAAAAATCAAGATCAAGGAAGCGGTTTACCTATTGCTCCTGAGGAGAATGATATTGAAAAAGATAAAGAGGTATTTCCAATAATTAAACAAAGTGATTTTTATCATTTGATTGAATTTGAAAACGGTAAACCATTTATAGGAGATAAAATGATGGCAGCAATTATCAAAGATGTAATAACTAGATTGGGAAGTGTTAATGGAGATATACATTTTTACATAACTGAAAATAGCATTACAGAAAAAACAATTTATTTTAAATGAATTTACAATGAAAAAGAAATAAAAAAAACTTACATTATTTCAATAAATGCTCTATAATTTTTATTATGATTAATCAAGATAAAGTTTTAAATATTATTAAAAAAAGAACAGATAAAAAATTTAACAACTCAACAGATATTAAGTTGTTAGGTTTAGATTCTTTAGACTTAGTAGAACTTGTAATGGAAATAGAAGATGAATTAAAAATCAAAATTCCTGATCAAGAATTACCAAATATTAAAACAATTGATGATCTACTTAAAGTTATTAAAGCATAAATAATTTTTGGCATAGTAAGGGTGTAGTTCAATTGGTAGAACAGCGGGCTTCAACCCCGCATGTTGTGGGTTCGAGTCCTGTCACCCTTGCCATTTTTTTTTGCTTTTTTTAAATATTATTTTTTTTATATAAAAATATATTATAATTTTGAAAAATAAAGATTTGGAAAATTAATAATTATGAAAACCACAAAAAAATATACCAACAGCATAAAGCACAAAGTTACAAGGAAATATACTTGTACCAGAAGAATAAATAAAGAAGGTAGAAAAATATGAGTTGTTCTAGAAGAGGGTAGAGTTTTTTATCGTATTTTTAGAAATCGTTCATTAGCAATTAATTACTTTGTTAAATTAAAAACAGTATATGCTGAAATGTTAGTTCAAGATTTAGTTGAAAATGTCTTCTCTAGAATTGTTTTTACAAAACAAGAAACAATTAAAAAAGGTTTGATTAAAGATTTTGAAGATTTTTATGGAGGAATTGTTGAAGATAGTGATACATTGTTTGATGAAGATATGTTCAATCTTAATAAGAAAAAAGTTGCTGAACCTTTAGATAATGATGATATAGAAGGAATTGAATCTCCTATGGTTTATGATTTTTCTTTTGTGGATAGTTTATTCCCTGAAAAGAAACCTTTAATAACACCATATGAAATATCAATTGATTTAAGCAAGCAAAGAAAAACATCTAAAAAATTACTTAGCGATGAAGCTCATATAAGAATTTATCAAAGTGATTTAGAGTTAAGTCACTTTGTTTATGGTGAAAGATTTTATAAAGAACGTGAGAAAAAACCAAAACCCGAGTAAAATCACATCATTTTTTATTTTATTTTCCACAATCTCTAATATTTTAGTGAAAAATGCTTTATAATTTTATTATTTACTGACTAGGAGGACCATCATGAAAAAAACAAGACAATATACTTGTACCAGAAGAGTAAATAAAGAAGGTAGAAAAATATGAGTCGTTTTAGAAAATGACAAGAAATTTTATCGTATTTTTAAAACTCAATCTTTAGCCATTGCTTATTTTAAACCTCTAAAAACTGCTGCGCAAATGATGGTTCAACAAGCTGATGGAAACAAATTTACAAAAGTTGTTTATACAATTGAAGAAATGTCCAAAAGAGGTGTTAAGACTGCCTCTAAAACAATAGAGCACCAAGTTGTTGAAGATAGTGATAAATTTTTTGATGAAAAAGAAGTTAGAACTAAAACAACACTACTAGAACCTGAACTTAAAGTAAAACCTAAGCCAAAACCTAAGCCAAAACCACTTCCTGAACCAGAAGTTGTTCAACCTGTAATTGTCGAACCTGTAGTTCAACAAGTTATTACACCAGAACCTGTAATTGTTGAACCTGTAATTGTTGAACCTGTAATTGTTGAACCTGTAATTGTTGAACCTGTAATTATTACACCAGAACCTGTAGTTACTCAGGCGCCAATTATTAAAGAAGTTTATATTGATAATATTGTAAAAATTGATTCAAATACTGGTGAAATCATAAGTGATGAAGAACTTAATAGATTAATGAAAACTGTTGAAAATAATAAAAAAGTTGCAACTTCATTAACATCAATAAATTTATTTTCTGAATTACATGAGTTAGATCAAGCGAGAATTGATGAATTTGAAAAACAAGATATGTTAAACACTTCTATTATTGATGAGATATTAAATAGAAAAGCTGTTGCACAAAGTTCTTGACAAGAAGAAACCACAACAGATGAGAATTTTAATTTTGAGAATACAGATACTATCGAAAATACAATTTACATTAAAGATAAAATTCAAAAACCTATAATAGTAAATTCTCAAAAAATAGCATTTAGTGATGACCCATCAACAAATAAAACATCTACTATTGAAAATATAATTGATACTAAAACAGAAGACTCTAACATTAAAAGTGTTGATTACGGAAGAATAAAAGAATATACTGATTATGAAAAAACACAAATTCAAAACTTTCAAAAAGAATCATTAAAAAAAGAAGATTTTTCTGCTAAGAGTGCAACTCCAGTTAAAGAAGTTAGCACTAAATCATCAAGTGCAAAATTTTGATCACTTACAATTTTGTTATCCATACTATTGATGGCTTCGTTAGCAGCAATTGTACTGTGATTCGTACCAATCGAAGCTTTGATAAAATAAGTAAAATAATAAAAAGGAGTTTAATATGCAAAAAACCACTACTGAAACAACGTTTTTAATAATAATTATGATTTTTTCTTCTATCATTTTTTTGGTTGTTTTATATCCTGTTTTATATTCTTTATTTAAAAAGATATTTTTTGATAAAAAGAAAAATAAAGTTGGAACAAGCAGTAAGATTAGATTGATAAATCAAGTTAGAGAAGCTGTTGAATTTTTATCAAAAACTAAAACGGGTGCTATTATTACAATTGAAAATAATGATGTTATTGATAATTTTAGAACTGATGGAATTATATTAGATGCCAATATTTCTTCTTCTTTAATAATTTCTTTATTTAATAAATATTCCCCACTACATGATGGTGCAATTATTATAAGAGATAATAAAATATTGTATGCTGCAACTTATTATAAAATTACCAAAAAATCAATTGATAATAAATATGGTGCCAGACACAGAGCTGCCATGGGTATTAGTGAAATTTGTGATGCAACAACTATTATTGTTTCTGAAGAAACAGGTGGAGTAACTATTGCCAAAAACTCTGTTTTAACAAAAGTTGATATAAATGAATTCCAAGAAAAATTAATCTTTTTTCTTCGTGACTAATAAAATCATTAAATTTATTTATAATTAAAGGAAGGGTATTTTAGTATGTCGAAAGATTATAATAAAAAATTAAAAGAATTAATTAAATCTAAAGACATAAATTCAGTAAAAGAATTAATTAAATCTAAAAATATAGATATAATAAGAAATTTTTCTGACGTGCTAACCATGTCGGAGATTGTTGAAATATTAAATCAACTAGAAGATATTCAAAGTGTTTTATTTTTTAGATTCTTAAAAACAGAAAAAGCTTCTGAAGTATTTTCTCATTTAGATGAAGATATGCAAGAAAATATTATTAAAAATTTAACTCAAAAAGAAACTTCTTCAATTATTAATGAATTATACACGGATGAAATAGTTGATCTTATTGAAGAATTGCCAAAATATCTTTCAGAAGCGATTTTAAAAAATATTAAAAAAGAAACTAGAAGCAAAGTTAATGAACTTCTTAAATATTCTGAAGATCAAGTAGGATCTATTATGTCTGTTGACATTATTTTGTTAAGGAAAATATATACTAACAAAATAGCTTTACAAAAAATTAAAGAGAAACGTGAAGAGTCTGAAATTTCATCACTTTTTTTCGTTGTTGATAGCGATAAGAAATTGTTGGGTAGTGTTACTTTGGAAGACATTGTATTTGCACCTAAAGATAAATTGGTTTATGAAAACATTAAACCAATTGAAAGTGTTAATAGTTTTCAAGAAAAAGAAGAAGCTGCACAAGTGTTTATTTCAGAATTATCACCAATATTACCTGTTGTTGATGATGTAGGAGTCGTTGTTGGTATGTTAACTCACGATGATGTAATTGACATCATTAATGATGAGGTTACAGAAGATATTTATAAAGGTTCTGGTATTAGTTCTAAGGAAATAATCCACTATCCAAAGGCGAGAATTCGTTCAATTGTTAGAAGTCGGGTATTTTGACTTTTAATGTTAATGATTGGAGCGACACTATCTCAAGTAATAATTGATTCATTTTATAGTATTACAGAGCATTTTTTAGCAAATGCGGCAATAGGTACAACCATCTCAGCAGGTCTTATGACGGGTGCTATTTTAGCTATAATTCCAGTAATCTCTTCATCGGCAGGTAACGCAGGATCACAAGCTAGTTCTACTATCACGCGATCTATTGCCTTAAATGAATTTAAAAACATCAAATCTTCAAAGATTATTTTAAAAGAGTTAAGAGTCGGAGCAATCTTAGGATTTATTTTGATGTTGGCCAATTTTGCAAGACTAATCATTTATTATTTGATAACTGGAGAATTATTAGGAGATGATTGGAAATTCTTTCTGCTTATCTCAGCTGCATCATCTATAGCTTTATTCATTGTTATAATGCTTTCTAAAATATCTGGAGCTGTCGTTCCTATGTTGGGTGTAAAGTTGAAAAAAGATCCGGCGGTTATGGCATCGCCGGTTTTAACAACTTTAATTGATGCATTATCAACACTAATATTCTTTGGTGTAACTCTACTAATGTTATTATTATTACTATAAATCTAATTATTTGATTTAATTGTTTGGTATAATTTAATAAAAAATGGGGAAGTACTCAAGTGGCTGAAGAGGCGCCCCTGCTAAGGGTGTAGGGGGAGCAATCCCCGCGGAGGTTCAAATCCTCTCTTCCCCGCCATTTTTTTTTGCCTTTTTTTGAGTTATTAAAATATAATTATGATTAATGAAAAAAAACTTACATTGAATAGTAGAAACACTTATTTTATTAATCACTCTTATAACGGTATCTCTTTTGATTTTAATGGGGAAAATCGGTATTTGAGGATTCATAGTAACTATGATTATTTCTTATTTCTTAAACATCATCATTTCTATCTTTATTTTTTTACATGAAAGAAATTATGAAACAAAAATATCATGACTAATATTTTTAATTTTAATACCAATTATTGGACATGTTACTTTTTTATTTTTGGGAAGAAAAAATATATCGCAAATATCAAAAATAGAATATGAAAAAGAATTTAAAAAATTTTCTAATGACAAAATAAATGTAAAAAAGAATATAACAATTAATGATTTTCCTGAAAGTAAAATTTCAGCAATCACTCAAAGAAGTTGAAAGTCAGCATCATTCAAAATTTATAAACATGGATTTGAAGCTTATAAATCTGTATTTGAAGATATTGAGTCAGCTAAACACCATATTCATATTCAAATGTATATTGTTAAACCCTCGGAAATTTATGATCAGTTTAAAATGCTTTTAATTAAAAAGATAAATGAGGGTGTTGAAGTTAGAATTATGCTTGATGATTTTGGTAAATGATCTTTCGATGATAATGAAATAAAAGAAATGAGAAAAATAGGAATAGAAATTCAAATATTTAATAAGATAACATTTCCTTTTATTAATATAAAACAATCTTTTAGACTTCACAGAAAAATGATAATAATAGATGGTGGTGTAGTTCATACTGGCGGAATTAATATTAGTGATGAATATTCATCATTTGATAAAAAGTTCGGATATTGAATTGATGTTAATACCAGGGTTACTGGAGATATCTGTAATGATTTTTCACAATTGTTTTTATTCAATTGATTTCAAACTGCTAGAAAAAAATTAGAAATTGAAAAATACATTACAAAACAAAGAAACAGTAATATTAACGCTAAATCTTTATTATTTGAAGAAGGACCAAATGTTTCTGAATATATACTAGAGAAATCATTAGTTAACTCTTTGTCCTTTGCAAATAAAAAAATTAGAATAGCGACACCTTATTTCGTACCATCTAAAAAAATTATGGAACAATTTAAATTCTCTTTATTAGAAGGTGTTGATGTTGAAATATTTATTCCAGGAAAAGCTGATAAGAAATACGTTCTGGAAGCCACTCACTTGTATTTAAGTGAATTGATTTTATTGGGTGCAAAAGTTTATGAAATGAAAGACATGTTTTTGCATTCTAAAATAGGAACCTTTGATAACAACTATGGTTATATAGGGAGTATTAATTGAGATATGAGAAGTTTATTTTCAAATTATGAATTATTAAATTTTATTTCAGGAGATATTGTTTCTGAATTGGATGATATTTTTGATGAATATAAATCATACTCGACTTTATTACCTCCTAGAATAAAAAATAAAAAATCAGTTTTTAAAGTTTTTATAATCAAACTTATTGCTCCATTAATGTAATTTATTTCTTTGATTAATATAAATTTAAAAGTAGTACTATTATTATAGTGAGCAAACAACTGTGTATAAAATAACAGTTTCAAAAGGAGAAAAAATGAAAATATTAACACTAATTTTAGATGGGTATCAAGATATTGAATTATCAGGAGTTATTGGAACAATTAACAATAGTGGACAATTAGAAAAAAATACATACTTTAATCCAGATGGAAAAACTAATATTTTTGGTTCGAATAAAATAGGTTCAATAGAAACCACTTCAATTTATAATGTAAATGACTATGATGCAATATTTGTTCCTGGTGGAAAATCAGCAATTGAACTTAGAATAAATCAAAAAGCACTGGCAATAGTTAAAGATTTTATCGATCATGATAAATACATTATTGCTATTTGTGATGCTGGTAATGCATTGTGTGATGCTAAGTTAATGTGTGGAAAGAAATATTCTTCTTATCCAATTCAAGGTATTGAAACTTCATCTTGTCCTCAAAGAGATAATGAAGCCATGGTTACTGTTGATGATAAATTCATTACAGGAAGAGGCCCTGCTTCTTCTCTAGAATTGGGTTTAAAAGTAGTGGAAATTTTGATTTCAAAAGCCAAAAGCGATGAAGTTAGAGCGGGATTATTCGCTTAATTTTATCATTGATTTTTTAATATGTATATTATTTAAAAAATAATGAAAAGTAAGAGTAAAATAATAAATAGGTAATTTATTACCTAGAATATTTATGAAGTATATTAATCTTGAAAAAAACATCTTAAAAATATGAATAATACTAGTATTTATCGTGTCTATAGCCTTGGCAATAGCATCGATTGTTAGCTTTACATATTTCACAGGTTTTTTGCTAGGTTCAATAGTATCAATATCGATTTTTTTTGCTACAAACGCTTTTCTAGGAAAGTTGTTGAGCACTAAACAAACATTCAAAAAAACATTCATCATTTCATTTATAAAATTTTTATTAACATCTTGTTTGTTGGTAGGGACATTGATATCAGTTATTTTTATCAATAAAGCTTTTAATCAAAGTGATAACTCCGCTGCCAATATTGATGGAATTTTTAATTTTTTTACTGTATTCACAGGACTACTAACATTTCAAATAAGTATATTAATTTATCATATTTTAGATTTAGTTGTTGTTAAGTTGAAAAACAAGAAAGGACAGCAACATGGGACAATTAGGTAGTAATTTATTTAATATCATTCAACCACAATTAATAACATTAATTTATGTTGTTGTCGTTATCTCTATTTTATCAATAGTGGTGTATGTTAAAGTGAAGAAAGTCAAACCCAATGAATCACCAAAGGGAATAGTTTTAATCGCAGAACAATATGTTGGAGTATTCCAATCAGAATTTGCTGCCACAACAGAGGGAAGAATAGATCGTGTCGCTCCATATATCTTTACATTAGTAACTTTTATGATAGTTGGTAACACATCAGGATTCCTGGCATTAGAACCAATTGCAACATCATATTCAATTCCACTTATACTATCAATAGTTTCGTGGTTGGGAATATATGCTTTTGGAATAATGCATCAACGACTAGCATTTTTTAAAAAGTTTCTTAATCCAATTGAGTTGCTTGGTCAGTTTTCTCCTTTGATATCATTATCATTTAGGATATATGGAAACATATTGGGTGGCGCGATTATGATGTTTTTAGTTTATTATGTTTGTAGTGTGGCTTGAGGTGTGATTCCAGTAGTAGGTGAGATTAATCTATTAGGAATGGTTATTGCTCCTTGATTCCATATGTACTTTGACTTATTCGGATCTTTGGTTCAATCTTATATATTTGCTTTATTAACATGTATATATTGATCAACTGAAGTTGAAGCTGGAGAAGAAGTTCAGGAAGCAAAAAAAATGGCTAAAGAAGCTAAAATACAAAAAAAAGAAAGTAAAAAAACAAGTAACCTTGTTTTAAATTAAAGGTAAAATTATGATTGATAACATGCAATATGGATTAGTAGCTATTGGAGCAGGTGTTGCTATAATAGGTGTAGTAGGAACAGGACTAGGACAAGGTTATGCAACTGGTAAAGCTGTAGAATCTGTTGGACGTAACCCTGAAGCAGAAGCTAAAATTAGAAAAATGTTAATAATGGGACTTGCTATAACAGAATCAGCAGCTATTTATGCGTTCGTTATTTCAATATTATTAGTTTTCGTATACAATGGAACAGCAGTAGCTCCAGTAGCTTAGGAATTTTATATGAACGAAGAAGTGATATCAATAATAAAAGAAATTATTTTAAAAGAAACTAAACCAAACCCTGGTGATATTAATGAGGTTGTAAGTGGATTATTTCCATCTATATATGTCATGATTGCCACAATTGGTGCTTTTCTTGTGACTCTTATTATCTTATCCAAACTTCTTTATGGTCCTATCAAAAAGATGATGAAAAAAAGACATGACTTTATTCAAAAAAATATCGATGATTCTATTGATTCAAAAAATGATTCTTTAAAAATTCAATCTAAAGCAAAAAAAGAATTAATTCAATCTAAGATTGTTGCTGAAGAAATAATTTCAAAAACAAAAAAAGAATCAGAAGTAATTAAACAAAATTATATCGAAGAAGGAAAACAAGAAGCTCAAAGATTAATCGATGAAGCTAATATTGAAATAAACTTCAAATTATTGAAAATGGAAGAAACAAGAAACAATGACATAATTGATATGGCCATGGTTATTTCTAAGAAAATAATAGCTAAAAATGTTGATAAAAAAATAGCTCAAGAATACTTGGATTCTTATATTAAAGGTGAATAATGAATAAAGAAGAAAAAGTAATTGGATATTCTCTAGCATTATTTTCTATAGCTGAAGAAGAAAATAAAGTTAATGAATATTTTATTGACGCGAAAATGATCCTTGAGACATTTTCTAACCCCGATTATTTGCCTTTAATAGATATTCTGAATTCAAGAGGTCTAACTCTTGATAAGAAAGAAAAAATAATTAATGAAGTCTTTGTTAATGTTGAACAATATATTTCTAATTTTATGAAATTATTAGTTTTTAGAAGTAAGATAAAATTGATCACTAATATAATGAGAGTTTTTATTAAGCATTGTTGTGAGTTTCTAAAAATCAAAGAAGGAACGGTCTATTCAGCAACCGTTTTGGAAAAAGCTGAAATCAAGAAGATTGAGAAAAAGATTTCTCTTGAACAAGATTGCAAGGTTAGTTTGGTTAATTTAATAGATAAAGAATTAATATCCGGAATAAGAATAGTCATCGGAAATAATATTATTGAAAATTCAATAATTTCTGATTTAGAAGAAATGAAGAAAATGTTAAAAGGAGTCAAAAAATGGGATTAAAAGCAAGCGATATATCAGCGGTTATAAAAAAACAAATAAAAGAATATTCAACTTTATTGACAAAAACAAGTGAAGTTGGAGAAATTTTATCAATAGGAGATGGAATTGCTTTGGTTTCTGGTTTAGACAATGTTAAATTGGGTGAATTATTAGACTTCGGTTCAGGAACATTCGGAATGGCATTAAACTTAGAGGAAGAATCTGTAGGGGTTGTTTTGATGGGTGAAAACGATGACATAATTGAAGGTAATGAAGTTAAGAGAACACAAAAAGTAGTTTCAGTTCCTGTAGGGGATGCTTTAATAGGGCGTGTTGTTAACGCTTTAGGACAACCGATTGATGGTAAAGGTGATATTAAAACTAATAAATCAAGAACTATCTTTAGAGTTGCTCCGGGAGTTATGACTAGAGAAACAGTTAATCAACCTCTTGAAACAGGTTTAATTGTTATTGATGCATTAATTCCAATTGGTAAAGGCCAAAGAGAATTAATTATTGGTGATCGTCAAACAGGAAAAACTGCAATTGCAATTGATACAATACTAAATCAAAAAGGCAAAAATGTTATTTGTATTTATGTAGCCATTGGTCAAAAGAACTCTACGGTTGCTCAAATTGTTAAAAGTTTAGAAATGAAAAAAGCTATGGAATACTCGATAGTTGTTTCAGCTAGTGCATCTGAATTTGCTCCACTACAATATATTGCTCCGTATAGCGCTGTTACAATGGCTGAGGAATTCATGGAACAAGGTAAAGATGTTTTAATTGTTTATGATGACCTTTCAAAGCACGCCGTTGCTTATAGAACTCTATCATTACTATTGAGAAGACCACCGGGTCGTGAAGCTTATCCTGGAGATGTTTTTTACTTACACTCACAACTATTAGAAAGAGCTGCTAGAGTTAATGAAAAAAATGGTGGTGGTTCAATTACTGCGTTGCCAATTATCGAAACTCAATCAGGTGATATTTCAGCATATATTCCTACTAACGTAATTTCGATTACTGATGGACAAATATTTACTAGAGAAAATCTATTTAACTCTGGTCAACGTCCAGCGGTAGATATTGGATTCTCGGTTTCTAGGGTAGGATCTTCTGCACAAATCAAATCTATTAAACAAGTTACATCTTCTTTAAAATTAGAATTATCACAATATAATGAAATGCAATCTTTTGCTCAGTTTTCATCAGATTTAGATGATTCTACAAAAAGTATTTTAACTCATGGTAAAAAAGTTTATGAAATGTTAATTCAAAAACAATATGCTCCTATTTCTCAAGTTTCTCAATCAATAGTTTTATTTTCTATTAAGAATAAATTAATTGAAGGAATTCCTTTAGAAGAAATTAAAAAATATAAAGATGAACTAATTGTATTTTTTAATGAAGATGCAGAAGCAAATAAAATTAAAAAATCAATTGAAAGTTCAAAAGAAATTTCACAATCTGATGAAAATGAAATGATTAAAGTAATCACTAGATTAAATAAAAACTTTTTACTTGGCGTTGTTTCTCATGACGATCATGATGCAGTTGAAGAATCACCATCTTTAATTGATGAAGACACTAACACAGAAAGCAAGGGATAAGATATGGCATCATTGCAAGAGGTTCAATCTCGTATTTCTTCTGTTAATACAACTAGAAAAATAACTAAAGCAATGGAGTTGGTTTCAACATCAAAATTAAGAAAAGCTAAAAAGAATTATGAGGAAGTCAGTTCTTACTCTACAAGAATTGAAGATATCTTTCATAATTTAAATACTAAAATAAAAGATTGAAATGACATCATCAAACTTGATTCTTCATTACCAAGAGTGTTCATTATGATCACTTCTGATTTGGGGTTATGCGGTGGATATAATAATAATATTTATAAGTTGTTTAAAGAAAAAGTTAAACCTACTGATTATATAATTGTTTTAGGAAGTAAAGGTTCAAGATTTATTACAAAAAACTTTAATGAAGAAAACACTTTATTCAAGTTTGAACACATAGGTGATGAACCTGACTATAACGTTGTTCTTACTATTACTAATAAAATATCTTCAATGTTATTTGCGAATAAAATTAATTCAATTCACTTATTAGATACGAAATATGTTAATAGTTTAACTTATGTAGCTGAAGATAGGAAGTTGTTTCCTTTTTCTAAAAGAGATAAAGAAAGCCTTTCTAAAAACAATCAAATTAATAATTCAATAGAGTTTGAGCCTAATCCACAAACGGTTATCAAGAAAGCTCTACCATTATATTTGGGTGCATTGATTTATTCTGCAATAGCTTCTTCTAAAGTATCCGAAGTATCGGCTAGAAGAATAGCGATGGAAAATGCAACTGATAATGCAACTGACATTATCGATTATCTAGAAAAAGAATATAATAAAGCAAGACAAGCAAAAATAACACAAGAAATTACAGAAATAATAGCGGGGGCAGGAAATGAATAAAATACAAAAAAATTCTGGAAAAATAGTTCAAATATTAGGTCCAGTTGTTGACGTTAGATTTAGTAACTCTAAATTACCTTCAATGTTAAATGCATTAGAATTAAATTATGAAGGTAATAAATATGTATTTGAAGTAGCACAACACATCGGAGATAATACAGTGAGAACAATATCGATGGGAATCACTGAAGGTCTAGTTAGAGGGCTAGAAGTTTTTGATACAGGTAAAGCAATTACTGTTCCGGTTGGGAAACAAGTTCTTTCAAGAATGTTCAATGTTTTAGGAGAACCTATTGATGAATTACCATCACCTGATTGAGAAAAAAGAATGCCTATCCACAGACCTGCTCCAACATATGAAGAACAAAAAGCATCTTCAGATATTTTGGAAACTGGAATTAAAGTTATTGATTTATTAATACCTTATGTTAAAGGTGGAAAAATTGGTCTATTCGGAGGAGCCGGAGTTGGTAAAACAGTTTTAGTTCAGGAATTAATAAATAATATTGCCAAAGAACATGGTGGGTTATCTGTTTTTGCCGGAGTTGGTGAAAGAACTCGTGAAGGAAATGATTTATACCATGAGATGAAAGCTTCTGGAGTTTTAGACAAAACTTCATTGGTATTTGGACAAATGAACGAACCTCCCGGTGCTAGAATGCGTGTCGCTTTATCTGGTTTAACTATGGCCGAATACTTTAGAGATGTTTTAAATCAAGATGTTCTATTATTTATTGATAATATTTTTCGTTTCACTCAAGCTGGTTCAGAAGTTTCCGCCTTATTAGGTAGGATGCCTTCAGCTGTTGGATATCAACCAACACTAGCTACAGAGATGGGTCAATTACAAGAAAGAATAACTTCTACTAAAAGAGGTTCAATAACTTCTGTACAAGCTGTTTATGTACCAGCGGATGATTTAACTGATCCAGCACCTGCTACAACATTTAACCACCTTGATGCTAAAACAGTTTTAGACCGTAATATAGCTTCTTTGGGAATATATCCTGCTGTTGACCCATTAGGTTCAACTTCAAGGCTTCTAGACCCTTTAATCATTGGTAATGAACATTACGAAGTTGCTAGATCTGTTCAAGAAATTTTACAAAGATTTAAAGAGTTGCAAGATATTATTGCAATTTTAGGAATGGATGAATTATCTGAAGAGGATAAATTAATAGTTCACAGAGCGAGAAGAATTAGAAACTTCCTTTCTCAACCATTTGATGTTGCTGAAAAGTTCTCAGGTATTCCTGGTAAGTTCGTTAAACTATCAGACAATATCAGAAGTTTCCAAGAAATTTTATCAGGTAAACATGATGATCTTCCGGAAGATGCGTTTTTATATGTTGGAACAATTGAAGAAGCTGTTGAGAAGAGTAAGAAAAAGAAATAAGAAGGACGTTTTATGGCTATTACAACACATTTAAAAATATCTACTCCTAAGGGTGTATTTTTTGATGGAGATGTTGATATCGTCACCATTAAAACTATTGATGGTTTTATTGGTATTCAAAAAAATAGATTACCATTTATTAGTAATATTGAAATATCTACAATGTACATAAACTCAAAATCTTCAGGTAATGAAAAAATATGTGCCATTGGTGGTGGATTAATTTATGTTGAAAGAGAATACGTAGATATTTTTACTGATGATATAGTTTTCAAAGAAGATCTTGATGAAAACCTAATTAAGAATTTAATACTTGAAACTGAGAAAAAACTTAAAGCTAAAATATCAGCTTCTGAAACTATTAGAAATGAATTATTGCTAAAAAAAGCTGCCAACAAGATGGCAACATTCCACATTAAAAAATAATTTATATAACTAATTTTTATTTTTGATGGAGATATTGATATCGTCACCATTAAAACTATTGATGGTTTTAATGGTATTCAAAAAAATAGATTACCATTTATTAGTAATATTGAAATATCTACAATATACGATGAAAACCTAATTAAGAATTTAATACTTGAAACTGAGAAAAAACTTCAATCTAAAATATCAGCTTCTGAAAATAAAAAAACTTCCAACAAAATGGAAGTTTTTTATATTTAAAAATAATTTTAAATTATTTTACATAATATATTTAAGGTTGTATAGACCTAATTTTGATTGTTTGAATTTTCTTGAATCAACAAGGTTTAAATATACTTTAGGTTTAGTTAAGAATTCTGTTAGACTTAGTACTTCCATGTAATTGTTACTATCTTTTTCACATGATCTTAATTTATTTAGGTTATTAATATTATCATGGATAATTGGGAAAGAAAATAAGTAAGGTTTTTCTAAATACTTTGTAAAGAAATCATCAGTATAAGCCACTATTACAGAGTTGTGCATTTTTTCTTTATTTCAAATTAAAGAAGATTTTAATTCTTCATAATTTCAACCAGGTTGTCCTAAATCATTTCTTTTTAATAAAGCATTATTACGTTCTAAAAAGTCACTTGACAAAACAAGTATAGTAACACCACAATCAGACACCTTGTCTAAGATTAATTTTTTTTGTTCTGTAGTAGGAACGGGTCATTTCATTTCAATATCAACTTGGTCAAAGTTTCTCTTAGCTTTACGCAAACTATCAGTAACTTGTTTAACCGCATTTCTAGCTTCTTCACTTTTAGAAGAAGAAATAAATATTCTATCTGTAATCATTTTATTTCCTTTAATTTTATTTAATTTTATAAATATTATACACAAAAAATTATTAAAATTATCATACTTTTTATTATATAATTATCTAAATATCAAGGGAGGGTTATGAAAAAGTCACTTTTGTTTGTCGGTTCAATTCCATTGGTTTCACTACCAATCATAGTCATTTCTTCTTGCTCCACAACTGGAGAAAGAGTCGATTTACACGGACAATACAACTTATTCACCCCTGAACTTGTTAAACAAGAACAGGTTTCTAAAAATCTACTTCTTTCAATCAACACAAGTAATGTGAGTAATATTTATTCAACGCCAAAAAACTTATTGTCAGAAATTGATTTTGTTTTTTCTTTTGATGTAAACAAAGAGGCTAATTCACTAATTTTATATGTACAAATTTATGACTATAAAGGAGAAATTGTTAAGTTCTCAAGTGAGTCTGACAAGAAAGAAATAACAACAATAGAAAATTTCGATCATTTACCATCCGCAGAACAAGCTTATATTGATGATCAATACTCTAAATTTATGTCTTTATCACTGGAGGGTAATTTAACTTTATTGCCGTCAAATATTAATGGTTTTGAAAGCATTAAAGGTTCTGAGGCTTTTAAGCCCACACCAGATGAAGATAAAAAATATAATTTTAATTATGAACTTCTTCCAAGTAATGAAAAGGGAGAAATTAAAATTAATTTTAGTTTAACTTCAAAAAATGGATATCCATTAAATCCTTTTGAATCAATTGGTTTCACTAAAAATGTAATAGGATTTATGACAAGCAAAACTTATCAAGATAATGTTGATAATATGTACACCGGTGCTAATGAAATTAGTAGCATAAATCTTGAAGATGTAAAATTTGCGTCTGTTAAAGGAAAATATCTTGCTTCAAGTATTACAACTGTTAAAGAGTTGGTAGCTTTTTATAAAATTTTACAACCACTTGATCCAGATAAAAAAATTAATATTCCATGTTTCTTGGAACCCAAACCTGAATGTGAATGTTTGTTTGATTCTGAAATAGATATAGAAAGTTATGACAGTTATGGAAAAATAGAATTAACTATTAAATTTTATGACAAAATAACCAAAGAACAAGTTCTGCCAACTTCTGGTAATGGAATATCTAGATTAAAAAACATTTCTGGTTTTGTAAAACCATCCAAAGAGCTATTGAAAGCATCAATAGATGCTTATGCTGTATTCGAAGAAGGATTTAAAGCTAAGAGTAATAAAACATTACCTAGCCAAAACATTGGAGTTACAGACATTTCAACTATCTCAAATATTGACATAAAGTATATGGGTGAATTTGATATCATGGTTGAAAAATATCCTGCAGATCCAAAAAAACAAACTGCTCCAGTTATGGAAACATTCACATTTAGGATGATGCCTCTTTCGTTGCAAGCTTTAGATGGAGAAGGAGTTATTTCTTCTAAAGTAATATTGGAAGTTAAAATGATGAATGGAAAAGAATTTCAATGAGTGACAATAAAACAACCTTCTTATATTAAAGATACTGAAGGTAAAATTACTTTTGGAAGTGCAGTTGTTGAAACTTCACTAAATATTACTGGGTTCTTAACAACGCAAAATAAAGAGGTAAATGACTTATATGAAAAGTTAAACACTCAAATTAAGAGTGTTAATGATTTAGTTTTAACTACAGTTCAAAATAGACCTGAATTTGATAGTGCTGATTTCGAATCTATTTGAAGTGGATTATACAAAGGCGATACAGATCCATTGGGATTATTAATTGCCAGTGATAAGTTTAGAGTGCAATACACAATTTCTACAAATCCTTCTGAATCTACAGTTGGAAATACTCTTTATAGTTGAGTAAATGTAAAAGCTTCTATAAATTCTATCTTTAGTGATTTTGAATATGAATTCTTAAATATTAATAATTTACCTAACACTGATTTTGAATTTAATTTTGCTATAAAATTAAATTCTTAAAAAAAGAAATTATTTATAAATAATTTCTTGTAACCCTAAACCTATGATTATCCCAAGGACAAAACCTATAAATAATATTAAGAAAAAGATTGTTGGTTTATTTAGTTTTTGTTTAATTTTTTTGGCTTTCATTGTGACTCCTTAAAATTTATTTTGCAATAAAACTATCTATTGTCCTGGTCACTGTTATTAGCTTTGTATTAATCCCAGCTTTGATTATTATCTTGAAATCTATATTTTCAAGTTGAACTAAAGTTTGGTTGAAATCAATTTTAAAAGTGGGTTTTTTAGATCATTTATACTCAGGTTTGTTCATTATTTCTTGAAAACCAACTATAACATTATCATTAAAATAAAATCCATCACGTGCCTTAATTGAATCAATAAATGCTGCACGACTCTTGATAGGGTTTTTAATTCCTATGTTTAATTTTTCTTGTGCAGAATTTAATATAATTTCTTGATTAAAAAGTTCGATTAGTTGTAGGTTAAATTTCTCTTCATCTTGAAATTCTGGGAAATTAATCTTTTTTAGAAATGAGGCCTTGTCCTTATATTCAGTACCAATAAAAATTTCCACTTCAAGTTCAAGTTTATTTTGTTTATCAGAAGCTTTGTTGATTAATATTTGAAAATTAGTTCCATCAGGTAATATTGAAGGTTCTAAAATAATAGGTTTTAATGTTAATTTTAAGTTATCAATATTATTTTCTTGATCAACAATTATTCCTGAAGTTATTTGCGCTCTTTTTAAATTAAAATCTGCAAATTCATTAATCAATTCTAATTCAATATTATTTTTGAAAGGATCATTTTCCGATCCTGTTTGACTTAAGTCTTTAACTTTTTTTATTGCGATATCATTTGGAGTTTGTTCAAATGGAATAGCACTTACTTGACCACTACCTTTAACTACAAAAGATTCTTCATATTGAAGAGGAGTTCCTGCACCTGCCCTTACATAAATTTTAAATTTTGGAATAGTAGAATCTTGTTCATCAGGAAAAGCAGAATTAGAATTTTCATCTTGTCAATTCTTGAAGATATATTCTACACCAGCCGTTGTTGCTTTGTTTTTGATACTGTACGGCAATTCCATAGAGAAATTACCATTCTTATAGTTTTGTTCTACAGTTCCAATATTTTCAGTTTCAACTTCAGGTTTAGTGTAAATAAAAGTTTCACCTATACCTAACAAATTTTCTTTTTTATCAATAAAGTTTTTTACCCTTGATACATTATCGTTAACACCTTGTTCAATAGGAAATCCTGTTATGGTGAATTTTTCATATGTTTTTTGGAAATAATTTTCACCACGTGAACCCTTGCTGAAATCAACATTAATCTCAAGTTTACTTGGGTCATTTTCATTTACTTTTTTATTAACAACTGTTCAATTAACACCTTTTAACTCAGGTGTAGTCATTCCTGAAATAATATCAAGTTTATCACTTTCAATACTAACTGTGTTAGCAAATTTACCATCTTTAATAGTTCCATCAACATTGTAAAAATCAGCTGTTAATTTTACTGAATTTCTAAAACTTTCTACAACAGATTTAACATCATGTTCTTCTTGAGTTTTTTTGAAGCCATAAAATTTAGAAATTGAAATAGTGATAAAATCTTCCACTCTATTAGCGCCAACACCCTTAGAGAATCAAATATTGAATTCAGGTCTAGTAGAATCATAGTAAGTTGGAAAGATATCATAATTCCCTTGAGTTTCATTGTATTGCTTTATGTAAACATCAATTCCTGCTTTGTCAGTAAAAAACTTAACTTTACTTGGAATCTCAAACTTAAAAAAACCTTTTTTGTAAGATTCAGTTATCAAGTGGTCAGAATAATTTGTAATTTCCTTTTCTCCATCAGATAGTATGATTGATTTATCAAAGTCAGAACGAGTGAAGAATTCATCTTTTCCAATATTAATTATAAATTCTGAAAGTGCTTTAGAATTCTCCATTTTTTCAGTAGTTACAATGTCAATTTTGTCTACAAAGCTCAACCCTATACCTAAACCTACACCAGTTATGGAAAAGGCGGATACAGTCAATAAAGACAAAAGTTTCATTTTTTTATTATACATAGTTATAATTATATAAAATTATGTGTTTTTTTGGTTAATTATTTCTAAAATTATAATCTTAATCTTCTTTTAAATTCAATTACAATTTTAGATTGTAATTCTTTATTTAATGGGTGAATTGGTACGATGCTAGAAGTTTCAATTTCATAAAAATACTTAGCAACTTCAGGTTCATCTTCATCAAGGAAATAATTTTCTAAAATTAATTCATATTCTGCTTTTGAAGTGGGTGTGTAATTAACATAATCAAAGTTATTTAATGAAGGAACCAATGTGTAATCAATTTCTCCGGTTTCAACATCGGTTGCCGCAGTAATCAATTCTTCTTTTGTCATAAATTTTCCACCAAAAAATACATCATTCATGTCTTGTAAAAGCTCTGTTTGCATTTCTTTTGAAACAGATGAGGAAACAACGAAAGCATCTATGAATGAAGGCGAATTTTTAGGTTTAACAAGTTTTATAGTTCCGTCAGCAACATTTGAGAAATTATCTGTAGATCAATAGGCGTCAAGTGCATCACCATTAAACAAGTAAGAACCTTTAATAATAGAGTTAGAATCAATAGTTGATTGAAGAACTACATCTGAGTCATCTTCAAAGATGTTTACTTTAGTGTTGTTGATTGTTGAACCAGTTCCACGTTCAATGATTTTTGCAAACTCATCAATTCTTTGAACATAATTTTCATTTGTTAGCTTTGTGTTAAAAGTTCCCGAAAGTTCAGAACCTATAACAGTATTTTCTAGAGCTGCATTTGTTCAAGATCAAACATCTACACCACTCTTAGTTAATTCTTTTAATATATTAATATAAGAAAAGTCATTTTTAAAATCCGGTATATTGTTATTTATTTTGTCAGAGTTATACATGAAGACTTTATTGTTTAATCAAATAGGAATAATATATTCTGAAAAACTATCTACAATACCATCTCCATCAACATCACCTTTAACTTCAGAATTAACTCCAAGATATTCATCAAAGAAACTAATTTGTTTTTTTGTTTGTTCTGAATAAAATGACATCGGGTCAGTAACTCCAAAGGCTGCGTCAAAATCAATTTTAGATACTTTTTGACTATTAATTAAATCAATTAATTCATAGTCGGTAGAAATACCGGCCATTGCTTTATTGTTGTTGATCGCATTAGCAAACTCGGAAGTAGTTTTATATTCTTTGTATGAATATTTTTTTTCAATTTCAGGAATTAAATCAGGATTAACATATGATTGAAAATTATAAATAGCTGGTTTGTAAGGGTTAACAGCTTTATAAACTACAGCACCTGTCAAAACTCCAAAAAATAATAATGGCGCTAATATTCAAGTTAATATTTTTTTACTATTCATATTTTTTTTCCTTTTTCTTTCTTGAACCTTTAGCAAATATTCCGATATTGACTGCAATTACAGAAACTAATAAAATTGAACCAATTGCTAATGCTCATGATTGGAATCTACCTTGGTATAATTCTGTTCCGATTGTTTCAGAGTTAGAAGTAATTGAAGTGATGATGAAATCATCAAAACTCAAAACCATAGAAACTATTAATGTAAATGAAATCGAAGGAAGCATATAGATGAAGTAAGTTTTAAATCATGTTTTAACTTTTGGATAACCAAGATCATAACTAGCTTCAAAAATTGATTTGTTGAACTTCTCACTCTTTGGGTACATTATTAAAATGCCATAAGGTAAAATCATAACAACGTGTCCTATAACAGCTCTAAAGAATCCTTCAGAATCTGAAGACAAAACTCCAAATGAAATTGAAAAAAATAAAGCGAGTGATATTCCAATAATAACATCAGGGTTTATGATTGAAATGTTGGTAGAAACATTCTTTGCAACTTTAATTGTTTTGCTTTTTTGTTTTCAAATACTGAAAACAGTTAGTAATGAAAATACTATAACAATAAAACTTGTTAATGTTCCCAATAATAACGAACTCATAAAAGCTGCAACAACCTTGTTAGAAAATAAGTTTTGATAAGCTTCTCATGTAAAACCATTTCAATGAGTAAAGGTAATGAAACCTTTATCACTAGTTGCATTAAAACTAAAGACAGCAGCAAAGAAAAGCGGGATGTAAAATATTACTAATATTATTAATACATAAAAGTATTTTGAAAATTCTTTAAATCTAGTCATTTAATCCTCCTTTAATTTTTTGATACAATCAAGGGATAGAATTTATGAATACATAAATTGCACCTACCGAGAAAATCGTAATCATAACAACTGTTGATGCTTTTTGCATATCAAATCCGTTAGCAGGATTCGCTAAGTCGTTGATGATGTTTCCAAGTAATTTGTTTTGTTCTGAATTGATGATTAACTTATCGCTAACTGCAACACTTAAAACTGCCATTAAGAAAACAATTGTGATACCAGAACAAATAGCTTTTAATCCATAAGGGATAACAACTTTAATAAATGTTTGTACTTTTGTATAACCCAAATCTTCCGAAGCATCAATAATGTTTCTTGGCATGTTTGAGAAAACAGTATATAAAGGTATTATCATGAATGGTAAGTTTAAATAAACTAAACCAATAATTAAGATTCCCGAATTATCCAAAGCCCTTTCATCAAATACATATGTAAAGAATCCTTTAAGAGCTAATATCTTAACAAGTGTAAAGATGAATAATGGTGCCAATATTAAAGATAAAACTCCGAGTTTCAAACTTTGATTTTTAATTGTTAAAACAATATAAACAAAAGGTAAGCCAATTAATAAACTAAGTAGGGAACTAACTATTCCAACACCCAAAGATCTAAAGAATATAACTCAAAATGTAAAGTCTTTTAAGATTTCAGAATTATCATAATCAGGACTAGCTCCTGCTGGAATTATAAATGAAGTGATGGCGATAAAAACTAATGGTACAAATACAAATATTAGAAAAAAGATTGTGTATGGAATAAACAATAAAGATTGTTTATTCAGATTCCTTAGATAATTCATCTTCAACCTCCTGATTTGTCATTTCTTCTTTTAACATCAAATGCATTGATGTTGTTGTTCAGTCTAGGAAAACTTTTTCTCCAGCTTCATGATTATTAGTTGATTCAACAATGAAGTCAGCCTTTGGAGTTTTAACAATAGTGATGTAGTAACTTCCTTTGTAAGTAGAAGAGACAACTTTACCACTAATGATTCCAGTTGATTTCTTAATAAGAATATCTTCTGGCCTAATTAAAACATCGACCTTTTCTCCTTTTGAGAAAGTATATTTTTGTTTTCAAAATTTATTTTCTTTTTCTAAGAAAGAAACCGTTGTGTCATCAATAACTAAACCATCAAACATATTGTAGTCACCAATGAATTGTGCTACTCATTTGTTTTTTGGATAATCATATATTTCTTTAGGTGTATCAAACTGATCAATTTTTCCATTTCTAATAATGGCAATTCTGTCTGATAGTTGCAAAGCCTCTTCTCTATCATGAGTTACAAAAATAAATGTAATGTTTAATTTTTTTTGTAGATCGGTTAAAAGTACTTGCATTTTTTCTCTTATTTTTGCATCTAAAGACGAAAGAGGTTCATCTAGTAAAAGTATTTTGGGTTCAACAGCAATCGCTCTAGCAAGAGCAACTCTTTGTCTTTGTCCACCAGAAAGTTTGTCAATTGATTTCTTTTCATGACCTTCTAGTTCTACAAGCTTTAAAGCTTCAAACATTTTGCTATCCAGTTCTGCTTTTGTAATTTTTCTAGATAAATATCTTTTGCTAAATTTATTAATTTCTTGATCAACATATGTTTCTCAATATGAATATTTAAAATCAGAATCATCTAATCAATTCTGGATTTTTATTTTTTGTTTTGCAGGCATTTTTTTATTTTCAAGATTATCCATGTATTCAGTCTGGATTTTATCCAGTTTCTTCATTTCGATTTCCGATTTCTTTTTTCATTGTTTGGTTTTAATCTTTAGTAGTTTATTAATGTTTTCTTTTAAATCTTCTTCAGGCTTTGGGAATCTTTTGATTCTCAATCCATATTTAATATTATTCTCAACACTTAAGTGAGGGAATAAAGCGTAGTCCTGAAAAATAGTTGAAGTATCTCTTAGGTGAGCAGCTAAATCTTTAATGTCAACTCCATTAAATTTAATTTCTCCTCTAGTGGCTCATTCGAAACCACCAAGTATTCTTAGGATTGTTGTTTTTCCAGATCCTGATGGACCTAGAAGGGTGATGAACTCACCTGGGTTGATTGATAAATCTATGTTATCTAAAATTACTTTTTGGTCAAATTCTTTTGTGACGTTTATTAGTTCAATTATAGGTTTAGACAAAGTATCATACCTTCTTTCTAAATGTTATTTGTTTTTTTGTTTTGGAAATTTTCAAATACATCATTTACAAAATAATTATGTATTTTTTATAAATATATTTTATTTATTACAATGTATATGAAAACTGTTTTTTATGCAATAATCGAAATCACGAAATTTAATTCTGTTTGATCATTTATAAATCTATTTAATGTAGTTTTATCAACTTCTAAAAAGAAATTAATATTACCTTCTGTAGTTTGAGAAACTTTAACTGACTTTACAGTTTCTATACTAACGTTACCACCAGTGATATAACCAGTTGTAGGTTCTAATCATTGTGATAATTTTCATCCTTGTCTAGTAATCAATCAGTTTTTCAGTGTTTCAGTTTTAACTTCATTGTTTATTTGCAAAGTTTTTGCTGGTTCTATTTTTGGGATTATTATTGTGAATGGTGTCGATGAACATGAAATCATTACAAAAAAAGGAATTATAGGTAAGGCGGCCATTGTAAGAGGTAGAGATATTTTCTTAAAATTCATACAATCTCCTTAAACATTTCTTTTTAATTTAGACTTAATTATACTATTTTATAGTATTTATTTAATAATTAAATTTACATTTTTTTAGCGATAAATCAAGTAAAAGTGAGACTCTTATTATATAAGTTTATTTTTAATGAAAGGAGTATAATTAATTAAGATTAATTTATTAAATTAATCAAACTTTTAGGAGAAATTATGTCAAAAGAAAAATCAAAAAATAATTTAAATACCGATAACACAAGATTGATATTAATAATAGTTACTATTTTTACTTGATTCATTGGTGCTTTATTATATTTATTTATAGTTAAACCAAAAGGATTGGAATTTATAGTATGTGTACTAGCTTTATTCATACCAATTATACCAGGTGTTATCTTGCTTTTAAATGCTCTTGGAGTAATTAATATAAAATAAATCAAATATATTAAAAATACCTAGACAAAGGTGTTTTTTTTGTGATTATTTGCTAAGTTAGTTATATAATTAATCTAATAAAATTATTAAGTTATGAAAAGGATATATATATGAAAGTTAAAAAAATTATTTTAGTAGGATCAGGAGCTGTAGGGAATTCATTTCTTTATTCAGCAATAAATAGAGGGATCGCTCAAGAATACGGAATTATCGATGTAAACGATAAAGTTGCCGAAGGAAATGTATTGGATATGGAAGATGCAATTGCAACATCTGCACACCCATTTAACATTTTCCACGCTAAGTACAGTGACTGTAAAGATGCAGACATTGTTGTTATTACAGCTGGTAGACCACAATTACCTGGAGAAACACGTATTGACATGGTTGAAGGTAATTCAAAAATTATGAAAACTATTGCTACAGAAATTAAAAAATCAGGATTTACAGGGATCACAGTTATCGCTTCAAACCCAGTTGATGTTTTAACATCTGTTTACCAAACAGTTACAGGTTTTGAAAAGAACAGAGTTGTTGGTTCAGGAACATCATTAGATTCAGCAAGATTCGTAAGAATTTTATCTCAAGAATTGAAAATTGCTCCACAATCAATCCAAGCTTATGTTCTTGGAGAACATGGAGATTCATCAGTGTCAGTATTTTCATCTGCATCAATTAACGGTAAACCATTATCAGTATTTGAAAAAGAAGGAAAAATTAACCCTGCAAACTACCCAAAATTCCATGAAACAGTTTACAAAAAAGCTTATGAAATCATTGAAAGAAAAGGAGCTACATTTTACGGAATTGGTTCTGCTCTAGCAAACATTTGTGAAAACATTTTAATTGATTCAAAAAGAGTATTAACTGTAGGAGCTTTCTTAGAAGGTCAATACAACAATAAAGGTATTTATACTGGAGTTCCTGCTGTTATAGGATCAAATGGTGTAGAAACAATTATTGAAGTTGCTCTTTCAGATGCTGAACAAGCACAATTTGATAAGTCATGTCAATTGCTTGCTGAAGTTATTAAAAAAGCTAATGTAGCAATCAAATAATCTTTAAACAATAAATCAAAGATAATAAAAATTCCCTATTAGGGATTTTTTGTATTTGATAGTTTAATTATATTAATATCAACACTACATTTTGTATGTAAAAGTGGCAAATAAAAAAGCTTAATCAGCCTTTTATTTTATATATATTTGGTCATATAAATGATTGGTGCGCGAAGAGGGACTCGAACCCTCACACCGTGAGGCACTAGAGCCTAAATCTAGCGTGTCTGCCAATTCCACCACTCGCGCTTGTAATTATATTAAATATAATAATAGGAGTCTTTTTATTGACATATTGGTACGCCCTAGAGGACTTGAACCTCTGACCCAATGGTTAAAAGCCATTTGCTCTACCAACTGAGCTAAGGGCGCATATAAATGGTGCCGTCTATAGGAGTCGAACCTACGACCTACTGATTACAAGTCAGTTGCTCTACCAGCTGAGCTAAGACGGCATAATGGTAGAAGATAGGGGGCTCGAACCCATGACCCCCGCCTTGTAAGGGCGGTGCTCTCCCAACTGAGCTAATCTTCCATTTGGTGACCTATACGGGGCTCGAACCCGTGAATCCATGGATGAAAACCATGTGTGTTAACCGCTTCACCAATAGGCCAAAACTGGCGCCGATTACAGGATTTGAACCTGTGACCAACTGGTTAACAGCCAGCTGCTCTACCACTGAGCTAAATCGGCACATTTTTTAATTTATGCATAATTAATTATATACTAAACAAAATATCTTCTATAATAATTATTTAACTTTTTTTAGAGACAACAAAAAAGCATATAAATTGCAGTAAAATGTAGCAATATAGCACATTTTTGTTGCTCTAAATAGTATATAATTTATAAATATGAAATTAAGTAAAAGACATTTTTATAACGGAGCAGATTATAAATTAGATGAAATAAACAAAATTGTTGTTTTAAATGAAGGTTTTCACCAAAAGCTTTTGGATAAAAAATTATGAAATAAATTTGGTTTTAAAAAGATTGGTGGTTCATCTGTTGGTGATGTTTTAGAGACTGATGATTTCAAGTCTCAATTCGCAGCTTTTGCGAGAATGTCATGAATCGGATTACCAATCTTAGATCGTAAATATGTTGATGCAGGAATTGATATTGAACCAATGGTTGTTGATGCAATTGAACAGAAGTTAAAACTTAAAGTTCAGACATATGATCCGGTAGAATATAACTTTGATTACTTTGCTGGTAAAGACGATGTAATTGGTGGTCTTCCAGATGGTTTTATTGAAGACGAGAAGATAATTATTGAAATTAAAACAACCGGAGAAAAAAATTATGACAATTGAAATAAATATGGAGTTCCAATTGCTTATTTAAAGCAAGCTCAACTTTATTCTTATTTAATGGGTGTTGAAGACTTTTGAATTGTTGCAACCTTTTTAAAAGAAGAAGATTATCTTGATGCCAAATCCTTTCCAATTAATCAAAGAAAAATTAAGAACTATAAATACAAAACTAACAAAGCTCAGATACAAGACGATATCCAAACAATTAAAGATTGATATTTTAAATATACTGCATCAGGAATATCTCCTAAATATAATGAATTTAAAGATGGTGATCTAATTGAATATTTAAGATGCAAGGATGCTGCTGAATATAAAAAATTATTAGATAAATGATCTGCAGACGGAAAGTTAAAACTTGATTATGAATAATGAAGATAAAATAACTTGAAAGCACTTTCAAAAATACTTAACATCTCAACCATATTTTGTTTGAAATGATTTTAAAGGTTCTTTAATTGATGATGATAAAGAAGAGGATTTTTGATCGCTACAATTTGATGAAGAAAACGAAGAAGACTTTAATTATGTTGAAGTTCACAAAACGGGTTTTAATATTGTGACTGATAGTTTCCATAAATGAATAGAACAAAAGTATGTTAATGAAAAATTAAATCTTTTTATTGTCAAGGAAAAAGATTATAAGATTGGTATTACTAGAACGAAAGAAGCAATGAATGATCCGAGTGTTGATGTTATTTTGTATCCTGTATTTGAATATAACAATGCAGTTAGCAAACCGACTTTGTTTAATAAAAAAGAATTTAAAATATCAAATCTAAATTTAAACACTTCAACCAAAAGGGTGGATTATATAAGAGCGTTTTTTGACTATGAAGTTATGTTTAAAAATAATTATAAAATTAGAGACATTTCTATTTTAACAATTGAGATAAAAGATTTTAAAGAAGACGATGTTATAACTTTTGATGAAACTTATTATGCAAACACAACAACAACCAAACCTGCGACCAAAGATAAAACTATTCCAGGTTTAAGAGCTGCCGCTCTTGGAACTCAAGAAAAAATGGTGAATACTATATTTGAAAAAATTGTTGCAAGGTCAATTCTTCACTTAAGTCCTAGTAGCAAGAAACCACCATTAGCATTGTTTGGAATTGATTATTACATAAATAGAATCAAAGATGCTAAAACAGCACCCAGAAGACCTATTAACGAACAAGATAATACTTTATGAGGAAGTAATAAGTTCTTTAATGAAATAGCCCAAGAAGACTTTCCTTATATGTTGCCGCTAAGTGGAACTCTTATGAATAAGAAGAAGGTCTTGGAAGCAAATGGAGACAAAGACTTTTTAGATGATTTCTACAAGAGTAGTAAAACAACATTGAGTATGCAAAAGAAAATAGATCACATTGATTATGAATATTTAGAAAATATTATAAAAGATTTAGAGGGAAAGAATATTGTTTGATATGACTTCGAAGGTTTTTCTTTACCTTTTCCACTAATGCCTTTCACGCTCCCTTATCAGCAATTGGTTTTCCAAGTTTCTGTTATTAAAACAGTGAATGATAAAATAACAGATACCAATAATATGGTTGTTGATCCCAAGGGGATTGAATATAAGGATTTTTGCGGAATAATTGATGCAATCTATTCAGAAGAAGCAGATGCTTATGTTGTTTATAATAAATCATATGAAAACTCAAAGTTGCAATCAATGATTGATATTTTCTATAAACAAAACTTATCTCAAAACAATGCTGTTAATTGAAGAGAGTATGAACAAAAAGTTGAAAGCATTATTTCGAAAACAGTTGACTTATTAGACTTGTTTAAACTGACATCTTTAAAGGGTGCGTTACCACCAATATTCTTGTCAGAATTATATGGATACTCAAGTATTAAAAAGATTGAAAAGTATATTACTAAAAATAACTTTAACTTAGAAGTTATGATTGAACCTTATTCTGACTTAGTTGTCCAAAATGGATTAATGGCAATGAGTAAAGCTATTGATAGACGTCTTGGTGGAATTGGTGATATTGAGTGAGATGAAACTGTTAAAGATTTACGTAAATATTGTGAAAATGATGTTAAAGCAATGATAATGGTTTATCACTTTGCAAAAATGAAGTTAAAAGAAAAATCTTAAAATCTTATAGTATGTTAAAAATTAAATAATTTAATATCCAAATTTTTTAATTTGCTTTGGATCATTTGTTCAGTTCTTTTGAACTTTAACTTTTGTTCATAATTTTATGTTCTTATCAAATTTATTTGATAAGTTTATTCTAGCTGCAGTTCCGATAGCTTTTATCATGCTTCCGCCTGCGCCAATTAAAATTCCTTTTTGTGATTCTTTTTGAACATAAATTGTTGCTGAGATTTCATCTTCTTCTTCCGACTCTTTGTATTCATTAATTTCAATAACTATAGCATGAGGTAATTCTTCTTTTAATAAATTGATTGCAGCTTCTCTGATTGTTTCTTTGGCTAAGAATGAAGATGACTTATCTGTAATATCATCTAAATCATAAAAAGGAGCAGATTCATATGAGTACTTTTTGATTTCATCAATTAAAGAATCTACAGATTGAGGGATTGTAATAGATGTTCCTAAAACAACATCAAAGTTTTTCTCTTTAAAGAATGTAACTTTTTCTTCAATGATTTCAGGGTTAGAAATTTTATCTATTTTAGTGATAACTGCTATTTTATTTTTTTGGTTTTTAATCTTGTCAATTACAAAATTATCTCCGACAGATATTTCATCATCGGCCGGTTGTAAGAATAATACTAAATCAATATCTTTGATACTTTGATATGATTTCTCATTCAAAACTTCTCCGAATTGAGATTCTGATTTATGAATACCTGGAGTGTCAGTGAAAACAAATTGATAATCACCATCATTATAAATTCCTAGTATTTGATCTCTTGTAGTTTGGGGTTTTGGAGATATGATTGATAAATCATAATCTAAAATAGTGTTCATTAAACTACTTTTCCCAACATTTGGTCTTCCTATAATTGCTATAAAACATACTTTCATTATCTACCGCCTTCTAAACTTGATGGAAGAATTGCTTCTGGAACTAATTCTTCTAATGTCATAACTTTAGTTGTGGAATCATTTGAATACATATATATCTTAGTTTTAAGATTTAAATGCTCTGTTAAGACTTGTCTACAACTTCCACAAGGTGCCAAGAAGAAATCAGCATTCGGACTAAATATGTGAACATTTATAATTTTAGAAAAGTCAGCATCATTAACTTTAGCAACACCAATAGCAACTCTTTCAGCACACATAGAAGAAGGAAAAGCCATATTTTCAATATTTACACCATGGTGTGTTCTACCACTCTTCTCTTCTAGAATAGCAGCTACCTTAAATTTAGAATATGGTGAGTATGATTTATTTGATATTTCTCTTAACTTGTTTATCATGTTGCCTACCTATTAATCTTCATTAACTTAATTATATTCTCAACATGAATATTAAATTCAATTTCTTCCTTTTTATTTTTTTTATGATCCATTCCGTTTAAGTGGACAAGACCGTGTGAAAACATATAACAAAACTCTCTTATTTCAGAATGTCCAAACTCTTCTGCTTGCGAACTTAGTTTTTCATAAGAGATAATTATTTCTCCCATAGGTCTTGTTTTCATTAATTTATAATCCATAAAATTATCAAAAGGGAAAGAAAGTATGTCGGTGCTTTTATCAATATCTCTATAAACTTTATTGATTTCTCTAATTCCTTCATTATCAGTGATTAAAAGGTCAACCACAATTTTTTCAGTAATATTAAATTCTTCACAAAAAAGTTTGATTATTTTTCGAAATTCTTTTTTGTATTTAAGCTTGTAATTATTTTGTATTTCAATATTTAATATATGTTTCATTTGTGTAATTATAAACAATAATTTTAATCTTGAAATAATAACTCATATAATTTTTGAAATCCTAAATTAATATTTACTTTCAAGATTGTATTTTGTTGTAAAAGAGTTTCTAAGTTTTGATCATTTACAGTTATTGAAAATTTATTATCGGGCAAAGGTGTCAGTGTAATATCACGAACAATATACAATTTATTATTTAGTATAAAATTAATATCTTTTCTATCCCTTATAAAATAAGCATCAGCTGAATCTAAAATAATAGTGATACCTTTATCTTCATCGACACTCATTAACCCGTTTATACTTTTTTCAATTTTTATTTGTGAAATAAAAAATATAATAATTGAACATGATATTAAAAATATAATAATATAGTTAATAAACTTATTATCTATTGTTGTTAAGTTTTTCAAAATCAACACCACCATTCTCATATAAATATTTATTGTTGTGTGATACTTCAATAAATATTTTATCTTTGTGAATTTCAGTTATTAGTTTTCTCATTTTTTTAAAGTTATCTAAATCAATATTGTCAAAACTTTCATCTAATAAAATCATTTCATAATTATTTACTAATAATGGAAGCAGAACAATGAATTGCTTTTGACCTGAAGAAAAGTTATTCCCATTATTTGTAATGTTATCTTCTAATTTAATTCCAAAATCATCTAATATAGTTTGTAATTTATATTTAATCATATTGTTGTGAAGTTGTTCTAGCTTGTCTTTTTCATTGTTTGTTATATATCTTAGAATTGATACACTTGGTAAGAAAGATTTGTTTGAGCCATAATAGATATTTTTTCTAATACTATAAACATTATATTGCGAAAGATTAATATCATTAATTTCAATCACCCCTTCTCCTATTAAGTATGTTGCAATTATTTTTAACAATGTAGATTTCCCAACTCCGTTTGCTCCTGTCAATTGAATATTTTTATTAATTGTAAAATCATTTATTTTCAATAATGGCTTATTCTTTTCATAACCAAAAGAAAAGTTTTTAAAATTTATGTTTTGTATTTTCTTGTTATCGATACCTTCATTTTTCTCTTCTTCAAAATTCAAAATGAAATTTAGTAATTCAATATCTTGTTTAACAATTGGAACATTCAAAATTAAAGATAAAAAACTTTCCAAAGGATTGATGAAAAATGTAAATATAGAAATGAAAAGAATCATATCTCCAATACTTAAGTTAGATTTAAATATTTCAAGTGTCGAAATATAAATGATAATAAAAGGGATTAGTATTTTAACCACCTCAGTTATGGTTTGATGAAAGATTGTTAAATTAAACATCTTAAAATTAGTTTTAAAGCTATTTTCTATGGCCTGGTCAATATTTTTTTGAACTACATTCTTTAAATTGTTTTGTTTTATTTCTAATTGAGAATAAATTAAGTCAATTGTTTTTGTTGAAAAATCTAAATTGCTATTTAAAACATTTTGATTATTCTTTTTAATGTTTTTTTGAAATATGAAAGAAATGGTTGTTATGAAAATAGATACAAATGCAATGATTGCAAAAACTTTGGGAGATATTCAAGCGAGAAGAATTGTAGAAAATAAAAATGCAATAACTTCACTGGAAATTGTAAAAATATAATTAGCTTTAAAAGAAGAAATATTTTGAATGGTTCCTATTCTTCTCATGTGATCGCTCTTGGTAATTTTCTCTAGTTTCTCAATATTGCAAAAATATAACTTGTTAAAATATAGATTTAAATAAGTGTGACTAATTTTATTTTCAATCTTTTTAATCATTATAGATTTAAAAAAACTAGTACTTATTTTTATTAGTGCTATAAAAATAAAAGATAGTGTTATATAGTTTAGTCCGTTCAACATTGCATTAGGAATAACTTTATCCAGAATAATTTTTAAATAAAATGTTGACAGAAAAGAAAAAGATAATGATATCAAACTAAGAATCACAATTAATATTGTTATTCTCATATTTGTATAAAACATTTTTTCTTTCTCTTTTTGATAGTTTAGTTGATAAGCGGTTTTGCTAACCACAATAATAATGTTTTGAAATACTTTTTCAAAATTACTAAATGATGAAACCCTTTTTCCAAACACTGGATCATAGTAATGAATTTTATTTGATTTTATTTTGGTAATAATGACATAGTGATAAACATCTTGTTCTTTAATCAAAGAAACAATTGGCTCAACAATGTCTAATTCTTTTAAGGAATCAAAGTTTCCTTCAAAGCTTTCAAAGAGCATTCCATAGTTATTAGCGGCACTAGTGAGTTCTAAGACACTTACACCTGACAAACCGAAGTTTATATTCTCCTTTAGTGTATTAAGTGGTATTCAATTATCATAATAGTATTTATGCAACGTTTGTATAACCACCACTCCACAATCAAGGGAATCTTTTTGTAATTTAATTTCCATACCTTTATATGTTTATAATTTATTATTTCTTAAAAAAATAAATAATTTTATTTAAAAAGGTTTATTTTTTTCAAAATAAAAAAATGATTACATATAAAATGTAATCATTTTTAATTGGCCAATCTAATGATTTGGAGCGAGTGAAGGGAGTCGAACCCTCGTAGTCAGCTTGGAAGGCTGAAGTTCTGCCATTAAACTACACTCGCATAACTTAATATAAATTATATATTAAAATTTATATTTTTTCAAAATTATTTTTACTTGTTCTTCATTATCAGCTAGTAAAGCTTCATCGACCATTTTTTTTGCTTCTTTGCTATCAATTCTGCTTATGAATTCACGAGCTTGTAAAATTGTTGATGCTGACATTGAAAATTCGTCCAGACCCATTCCTACTAATAAAGGAATAGCATTCATATCTCCTGCCATTTCTCCACACATTCCAGCTCATTTACCAGCTTTATGTGCTCCTTCAATAGTCATCTTGATCAATTTAAGAATTGAGGGATTTAGTGGTTGATATAAATAAGCAACATTTTCATTCATTCTATCTGATGCCATTGAATATTGCATTAAATCATTTGTTCCAATAGAAACAAAATCAGCATACTTACAAAATACTTCTGTATGAACTGCGGCAGAAGGTATTTCAACCATCATTCCAACTTCAATTTCTTTTGAAATTCTTGGATTTTCCTTTAAAACATCTTTATATACTTTGTCATAAATTGCTCTTGCTTGTCTAAATTCATCAACAGTTGCAATCATAGGGAACATAATTCCTAATTTACCAAATTCTGAAGCTCTAATCAAAGCTCTTAATTGTGTGATGAAAATATCTTGTTTATCTAAACATAACCTAATTGCTCTATAACCCAAAAATGGATTTGCTTCTTCTGGAAAATCAAAATACTTAAGAGTTTTATCTCCACCGATATCAAGAGTTCTAATGATTACTTTTTTCCCATTCATATTTTTAATAACTTCTGAGTATGAAGCATATTGCTCTTCTTCAGTAGGTCAATCAGCACTATCCATATATAAAAATTCACTTCTAAATAGTCCAACAGCATCTCCACCATTTTCATTTACTCCTGTTAAATCAGATGGAGAACCAATATTACCTGCTAATTCTAGGTGTTTCCCATCTTTTGTTAGTGAAGGCATGTTTTTATATTTCTTCAATATTTCTTTTTCTGCTTCAATTTTTTCTTGTTTTGCTGAAAGTTCTTTTAATAATTTTGGATCAGGATTAATAAACACTTCACCTGAATCTCCATCAATAGCCAAAATATCACCAGTTTTAACTGCTTGGGTAATTGTTTTTAAACCAAGAACCGCAGGTATTTCTAAACTTCTAGCCATGATTGCAGAGTGAGAAGTTCTTCCACCAATATCTGTTGCAAACCCCTTAACAAATTTTTTATTAAGTTGTGAAGTTTCAGAAGGTGTTAAGTCATAAGCAACAATAATCACTTCTTCATCTATTAAAGTTAAGTCTTGTGTTTTAATTCCTAAGATATTATAAATAATTCTACTAGAAACATCTTTAATGTCGGCTGCTCTTTCTTTCATATATACATCATCCATATTTTCAAACATGCTAATGTAATTTTTAGAAATAGTATCCATAGCATAAGCTGCGTCACACTTTTCTGCATTTATCAATGCAATTACTTCATCTTTAATAGAAGGGTCTGAAGCTACTTGGATGTGAGCATCGAATACAGACGCTTCTTCTTCTCCTAGGTTTTCAAGTGCTATATTTTTAATTTTTTCAATTTCTTTAATCGCATTATTAATTGCTGATTCCAAACTCTTTATTTCTTTTGAAGGTTCGCTATTTTTTTTAGTAATATCAATACTAATGTGTTTTAACTCAAAAACCTTACCTATAGCTATCCCTTGAGATGCGCTTATTCCATTTAATTTATTCATTAAATTCTCCTTTATTCCATTTTTGAAATTTTAAATTCAAAAACTTTTTTTTTTAATTATATGATAAATAAAATTAATCTTTTTTATTTTTATTTTTTTAAATTTCTAAGACTTAAAAAATATGTTTTATAAATGGTATAATTTTACAAATATTTAAGAAGATAATATTAATTTAATTTTTAAGGAGTTTTAATATGTTGAAAATAATTAAATACAGTAGTTTGTTATTGGTGGGCTCTGTAGTATCGATGATTTCTCTTTCTTTTATTCCGAATAATATTTCTATTCAAGAAAAGCAAGTAATAAAAAACAATAATTCTTTGGTTCAAAATTCAAAATCAGATATTGAAACAATTAATTGAGTTTATCCACCTAGTGATGCAACCACTATAACTATGCAAGTTGCACAATCTGTTGGTTTCCATGAAAAAGAAATAATAACTTTGGAAGATTGGAAAAAGTACTTACCACTTGCAACAGTTATTGAGGGAACTTTTCGGGAAAATCAAATTTTGAAATCTATAGAATTACCTGAATCAATTATAAAAATTGATGATAATTCTTTTCGTGAAGCGAGTAATTTAGAAGTGGTTAACCTTAATGGTTCTGAATTATCTGTAATAGGCTTTGATGCATTTAGAGGTACAAAAATTTCTTCGTTTATTATACCTCCGAACGTACACACTATACGTCAAGGTGCTTTTTCTCAATGTCTTTTTTTAACTTCTGTTGTTTTACCTCCAACACTAACAAGTCTTCCAATTGGTGCGTTTGAAACAACTCCTTTGCTTGAAGAAATCACTCTTCCTGAAACACTTGTATCAATTGCAATGAATGCATTTGGTTTCTCAGGTATTAAAAAAATTGTTATACCAAATTCGGTTACTTCTATTTCTGTATTATCTTTTTCAAACACTACCAATTTAACAGATATTACAATGAGCGATAGCTTAAAAGGAAACAATACCAAAAAGTATGGTTTTACACAGGATCAATGAAATTCAATTAAATGAATCTCATCTTTAACAAACGACCTTGTTGCTTCATTAGGTTGAGAAACAAAAACAAAAATAACTTTGAATGATTGAAGAGCAGTAGATTCTAATATAAGCAGAATTGATAATGCTTTTATTGATAATAAAATTTTAACTCATATCGAGATTCCTAATTATATTTTAGATATTGGAATAAATTCTTTTCAAAATGCAACATCTTTAGAATCAGCGATATTTGAAAGTGGTTCTCAGTTGGAAAATATCGGTTCTCAAGCTTTCTTTGGAACAAACTTAAAATCAATTCATATACCTAAATCTGTTGCCACAATATCTTCTGATTCTTTTGGTAATAATTTAAATTTAGTCAATATTTGAATGGGAAGTAAGTTCAAGAGAGAACTTGAGAATTTTGGATTTACAAAAACACAATGAGATGGCATTAATTGAATTCATTCAACAACTAATCATGATGTTTTAACTATGGAAATAGCTTTATCTTTAGGTTGAGATACAAAAACCAAAATAACTTTGAGTGATTGAAAAGAATTAGCTCCTAATGTAACAACAATTAATTCGGCATTTTTGGACAATAAAGTTTTAACTCATATCGAGATTCCTAATTATATTTTAGATATTGGAACAAATGCTTTTAAAAATGCAACAACTTTATCTGAAGTAACATTTGAAAAAGACTCTAAATTACAATTTATTAAAGAGGAAGCTTTCTTTAACTCTTCTTTAGAATCTATTGATATTCCTGATAGTGTTATTTCTATAGCTGATTCTGCATTTAAAAATACTGATTTGTTAAAAAATATTAAAATATCTAATAAGTTAAAAACTGATACCAACCATTTTGGTTTTAATGATTCTCAATGAAATTCTATTGTTTGATCATCAGGTTCTTTGAATGTTAAATTCATTGCTATAGTAGCATCTTTAGGATTTGTAATGATAATTCAACTTTTTGTTATGGGTTATTCGGCTATTCAAATTAAAAAAATTGATGTATAATTCTTTAATGACTTTAAGGAAATGAGATTAACTATGAACAATAAATTTAAAAATATTTTTAAAATAACTTTTTTTTCTGGAATTATTTTAGGAACCACTGTTTTTTTGAATACTAGTTACAACGAAAAAAAAGAAGCCATCACCAAAGAAACTTCTAATTTATCACAATCAGAAGTTTATGAAGTTAGTTCTTCTAAATTAACATCAATTGTTATTCCTGAATTAGTAAAAGAACTAAATTCAAATATATTTAGTGAAAATGTTAAGTTGGCAGAGATAACTCTTCCCGAGGGTTTAACAACCATACATGATAATGCCCTTTCGAATTTGACTTCATTGAAAAAAATAATTGTTCCTAGCACAGTTAAGTCTATAGGTGTAAATTCTTTTGCCAATACTTCGTCTCTAATGGATATTACAATTAGTTCTAGTTTTAAAGGAGATGATACTCCTAAGTACGGTTTTACACAAGTTCAATGAGATGCAATTCAATGAGTTTATTCTCCTAGTGATGCAAATTACATAACTAAAAATGTTATTGTTTCCGTTGGTTTGGATACAAAAGAAGTAATAACTTTGGCAGATTGAGAAACATATTTGCCAAACGCACAAACTATGTCTGGTTCATTTTATAATAATGAAATCATAAAATCTATTGAAATACCTGCACACATTCAATGAATGGGTGATAATGTATTTAATTCAGCAATTAATTTAGAAAACATTATTTTTTCTCCTGATTCTATAATGACTCATCTCGGAAGAGCGTCTATTGCAAATACAAAAATTACCAATCTAGTATTACCTGATACAATCTTTGACATAAGAGCTAGAGCTTTTTCTTTTAACGCACATTTAGTTTCCATTGTATTGCCTCCTCACACTGCATCGATACAAAATCAACTATTGGAAGGTTGTTTAAATATAGAGGAAATAATCATTCCTGAATCTGTCATTAGTATTGGTGATAGTGCATTTTCTGGAATTACAAAACTTAAAAAAATATTTATTCCTAAAGGTGTTGTTTCAATTGGTGATAATGCTTTTTTGAATACAACTGCTTTGAATGATATTGAAATGGATATTAAATTTAAAACAACAATACTTAATTATGGTTTAACACAAGAACAATGAGATTCAATTAAATGAAACTCATCTTTATCTTTAACAAATGATGTAGTTGTTTCATTGGGTTGAGATAAAAAAACTAAAATAACTTTAAATGATTGAAGAGGAGTAGATCCTAATATAACAACAATTCATAGTGCTTTTATTGATAATAAAATTTTAACTCATATTGAAATTCCTAATTACATTTTAGATATTGGAATAAATTCTTTTCAAAATGCAACATCTTTAGAATCAGTAATGTTTGAGAGTGGTTCTAAGTTGGAAAATATTGGTTATCAAGCTTTCTTCGGAACAAACTTAAAATCAATTTATATACCTCTATCTGTTATCTCGATATCTATTAATTCTTTTAGTAATAATTTAAATTTGAACAATATTTCAATGGGATTTAAATTTAAGGAAGATGTTGAGAATTTTGGATTTACAAAAACACAATGAGATAGCATTAATTGAGTTAATTTACCAACTGATGAAAATATTTTAACTATGGAAATAGCTTTATCTTTAGGTTGAGATAAAAAAACTGAAATAACTTTAAATGACTGAGAAGACATGGCCCCTAATATAACAGCAATTAATTCAGCATTTTTGGATAATAAAATTTTAACTTATATCGAAATTCCGAATAGTATTTTGAATATTGAATTAAATGCTTTTAAAAATGCAACAACTTTATCTGAAATAACATTTGAAAAAGACTCTAAATTACAATTTATTAAAGAGGAAGCTTTCTTTAACTCTTCTTTAGAATCTATTGATATTCCTGATAGTGTTATTTCTATAGCTGATTCTGCATTTAAAAATACTGATTTGTTAAAAAATATTAAAATATCTAATAAGTTAAAAACTGATACCAACCATTTTGGTTTTAATGATTCTCAATGAAATTCTATTGTTTGATCATCAGGTTCTTTGAATGTTAAATTCATTGCTATAGTAGCATCTTTAGGATTTGTAATGATAATTCAACTTTTTGTTATGGGTTATTCGGCTATTCAAATTAAAAAAATTGATGTATAATTCTTTAATGACTTTAAGGAAATGAGATTAACTATGAACAATAAATTTAAAAATATTTTTAAAATAACTTTTTTTTCTGGAATTATTTTAGGAACCACTGTTTTTTTGAATACTAGTTACAACGAAAAAAAAGAAGCCATCACCAAAGAAACTTCTAATTTATCACAATCAGAAGTTTATGAAGTTAGTTCTTCTAAATTAACATCAATTGTTATTCCTGAATTAGTAAAAGAACTAAATTCAAATATATTTAGTGAAAATGTTAAGTTGGCAGAGATAACTCTTCCCGAGGGTTTAACAACCATACATGATAATGCCCTTTCGAATTTGACTTCATTGAAAAAAATAATTGTTCCTAGCACAGTTAAGTCTATAGGTGTAAATTCTTTTGCCAATACTTCGTCTCTAATGGATATTACAATTAGTTCTAGTTTTAAAGGAGATGATACTCCTAAGTACGGTTTTACACAAATACAATGAGATGCAATTCAATGAGTTTATACTCCTAATAATGCAACAGTCATAACTCTAGAAGTTTTAAAATTAGTTGGTTTTAACGAAAAAGAGATGATAACTTTAGATGAGTGAAATATTTTGTTGCCAAAAGCTGAAAAACTTGAAAATAATTCTTTTCAAAATAATTTGGTATTAAAATCAATTCAAATACCAAACCAAATAACAAATATTGGTGATAATGTTTTTGAGGGTACTTTAAATTTAAGGTCTGTAAGTTTTGGTATAAATTCAAAATTAGTATATCTCGGAAAAGAAGTATTTATGGGTAGTGGAATTACTGATTTTATTATGCCTAATACAGTTACAAGTATGGCTCAAGGTGTTTTTCACAATACCACTAATTTGATAACTGCTAGACTTTCATCAAAGTTAACTTCTATAAATCATAATACATTTTTAAATTCTGGTCTTACAGAATTTGAAATTCCAGAAAACGTTACATCTATGGGACAAAATGTTTTTACAATGACTAAGTTGAAAAAAATTATTATTGATAATAAAATGAAATCAATTCCAGCCAATGCTTTTTCTAATACTTTATCTCTAATGGACATTACAATGAATCACAAACTTCAAACAGCAACTCCTAGTTATGGTTTTACCCAAAAACAATGAGATGTCATAAAGTGAGTTTATAATCCTACTGCATCAAAATCACTAACTGAAGAAATTGCAAGATCATTAGGTTGAGATAAAAAAACAGGTATAACATATAGCGATTGAGAAACAATGGCTCCGAATGTTACTTCAATCGATGGAGGATTTTTAGGTAATACTTCTTTACAATCAATAGAAATACCAGCCACTATTATTGAAGTAGGTGTTAGCGCTTTTCAAAACGCTTCTAAGTTAGCATTAGTAACTTTTCAAGCTAATTCAAAATTAACAACTATCAACAGCCTAGCATTTAGTAACACCAAAATTTCAACTATTGCAATTCCTAATTTAGTGACAATAATTAATCAAGGAGCTTTTTCTTTAAATAAATCACTAAAAACATTTGTTATTCCTTCAACCATTACTGTCATTGCTCCAGATTTATTAGAAGGATCATCTAATGTAAAAGAAATAATTATTCCTGATTCAATAATTACCATTGGTGATAATGCATTTAAAGATATGACAACTATTAAAAAAATAATTATTCCAAGTTCAGTGCAAACTATTGGCCCTAATTCTTTCACAGGAACTACACAGTTATCGGACATTACAATGAGTTATATTTTTGAAGGAAATAATACAGTTAAATATGGGCTTGCTCAAGAACAGTGAGATGTCATAAAGTGAGTTTATATGGCAACATCCGCTGAAATACTAACTAATGAAGTTTTTCAGTCAATAGGTTGAGATAAAAAAACTGAAATAACTTTAAATGACTGAGAAGACATGGCTCCTAATATAACGGCAATTAATTCAGCATTTTTTAATAATAATGTTTTAACTCATATCAATATACCTAATTATATTTTGGATATTGGAATAAATTCTTTTAAAAATACAACAGCTTTAACTGGAATAACATTTGAAAAAGACTCTCAATTACAATTTATTGGAGATGAAGCTTTCTTCGGATCTTCTTTAAATTCTATAGAGATTCCTAACTCTATTATTTCAATAGGTGATTTTGCATTTAAAAATACTGATTCGTTAAAAAATATTAAAATATCTAATAAGTTTAAAACTGATACTGACCATTTTGGATTTAGTGATGATCAATGAAATTCTATTGTTTGATTATCAGGTTCCCTGAATATTAAATTCATTATTATAGTAGCGTCTTTGGGTTTCGTAATGATAATTCAAACTTTTGTTATGGGTTACTCCGCTATTCAAATTAAAAAAATTGATGTATAATCTTAATGAAATGAGATAAATTTGAATGATAAAATCAAAAATATTTTTAAAATAACTTTTTTTTCTGGAATTATTTTAGGAACTATTGCTTTTTCTAACACTAGTTATAATGAAAAAAAAGAAATTATTCCTTTGGGTCGTGAAACCAAAGTAACAAGTAGCTTAACTTTGCATGTTATTCAACTTATTGGTTGAGATAAAAAAACAGATATAACACTTGCTGATTGAGCGACTGATATTGATCAGAAATTTGGTTTTATGGTTGGTTCATTTGAAGATAATACTACACTTGTTACTTTGGAAATAGCAAAGCAAATTCAATGAATATTTCCCTCAAGTATAAAAACTCCATCTTTAACAAGTGTGATTTTTGAACCTGGATCTAAATTAGTGCAATTAGACTCTTATGGAATCAGCTCTCCAAAATTAAAATCATTAGTTTTACCAGAATCACTTGTAGTTATAAATGATTTTGCTTTAGCTGGTAATAGTGCATTAACATCAATTGCGATTCCAAAATTAGTAAAAGAGTTAAATGCAAATATATTTAGTGGCAATATTAAGTTAGTAGATGTAACTCTTTCCGAAGGTTTAACAACCATAAATGACAATTCCCTTTCAGATTTACCTGCATTGAAAAAAATAGTTATTCCTAGTACTGTTACATCTATAGGTCCAAATTCTTTTTCTAACACACCGTCTCTAATGGACATTACAATGAGTTCCAGTTTTAAAGGTGATGATACTCCAAAGTATGGTTTTACACAAGTTCAATGAGATGCAATTAAATGAGTTTATGCCCCTAATCTTGCAACAATCATAACCGCTGATGTTTTAAAATCGGTTGGTTTTAATGAAAAAGAAACAATAACTTTAGCAGATTGAGCCACATATTTACCAAATGCAAAAGAACTTGCAAATAATGCAATGAATTTTTCAGGAACATTAACTTCTCTTGAAATACCTGCTGGAATTGAAGTAATTGGAGGTAGTGCTATTGACACTATGCCAACATTAAAAGTTTTAACTTTTGCTCCTAATTCCAAACTACACACTATAAAAGCTAGGGGTATTACTGGCACAGGAATCACTAGTTTAATATTACCTAATTCGATTGTAAATTTACTAGAACAAGCATTGGAAGGTAATGGATTTTTAACTTCTCTTACACTACCTAACAAGATTACAACACTGAGCACTAAACTTCTTTTAAATGCACAATCTTTGGAGCAATTGATTATTCCTGAATCTGTCATTAGTATTGGTGATGAAACATTTTCTGGAATGGGGAAACTAAAAAAAATAATTATTCCTAATACTGTTAATTCAATTGGCACTAATACTTTTTCTGGTACAACTAGTTTAAATGATATTACAATGAATATTAAATTTAAAACACAAGCTCTAAGTTACGGTTTTACACAAATACAATGAGATGCAATAAATTGGATTTATAATCTTAGTAATGAAGCTCATATAACTAAAAATATTATTACTTTTGTTGGTTTTGATAAAAAAGAAGTAATAACTTTGGAAGATTGAGCCACATATCTACCAAATGCAAAAACAATGTCAGGTTCATTTTACAATAATAAAATACTTAAATATATTCAAATTCCTGCTCAAATTGAATGAATGGGTGATAATGTATTTAACTCAACAATTAATTTAGAAAACATTATTTTTTCTCCTGGTTCTATAATAATTAGCATTGGAGAAGCAGCTATTGCGAATACTAAAATTATCAGTTTAACATTACCTAATACAATCACTTCGATATCAAAAAGAGCTTTTTCTTTTAATCCATATTTAGTTTCTCTTACATTACCTAACAAGATCGCAATCTTGGAAAGCAATCTTCTTTTTGGTGCGATATCTTTGGAGCAATTGATTATTCCTGAATCTGTGACTAGTATTGGTGCTACTTCATTTTCTGGAATGGAAAAACTAAAAAAAATAATTATTCCTGCAGCTGTTAATTCGATTGGTATTAATGCTTTTGATAGTACAACTAGTTTGACTGATATTACAATGAATTATAAATTTAAAACACCAGATATAAGTTACGGTTTTACACAAGTTCAATGAGATTCAATTAAATGAGTTTACAATGCCACTGCCTCAAAAACACTAACAGAAGAAATTGCAAGATCATTAGGTTGAGATAAAAAAACAGGTATAACATATAGTGATTGAGAAACCATGGCTCCAAATGTAACAACAATCAATGGAGCATTTTTAGGAAACGTTTTTTTAGAATCAATAGAAATCCCGACAACTGTTATTGAAGTCGGTGTTAGTGCCTTTCAAAACACTTCTAAGTTAGCATTAGTAACATTTCAAGATAATTCAAAGTTAACAACTATTAACAACTTAGCATTCAGTAATACCAAAATTTCAACTATTGCAATTCCTAATTTGGTAACAACAATTAATCAAGGAGCTTTTTCTTTAAATAAATCATTAACAACATTCGTTATTCCTTCAACCATTACAGTCATTGCTCCAAATTTATTAGAAGGATCATCTAATGTAAAAGAAGTAATTATTCCCGATTCAATAATTACCATTGGTGATAATGCATTTAAAGATATGACAACTATTAAAAAAATAATTATTCCAGGTTCGGTGCAAACAATTGGCGCTAATTCTTTTGCAGGAACAACACAATTACTTGATATTACAATGAACTATAGTTTCCAAGGAAATAATACACTTAAATACGGTTTTACACAAATTCAATGAGATGTTATAAAATGAGTTCATATGGCAACAACCGCTAAAATATTAACTCTTGATGTTGTTAAATCAATAGGTTGAGATAAAAAAACATCAATAACTTTGAGTGATTGAAAAACAATGGCCCCTAATATCACAAGTATGGATAGATCATTTATAGAAAATAATAAACTTGTATCTTTAGAAATTCCAAAGACTGTTTTGAGTATTGGAACCTTAAGTATCCAAGGAACACTTTTATCAACACTAACATTTGAACAAGATTCTAAATTAACAACAATTGAAGAATATGGGATAACTTTAACAAATATAAAAAATCTAGTATTACCAAAATCTGTTAAGACTATTGGAGATTTTGGTTTATCTGATAATAGTAAATTAATATCAGTAGTTTTACCTGATGAATTAAAAACACTGAACGCCAACCTTTTCTCCGGAAGTGTTAATATTAAAGAAATACAAACTCCTAGCACTTTGACTACAATCATGGAAAATGCTTTTGCTGGATTAATTACCTTGAAAAAAATATCTCTTCCTGAGACAGTTGTATCAATATCAAAAAACTCTTTTTTAAACACAACTAGCTTAACAGACATTACTATGTATTACAATTTAAAAACTAAAACTCCAAGTTATGGATTTATTGAATCTCAATGAGAGGTAATAAAGTGACTTGGAATTCCGGACATTGGTTTGACTTTAACAAAAGAAGCTGCTGAACTTTTAGGTTGAGATAAAAAAACATCAATAACTTTGAGTGATTGAAAAAAAACGGCTCCAAATGTCACATCCATAAGTTCTGCATTTTTAGATAATAAAATTTTAGTCTCTATTGAAATCCCTAACTATATTATTGGTATTGAAAAAGACTCTTTCAAAAATACAACCATTTTAGAAAGTGTTGAATTTGAGTCAAAATCAAAATTGGAAGTTATTGGTGATCAAGCGTTTTCAAATTCAGTTTTAAAATCTATAAAAATTCCTAATAGCACATTAAGCATTGGTGCAAATGCATTTCAAAATACTATGTTTTTAAGTTATATTGAAATGCCTCGTACTTTCGAAATTTCCATTGATCATTTCGGACTTACTGATGAGCAATGAAATAATATTAATTGAACTCCTTTTATATTAAATGTTGTTTTCATAACTGTAATTTCTTTGCTTGGTGTAGGTTTGATAACACAAATTTTATTTTCAAGTTATATAATTAATCAAATTAAAAAACAAACTTTTTAAAATAAAATACTTTCTATGTTATTTTTTTTATTAGATTATTAAAATAAATTCATTTATAATTATAATGTAATCAAACCCTAAAGGAATCAATATGAAAAAGAATGTTCAAAAAATTATAATAGCACTATCTACTT
>CAMRAC010000003.1 GCA_947039955.1 uncultured Mycoplasma sp.
ATTTCTTTGTCAGTAGCATCCAAGTGAGAAAATTCACTTGCATCAATTGTACCTACTGGGCTAATTTGAGTTACAGAAATATCAATTATTACAGGTGTAACTGTAAATTCTAATGAATTAATTGTTGTTAATGATCCATTGATTGTGTGACCAGTTATAACATTCAATGTAATAACATTTGTATCTGGAAGCATTTTAATTGTAAATGCTGCTTTTAAAGCTAGTAAGTCCATTGATGGTTCAATGGTAAATAGTTTTTGAATTAAATCAAATGACGGTTGATCAATTTCTTTGTCAGTAGCATCCAAGTGAGAAAATTCACTTGCATCAATTGTACCTAATGGGCTAATTTGAGTTACAGAAATATCAATTATTTCAGGTGTAATTGTAAAACTGATTGAAGGAAGTGAAGTTGATCCATTATTAATTGTAAAGTTTGCGCCATCTTTAACTTTTAAATTAATTACACCAGTTACTACACCATTTGTTCCGATAGTTCTTTTTAAATTAAATTCTAATCCAGCTATCATGTTTTCATGTTCTAATTCATTAAAATTAAAGAATTGATTTAAAAATGTCATTGCCGGTCCAGGAGACACAGGTACAAATTTTTCACCCAATCCTTCAACATAAGCTTCTGTAACATCAGCAACCACATTTTTAGATTCTAATGTTATATTAACTGCATTTTTTGCAATCATAAAATTAGTTGAAAGAAGTTCTCCTTCTGCAATTGTGTTAATTGAATAACCCAGTTTAGCTTTCAATGTAATTGTGCTAAGACCATCAACTGAATTTGTTGTTAACTTAACTTGTAATCCTTTTAATATGTTAGCATTATCTGCATTTAAATCAATATTAAAGAATTTAGCCAATAATATCAATGTATTTTCATTCACGTTTTCGAAATCAGCAAGTAATCCTTTAACTTCAGCTTCTGTAGCTGTTGTAACATCTATTTTTGATAATGTTAAATCAATTATTTCAGCTGTAATTGTAAAAGTATTTGAAGGAAGTTCGTTGGTTAATCCATTAATTGTATAATCTGTTTTAGCTTTTAATGTAATTGTGCTAAGACCATCAACTGAATTTGTTGTTAACTTAACTTGTAATCCTTGAATTAATATCGCTGGATCTAATGCTTTGAAATCAAAGAATTTAGCCAATAATGGTAATGTTATATTAGTAACATCTAGGAAACCATCTGTCAATCCTTCAACGTCAGCTTTATTAATAGGTCCAATAATTGTTATAGCTTCTAAATCAAAATTAATTATTGTAGGTGTAATTGTAAAATCAATTGAAGTAAATTCACCGTTAACAATTGTATTAATTGAATAACCTGGTTTAGCTTTCAATGTAATTGTGCTAATGTCATTAACTGAATTTGTTGTTAACTTAACTTGTAATCCTTGAATCAATATCGCTGGATCTAATGCTTTGAAAACAAAGAATTTTTTCAATAATTCCAATGTTATATTAGTAACATCTAGGAAACCATCTGTCAATCCTTCAACGTCAAGTTCTGTAACCTCAGTAACTGCTATAGTTTCTACTGTTAAATCAGTTGCAATTGTAAAAGTAGTTGAAGTTTCAGTTACTCCATCAACATTAATGTAAAACCCTTCATTAGTTTGTAAAGAAATTGTATTAACACCATTAACTGTTGTTACTTTGATCATTAATCCAGTTTTTAAAATTTCAGGAGATATTTTATTAGTAAATAGTTTATTAATCAATGTTACTGAATCATCAGTAATAGCTTGGTAGTCAGGACCTATAAGGTGATCAAGTTCAGTTTGCGAAATTACAACTCCAGAAATAGGAGCTAATTCTAACTTAACCGGAACTGAGAATTGATTTGAAACATAATTTCATTCACCACTATTAAACACAACACCCTGTTTACCTTCTAATTCAAGTGTATATTTGTTTCCAGCTAACATAGTTTTCTTAACAGTAACATTTCCAATCATATTATTTGAATAATTATTTGCATAATCATTTACATTAAATACTTTTAAAACTATCTGCAAAGTATCTTTAGTAATTAGTGAATATGTATTAAGAATTGAATTTATTTCAAGTTCAGTAACATTAATAATGTCTGATGCATTTTTTGTTATTTCAAAATTTAAAAGAGATGTAATTGAATATGATGTTAATTCATCAATACCATTAATTGAGAATCCTGGGTTTGAATTCAAGATAATTGTGAATTTGTTTGAACCCACTTCCTGCACACTTCTTTTAACTTGTAAAGCACTCATTAGAACTGAATCAGTAATTGCACTATCTATTTCAAATAAAGTCTTAATTATTTCTAATTGTTCAGTTGTCATTGCTTTAAATTCTTCAGAAAATGACATCACTTGTTCATGTAAAAGCTCGTGACCAGTAGTTACACTCCCAGCAATTGGTTTTATCAATAAATTTTGAGATGCGACAAATTTATGTTCAATTTGGAATGTTGAAGAATTATTGAATGAATATCCATTTTTTGCATCTAAAATCAATACATATCCATTAATTCCATTAGTAGTTTGTAAAGTTACATCAAATGCTTCATTTGGATCAAATGATGACAACGGAGGATTAAATGTAAAAACCTTGTTAATTATTGGTAAATTAAGTTCTGTAACTAATCCATTAACAAAATCAACAAGTTCTGAAGCATCTAATTTTGGATCCGCATTTATTGTTACCTCTAGTTTTGTTTTAACTGTAAATTCGTTTGACATCAGTACTGTAGAACCATCAGAAAACACATAACCTTCTTTAGCTGTTAAAACTAACTTGTATACATTAGTTTTGTTTTCTATAGCTATTTTGTGAACTTCTAAACCTTTGTTAGCTACATTATAAATCATATTAGTTATGAATAATTTTTTGATAATGCTGTAATTTTTTTCTGTTAGAGATCCTGCAATAGGTAAAATATTAGCCATGTCTTCTTTGGTGATTTGAACATTATTCACTTGAGATTTAATAACTATATCCATTGGTGCGCTTAAGGCAAAGTATGCATCAACTGAAGTTTGTTGCGTTCCATTTACTAAAAATTTTAATCCAGAATCGGGTTTAACAGTCAATGTAATTTTCCGCTCCAGTGACACTTTACTTCCTTTATTAACAACATTAACAACAGCATTAAATCATGCATTTGCTTGGAATACAGAATCAAGACCAGTAATTTCAAAAGCTTTTAAAATAGTTGCCAATTGTTCTTCAGTAAACTCAGATACTGTTTGTCCTCCAAAACTTGCTAATTCTTCACTTGTAATTTTGATATTTGCTCTTTGCTTCACAACAACAGTTATAGATTTTGATGCTGAAAATTCGTTAGATTCTAAAATATCTAAAGTAGAATTAATCATAAAATTAGGGTTAGCAATTAAAATAAATTTGAATTTAGTTGCATCAGTTGGATTAGACTCTCTCTTAACCTTTAAGCCCTTAAATATTTCATCATTAGTAACATGAGGTAAATTGAAAACAGATTTAATTATTTGGATATTATTCTCATCAATAGCTTGTGCTTCTTTAGAAATTAATGTTATTTGAGTTCCTGTTAAAGTAATTTCCGATGTTTCTTTCAGAGTTATTTCAAAACTCAAAGGAACGGTAAATGTTGTTGAAGGTAATTCAGATGTTCCCCCGTTGATTGTATAACCTAAGTTTGACTTTATAACCAATTTATATTCATGACCTGTCGCAGATACTTTTTCTTTATGAACAGATAGGCTATTCATAATATCAGCTGGTGATAAAGCAGGATCGAATTTGAACAATCTTTTAATTATTTCTACTTGATTATCTTTTACCTGTGTTGAAGTGTTTGAGAAAAGTGTTAAATCAGCCACAGAAAGCACAGGGTTAGGTAAATCAATTTTAGATTCAATAAGTAAATCTACATTAACAGTAAATGTGTTAGATGATATTTCTGGAACTTTCGTTCAGTTGTCAATGTTATATCCATCATTAGCTGTTAAAACTAATGTATATACATTATTTGTTTCAACTCCACCTGTTTTGTGTAACTTAAATGCTTTTTGGATAAATTCAAATTGACTTGTTGCATCATCGGCAATATCACTTGGTATTGTAATTGTTAAAACCTTATCGATTATTCCAACTTGTTCTAAAGTTATTAATGTAGGTGTATCTTTAGTGATAGAATCAATTTCTTGATTAGTAATTTCTCTCATGAAATGATTTGGTTTGGCACCAACACTTACACTTTTAATAACTGTAAAATCGCTTGATGTATAAGCATCTTTTTTACCATTAATTGTATAACCTGGTTTAATTTCTAAAGTGAATGTATAAACATTGCCTGATGCAGGGGCAGATTTCTTAACCATTAATCCATCAGTAACATCAACATCATTGGTGATATTGAAAACTTTTTTCAACACTGTCAACATACGTTGTGTTATTACTCCTTGTGCTTCAGAAAATAATTTTAAATCATTCTCAGTAATTGTTTCAATTATGTTTTTTCTCTCTAAAATTATATCAATAATTTCAAATGCAAAAAATTCCGTTGAAACAGGTTGATTACTGTTATTCAATAGAAATTCTGGTCTATCATGCTTCAAAGTTAAAATAAGTTTAGCTGTTCTATCAATAACGATTTTCCTAACTTGTAAAGAAGCCATAATCTTCTTATCAAGAGATGAAGGGGTGTCGATTTTTGTTGTTATATCAAAAGCCTTTTTAACTATTGCCAATGTCTCTACAGTAATATTTTGAGAAATTAATCCTATTTTTTTCATTTCTGCACTAGAAATTTTACCTTCAATTAAATTTATTTCTTTCGCTTCAACAAGAATATCTTCACGAAGATTAATAGTATTAGATACAAAATCATCTGTTGAGTTTCCGATCATAACACCTTCTTGTGGGATTAATGTAAGAGTAAATTTTGTATTATCAGTTTTAGTTAATTTAACAAAAAAGTTAGAGAAATCACTTGCTTGAAGCGCAGGAGTAAAGTTAAAGAACTTTTCAATAGTAGCTCTTTGACTTGCCACTTCTATGGTTTGCCCTTCTTTTCCTACATTTAAATTGAAATTATCATACATTTCATCAAGTGTAATTGCTTGAGGATTATCAGGAGATGTTCCCAAATCCGCTCTTGTTACATTGAAGTTATGATTAACAGAAAACGGAACAGTTTTAAATGATTTATTTGTTCCATTAATTAAAATATATGGATTATCAGTTGTTAAAGTGAATGTAACAGTTCCATCGACTGTGTTTAATTCTTTTTCCAATTTAAATATTTTCTGGATATCTTGATTACTTGACATAACTGATCCAAAATTAACAACTTTTTTAACAATTTCTACTTCTACCAATGACATTTCATGTATACCATTTGGAATTAAACCCATTTCAGTAGGAGTTATTTTACCATCTTTATTTGACAAGGTTACCATAACATTAACAGGGAATTCAAGTGAAACAAATGGTATTGTTTCTCCATTAATTGTATGTCTATTACCAGGTGTTAAAATCACTTTAAATTTATTTCCTTCAATCGGACCTTCTCTATGAACTATTATCGATCCATCAAGTTGCACAGCTTCATCTACACCATCTAAGTTAAATATTTTATTAACTATTGGTTGAAATGAAATTTCTAGTTCTTTAGGTTCTACTGGGATTTTAGCTATTTCTTCATGAGTTAAAGATACATCTTCACGACGTGAAATTACCATATCTTTCGGACTATCTAAATGTGTTGCAAATTCTGCTGACACATGTGTTTTTGTTTGACCATTAACATCTACACCCGGCATTTTAGGGCTCAACTCTAATTTATAAATTAAACGTGCTATATCAACTCTTTTAACTTGCAAAAGTCTCATTACATCATCTTTATCTGAATGTTTAAAATCAAAAACTTTAGAAATAGTATTGAACATACTTTCAGTTATATCTACCGGTGATGGACCTCGAGGAATTTCTGTCAATCTTGAATCAGCTATGTTCATTTCGTTAATATCAGCACTTGTATTATTTTCAATTAAAAAATTAGGCTTAGTTTGAAAAGCACTTGAAAAAAGCGCTTTTTGATCACCATTAATTACATAACCTTCTTTAGCCATTAACTCTAATTGGTACTGACCAACTTTATCAGAAGAAAGCTTTTTAACTTGTAAACCTTTGATAATATCACTATCTAAAGAACTATCAATTTTTCAAAGCTTTTTAATTATTAGTAGATTTGAAGAATTAATATCCTGATTTTGCTGAGTAATAGTTTCTATTTCTTGGTAAGTAATGTCCTCTGGTGTTTTAATTCCTATGTGTAGATTAACCACATCTGTTGTGGTAGCACATGAGGAAATAAGGGCTAATGGAAGTCCTGCCGCTGCTATAGTTTTTAAGTAGATTCGTTTGTTTTGTGTTTTGCTTGTTTTGTTCATAATATACAAAGTATTATACAATATATTTGTTTATTTTGAGCAATAAAAGTAGATTTTGCAACATAAATACATAATTATTTACACTCTAATTTAATAGATATCATAAATAAAAACGAGATAATTATCAATGTAACTTGATGATTTATATTAATTGATGTATTATCAAAACCAAAAATAAGTCATTTTATACTTTTGTTATTAAAAATAATATGATTTTGAATGTAATTGGCTTATAAAGATGATTAAATAATTTTTATAATGAAAGAAATAAGAAAATAAAGCTAAATATACACTTACATTCACTTCAGAACAAAATGGTGACTCAATCAAATGTTTTGTTTTTTAATAAAGTTTTATAGAAGACAAATTATTATAAATTAGAAAGAATAACCTAAACTTAAACTCCTAAAAGAGTAATCACAATTCAAAAGGTGAATAACCCCTCCTGAAATTATGATGTTTCAATAATATCTCACATAGATAAACTAGATCAGTTCAAGGCAAAATATTTGATTGACTTAAGGTATCATGCTTTTGAAGTAGCTAACTTATCACACCTTAACTATATAAGAGTGCTTAAAGATGGGTTTAAATAGTGTGTCGTTACTCTTAAGATAATCATATTTTAAAAGTTATCTCCAAGAAAAAAACTTTGATGAAAAATAAATATCATTCTTAGATCTAAAACCTGAGATAAATAAATGATGTTTGATTTAATAGTAGAATATAAAATTGATATATTTATCAAAATACAATTCTACCCCAACACTCCAGACTAGTCTTTTCTAAAGTTATGAAATTTAATAAATAAATCATTAATGATAATCAATTATCGCAAAACCAAAAAAGAATGTTGATATATTTAAAATACAGTAATGAAGTAATCTTTCATGATGACACTATAGTCATATATAAAAATAGAATAAAATTATAATTAGGAATATAATAAAATTATGAAAAAGTTTAATTCAGAATTATCAATAGTATCACTAATAAATAAATTCTTTTGAAAATCTAAAATAGGTCCATTGACCATGTTTTTATTACCAACTGGTTTTATGTTAATTTATTATTTAATTGAAATGAATAGCAATACTGGTTCAAGATTCTTTGTTTCTGCTTTCCCGGCTTATATTGCTTTATCAGTTTTACCAATTACTTTGATTACATTACCACAAATGTTAGTTGAGATTAAACAGTCAATTGTTTTAAGAAGAATATCAACATCAAGCATTACACCAATTAAATATAACTTAATAGTAGCTGCATGATTCTTTTTGATGTGTACCTTTTCATCTTTATTTGTAATCGTTGTTTTCTTAATGTTTCTAAACACAGATGCTCCGAAGGAATTGTCACATATTAATTGAGGGGAATTTCTTTTAGCATTAATCATGTTATTTATAAGTGCTATCTCAACAGGTATTTTATTAGCTTCTGTTTCAAAGAAATCATCAACAGTTCAATTAATTGGATTGTCAATCTTATTTTTAACAATAACTCTTGGAGGTTACTTTGTTCCAATAGCTGTTATTGGTGGAGTTGATGCAATTAAGTATATAAGTTTATTTTCACCAATAAACTTTGCAACATCATTATTAAACAACACACTAATCAAACCAATAGATGGAATATCACAAAGTATTTTTGATATTAGTAATTTCAACATTCTTTCTGTTGACCCAAGGGATCCAGCAATTACAATCATTGCTGGATGACAAAAAGTTTTAAATTTAATTATGCCAACATTAATATTTGGTGGATTTAATTTTATAGCTTATAAAAAATTTAGTTGATCAAGCAGGTAAGAATGAACTTAAAGAAAAAGAAGGAAGGTAATAAAATGATAAATAAAAATAAACAAGATAACATTTGAGAAAAAATTAAAACAATCGAATCAAATAAAAAATCTAATCCTTATGATGAGTTAGCAATTTTGTCAAACGATAAAAGTGATTCGAAAGAATTAGTGATTGAAGTTAAGGACTTATCATGTAAATTTAAAACTTTAAAAGGTGAAAATATTGTCTTCCAAAATGTTTCTTTTAATTTATACCAAGGAGAACATGTTGCTTTCTTAGGTCCTAACGGTGCTGGTAAAACAGTTATGGTGGAAATGTTATCAGGAACAAGGAAACCCACTAGCGGTAAGGTGAAGTATCATTTTAAACATAAGAAGAATCGTCCTTTTGAACATTTAGGAGTTCAATTCCAAGATTTTGAATTTCCAACAGGTTTAACAGTTAAAGATATGATTGATTTTATCATTCAATTAAATAACATTTCTAACATTGATGTTGAAGAATTCAATGACATCCTAGAAACCTTTCAACTGAAAAGAATTTTAAAAAATAAAATATCCAAACTTTCTGGTGGTCAAAAACAAAGATTGAATGTGACACTTGCCTTATTAAATAAACCTAAAGTTTTATTCTTAGATGAATTTACTACAGGTTTAGATATTGCTATTAAAAACAATATTCAAAAATTTATTATTGAATATTGTGATAAAAACCAAACCTCTTTAGTTTTAGTTTCACATGATGTTGATTCAATTGATGAAATGACACAAAGAATAATTATCTTAGCTGAACAAGAAATTAAGATTGATTTAACTAAAGATGAAATTATTAAAAAGTTTGGTAGTGTTGCTGAATTATTAAAAACATACATTGCTTATTAATAAAATATAAAAATATCCCTTGAGATCCAATGGATATTTTTATTGTTCATTATTTTATATTAAACGAATACCAATTCTGCTTAATTCTGTAGGAGTCTTGAATTGAGCAGGGATATTTAATTTAGATGCATCTATTGGTGGATTGCCCTCGAAAGCAAAATCTCCAATTGTTGTTACTGAGTTAGGGATGGTGATAGAAGTTAGTCGGTTGTTAGCAAAAGCATGTCCTCCAATTATTGTTATTGAGTCTGGGATGATGATAGAAGTTAGTTGGTTTAAATAGAAAACATTTGATCCAATTGTTGTTACTGAGTTGGGGATGATGATAGAAGTTAGTTGGTTGGAAGCGAAAGCAAAATATTCAATTGTTGTTACTGATTTGGGGATGATGATAGAAGTTAGTTGGTTGGAATAGAAAGCTCATCCTCCAATTGTTGTTACTGAGTTACCTAAGGTTACAGAGGTTAGTTGGCTATTGTGAGAGAAAGCTGATTCTTCAATTGTTGTTACTGAGTCTGGGATGGTGATAGAGGTTAGTTGGCTATTAAAGAAAGCTTTATTTCCAATTGTATGTGCTATAACTTCAGTTATTGAACCATCAGGGTGTGTATAATGGAACTTACTTGGTATCTGTAATTGTTTTTCATTATTTCCCTCAGATAAACCTAAAATTATTCCATCTTTGTGAATTCTAAATCCTTTATCATTAAATTCTGTCGGAACAACTGGTGGTTTATAAATAGTAATACCAATTCTTTCTAACTCTGTAGGAGTCTTGAATTGAGTAGGGATATTTAATTTAGATGCATCTATTGGTGGATTGCTGGCGAAAGCAAAATCTCCAATTGTTGTTACTGAGTCTGGGATGGTGATAGAAGTTAGTTGGTTATTAGAGAAAGCTGATTCTTCAATTGTTGTTACTGAGTCTGGGATGGTGATAGAAGTTAGTTGGTTATAATAGAAAGAATTTGCTCCAATTGTTGTTACTGAGTTAGGGATGGTGACAGATATTAGTCCTCTCATTGTGAAAGCATTTATTCCAATTGTATGTGCTATAACTTCAGTTATTGAACCATCAGAGTGTGTATAATGGAACTTACTTGGTATCTGTAATTGTTTTTCATTATTTCCCTCAGATAAACCTAAAATTATTCCATCTTTGTGAATTCTAAATCCTTTATCATTAAATTCTGTCGGAACAACTGGTGGTTTATAAATAGTAATACCAATTCTTTCTAACTCTGTAGGAGTCTTGAATTGAGCAGGGATATTTAATTTAGATGCATCTATTGGTGGATGGTTGGCGAAAGCAAAATCTCCAATTGTTGTTACTGAGTTGGGGATGGTAATAGAAGTTAGTTGGTTGAAATAGAAAGCATTTGATCCAATTGTTGTTACTGAGTTGGGGATGATGATAGAAGTTAGTTGGTTGGAAGAGAAGGAACTACTTTCAATTGTTGTTATTGAGTCTGGGATGGTGATAGAAGTTAGTTGGTTGGAAGCGAAAGCGAAATCTCCAATTGTTGTTACTGAGTCTGGGATGGTGATAGAGATTAGTCGGTTGAAAGAGAAAGCTGATTCTTCAATTGTTGTTATTGAGTCTGGGATGGTTACAGAGGTTAGTTGGTTGGAAGCGAAAGCTTGATCTCCAATTATTGTTACTGAGTTAGGGATGGTGACAGAGGTTAGTCCTCTCATTGTGAAAGCATTTGATCCAATTGCACGTGCTATAACTTCGGTTATCGAACCATCAGAGTCTGTATAATGGAACTTACTTGGTATCTGTAATTGTTTTTCATTATTTTCCTCAGATAAACCTAAAATTGTTCCATCTTTGTGAATTCTAAATCCTTTATCATTAAATTCTGTCGGAACAACCGGAGTAGGTTTTTCTAAATCAACCACCGGTGCACATGATACCATTGATGCTACTGGTAGTACAGCAAGACTAATTGTCCCTAATCCTAATAACAATTTTGTTGATTCTTTCATAAAAATATCCTTTTTTAATTTATTTATTAATACATTGTTAACTAAATTATAGTCTTTATATGTTTGAATTAGATATAAAAAATATCCATTGAGATCCAATGGATATTTTTATTGTTAATTATTTTATTCTATTGTGTCATGAACAAGAAGTAAAGTTAATTAATTTTCTTAAAAAGTGTAGTTTCAAATATTCAATACTGTTTTAGGAATTGTTACAGAAGTTAGTTTATTGTTAAAAAGGCAAGTTCACCAACCTTTTTTATTTTAACTGCAATTGTTTTCCCTTCCTCATCCAGATCGGAGTTACAATGATTTATATTAACTCGGACATAAACTATTATCCAAACCGTACAATCAAAAGGAATTGCTCAAAAGTTCTCTATATTGATTTCTGTTCAACTTTTATAAAAGAGATGAATACTTGCTCTACAATATTATTCTAATTATTAAATTAAATATGAAAACACTATTAAGATAAGAGATTAATTAAATAAAAATATTAAGGCAAATAAAACACCATTTCAATAATGGTGTTTTATTTTATTTAGATATTCTAAAGAATTATTTTACTAATTCAAGAATTGCCATTTTAGTTGCATCACCTTGACGGGCTGGTAACTTAATAATTCTAGTATATCCACCTTGACGGTCTTTGTATCTTGGAGCAAGAGTTTCAAATAAATGTTTTAAAGCTGGAACACCATCTTTAGTTTTAACATCTCTTAAAAATGCTGCTGCTGATCTTCTAGAAGCCAAAGTATTGATTTTCCCTTTAGTGATCATTTTCTCAACATGTCTTCTAACTTCTTTTGCTCTTGTTTCAGTAGTAGTAATTCTACCATGCACTAGAACATCAGTTGCTAAAGAACGAGCTATTTGCTTTCTTCATGTTGCGTTTCTCCTAAAGAGTTGATGTGGATTAGCCATTATTCATCTCCTTTATTCAAGAATATTTTCAATTCTTCTAATTTTGCTACAATTTCATTAACTGATTTTTCACCAATTGAATTGATGTTTTTTAATTCAGATTCTGATAAAGATATCAATTCTGAAACTTTTGAAATTTTCGCTCTTCTTAAACCGTTAGTTGAACGAACGGTTAAATCTAAGTCATCAATTGTCATTGATTCAAATTTTGAATCTTCTTTTTTAGGAGTTTCATCTTCAAAAATATTGTTTAAGTCTAAGTTTTCAATGTTCCCAATTATTTGCATATGAGCAATCATGATTTCTCCAGCTTGCGAAAGGGCATCTTTAGCTTCAATAGTTCCATTTGTTTCAATTGTTAATTCCAATTTTTCTTGTACAGCATATGATGAAGTATTTAATTCTTCAACATATGTTGATACTCTAACGATTGGAGAGAAGTTTGAATCAATAGCAATGAAAGATCCTGATTTGATTTTTGAATCCATTTTAGCACTGTTTTCTTTAATGATAACTTTGTTAAAATCTGAATCATAGTAACCTCTATCAGCTCTTAAAAATAATTCGAACTCTAATGCTCCTTTTTTAGCAACATTAGCAATTACCATATCTCCATTAGTTGCTAAAGTTAATTCAGAAGGAATAATTAAGTCACTAACTTTAACTACACCTTCGTTTTCGTTTTTAAAAGAAACTTTAATAATAGTATCTTCTTGGAAAACATCAGCATTGTAATTAAATTTGATTAAAGATAAGTTTGATAGCAAAGTAATAACATCAACGTCAACTCCTGAAATAGGAGCATATTCGTGTGAAATTCCACTAATTTTTGCAGCGAATGAAGCAACACCATAGATAGAAGAAAGTAATACTCTTCTAATTGATGTTCCTAGAGTGTTTGCCATACCTCTTTCAAGAGGTTGAATAACAAATGTTGTGTTATTTTCTGAAATTTTTTTAGATTTAATTTCATTATAATTAATTTTAGTTATTTTAGGCATTATGCTCTCCTTCTCTTTAAAATTTTCTTAGGTGGTCTAGTACCATTATGAGGAATTGGAGTTACATCTTCAATACCTTTAATTACTATTCCAGAAACTTCTATTTGTTTACGAGCCGCATCTTTTCCAGGACCTATCCCTTTTAATTTAACATCAACTTCTTTGATTCCGAATTTCTTCGCCTCTTCAGAAGCTGCCGCTGCTGCTAAACCTGCAGCATAAGGTGTTTTTTTCTTTGTACCTTTATACCCAATAGCACCAGATGATGATCAAGCAAAGACATTACCTTGCTCATCAGCAAATGATACTATTGTATTTTGGTGAGTTGAGTGAATGTGGGCAACGCCGCTTACAATAACTCTTTTTTTAGTTTTTTTAGCCATAATTACATCCCCCTACTTCTTCTTACCTGTTGGACTATTTCTTGGTCCTTTTCTTGTACGAGCATTCTTCTTAGTTACTTGCCCTCTAACTGGCAATCCTTTTCTATGACGAATACCACGGTAAGATTTGATTTCCATTAAACGTTTAATGTTAATCCCAACTTCTCTTCTCAAATCACCTTCAGTAACATATTTACTTGCAGCTTTTCTGATTGCACTTAATTGATCCTCTGTAAGATTAGCAACTTTTGTGTCCTCACTGATTTGTGTTTCTTCTAATATTTTTTTAGATAAATTTTTTCCGATTCCAAAAATGTATGTTAGTGATATCACTACACGTTTATTGTTTGGAATCTCGACATTTAGTATTCTAGCCATTAATTAACCTTGTCTTTGTTTGTGTTTTGGTTGGATACAAATAGCACGAACAACGCCCTTTCTTTTTATTATTTTACAATCTTTACACATTGTCTTTACTGATGCTCTTACTTTCATCTTTCTCCTTGATTATTTATGTCTAAAAACAATTCTACCTTGAGTTCAATCATAAGGACTGATCTCAACATCGACAGTATCACCTGGTAATATTCGAATTTGGTGAATTCTCATTTTTCCAGATACTCTTGCTTTTATTTTTAAGTTGTTTTCACATTCAACTTCATATTCGGTTGTTGAAAAGCATTTTGTTACTTTCCCCACCATTTTTAACGCTTCATTTGCCATATTATGTTTTATTCTATTTTCAGAAAATAAAATAATTCCTTTCTATTTTTGATGAATATACATAGATTTAATGCATCATCTGAAATTCGTTTTTCAATTATGTTTTATTAATTTCTTTAAAAGCAATTGATACTAATCTTTTAAAGAAATCCTTGGGCTTATAACTATCAAGAAATCTTAATGTAGGCCAAGTTTTGTTTTCAATAATAAAATCAAAACTTTGTATTTAAAAATAATACCAAATTTATAGATAAAATCAACACTTTTGCAATAAATTTTTACATAAATATTGTTTGATTTTAGGTTAGGACGATTCCTTTACCATTTTTTATTAAAACTGTTTGTTCGAAATGACTTGTTTTTTTACCATTTTTAGAAACAACAGTTCAACCGTCTTTTAATATTTTTATTTTTTTAGAATCTTGAACGATCATTGGTTCAATACAAATAACCATATTATCTTCTAAAAGAACGTCTATATTGCCTCTTTCAACATCATTGTAAACATATGGTTCTTCATGGAGAGAACTTCCGATTCCATGTCCAGTAAATTCACTCGGTGTATAAAGGTTCATTGATTTAATATATGAACCAATTGCTAAAGCTAAATCCCTGGTTTTCGCACCTTTTTTAATAGCTTTTAAACCCCTGTTAAAAGCTTCTTCTGCCACTTTAATTAATAAATTGTCTTCTTCACTAGGAGTTCCAACGGCTTTCGTAAATGCTGAATCAGAATAATAACCTTCATAAATTACTCCAGCATCAATTGAAATAAGATCTCCTTCAAGCAATATTCTATTAGAAGGTATTCCATGAATTAACTCTTCATTAACAGAGGCACAAATAGTTCCTGTGAAACCATGGTAACCCAAGAAAGCCGGCTTTCCTCCAAGCATTGCAATTTCATCAAAAGCAATTTTATCTAATTCTAAAAGTGAAACTCCGGGTTTGATAGCATCATGAAGAACTTTTTTAACTTTAGATAAAATCTCACATGACTTAGTAATTAATTCAATTTCTTTTTCAGTTTTTATAAGATTCATTATTTATTATACAATTCTATTACTTGATTAACAATTACAGGAATTTCTAAATCTGAGTCAATAGTCACAAGTATTGATTTAGATTTGTAGTAATCAATCAATACCTTTGTTTGATCGTTGTAAACTTGTAAACGTTTAATAATTGCTTGTGGCTCATCATCAGCACGAGTAATCAATAACGTGTTGTCCACTTCACAGTTAGGGTGTTTAGATGACTTCATTGTTGTGCTATTATATGTTTTTTTACAAGTTGAACAAAATAATCTTTGTGATAATCTAGCAACAATCTTTTCTTCAGATAGTTCTAAAAGAATAACTATGAAGTCATCTTGGTTTAAGTTAACTAAGAAGTCAGCTTGCTCAACAGTTCTTGGATAACCATCTAAAATGTAATTTGTATTAGATGCTTTTAATTCAGTAACTGTCTTCTTAACTACCTCGTTAGTAATGTCATCAGTTACATATGAACCCGACGCTACAATTTCTTTAATCTTTAAACCTAGTGTTGTTTCGTTCTTAATTTCTTCACGAAAAATATCACCTGTAGAGATATGTTTGATCGGCATTGCATTTTGCAATTCTGAAGAAATAGTACCTTTCCCTGTTCCGGGAGCTCCTAAGAAAATAATGTTTTTAGTTTGTTTTATCATAATATTGATCCACTTTCTTTTTCACTGTCATAATCTTCATTTACTAATTCAACATCTCTTGACATTTTTGCGAAATCGTAAACTTCTTGAGCGGCAGCTTCTGTTTTATCTTTTTTGTCACCTCTAAAATTAGATGTTTTGTAACGAACTCTAATTTGCTCCATTGTTTCTATTGATACAGAAACAACAATCATTAAGGAAGTACCACCGAAGGTTATGGAAGGACTTACTCCTGACAATTGCATTATATACTCTATGGAAGCTAGGAATGTTAAATAGAATGCCGAGAAGATTGATAACCTCATAACAATAGATGTTAAGTAATCTTCTGTTTGTTCTCCAGGTCTAATTCCTGGGATGTAAGTTGAATTACGATTAAAGTCTTCAACCATTTTATCAATTCTTGACTGTTGTAATCCCATAACAATAGTAAATATAAAAATCGATACCGAGAAAATCAATAACCCGATTGGAGCAGTTAATACAAAGTTTTCTTGGAATCAAATAATTGCTACATATGTTTCATCTAAGAATCCGGCAACAAAGTTAATAATCATCAAAGGGAATGAAGTTATTAACATTCCGAAAATAACAGGCATTACTCCAGCCGCATTGATCTTTAAAGGTAAATACGCAAGTTCTTTAACGCTTCTACTTCTTCCTGAACCGATATGTTGAATAGGAATTTTTCTTTCAGCTTGATAAACAATGTTTATTAGATACATAACTAAAATAAAGGCAAAGATATACAAAGTAAAGTAAACAATACCAGTTAATAAATCTGTACCAGTTGATCCTGCAGGAATCATTTGCGTGAATGCTGCAGTAAAAATTGGAGGTAAAGAAATAATTGTCCCTGTTAAAATTAATAACGAAGTCCCATTACCAACACCCTTGTTAGTTATTTGTTCAGAAATGAATAATGAAAGAAATGAACCCGCAACCATTACAAGTGGCAATACAAGATAAACAAATCATGAATGATTAAATTCTGTTGATAACTCAACAAAACCAATTGTTCCCGTTTGTAAAGACTGAGTTAATACAAGGGCTTGAATTAAAGCAATAAAAAATGTTAACGTTCTAGTAATGTAATTTATTTTAACCCTACCAGCAGGTCCAGCTTGAGATAAACGATAAATTGGGGGGAATAATTTTGTTTGGGCAAAAGTCATAATAATCGATGACGAAATAAAAGGACTTATTCCTAACGCAACAATGGAGAATCTTCTCAATCCTCCACCACCGATGGTATTTAATATACCAAAAAAATCATTGGGGTTAAGATCTTGACCTTCAACTATCTTTACACCAGGAACTGTAATAGATCCGATGATAACAAAAAACGACATCATCATTAATGTAAACATAATTTTCTTAGTTAATACTTTACTTTTAAAGTTGTCAACTAAATGTTTTTGAAAAAACAAAAAAATTCTTGAAAAGAAAAGTGAGATTGATGTTCCGATTCTTTTGAAGAATTTCAAGTTAAATAACCTCTACGCTTCCGCCAGCTTCTTCTATTTGTTTGATTGCACTTTGTGATGCAGCATTAATTTTAACAGTGAACTTTTTAGTTACAGAACCATTTGATAGTAATTTAACAGGCATGTTTTTATTACGAGCAATTTTAAGATCATTTAGTTTTTCTACAGTAATTTCTTCATTAGCTTCGAAGTTTAACTCTAAATCTTCTAAAGAAACTACTTGGTACTCAACATGATTAACATTATTAAATCCTCTTTTAGGAACACGTCTAAATCAAGGGTTTTGTCCACCCTCGAAACCTGGTCTGGTTCCACCTCTTTTATTTTGTCCTGATTGACCTTTACCGGCTTGCTTACCTTTACCGGCTGAATGACCACGACCTACACGAGTTTTTTCTTTACGTGCGCCCTCATTTGGTTTAAGTGAATGTAATTTCATATTTGCTCCTTTGTTTAAATTTTATAAAATTTTGATTAATTATTTTAAAATAAATCACTATTTCAAGATTTGGTTAACACTAATATCTCTTAAGCTTGCAATTTCTTCAATTGTTCTTAATTTTGAAAGCGCTTTTAAAGTTGCTTTCGCTGTATTAGCCTTAGTTCTTGAACCGTATGATTTTGTATAAATATCTGTAATACCAGCTAATTCAACAACTGAACGAACTGTACCTGATGCGATAATCCCTTTTCCTTTTGGAGCTGGTTTTAACAATACATTAGATGATAAATATTTTGTTTGAATTTCATGAGGAATTGTTGACTTATTAATAATAGGAACATTGATCATGTTTGTTTGAGCATTCTTGATTGCTTTTTTAATTGAATCAGGAACTTCTTTCGCTTTACCGTGACCAATTCCAACTTTACCTTTTTTGTTACCAATAATAACAATTGCTGAGAATGAAAATCTTCTTCCACCCTTTACAACTGTTGTTACTCTAGCTATGTCAATAACTTTCTCTTCGAATTCGCTCACTCTTTTTTTCATAGGAGGACGTTTTCTTGAATTAGGTTGACCTTCACCTCTAGGTTTTCTAACGAAGTTAGTTGAGTTAGAAGCAAAATGAGATTTTCCTTCTTTTGGTGTAGAAGCTACTTCACGAGTTCCTACTACTTTAGGAGCTTCAGTTTTCACAGTTTCTTGTGTTGCTTGAACTGGGTTTTCCAATTTTTCTTTTGTGTTATCCATAATTAAAACTTAATCCCTTCTTCTCTTATTGCGTCAGCAAAAGCTTGCACACGTCCATGATAAAGATATCCTGAACGATCAAAAACTATTTTTTCAATTTTTAATTTTTTGATTTTCGCTCCTAATTCTTTACCTACTTTTTGTGCAGCCTTAACGTTACCACCATAAGTTTCTTCTTTAATAGTTGAAACTGATGCTAAAGTTTTACCTGTAGTATCATCGATTAATTGTGCATAAAAGTTTTGTAAAGATTTGTGGATAGATACTCTAGGAATAACTGGTGTTCCACTTATCTTAGTTCTTATCTTAAGATGTTTTTTTATTCTTGCTTGATTTCTTGATTTTGTTGCCATATATTTTACCTACTTACTTAGAAGAAGCTTTCCCCTCTTTACGACGAATAACTTCATTGTCGTACATAATTCCCTTACCTGAATAAACATTTGGTTTTCTGATTTTTCTGATTTTAGCAGAGAATTCTCCAACTGATTGTTTATCATTACCAGAAACAGTTATTTCTGTAGCTTTAGGTAATTCTAACTTAATGTCTGAAGGAATTAAAAGTTTATGTGGGTGTGAATACCCTGCATGAACTTCTAATTCTTCACCAACAACCATAGCTTTGTAACCAACACCCTTAATTAAAAGTTTCTTGGTAAAACCTGTTGAAACACCAATTATCATTCCTGATAATAAAGAGTTTGTTGTTCCGTGTAATTGCTTAGTGTGTTTTTCTTCATTAGCTCTTACTGTTGTCACTTGATTGTTTTCAACTTTTACAGATATTAAAGGTGAGAAAACACGAGATAAAGTACCTCTAGGTCCACTTACTTCAATAAGTGTTTCTTTTATATCAATAGTAACGCCTGCTGGCATTTCTAAAATTCTATTTCCGACTCTTGACATATGTGTTCTTATCAAACATAGGCTAGCACTTCGCCACCTATATTTGCCTTTCTTGCTTCTTTATCTGTAATTATTCCTTTTGAAGTAGAAATAATTGCGATTCCAAAACCTGATAAAACTTTAGGAATTGATTCAACTTCTGAATAAACTCTTAGTCCTGGTTTTGAAATTCTTTTTATATCAGTAATAACTCTTTCATTACCTTTATATTTTAAAGTTAAAATAATTTCTTTTTTAACTCCATTTGTGTTAACTTCAAATTCACTAACATATCCTTCTCTTTTCATAATTTCTAAAATTTTTATTTTAGTATTTGAATGAGGTATCATAACTGTTTTGTGTTTTCTTGAGTTAGCCATTTTGATACGAACGATCATATCTGCTATTGGATCTGTAATAAATGCCATATATTATCAACTCGCTTTCTTTACTCCAGGAATTTTTCCTTCATGAGCTAATTTTCTAAAACAAATTCTACATATTTCGAATTTTTTAAGAACTGAATGAGGACGTCCACATAATTGACAACGTGTATATTCTCTAGCACTAAATTTAGGGTGTCTAGCAGCTTTTACTTTTAATGATTTTTTTGCCATAACTATACCTACTTATTACCTTTGCTAAAAGGCATCCCTAATTTTTCTAATAAAGCAAATGCTTCTTTATCTGTTTTTGCGGTTGTGACAATAATAATATCCAAACCTTTTATTTTTCTAATCTTATCAAATGAAATTGATGGAAAAATAATTTGTTCTTTGATTCCGATAGCGAAGTTTCCTGAACCATCGAAGGCTTTTGGATTAACTCCTCTAAAATCTCTTATTCTAGGAATTGATACATTAATTAATTCGTACAAGAATGATCAAGCTTTGTCTCTTCTTAAAGTTACTTTCCCGCCCATTGGCATTCCTTCACGTAACTTTCAAGAAGCTAATGACTTTCTAGCTCTAGTTTCAGCTGGTTTTTGACCAGTGATTAGAGCTAACTCGTTTTGTACTTCTTCAATAGCTTTTGAATTAGTAACTTCACGACCTGCAGTCATATTTAAAATAATCTTTTCTATTCTTGGTACTTCCATAATAGATGAATATTTAAATTCTTTCATTAATGCAGGAACGATATCTTTATTGTATTTAGTGTGTAAAACTGTTGCCATAAATTAAACTTCCTTCCCTGTTTTTCTTTCAAAACGAACTTTTTTTCCATCAACTATTTTGAAACCAATTTTAGTTGGTTCATTAACACCTTTTTTAGAGTGTTTTGTTTTAAGAGCAACATTCGAAATATGTATTGAAGCTTCTTTTTGTTCAATTGAACCTTCAGTTTTTTCTTGTGTTGGCTTAACATGTTTAGTTACCATGTTCACATCTTTAATTAAAACTCTTTGAGTTTTATTATCAATTTTAATAATAAAACCCGATTTTCCTTTTTCTGATCCAGCAAGAATTACTACTTCATCATTTTTTCTTAATTTCATAATAACCTTCCTATAATACTTCAGATGCCAATGAGGCAATCTTTAGGTATCCTTTTTCTCTCAACTCACGAGCTATTGGTCCAAAAACACGAGTTCCTCTAGGAGTTCCGTCTTCTTTTAAAATAACTACTGCGTTGTCATCAAATCTAATATGTGATCCGTCTTTTCTCTTCACACCATATTTAGTTCTTACAATAACAGCTCTTACAACTTGTCCTTCTTTTACTACACCATTTGGAGTAGCTTTTTTAATTGAACAAACAATAATATCTCCAATGTTAGAAGATTTTTTAACTGATCCACCAATGTTCCTAATAACTCCGACAATTTTTGCACCAGAATTATCAGCAACATTTAGTCTTGACATCTCTAAAACCATTATTTACCTTCTTTCGCGATTTCTCTTACTTTTTCTAAACGAAAGCTCTTTGTTTTAGAAATAGGTCTTGTACTAGTTATTTTAACAATATCACCTAGTTTTGCAATTCCTTCTTCATCATGAGCGGCAAAACGTTTTGTTTGTTTAAAACGTTTATTATACAAAGGGTGTTTTACATAGATATCAACAGCAACAATAATTGTTTTTGAATTCTTTGTTGAAACAACAATTCCAGTAAGTGATTTTCTAGTATTTACTCTAACAACTTGTTCGACTTGTTCCATTATTTCACTTCCTTATCTTTTGTTGTTTTAACTGATTTTTTTTCTGTAGCTGGTTTAGAAGCAACTTTTTTAGTTTCTTTCTTTACAATCACAGAAGGATTATCAATATTTTTTAAAGCAGTTAATGCTTTAGCAATATCTCTACGTACCATTTTTATTTTATGTGTTTGATCTTGTTGACCAGTTTTGTTTTTAAATCTTAATAAAAACAATTCTGCCTTAAGTTCATTGATTAATTCAAAAAGTTCTTGTTGAGATTTTTTTTGGATTACATTATATTGCATGTTCTGCCTCACTATCTGCTTTAGAAACTATTTTTACTTTAACTGGTAATTTGTGACCACCAAGTCTTAAAGCGTCTTTAGCGATTTCTTCACTAACTCCTGAAACTTCAAATAACATTGTATTAACTTTAACAACTGCTACTCATTTTTCAACATTCCCTTTTCCTTTTCCCATTCTAACTCCAATTGGTTTAGATGTCAAAGATAGGTGAGGGAAAACCCTAATAATAACTTGTCCTTCACGACCCATTCTACGAGTAATAGCAATCCTTGCAGATTCTATTTGTCTAGCAGATAATCAATTAGAAGTTTTAGCTTGTAAACCAAATTCACCAAATGAAACTTTGTTACCCTTGAAGGCAACTCCCTTATCATGGTTAATTCTAAATGTTTTACGATGTTTTGTTCTTTTAGGTTGTAACATTATTTACCACCTTCCATAACATCTCCAAGAGATATTCAAACTTTAATACCGATAGCTCCGTAAGTAGTTCTAGCAGTTGCTGTTGAATAATCTACGTTTTGTCTAAGTGTATGTAATTTCATTTCACCTTCAGTATAACCTTCACTACGAGCCATGTCAACTCCATTAAGTCTTCCTGAAACCTTAGTCTTAATACCCTTAGCTCCTGCTTTTAAAGCACTTCTAATTGCAAATTTTTGTGCAACTCTAAAAGGTGCACGAGTTTCTAATTTAATAGCAATCTCTTCTGCAACTAAACGAGCATTTAATTCTGGAAATTCAATTGCTATTATTTCTAGATTTAATTTTAAATTACGATTTTTTGTAAATTTTTGAATATTAGTTGTTAATAATTTAAGGTTTGCACCTTCATTACCCAGAACAACCCCTGGTTTTGCAGTATAAACAAGAACCGAAACTTTTCCGTCTTGTGTTCTTTTAATAATTACATTACCAATTTGATATTCTCTAACAAATTTTTCTAAGTATTCACGAATTTTCATATCTTCTAATAAATAAGTTGAAAACTTAGATTTATCTGCTATTCACACAGCATTATGTGCTTTGGTTATCCCGTAACGGAAACCATTTGGATTTACTTTTTGTCCCATAAATACCCCTTTCTACTTTTCTTCTAACTTAATTACAAAGTGTGAAGTTCTTTTTAATATTGGAAATGCTCTACCTTGAGCTCTAGGTTGAAATCTTTTCAAAGTTGGACCTTCATTAACTAACATTTCAGAAATGAATAGTTTATCTCCGTCCATACCTTTAGTATTAATTGCATTTGCAATTGCTGAGTTCAATAACTTTAGAAATAATCTAGATGCTTTTTTATTTGAATTATTCAAAATTGATAAAGCTTCTGAAGTAGATTCATATCTTATTTGATCGGCAACTAAACGTGCTTTTCTTGGTGAAATTCTTTGTAATTTCAATTGTGCTGTTGCTTGTACTTTCATTATTTTTTCTTCCCTTTATCATTACCGTGACCTGAAAAGGTTCTAGTTGGTGAGAATTCACCTAACTTATGACCTACCATGTCATCAGTAACATAAACATCTATAAATTTTCTTCCATTATGAACTTGGAATGTTAATCCAACAAAATTAGGAAAAATTGTTGAACGTCTTGATCAAGTTTGAATTGGTTTTTTTGGATTTTTCTTAGAAACAATCGCTTCAACTTTTTTAAGTAAGTGATCTTCTGCGAAAGGTCCTTTTTTAAGTGATCTAGCCATTATTTACCTTCTCTTCTTCTCTTAACAATTAATTTTGTTGAAGCTTTTTTATTATCTCTAGTTTTAACACCAAGAGCTTTTTTACCTCAAGGAGTCATAGGTGACTTACGTCCAATAGGTTGTTTACCTTCACCACCACCATGAGGGTGATCAATCGGGTTCATAACAGATCCACGAACTGTAGGTCTGATTCCTTTGTGACGATTACGTCCTGCTTTACCGATGTTAACAAGTGAATGTTCTTCATTCCCTACAACACCAATAGTTGCTCTAGATTTAGGTAAGAATTTTCTTACTTCACCAGATTTAAGACGTAAGATTAAGTATTTACCTTTATCATCTCTACCCAATATTTGAGCACTTGTCCCAGCTGAACGAGCTAATTTAGCTCCTCCTCCTGGTTGGATTTCAATATTGTGAACTGTTGTTCCTTCAGGAATATTTTCTAAAGGTAAACAGTTACCTGGTTTGATATCAGCTTCAGGTCCTGAAAAAACAGAATCTCCAACTTTCAATCCTTTAGGTTGGATGATGTATCTTTTTTCACCATCTATGTAATTGATTAAACAAATGTTCGCACTACGATTTGGATCGTATTCGATTGAAACAACTTTTCCTTCAATTCCATCTTTGGTTCTTTTAAAATCAATAATTCTATATTTTCTTTTAACTCTTCCACCCTTATGTCTTGTAGTAATCTTACCTTGGTTATTTCTTCCTGAATGTGTAGGAAGATTTACAAGTAAAGATTTTTCTGGTTTGTCACCACTAAGGTTCGCTTTATAATCAAGGACTGTCATATTACGTTGACCATTTGTGGTTGGCTTTAAATGTTTTATTGCCATAATTTTCTCCCTTTGCTTAAAAATAGTTTTTTCTTTTAAGCTTTTTATTTTTTAGTGTTGTGATATTTCAACTTATTTAAACAATTTTATTTAGTTGTTTTAGGTGTTGACTCAGTTTCAATTGTTATTTCAACTGGAGCTTCATCTGTTTTTTTAGGTTTAGCTTTTGCGATTTTTTCAGCGATTTTTTTCTCTGCCTCTGAAATTGCTTTTAGTTTTTCTAAATCTTTTTTAGGTTTTTTAAGTTCTTCATCTTTAGCAATTCCTTCTTCAGGGAATATGTTAATTGATGCTGAATCTTTATTAAGTGTAACAATGGCTTTTTTGTATGATTTACTAAAACCACTGTATTTCCCAACTTTTTTAGCTTTTTTAGGAACATTAAAAACGTTAATTTTATCTATTTTTACTTCAAAAATAAATTGAATTGCTTTTTTAATCTCTGTTTTAGAAGCTCTCTTATCTACAGCAAATGTATAAACATGTCCTTCCATTTGTTGATAAGTTTTTTCAGTAAGAATTGGGTATTTGATTATTTCATTAATATTCATTATTTCATCATCCCTTCTAGTATAGCAAGATCTTCTGTACTAATAACAAGTGCATCTGTTCACAATAAAGATTCAACAGAAATAGAATTAACTTTAATTGTTACAACTTTTGTGTTACTTGCTGATTTGAAAATATTTTCATCACTAGTAACTAGTAAGATGTGCTTTCTATCCATTAAGTTTAAACTTGTTAATTGTTTTATTAATTCACTTGTTTTTGGTTTTTCTAATTTAATAGCATCTGTAACCAAGATTAAGTTTTCTTTATTCAATAATGTTAGTGCTGATAGATAAGCTAAACGCTTAACTTTTTTGTTTACTTTGGTATTGTAGTTTCTTTCAACTTGAGGACCAAATGCTCTACCCCCACCAACGAATACAGGAGAACGTAATGTTCCAGCTCTAGCTTTACCTGTTCCTTTTTGTTTTCAAGGTTTTTTACCTGTCCCTGATACTGTAGCTCTTGTTTTAACAGCGTGAGTACCTTGACGTCTTGAACCTCTTTCAGAAAGGATTGTGTCAAACATTGCTTGATTGTTAACGTTTTCTATTTCAAAAACCTCTTTAGCAAGCGCCACTTTATTATTAAGTGGTTTTAATTCAGCTTTAGCTTTTAAACTTCTTTCTTTTGAAGAAAGTTTCTTAACTGGAGCGGTTGTTTTAACCACTTCTTTCTTTTCTACTTTTGCTTTTGGTGTTGTAGATTTCACAGGTTTAGCAATAGGTGTTGTTTTTTTAGTAACTGTTTCCATTATTTCACCTCTTCTTTTTTATCATCTGAAGCTTTTTTAACTTCCTCGGCATTAGAGATAATTTTTTTCATCTCTTGAACAGACATATCAGAATTTACTTCTACACCTAAGTGTTTTGCTGATTCAATAAGAGTGTTTTTCATAGCTTCATCTTTTAGATTAACTAATTCTATTTCTGCCTTGTTTGGTAATTGTTTAACAGCTTGTTTAATAATTACAAAACCTTTGTTAGGTCCAGGAATTGAACCTTTAACCAAAATATAGTTTTCTTCAACATTAATGTTTACAACAACTAAATTTTGTACAGTTCTTTGTACATTCCCCATGTGTCCGGGCATAGTCATACCCTTAACAACTTTGTTTCCTGATATATCTCCAAGTGATCCTGTTTGACGAACTGGTTTAGAACCACCACCTCCACCGTGTGATTTAGGACCAATCTTTTGATTGTGTCTCTTAATTGCTCCGGCGAATCCTTTTCCTTTTGATATACCTGTAACATCTACAAGTTCTCCTGATTTGAAGATTGAAGCATTAACTTCAGCCCCCAATTCAAATCCGTCCATCTCACGGATTTCCTTAACGAAGCGCTTAGGTGTTGTGTTTGCTTTTTTGAAATGTCCAATCATTGGTTTATTTGAACGTGATTCTTTTTTCTCTATTGAAGAAAGTTGAATTGCGTTATAACCATCCGATTCTGTAGTTAATACTCTAGTTACAATGTTTTGACTAATTTCAATAACTGTAACTGGAATTGATTGACCGTGATTTGAATAAATCTGTGTCATTCCAATTTTTTTACCTAAGATTCCTTTCATATGTTCCTCTTTCTATTTTTTAATTTTAGTAATATGTTTTTTATTTTATTGATAACGTTTAGCTTGAAACGATTTCAATGTTAACGCCAGCAGATAGCTCTACACGTTTAAGTTTTTCCATTAAATCTTTTGAAGGTTTAATTAAAACAATTAATCTCTTGTGTGTTCTTCTTTCGAATTGCTCACGTGATTTCTTGTTAATGTGCACTGAACGTAACACAGTAAAAATCTCTCTCTTTGTAGGTAGAGGAACTGGTCCTCTAAACTCTCCATTTGCTTGCTTGATAATTTGTAATATTTTTATTGCTGATTCATCTAATATTTTAGCTTCATAAGCAGTAAGTTTTATGTTAATTTTATCCATTGTTGTCTCCTTTGTGTTCTTTTGAACAAGACTCCATATAAATACATAATACCCGGTTGACAACTTATCTCCGAGTATCAAGAACCTTATATTTCTAAGTCATAGTTGCTTTTTAATTATATAGAAAAAAAACAAAATTGTTAGAAAATTATATAATAATTAATCTAGCAAAGTAAGAATTGAACTACTAGAAAACAAATACTGCAAAAATCGGAACAGCCAGAAAAAATAAACCAGTTCCAACTCAGACCAAAAACCTTGAATATAGCGCTCCAGTTCCTAGATAATGCATATATAAAAATGATTGCACCAAAGGAAATGTTAGAACAAATATTATGAAATATAAGTGTAAATTACTTCATTCTTGTTTCATAAATAAAAGTGGAATGATGAATAATAACGTGTAAGAAATCAGTAATGCGTATTGCATTATCGTGATCTTCACGAATTTAAATAAATTATTAAATAAAAATCAGATCGTTATTGGTTTTTTTACTTTTATTTTCTTCATATATCTCATTATTTAGTGTTTTACTTAATAAAATTATATATAAAAAAATAAAAAAAATGACTTTAAAATCATTTGTTTATTTTTTTTATAGTTTCTCTCAAAACTGAATAGTAATTTGCTTTAAAGAAATAATAATCTTACTAAAATACGTTAATTTAAGTTAAGAAATTATTTTAAACCTATCAATTTATTAGTATTGGTCAGCTAAATGTATCGCTACACGTACACTTCCAACCTATCAACCTCGTAGTCTACAAGGAATTTCAAGGGAATATTCATCTCTGAGGAGGCTTCCCGCTTAGATGCTTTCAGCGGTTATCCTTTCCGTACTTAGCTACCCAGCTATGCTTCTGGCGAAACAACTGGAGCACCAGTGGTACGTCCACTCCGGTCCTCTCGTACTAAGAGCAGCTCTCATCAATATTCCAACGCCCACACCAGATAGGGACCGAACTGTCTCACGACGTTCTGAACCCAGCTCGCGTACCGCTTTAATTGGCGAACAGCCAAACCCTTGGAACCGACTTCAGCTCCAGGATGCGATGAGCCGACATCGAGGTAGTAATCCTTCCCGTCGATGTGATCTCTTGGGGAAGATAACTCTGTTATCCCCGGGGTAACTTTTATCCGTTGAGCGACAGCCATTCCACAATGAACTGCCGGATCACTAAGTCCTACTTTCGTACCTGCTCGACCTGTATGTCTCACAGTCAATTACACTTATACCTTTGCGCTCTACATATGGTTTCTGACCATATTGAGTGTAACTTTGAACGCCTCCGTTACTCTTTAGGAGGCGACCGCCCCAGTCAAACTACCCGCCATGCACTGTCCTCCAGCCCGTATAGGCTGCAAGTTAGAAAATCAACGTAACAAGGGTGGTATTTCAAGGGTGACTCCTTAAAGACTTGCGTCTTTAGATCATAGTCTCCCACCTATCCTACACATGTTAAATCAATTTTCAATACAAAGCTATAGTAAAGCTCCACGGGGTCTTTTCGTCTTGGTGCGGGTACCCAGCGCTTTCCCTGGGACCATAATTTCACCGAGTCCAATGTTGAGACAGTTGAGAGATCATTACGCCTTTCGTGCAGGTCGGTAATTAGCCGACAAGGAATTTCGCTACCTTAGGACCGTTATAGTTACGGCCGCCGTTCACCCGGGCTTCATATCAATGCTTCGCATAAGCTAACACCTCAACTTAACCTTCGGGCACTGGGCAGGCGTCACCACCTATACATCGTCTTACGACTTAGCAGATAGCTGTGTTTTTGATAAACAGTTGCCCCTCACATTTCGCTGCGGCTCACATAAAGTGAGCACCCCTTCTTCCTAAGTTACGGGGTCATTTTGCAGAGTTCCTTAACATTGGTTATCTCGCTCGCCTTAGAATACTCATCTTGGGGACGTGTGTCCGTTCTCGGTACGGGTTCCCATAAAATTAAAACGTTTAGAAACTTTTCTAGGAAGAATAAATCATATTGTTCAGTACTTGCCGAAGCTTTCCCTACGTATCATATCTTGTATTATTTATGCGGATTTGCCAACATAACTACTTTGATATTTGCACCACAATCCGTTAAGTGGTCAATACTATCATTCTCCGTCATTCCAATCACTTTTTATAGGTTTAGTACAGGAATATTAACCTGTTTTCCATCGGCTACGCCTTTCGGCCTGACCTTAGGTCCCGACTAACCCTGGGTGGACGAACCTTGCCCAGGAAACCTTCCCCAATAGGCGTCAAAGATTCTCACTTTGAATCGTTACTCATACCGGCATTCTCACTTCTAAGCGCTCCACCAGTCCTCACGGTCTAGCTTCGTTGCCCTTAGAACGCTCCCCTAACGTACTTTCGTACCCGTAGCTTCGGTACCATGTTTAGTCCCGTTACATTATTGGCGCAAGATCTCTTGACTAGTGAGCTATTACGCACTCTTTAAATGATGGCTGCTTCTGAGCCAACATCCTAGTTGTCTATGAAATCTCACAACCTTTCTCACTTAACATGGTTTTGGGACCTTAGCTGACGATCTGGGTTGTTTCCCTCGCGAATACGGAACTTATCTCCCGCATTCCGACTGCATGATTATACATAATGGTATTCGGAGTTTGATTGTAGTCAGTACGGCTAGGCGCCGCCATTCCACATTCAGTGCTCTACCCCCATAACTTAAAATCACACGCTAGCCCTAAAGCTATTTCGGGGAGAACCAGCTATCTCCAGGTTCGATTGGAATTTCACCGCTATTCACAAGTCATCCGGGCACTTTTTAGCGTACTACGGTTCGGCCCTCCACTTAATTTTACCTAAGCTTCAGCCTGCTCATGAATAGATCACCTGGTTTCGGGTTTACATCAACATACTAATTCGCCCTATTAAGACTCGATTTCTCTTCGGCTCCGCTTTTTTCCACTTAACCTCGCATGTTAACGTAACTCGCCGGTCCATACTGCAAGATGTGCGCTATCACCCATTAACGGGCTCTAACTACTTGTAAGTGAGTGGTTTCAGAATCTATTTCACTCCCCTCCCGGGGTTCTTTTCACCTTTCCCTCACGGTACTTGTTCACTATCGGTGTCTGGTTAGTATTTAGCCTTACCGGGTGGTCCCGGCAGATTCAGACAGGGTTTCACGTGCCCCGCCCTACTCAGGATACATTCAAGAGATTAGATGCATTTCGAATACGGGACTATCACCCTATATTGTCAGGTTTCCCAACCTGTTCTTCTATACACTAATTTTGTAACTCTATGTAGAATGTCCTACAACCCCGACAAATGTCGGTTTGGGCTCTTCCGCGTTCGCTCGCCGCTACTGACAGAATCATTATTTATTTTCTACTCCTGCTGCTACTAAGATGTTTCAGTTCACAGCGTTTCTCTCTACAGAACCTATGTATTCAGTTCTGAGTAACTAGGTATTAATCTAGCTAGGTTTCCCCATTCGGAAATCCCCGTATCATAGCTTATGTCCAGCTCCACGAGGCTTATCGCAGGTAATCACGTCCTTCTTCGACTTCCAGACCCAAGGCATCCACCACAAACTCTTACTTATTTAAAACTATATTTTGCCTATTGTTGATTATTGTATTCTAATTTGATTATTTTCTCACAGAGAACTCTATAAATAGAGCCTCTATTGACTCGGCATCAATTATCACCATTTCGAAAAATGACTTTATATTGTGCGTTGAATTACTATTCAGTTTTCAAAGAACTATAGAACTACATATATATTGAATATATATATAATTCATGAGAGTGTAGCACTCTCAAAACTGAATATAAGATGAACGTTTTGGCGACGTTCCCATAACTGACCTATGTAACTATTTAATAAAATATAGTGTTACTAGGATTTTTTAAGCCAAAAGATGTTTTCTTTTTATTTTAAAATAAAAAGTTTTTGTACTCCGTAGAAAGGAGGTGATCCATCCCCACGTTCTCGTAGGGATACCTTGTTACGACTTCACCCCAGTCATCGATCCTACCTTAGATAGTCGTCTCCGAAGTTAACTAACCATCTTCGGGCATTATCAACTCCCGTGGTGTGACGGGCGGTGTGTACAAGACCCGAGAACGTATTCACCGTAGCGTAGCTGATCTACGATTACTAGCGATTCCAACTTCATGAAGTCGAGTTTCAGACTTCAATCCGAACTGAGAACGGTTTTTTGAGGTTTGCTCCATGTCACCATATTGCTTCTCTTTGTACCGTCCATTGTAGCACGTGTGTTGCCCCACTCGTAAGAGGCATGATGATTTGACGTCATCCCCACCTTCCTACTGGTTACCCAGTCAGTCTCTTTAGAGTCCTCGACATTACTCGTTAGTAACTAAAGACAGGGGTTGCGCTCGTTGCAGGACTTAACCTAACACCTCACGGCACGAGCTGACGACAACCATGCACCATCTGTCATTCCGTTAACCTCCACTATGTCTCCATAGTATTGCGGAAGATGTCAAGAGTGGGTAAGGTTCTACGCGTATCTTCAAATTAAACCACATGCTCCACCGCTTGTGCGGGTCCCCGTCAATTCCTTTAAGTTTCACTCTTGCGAGCATACTACTCAGGCGGATCATTTAATGCGTTAGCTGCGCCACTGAATATTCCAGCGGCTAATGATCATCGTTTACGGCGTGGACTACCAGGGTATCTAATCCTGTTTGCTCCCCACGCTTTCGTCCCTGAGCGTCAGTATACATCCAGTAAGCTGCCTTCGCCATCGGTGTTCTTCCTAATCTCTACGCATTCCACCGCTCCACTAAGAATTCCGCTTACCTCTATGTAACTCTAGTCAATCAGTATCCAGAGCGGGCTGGGGTTGAGCCCCAGGCTTTAACTCTAGACTTAATAAACCGCCTACGAACGCTTTACGCCCAATAATTCCGGATAACGCTTGTGACCTATGTATTACCGCGGCTGCTGGCACATAGTTAGCCGTCACTTTCTAATAAGGTACCGTCAAGTTTGAATCATTTCCTATCCAAGTTTTTCTTCCCTTATAACAGCAGTTTACGATCCGAAAACCTTCATCCTGCACGCTGTGTCGCTCCATCAAGCTTTCGCTCATTGTGGAAAATTCCCTACTGCTGCCTCCCGTAGGAGTCTGGGCCGTATCTCAGTCCCAGTGTGGCCGATCAGCTTCTCAGCCCGGCTACATATCATCGTCTTGGTAGGCCATTACCCTACCAACTAACTAATATGGCGCATCCCCATCTTTTAGTGAAGCAAACGCTTCTTTTATAAAGTTATCATGCGATATCAATACGTATTCGGTATTAGCTACTGTTTCCAATAGTTATCCCAATCTAAAAGGTAGGTTAGATACGTGTTACTCACCCATTCGCTACTAAGTTTAAAAAACTTCGTTCAACATGCATGTATTAGGCACACAGCTAGCGTTCATCCTGAGCCAGGATCAAACTCTCATATAAATTGACAGATATGGTTTCTTATATCCAGTTTTCAAAGAACTACGATTTACCTTTTTAGAAAAGATAAACCACATTTATTTTAATAATGCTTTTTAATAATAGCATTTTTTTTGTAAATTATACAAATATTTTTAAAATAATTTTTTACACTACTTTATGAACCTAATTTTAACAATTTAATCCACAAAATGAGTGTAACTAATAGTATATATAATTATTTGCAAATTGTTTTAAAAAAGTATGTTTTTTTTTTAAATAATGTTTTTATATAAAATTAATTAACTTAATTTTACTTTTTTTCTTATTAAGTTCAACTAATACTCCATTAAATTGCGAAGGATTTTTAGAAACTTGAAATCTAGAAAAAGAATCAAAACGCATTTTTTCATACACCTCTTGGAAGTTTGCGCCTATTGCACAATTAGAAGGACCAGTCATTCCTGCATCACTAACAAAGGCTAAATTTTTTTCAAATATTTTTGCATCATTAGTTTGTACATGTGTGTGTGTTCCAATTAAAGCATCTACTTTTCCATCTAAATAGACAGCTAAAACATTTTTTTCAGACGTTGTTTCTGCATGGAAATCAATTAAATGAAAGTCAGCTTCATCTATTTCAATAAGTTCATCAATTGCATCAAAGAAAGAATTTGCATAATCTTCTTGTCATGGAGAAAGTAATTTATTAAATGTAATTCCCATTAAAGAGGTAACTCTCAATGTACTTCCTTTAATTTCAAAAACACTACTTCCATTTCCGGGGTAGTGTTTTTCAATATTAAGTGGTCTGATTATATTTTGGTTATCAATTATGTCCAAAATTTCTTTTTTAGCTCAAACATGATTACCTAAAGTGAAGGCATCTACACCTGCGTTTGATAATCTATTATAATCTTTTTCAAGAAAACCTTTACGACCTGATACATTTTCTGACTGTGCAATAACAAAATCAATTGCATATTTTTCCCTTAATTTAGAAAGTTCTTGTTCAACCTTTTGAATTCCAGGCTTTCCGAATATGTCTCCAATAAAGAGGATGTTTAAATTTTTCATAACTTAATTATATTATTGTTTTAATTTTTCTTGTACTTTTTCTAAAATTGTTTTATATAAAGTGTCATCATTTTCTAAAATAAGTCTCATATTTACTTTTCCGTGAGCTATATTATTTCCTTCATAGCTATATCAAGAACCTTTTTTCTCAATAATATGGTAATTTTCAGCAAGATCTACAACTTCAGAATGCTTAGAGATGCCTTTTGAAAAGATTATTTCTGTGTTTGCACTCTTGAAAGGTGGTGCTAATTTGTTTTTAACTATCTTAATTTTCACAACATTTCCACTAACATCATTTCCAATTCCGATAGATGAAACTCTTCTAACCTCCATTCTTAGTGTTGAATAAAATTTTAAAGCTCTTCCTCCAGGAGTTATTTCTGGAGAACCAAAAATAACGCCAACCTTTTCTCTAATTTGATTAATAAAAATGATAGTTGTCTTATTCTTGCTAAGAGATCCGGTTATTTTTCTCAACGCTTTAGACATTAATCTAGCTTGAGCGCCAATTGTTTGGTCTTTCATTTCTCCATTTAGTTCTGCTTCAGGCACTAAAGCAGCTACAGAATCCACAACTATTAAGTCAATATGACCACTTTTAGATAAAATATCCACAATCTCTAACGCTTGTTCGCCTGAATCTGGTTGAGATAAAATTAGATTATCAATATCAATTCCTAAATTTTGAGCATATTTTGGATCAATTGAATGTTCAGCATCAATGAATGCTGAAGTTCCTCCCAGTTTTTGAATTTCTGCAATAGCATGTAATGCAAGAGTTGTCTTTCCTGAAGATTCAGGACCATATATTTCAATTACTCTTCCTTTTGGGTAGCCACCAACTCCGGTAATATAATCAATTGCTATTGATCCAGAGGAAAATACTTCAGTATCAATATTTGGTTTAGAACCCAATAGCATGATTGATTCTTTACCAAATTTCTTTTCTATAACTTGAATAGCATTGTTTATTTGAATATTTCTTTCAGTTTCACCGATTTTTTGCTCCTCTTTTGAAACTTTATTTATTTTAATTGTGGTTTGTGTATCTTTTTTTGTTTTGTTTTTTTCTTTTTCCATGTTTCCCCCAATATATAATGTTTAAATCACTTAGATTTAGATTAAAAATAAATAAAAATAAGAAAAAAACTAATTTTTAATTAGTTTTCTAAAAATTTCTAAAGCAAAATCAACACTTTGCCTTCTCACTTCTTCTCTATTTCCTTTGAAGTTTAATTCATGAACTTCATCATTAATAGCAATAAAAACTAATCCAACAGGCTTATCTTCAGTCGCGGTTGGTCCTGCATTCCCAGTAAAAGAAAAACAATAATCAACCTCAAAGTATTCTTTTCCTCCTAAAGCCATCTCTTTAGCAACTCGGGAATTAACTACTCCTCGAGAAGTGTTAACGCCTATCTTATTCTTAATATCGTTAGAATAAGATACCAAAGAACCTTTAAAAAACTTGCTAGCTCCAGGGATTCCCACGATTTCTGACGAAAACATTCCGCCTGTAAAGGATTCAACTGAAGCAAAAGTAAGTATTTTCATAAAATAATTATAATATTAAATATTAAACTTCTTGTCAAATTCCACTAAAGAATCATTATTCATCTTAATTTTAAAGGTAACATAATTTATTTCTTCTTTAATAAAGCTATCAATTTGTTTTATTTCAAAGATTCCATCAATTTTTTTGAATCCAAGCATTGCCTTATTAATTGATTCATCTTTTTTCAAAGGGATTGTAATATCTCTTTCTTTCAAAGGAGAGTTATCATATTCTTCAAACTTGTGAACATGTTTAATGTTTTGTTCTGTTAAAATTTCTGCAAAAATGATGTTATTTTTAGTATTTTTAGGGTGCATCTTCCCAATTCAACCAACTTGAATATCATCATCAAACAGTCCGGCATTGTAATTTGGGTGTAAAAAATCTAGAGATAAAGGTTTAATGACTAATTCTTTTCCATATATTTTGAAAATATCTTTCTTCATTTCTGCAAATGTTTTTTCATCAGAAGCAATACACAAAGCTTTCTTATCATTAATCATTCCTATGTCGAAAAAATTAATACCATCTATTTTTCTTTTTGCATTGTAGTCATAGTTGTCATTTAGAGACGGAGCTATTGAGTTTCTAATTGAATTATGTTCTTCAGAAGTATATGTTAATAACTTAATTGTTTTATTGAATGAAAATGGATCAAAAATATTCTTGTCCTTGTTCATTAAAGTATATGTTCAAAATTGAGTGTATCCCATAACCGCAGTTATATAAGCAAAGTCTCTTAACTTAATAACGTTTGAATTATCAAACTTAGTTAACGGTTGTGCATCATTAAAGTTATTTAGACCATAAAAACGAAATACTTCTTCAATAATATCCTGCATAACTTCAACGTCATGTCTATATGAAGGAATAATGATTTGTTCTTTTTTAATCTCAAAACCTAAAACTTCCATAGCTTTTAAACATTCCAAATACTTTGGAGACTTGGTCATCTCAAAGCCTGCATATTTATTTAACTTTCCTTCAACAAATTCAACACTCTTTGGAGAACTCTTTAATTTATTAATATGATTAGAAATAGGAAGTTTGGTTCCTAGGAAGTTAACAGCCAATTCAATTGAACCATATGAAACTGCTTTTGATGAATTAATTGATGAATCATTATGCATTTTCATTATTCTCGTTGAGTTTCTGACTTCTTTAGTATCTAAAGATGCAAATTCAAATAAAACTTTTTGATCACCCTTCTTGTAGCCTGCATCTATAGACTCTAAAACTCCAGCAACTGATATAACATTTTTCTTATCTTTAACAACTAAAGCTTCTACCATTTTGATTTCATTAAAGATAATGTTTTTTTCAACGCTTAAAGTAATGTCTCCATTAATTTTTTCAGAATTATAAACTCTTGATGCAACACCTGTCATAATTAAAGTTAAAGAAGAGATATCTTTAATGTCGTTTTCTAATTTAATATTAGATTTCAATAACAAAATTATATCTTCTATAGATAATTTAAAATCACTAACTTGAGATTCAACTCCTGAAAGGTAATTGTTGTCAATAGAGTGCATACTTAACTTAGAAGTTGTTGTCGATTTATATTCTGGAAGGGTTTGAGGTTTGGTTTTAAAGTATGCAGATAATTCTAAGGCCATTACAATATAAGAATTGGCATCAGATCTATTTGTTAATATGGAAATATCAATAATGTTATCATCAAGACCAAGTTCAATAATTGGATTCTTCTTCAAAGAAATTTTATCAAAAATAAAGATTCCATCACTTCACTCTTTTCTCATCAACTTTTCATTAAAACCCAATTCTCCTAAAGCGGTTAACATTCCCTCAGAAACAATGCCCTTCATCTCTTTAGCGCCGAATGTAACTCCATTAATTGATGAACCAGGAATAAACGCAATTAAATAATCACCATCTTTAACATTGGTTGCCGTTGTTTGGATAATTCTATTCTTATCTTCGAATTCAATTTCACAAACATTTAAATTATCACTATTAGCATTTTTATAAGTTTTTAAAACATGACCAAACTTAATTCCTTGAACATCACTAACTTTTTCACAAGACTCAACTTCAAAGCCAATGTTATTAATAGCATTTAAAATTTCTTCTGTTTTAATATTTTTTCCAAGAGAAGCAAGTTCTCTTAATTTATTTTCTGAAAATAACATTTAGTTTACCTTCCCCTCTTTTTATTTTTAACATCAAACTAATATTTAAATTCTTTTAAGAATCTAATATCATTTTTATAGAACTCTCTAATATCATTTATTCCATATTTAATCATCGCTACTCTTTCAATTCCGATTCCGGCAGCAAATCCATTTAAATCATTTGTATATCCAGCTATTTTTAAGATTTTCTCATTGATCATTCCAGCGCCTAAGATTTCGATTCATTTATTTTTGAAAAATACATCTACTTCCATAGACGGTTCGGTAAAAGGAAAGAATGAAGGTCTCATTCTAATCCTTACTTCTTCTTCAAATACATGACTTAAAAGTGATTTTAATGTTCAAATTAAATTCTCAATATTTGTATTACCAACAAACACTAAATCTAATTGTGAGAATTGATGTGAGTGAGTTTGGTCATCTTCATCATTACGATAAACTTTACCAATTGAAAAAGAAGCAAAACTCTTATTCTTGTTAGCTTCCAGAACTCTAGCTGTTAATCCTGTATTGTGAGTTCTTAACAAATGTTCTTTATCAATATACAAAGTGTCTTGCATATCTCTAGAAGGGTGGTTTTTAGGAATATTTAGTTTTTCAAAATTATATGAATCTGATTCAATTTCCGAACCAGGTGTTTCGAAATATGAATTTTGCGAAAATCATTCACGCATTCTTGTCATAATCAAAGTTAAGGGGTGAATTAAAATATTGCTTTCAACATGTTCAAAAATGTCATTTTTATCTTGATTGATTTTTTTATTTATTTTTATTTCTTCTAATTCAATTAATTTTAGATCAATTAATCTTCCGGCTTCTTCTTTAATTTTTGTTATTTCATTACCAATTTTAGATTTTTCTTCAACTGGAGCACTCTTTAATTTTGTTTGAAGGGAAAAAATCAAACCATCTTTTCCGTATATTTTGTTCTTAACATTTTTTAAATCTTCAATCGACTTAATTGCGTTAATATTTTTTTCTAAATTCATAATTAATTAAATTATAAAGATAATATTTAAAAATAAATAAAAGATTTCAATTTATTTTTGATATTTTTGAAGTTTGGTTCATATTTAGCTACTTTTGCTCAAAAATCTTTTGAATGATTTAAGTGTTCTGCGTGACTTAGTTCATGAACGATTACATAATCAATTATTTCCGGAGAATATGCAGCCAACCTAGTGCTGTAATTAATCTTTTTCTTATCAACATAGTTCGAAGCTCAAGCGCTTTGCTTCATCCTAATTAAGATATCATGATGATCAACACCCATTAATTGCTCTTTTCTGTATTGAGCTCCTATTAAATAAGATAGTAATTCTTTTTTATAAATACTGTAAATGATATCTTCTATTGACTTGCTGTTGATTTTATATTTTTTATAACGAAAAACTAAATGGTTAACAACTTGATCATCTTTTGATTTACTTTCTAGGATATCAAATGTTTCCAATTGACCAAATAAATGAAATGTACGATTTTCCAAATTAATATTAACTTTAATAGCATTAACTTTTTGAATTTCTAAAAATTTTTCTAAATACTTCTTAATAAAATCTAGAATAAATTCTTCAGTTGAATTCATTGGTGCCGAAACAATAATCTTATTGTCTAAGTTAATTTTCATATATATGTTTTTAATTGGTTTCTTATTTATTTCAATATTGACAGTTTGTCCATTATATTTAAATGGTAAAATCACTATTTTTTGCTTCTTTTCCAAAAGACAATAACATTTTATAATCTTCTGGAGCAGATGTTTTATGATCTAAAAGAGCATAATAAATTTTTTGAATTTCACCCATATTAATTTTCGGCATTAATTGGTCGTTAATTGCGTTCAATGATGTTTCCATATCTTCAACCTTAATAACTAAAACATGAGAAGGTATTTCAGTACATATTAATTTTTCAGTTCTTGAATCAAACACAACCAAAGATAACATCGGAACTTTTAATTTAGATATTGCCAAAATGTGTTCAATGTGTTTGTCATTTTGAATAATTGGGTTATTGATTTCATGTCTTTTACTTCCCATAATTTTAAATCATGTTTTTTCAAGACCTTTTCCTTCAATTACTCCGTTAATATTTTTAACTTCAATAACTATCAAAGCCCTGGCAGTAATTAAAATTCCATCAACTTCAAAAATTTTATTTTTGTCATATTTAAACATAGATGAAGGAATGTAGTGAGCATTGTTCTTATTAGCTCAGTCTTGAACTAGTTTATTTACCTTAGTTTCTGCGTCTTTTCCTAACTTGTCTGTATAGCTATCAGTGGTTTTGGTTTTCTTTAGGTATAAAAATAATGATACAAAGAAAATTAACGCCATTATGAACAAGGAAATAGAGATTCCTATTAAGTATTGTATTTCTTCAAATTTCATTTAATCTCCTTATAAATTATTTTATAGAAAAATAATTTATTTTGATATAATTTATTCACTTATTAAATACATAGATTAGAAAGAAATAAAATGGCAAATATAAAATCAAAAATGACTAGAATCAAAACTAACGAAAAAGCGAGAGTTGCAAACGCAGCAATGAAGTCTCGTGTTAGAGGGGCAATTAAAAAAGCGAGAGTTGCAGCAATGGAAAAAGATCCTAAAGTAAAATCTTTAGTTTCTGAAGCTCATAAACTAATAAACACTTCAGTTTCAAAGGGTGTTTTCCACAAAAATAATGGTTCAAGAAAATGTTCTAGACTTGACGCATTCGTTAAAAAAACATTAGCTGCTTAATAATTCATAGAAAATTTAAAATGACCTTTGAGTCATTTTTTGTTTCTTTCATTTAGAAAATAATTAACTTTTCATTAATTTATAGAGACTCAAGGTTATTTTTTAGATTTCTTATTTGATTGAGAAGTATCAACTGAACCAATAACAACATATTTAGAATATAATTCATCAAGATTTTGAGTTCCATCTAAACGACCGTGGAAAACAATTTTTCCACCATCCAAAATTGTTGCTGTATCTGCATATTTATCAACTTCAGATAAAATGTGTGATGAAATAAAGATTGACTTACCTTCATCCTTATATTGATTTAGAACATTGAATAACTCTTGTCTTGCCAATGGATCTAAGTTTGCAGCAGGTTCATCCATAATTAAAATGTCCGGATTATGAACCATTGCTTGTGCTAAAAGAATTTTTTTCTTTTGACCAGAAGAAAAAGTGCTTGGTTTTTTATTAATTAAATCAAGCATATTCATTTTCTCTAGAGTTTCAACTGAGAAAAGTTTCGCTTCTTCTTTTGAAAGTCCTGACATGATTGACATAGATTCTAAATAATTTTTAGTAGTGAACTCTTTGGGGAAGATAGCCACTTCAGGAACATATCCTATTTTTCGTTTAGCAGCTACAGTTGAGTTTTTATGACCACCTATCAAGATTTCTCCTGAATAATTAGCATATGCACCCACGATTGCTTTTATAGTTGTTGTTTTACCAGCTCCATTGGCTCCAATAAAAACATGAAACTCTCCTCTTCTTATATCAAAACTAATATCATCTACCGCTGGTTGTTTTCGATTTTTATATTTTTTTGTTAAATTAATAACAGATATTAAGACTTCGTGATCATCATGTTGATAGATTGAACGCTTATTAATGTTTTCTTGTCTAACATTTAATGAATTTATTTTTTGATTATATTCAAATTCAGAAAGAATTTTTTCATCTTTCAAATATAACAAAGCTTCTTTGATTTTATTATCATCAAAAGAAGTAATTACTTTAGGCTCTTTATTTAAAGAATTATTTTTGGGCATTATTCGAAATCCTTTCTATAGTAAACAGCGATTGTACTTGAAAGTATAATTAAAATAATTGCTGTTCAAGATAGTCCCACAGCTATAGAGCTCGCTTTTTGACCATCGTTATTAAGGGTATAATAATTTTCTTTGACATCATATTTAACAAATAAAGCTTGTGGGTTTTGGTTATCATAATTAACTGAATTAAATTCAATATCTAAAAAATTATTAAATCGAGCATTGTTTGGGATAATAGAGTTTAAAAAAATATCTCTATTTTTAAAGGTTTCAATATGACCATCTAATTTTTGAATTCCATATAAATAGAAAAATAAAACACTTATTTTTTTCTCCAAATCTTTTTGATCAATTTCGGTAATATTTAATTCATTATTAGCATGGATAAGATTTTTAATTCCAGAATCTTTGAACGCTTCTGCAAACAATGCTTTAGATTTATCCAGGATTATTTGCACAATTTCATCATTACTAAGACCGACCATTGTCTCATCTAAAATACTATTAAATACTTTTTCAAACTGCGACTTAGTAATGTAAGTCTTGAAAAACTGTTCAACTTGATAAAAATCATTCAATTCAAAGTTTTCTTCATGGAAATTAGGATTTTTATCCGTTTTCGCCAACAAATTAAATTGAATTTGTGTATTATTAAATTTATATACAAAAAAATAATTGTTGTTTTCTCAAAAATTATTTTTCACACTTCCTTCATTAAATGAAACATAATAATCACTAAAATTAACATATTCCCTATAATTATTTTCGTTAAAAAATGGATTTTGAACACTAGATATTTTTGTAAATCCAGAAATAGGATTAACAAAATTATTAACTATATTAATTCAAGAATAATCAACTTGGGTTTCTAATGCTTTATTAATTATTTCGATTTCTTCAGCTGTTAGCGGAGTTATAATGTCTTTTGTATAAAGAATTACTTTTCCATCAGTGGTTAATTCGTATTTTAAATTAAGATTATAGTCTGATATTTCTCCTATTCTTTGTGAAAAACTTTTCTCCATTAATGGAACAACCTGTGGAAGCACCTGCGAAAATACAGTTCCCATACTTAAAAAACCTAAAGAAAAACTAGAAACTAATTTTGTAGAAAACTTTAAAGATAAAAGAATTGATAATGAACCAAAAAATATATAAGCAACTAGCATTGAAAAGAAAAAGATAGTTATGTAATTAAAGATAGGGAATGTGGGATTGGATACACCATAGTAAGATAATAATCCAATTAATATTGCAAAGTAATTTAGTAAACATATGATAATTCCTAAAAGAAAGAAAAAAACAAATCTTACAAAGATAATTTGGCTACGTCTAATTGGTTTTGAAACGATAATAATCTCCATTCCCTCACCGGAAATGTCTTTGAAAAGATTTAGAGCCTTAATAGTTGCAAAAACACTAGTTACAGAAATTGTAACTGAAGAAATAACTAATAAAAAAATAGTGTGAACTAAAACGTCACCCAAAAAAATAGGAATAATAGATAATAACAAAACTAGAAGAAAACTACCAATAGGCATTAAAATAGTTGATTTCTTTTTCAAAATATATTTAGCAGTAAAAATTGAATAAGCTAGAATAGGTTTAATATTGTCGTCTTCAAAATTGATTTTTTTGTTTTTAATTTTTGGATTAGTGGGACTTATTGAGATGTTTTTCTTAGACATTTAAAAATTATAACACAAACAAAGAATTTATCCTTATAAGTCTTCAGGGGTATTAACACCTGATGTGTAAAGATTGTGATAAAAACCTTTTGCTTTTAATAACGATGTATGATCTCCTTTTTCAATGATTTCACCATCTTTTAAAACAATTATTTGATTTGCATTTTTAATTGTTGATAATCTATGTGCAATAACAAATGTTGTTTTATTTTTAGATAATTTAATCATTGCTTCTTGAATATCTTTTTCTGTCTTTGTATCAATTGAAGAAGTTGCCTCATCCAATATTAGAATATTAGCTTTTTTCAAAATTGCCCTAGCAATAGCTAATAGTTGTTTTTCACCTTGAGATAATTCATCTGCATTATTTTCAATTACAGTATCATAACCATCTTTAAGCACGCTTATAAAATGATGAGCATTAGCCATCTTTGCAGCTTCGATAATTTCTTTGTCTGTTGCGGTAGGTCTTGCATGTCTAATGTTAGCATAAATACTTTCTCCAAAAATAAATGTATCTTGAAGAACTATTGAAACTTCTGACCTTAAACTTTCTTTAGTAATTGTTTTAATTGAATTTCCATCAATTATAATATCTCCATCATTAATGTCATAAAACTTTGTAAGTAAATTAATAATGGTTGTTTTACCAGATCCGGTTGGTCCAACAATCCCAATTACTTCACCTGGTTTTGCATGCAATGAAATGTTCTTTAAAACATTCTTTTCACCATCATAAGAAAAGCTTAAGTTTTCAATCTTAACATCACCCTTTAAATTATTAACAACATCTACTTCACTCTCTTTAACTTCTTCTTCTTGTTCTAAAATTGAGAACGCTCTTTCAGTTCCAGCCAAGGCCGTTTGAATAACATTTAATAATTGGAATATTTGGAATGTTGGTGTTGTATAACTTCTCAACAACATTGAAAAGGCAAGGACTAATGAAAAAGCAACCGAATTAATAGTTTCACCATTTGTATCAACAGTCTTGTTTAATAAAAATCCAAACTCAATATTATTAGAAGAAAGTAATCAAGCTACAAATACAACTAGCATTCCTAAGGTTGCAGTGATCAAATTATTTCAAGGACTCACTACACCTGAAAGGAATGATGTTCTAGCATCTATTTTTTGAATTTTTTTATTATAAATATTAAACACATCAATTGTTTCCTGTTTCTTATTAAAGTTATTGATAACTTTTTGACCGGAGATTGTTTCTTCAACAAAACCATTTAATTCACCAATATACACTTGCTTCTTAAAGAAGTTAGGTTGTGCTTTTTTAAGTATTAAAATAATAAAAGAAAATTGAAATGGAGCAATTGCCAAAACAATTGCAGCTAAAATTGGTGAAAATATAAACATAGAAATTATCATTATAAATATTTGGAATGAATTGGTTAAAAATTGCGTAACATTTTGTGTCAAAACATTAGTTATGTTATTAACATCATTAGTTAATTTTGACATAATGTCTCCTGATGGTTCACTATCAAAATAAGATAATTTTAACTCTAAAATTTTATGGAATAAATCTTGCCTAATATCTTTTCCAATCTTTTGCGCTAGTTTCGTCATAGTAAATATTTGAGCGACTGATATAGTTAAAAAAAGAAGATACGTACCAATAATTAAAAGAGTATATGTTAATATAATATTTGCGTCAGTTGTCCCTGTTGCTTTCAATGAATTAGTTATATATTCTGTGAAATAATATTGACCAAAAATAGCTCCGGACAAAAGAGATGTTACAATAAAAGAAGAAATAAAAATAACTATTGTCTTCATTTTATAAGTCTTAAGGTAAAATCAAATAAATTTAAAATTTTTCTTAATGTCTATTTTTTGATTTTTCTGAGATTTAACTTGTTTAATATTATGAGAAGACATTATTTACCACCTTTCAACAATTCATTAACTTTTGTTGAGCCAATTTGTGAAATAGCAATTTCACGATATATATCATTATTTTTCAATAAATTAGTATGAGTATCAAACCCATTAATTCTTCCTTCTTCAATAACTATTATCTTATCCGCTTTTTCAACAGATGAAATTCTTTGAGCAACAATTATTGTAGTTGACTGACTAAACTTTTTAATGTTCTCTTGAACTTTAGCTTCTGTAATATTATCTAAAGCACTTGTAGAGTCATCAAATATCAATATTTTTGATTTCTTCGCAACTGTTCTTGCGATTGAAATTCTTTGCTTTTGACCACCAGAAAAGTTCTTTCCTCTTTGTTCTACATTTGATTCTAACTTGTCTTTTTGCTTATTGATAAATTCTCATGCTTCAGCAACTTTAGCCGCCTCTATAGCTTTCTTTTTGATCTCTTCACTTGATAACTTAGAACTGAGTCCCATAGCTATATTTGTTTTTATAGTTCCAGAGAACAACGTTACCGCTTGCATACCAATAGCAACATTGTTGTTTAGTTCATCAAAACTATAATCTTTAACATCTATACCATCAATTAATATTTTTCCTTCTGAAGGATCGAATAAACGACCTATCAAGTTTATAAAAGTTGTTTTACCAGAACCAGTTCTACCTATAATACCAATATTTTCATTTGCGTTAATAGTGATGTTTATTTTTTCCAACACAGGGGCTGAATCTTCATGAAATTTATATGTAACATCTTGGAATTCTATTTTTCCTTTACTAATGATGTTTGTATTTTCATTATTATAAGTAATTGAATTTTTTCAATTCAACACTTCTTTAATTCTTTTGATTGATGGAATTGACCTTGCAATTTGGATAAGCACCATAATCATTGTAATTAAAGCGAATAATACACTCATTAAAACATTTATAAAAGGCGCTATAACAATCATCTTTGATGCATCGGTAGAAGAATAAGAAAGAACGATTATAATTGCAATATTAACTGCGGATTGAATTGAAGGCATTACTACACCCAATATTTTATAAGCTTTAGTAGTGATTTTTGCTAATTGCTCATTACTTTGATCGAAGTTTATCTTTTGATTATCCTTTAAATTAAAAGCCTTAACAACTCTTATACCCAATATTGTTTCTCTCATTGCTTTATTCATAGAATCGGTGTATTTTTGAGATGCGGAGAACTTAGGAACCGAAAGAACAATCGTCAAAATCATTACCACTAAAACAAAAGGTATTATTGCTCCAAATATTCAAGCTAATTCTGGATAAGAAATTATAGAAATAGTTATTCCGTAAGTAAATAAGAATATCCCGCTAACAAAAAACCTTAAACCAAAAAGAAAACTAACAGAAATTAATTCAGTATCATTTGTTATTCTTGTAATAAGAGAAGAAGTTGAAATTTTATCAATATCTTGATATGACAAATCTTGAATCTTTGCATATGTTTTAAGTCTCATATGAGAAATATAACTTGTTGCAGCTTTGGAAGTAAAATAAATACCAGAAACTCCGCAAATAAAACCACCAATAATCATACCCGCAAAGGTTCCTATCAATTGCTCCATTGTAAGTAAGTCAATATTAAAAATGTTTTTTGGTGTTGGCCTTCTGTCGCCAGCAATTGCTTCCATTATTTCACCAATAAACATTGATTCTGTTATTGATTCAAAAGATTGCAAGAAAAGGAAGAACATTGTTGCCAACATATATAAAATTGTTTTTTTTTGAAATATCTTTAACAAAATAACTCCTTAATTTTAGATGATTTCTAATAATAAATATATTTAAAATAGAGATTTATAAATTATAACCTCTTTCATGGTTAAATTACTTAAAATAGTTCTCACATCTAGTGCATAATTCGTTATTTAATTCTTTAATTCCAAAATGATTTCAACATCTTTGACATTTTGCAGAATCAAACCCAGTTACCTCTAAATCTTTACCTTCATGAAATTTACCAATCATTAATAATTTTTTAAAATCTAAAGACTTTAAAAAAGGACTATTTATTTTAGCAGTTACACTTGCTTCATTTGTTCTTTTTAAGTCTCCACTTTTAATTTTTGATTCGATTTCTTTGTAGATTATATTCTTCATATCAAAGAAGTCTTTTCATTGAGTTTCAATTTCAAAAGATTCTTTTTTATTAAATTTATAAAATGCTTCTAAGTGAATTGATTCCAACTTATTTTTCTTATTAAAGAAAGAGTAAGCTTCATCTGTGGTTGTTGGAATTATTGGCGCCATTGAAATTAATAAAAATTCTAATATTTTATATAAGTTATTTTGGATCATTAATCTTTCTTTATTATCGCTTTTTTCAGCATAAAGAACATCTTTAACTATAGATAGATAGAAAGAAGATAAATCTGTAATGAAATTATTAACTTCTTTAATAACATTAATGAAACTAAAGTTGTCATAATGTGATGCTATTCTTATTTTTAAATTTTCTAATCTTTCATCAATTAAAGCGTGAACATCATTCTTTGTAATTTCTTGATATTCATAATCATTTAAGTTAGCTAATAAAAATCTTAATGTGTTTCTGATTTTTCTATATATTTCAACATTTTGTTTAATAATATTATCACCAATTGTGACGTCATTAGAGTACTCACTATTAGCTGATCAAAGCCTTAAAACATCTGCTCCATATGTTGCGATAATAGTTTGTGGATCAACTGAATTACCTTTAGATTTTGACATCTTATTTCCCTTGGCATCCAATACAAAACCATGTGAAATCAAAGCTTTGAATGGAGGTTTTCCAGATGAAGCCACAGAGTTAATTAATGATGAATTGAATCATCCACGATATTGATCTGAACCTTCAAAATATAATTCAAAAGGAGGTTGTTCTCCATTAACATCAACCGATGCAAAAGATGAACCAGAATCAAATCAAACATCCATAATATCATTTTCTTTTGTTCAATTCTTGTTTCTAAATTTCTCTGGTAAAAGTTCATCTACTGATTTCTGATATCAAACATTAGTTCCTTCTTTCGATACTAAGTTAATTACATAATCAAAAATTTCTTCATTAATAACCACTTCTTTATTTTCATCATAAAAAATAATAATTGGAACACCTCAAGATCTCTGTCTACTGATTGTTCATTCACTTCTATTTTGAATCATATTAGCTATTCTTTTGTGACCTCAATCTGAATAAAACTTTACACTTTCAAGACTAGTTAAAATTTGGTCTTTAACTTTCTCAATTGAAAAGAATCATTGAGGAGTGCCACGGAAAATAATTGGTTTATTAGTTCTTCAATCATGAGGGTATGAATGCTTAATAAACTTTAATGAAAGCAATGCTTTATTTTCATCTAAAAATATTCCAATATTTTTATTTGAATCTTCATAAAATAATCCTGAGAATTGTGCGCCTTTATCATTAATGGTTCCATCATCTTCAATGTGCATAATCATTTCTAGGTTATGTTTCTTACCAATAAGGAAATCATCCTCTCCAAATAATGGAGCGATATGAACTAAACCAGTACCAGCTTCTAATGTAACGTGGTGACCGGATACAACAGGAGCTAAAGTGTTTTCAAGTATTGGAACATTATATTCAATACCAACCATGTCTTTACCTTTAAAAGTATCAACAACTTTATACTCATTTCATTTAAATGTTTCTACTAAAGATTCTAATAATTCTTTTGCTACAACATAATTAACATTATCAACTGAGACTTTTACATATTCAAATTTTTCATTAACTGCAACACCAGCATTTGCAATTAGAGTTCAAGGAGTTGTGGTTCAAATTATTAATCTATCACCTTTTACTATAATGCTGTTACCTTTTTCAACATTAAATGATACAAAGATAGAAGGTGAACGATGGTCATGGTATTCTACTTCAGCTTCAGCTAGAGCTGATTGTGATGAAGGAGATCAAAAAACAGGTTTTAAACCACGAACAATTAATCCATCTAAAGCAAACTTCTTAAACAATCTTAATTGTTCAACTTCATATTTTTTATCAAGTGTAATATAAATATCTTCAAAGTCAGAAAGTAATTGTAAATCTTTGAATTGTGCTTTTTGAATTTCAACTTGACTAAGAGCATATTTCTCTGCAGCAATTCTTAATTCAGAAACATCTAAATTTTTATGAGAAACATTCATCTCAGTAAGCATTTTATTTTCAATAGGTAGACCGTGTGTATCTCAACCAGGCACAAAAGGAGAATAAAAACCATTAGCTGATTTATATCTAACGATTATATCTTTTAATATCTTATTAAAAGAGTGACCTATATGCAGAGAACCATTTGCATACGGAGGCCCATCATGTAAGACAAATCTTTCATTACCCTTATTTCTTTTTAAAACTTTTTTATAGATTTCTTTATCCAATCATTCTTTTCTAAAAACACCTTCTTTTTCATTTAAGTTTGCACGCATCTCAAAATTTGTTTCAGGCATATTCAGGGTATCTTTGTAATCTTTTTTTTCCACTTCGCATCTCCATTATTAGTTATTTTAAATTATAAATGAAAACAAAATATATTCATAATAAACTAATCTTTTAAATAAGAAAGTGCTTCTTTTTATAACTTTGTGTAAATAATTCAACACTTTTTACTAAATAAAAGTTTTTATGACTAAAACATACTAAAAAAGTCATTTATATACAAGGAGAGTGATTATATGAATTTGATATTAATATATTTTGCATTAAAATATAAAGGAGACTTTGTGAGCATATACAATGCTTTGAAGAATAAGGAAATTGTCGATCCAGATGAAATAGATTTATTAGAGAAAAGAATTATTTCAGGAGAACTAAAGGTTATTACTATTCTTGATGATGAGTATCCAGAATCATTAAAAATAATAGCAAACCCTCCATTCGTTTTATTTTATGAAGGAGATATTTCACTAATCAATAAAAGTGCTTTATGTTTGACTGGAGAGAAAAGTTCAGATGTAATTGTTGATTACTTAAATCAAGCAGTTGAGCAAACATCTAAAAATAATATCCTAACAACAAACTACTTCAAGGGATTGGATGAATTAGTTGTAAATTACTATTTAAAAAATAAGAAAGATGTAATTTTTGTTTCTTGTAATGGATTAAAAAATCCTTATTTTGCAAATCCAATCAAAACAGAAAGCAATACACTAATTATTTCAGAGTACCCCAATGGAGTTAATATTAATAACAAGCGATTGAGAGAAAGAAATAGGATTACAGCAGCTATAAGCGACGCCCTAGTTGTTTTCTCATCGCAAAAGGGAAGCGGAATAATGAACTTAGTTACAAACTTTTTAAACCAAGGAAAAGAAATATATTGTTATCCCGGATTACAAGATGAAAATGATGGTAACAATATATTAATTAAAGATGGAGCTAACCTAATTACTGCTATTAGTGATATAACAGATGAAAGCATTTCCAAAAATAATAATTTTAATTAAAAAAATAAATCTCTAAATTAGAGAAATATTTTAATATATTAAATAAGTATTAATTACTTAACCATTCTTTTTTTAATGATTGCTTCACTTACAGATTTAGGAGCTTTTTCATAGTGATCAAAAAGCATTTGGTAGTTACCACGACCTGAAGTCATAGTTCTTAAATCTGTTGAGTATCCGAACATTTCACTCAATGGAATTCCTGCTTTAATAACAGATGCTCCATCTTGACGTGTTTCATTAGTTTTGATTTGCCCTCTACGACGAGAAACATCTCCCATTATATCTCCAAAGTATTCTTCAGGAACTATAATAGAAACATCCATGATTGGCTCTAAAATAACAGCTGCAAGTTGTTCTTTACCATTTGTTAGAGCTTTAGAAGCAGCAATTTTATATGCCATCTCTGAAGAATCGACATCATGGTATGATCCATCAAACAATGTTGCTTTAATATCAATCATTGGGTATCCAGCAAGAATACCTGAAGTCATTTTATCTTCAAGTCCTTTTTGAATTGACTTGATGTATTCCTTAGGTATTTTACCACCAACAATTTTATCAACGAATTCAAAACCTTTATCTTCATTTGGTTCAAAAGTAATTCAAACATGACCATATTGACCTTTACCACCAGATTGTTTGATGTGTTTTCCTTCAATATCAGCTTTTTTAGTAATAGTTTCTCTATAAGCAACCTGAGGAGCACCAACTGTACCCTCAACACCAAATTCTCTTTTCAAACGATCAACAATGATTTCTAAGTGTAATTCACCCATACCAGCAATAATTGTTTGTCCAGTTTCTTCATCTGTATAAGTTCTAAAAGTTGGATCTTCTGCAGCTAATTTTTGCAAACCTAAAGAAAGTTTTTCAGTAGCAGCTTTTGTTGCAGGCTCTAAAGCTTGGGAAATAACTGGTTCTGGGAAATTCATTTTTTCAAGAATGATTTTTCTTTTACCTTCAGCTACAAGTGTATCTCCTGTTGTTGTATTTTTTAAACCAACCGCAGCAGCAATATCACCAGTTCTAACTTCATCAATTTCTTCACGGTTGTTAGCGTGCATTTCTAAAATACGACCAATTCTTTCTTTTTGTTCTTTAGTTGAGTTATAAACATAAGAACCTTTTGAAAGAACTCCTGAATAAACTCTAAAGAAAGTAAGTGTTCCAACATATGGATCTGTCATTATCTTAAATGCTAAAGCTGAAAATTCTTCATCATCACTTGCTGGAATTTCAATTTCAGCATCATTAAAGTGACCTTTCATAGGAGGTACATCAATTGGAGAAGGCAAGTAATCAACAACAGCATCAATCATAGATTTAACACCTTTGTTTTTGAAAGCTGTTCCACAAACTGCTGGGAAAAAGTCAGAAGTTAATGTTGCTTTTCTTATAATTGATTTTAATCTTGGTGCATCAATTTCTTTACCGTCTAATAAATCCATCATTAATTCTTCATCAAAGTCAGAAACCGCTTCAACAAGTTCGTGTCTTTTGATAATTGCAATATCCATTAAATCTGCAGGAATCGGAATTTCTTTACCAATTTCATCTGGAGAACCATCAAATTCTCAAGCAATCATTTCAACTAAGTCGATGTGACCAACATAATCTGTTTCTGATCCGATATTTCACTGAATAGGAACAGCGTTTCCACCTAATAATTTTCTAACTGAATCAACAGCATTTTCAAAGTTAGCTCCAGCTTTATCCATTTTATTTACAAAAACAATACGAGGAACTTTATAGTTAGTAGCTTGTCTTCAAACAGTTTCAGTTTGAGGCTCAACACCTGATTGAGCATCAAGAACAGCAACTGCTCCATCAAGAACCCTTAATGAACGTTCAACTTCAACAGTAAAATCAACGTGACCTGGAGTATCAATAATATTAATTCTTTTGTCTTTTCAAAGAGCTGTTGTTGCAGCAGAAGTAATTGTAATTCCACGTTCTTGCTCTTGAGCCATTCAATCCATTTGAGATTCACCAGTGTGAGTTTCACCGATTTTGTGAATTTTATTAGTATGTAATAGAATTCTTTCTGTTGTTGTTGTTTTACCAGCATCAATATGTGCCATGATTCCGATGTTACGGTAATCTTTAATATCAAATTTTCTTGCCATTGTTTTTCCTTTTTTGTTTTTGTATTTTTTATAAATTTATTTTATCACTATTTTTATTAATAAAGTTCCAAACGAGGAACTAAATTAAAAGATATTTAGAAATAGAATTATCATCTAAAGTGTGCAAATGCTTTGTTAGCTTCTGCCATTTTATGAGTATCTTCTTTTTTCTTAACAGATCCACCAGTAGATTTAGAAGCATCTATTATTTCGTTTGCTAATCTTAAGTCCATTGTTTTTTCTGTTCTTAGTCTTGAATAATTAATTAATCATCTAAGAGTAAGTGTTTGTTTACGACGAGCAGAAACTTCTGAAGGAACTTGGTAGTTTGTCCCTCCTATACGTCTTGTTCTAACTTCAAGTTGAGGAGTAATATTTTCAACCGCTTTCTTGAATATTTCGATAGGTTCTTCACCTGTTTTTTGTTTGATTATTTCAAAAGCTGAATACAAAATAGATTCTGCTGTTGATTTTTTTCCATCAAGCATAATAGTATTGATTAATTTAGTAACTATTTTAGAGTTAAAAATTGGATCGCTAAGTACTTCACGGACTGGAGCTTTTCTTTTTCTTGACATATTTTTTTATCCTTTCAAGATTTTTATTTTAAATTATTCTTTTGCTTTTGGTTTTTTAGTTCCGTATTTAGATCTAGATTTGTTTCTATTGTTAACTCCGGCAGCATCTTGTGTACCTCTAACTATAGTGTAACGAACTCCAGGTAAATCCTTAACTCTTCCACCTCTGATTAAAACAACAGAGTGTTCTTGCAAGTTGTGACCTTCTCCTGGGATGTAAGCTGTAACTTCCATTCCATTTGATAATTTAACCCTTGCGTACTTACGTAGAGCTGAATTAGGCTTCTTAGGTGTCATTGTTGCTACCCTTGTACAAACACCTCTTTTAAAAGGAGATGGTTGAATTGTTGATTTTTTATGTAATGAGTTAAATCCTAAAGAAAGTGCTGGTGACTTTGTTTTACGAATTTTTGGATGTCTTCCATCATTTACAAGTTGGTTTATTGTTGGCATTTATTTCCTTTATATATCTACAAATAGTGATTGTAGTTTTCTAATTATACAACAACCCACCCTAGTGTATCGAAAAAAAGTTATATTTATTTTTATTTAAAGTAATTTCATAGAACAAGACAAGGTTATTTTTTTTCTTTATCTTTTTTAATTTTAGATTCTTTAGTCTTTTTAGACTTTTCCACTTTAGAATCAGATGATTTTATTTCTGCTTTATTATCAACATCAATATCAATTTCATCATTTGAATTAGTTTCATCTTCACTACCTAAAGTTTGTGATACAGATAGTATGATTTTAATTAACTCAGGTTTTTTCATTTCTTCATAACCAGAAATAGATAGTTTATCTGCTATTTTTTTTAACTGAGGAACAGTCATTAATTGTAATTTAGAAGTTTTGGCATCTGTTCCTTTCGCTTTTTCATTAGTAGTTGAAGATGCAGTGGTTACATCAACCTCACCTGTTTGTGGTTGAGCTGCAGGATTTTGTTGTTGTCTTCTTGGTTGAAATCCAAATGGAAATGGTGTTTGTTGTGGAAATGGATTATTCATAGCATTTGTTGGATCCATATTTGGGTTAGCTGCATAGAATGCTTCAATTTCTTCTTGTCTCTTAGCCATAAAGAAAGATCTTTTAATTTTTTTGATTTGTCTTGAGAATATCAATCAAACTGGAATTGTTAAAAATTTTAAAACAAAGTAAAGAATTACAATTGTATTACCAGATATAATTGTAAATCCTTGAGAACCCATAAAGATTTGAATTAAACTAAATAATGAGAAAAATGTTTGAAAACCTAAAAAGAAAGAAGATATTAAATCTATTTTTTCAAACGATTTAGCTTTATAACAATTAAAAATTGAGAACACAAAGGTTCCAACACAAAATGAAAAGGCAATAGTCATACCAATTGAAGTCATGGCCATTCCATTAAATTGTTCTAAAGCAAGTGCGCTTGGATTGTCATGAGTAGTATAAATTGCTTCAAAGTGTAATATTAAAGAATCTCTATTTACATAAGAAAGAATAAGTACAGTCAAATGAAATGCAAACAAAGCCACTAAAGAGAAAATAAAACCAATGATTCATCATCTATATTTTTTTTCATCCTCTCAAAGTTCACTAACTTTTTTAGAATTAGTTGCATTCATCGCTTCTGGAAACATGTGACTCCTTATTAAATTAATAAATTACCATTAATTATTTATTCTTTTATTTACTTTGTATTATATCAAAATCTCTAAGATTCTAAGTTTATATTTTCAAAAAATTCACTAGGTAATTCTGACTCAATTTCAATAAATTCACCAGTAATATGTACAAATGACAGCTTATATGCGTGTAGTCTTTGGTGAAAGTCATCCAATGACCTTCCGTATACTGAGTCTCCAACTACAGGAAAGTTAACATGTTTTAGGTGAACTCTAATTTGATGAGTTCTTCCAGTTTCTAATTCACAACGAACTAAAGTGTAGTTTGGGTAAACTTTTTCAGGATAAACATGAGTAATTGCATTCTTAGAATTTAGTCTAGTTACTGTCATTTTTTGACGATCATGAACATTACGTCCAATTGGCACATTGATATGTATTACATCATTCATCATTTTTCCAACAACAAGAGCTTTATAAAATCTATTTACCTTGTGCTCTTTAATTAGTTCAGAAAAATACTTATGAGCAGCATTAGTTTTAGCAATTAGAATCAAACCACTAGTATGTTTATCAATTCTATGAACAATACCAGGTCTTACACTTCCATTTAAATCCGATAAATCTTTAAAGTGGAAAAGCAAGGCATTAACTAGGGTTCCATCTTTATTTCCAGGGGCTGGATGAACAACCATTCCACTTTTTTTATTAATAATGATTATGTGATCATCTTCAAAAGCTACTTCAACAGGAATATCTTGAGCAACCATAACAATTTCGTTTTGAATCTTTTCTTTAATAACAACAGTTTGACCATCATTAATCATAAACTTGACTTTTCTCACTAAAATTCCATCAACATAAACTCCGTAAATATCAATGATTTCCTTGATTTCATTTCTTGAAAATTCACTATTATCAGCGATAAATTTGTCTATTCTAACTTTCTCAGTTGATTTTAATATAATCTCTTCTTTTAATAACATATATTTATAATAACATATATTAGAAAATAAAGATATTATGGTGAATTATTATTTTACATAACTGCTTTTTATTTTAGTTTTAGGTCTATTATAAATGCTATAATTTAAATGTGGTTATGGTGATGTAAAATTCGCTAATAACCACAAAATTTTTCAAAAAAACCAGGAGGTATTATTATGGAAAACAAAGAAGATTGCAAAAAAACTTGTTCAATTAAAAAAGAAAGTTGTGCAGATAAAAAATCTTGTGAAACTAAAAAAGAAAGTTGTGCAACTAAAGAAGAATGCGCAACTAAATGTGGGGAAAATTGTACTTGTTCAGCATGTGCAATGAAATAATAATTTAATATAAATTAATTAAAACTACAAATATGACATAAAAACACCATTTAAATATAGTGTTTTTATTTGCTGAATTTTCTTAATTATTGGAATTAACTTATTTTTTGTAATGTAAAATTATGCTCAATATAACTCTTTTTATCCTGCTAGATGTATATCTCTTAGAATTTACTCTATTTATAAATTCATCATAAGTCTTCTCATCAATATGTTTATAAAATAAATTTTCCATGCCTTCTGATACTAAATTTATTCTTGCAATTTCACTCAAAGGCTTGGTTTTCATGATTTTTTGGAACTTTGAATACTTATCTTCTATTCTTTTTGGTATTTTTTTAAAAGTCATTGGCGAATAAAAAGAATAATCTTCTCCGTTGAAAAGCATTTTTCTTATTTTTGATGCAGAAGCCATGTTATCTTTGGTTTCGTCAGAATGAAACCCCACTTCTCTTTTAATAGATATTGCTTGAATGTTGTAATTATTATTCACAATAGCCTTTACATACTCTATTCCAAGAATATCATTCGGCATTACAAATGAATTACCACATATCTCTTCCAAAGTTAGTGCAGCTGCTTTAGGGAATGAGTTTCCTTTTTTAAGATTAACCTTTAATTTAGCATTATATTCAGCTAAATTGTCCTTCAAAACATTTGCAACTTGATAAAAAAGATCAACATTATTTGTTTCAGACCCAAAAACAATTTTGCTAACTCCATAATCATTCAATAACTTAACTGATTCTTGTGCAAAAATATGTGCTGCTTGAACAACGAACTTTTGTGGAATTTCAATAACTTTATTCACACCATGTTTTAAAGCTATTTTTTTACGTTTTCTAAAAGAGGCTACAGCCAATTCTCCTCTTTGAACATACTTACCGGACATGACCACAAAAATTTCTTCCCCAGGAAATAATTTTTTAATATAATTAATTTGATATATGTGTCCATTGTGAAATGGGTTATACTCAGCTATAATACCTATTGACATAACTTAAATCTTACTAATTTATAGGATTTATAAAAAATAAAAGTCATATTTATCAAAAAATGCTATAATAAATAAAATATATTTCATGCATTAAAATAGAAATAGAAATAGAGGAGATAAAATGGCTATAGTTCCTAAACGTAAGACGTCGAAACGTAGAAAACGTGCTCGTAGAACGCACCACGCTTTAGAAAAGTTAAATTTGGTATCATGTAAAAATTGTTCACAAAAAATTGAACAACACAGAGCATGTATGTTTTGTGGTTTTTACAAAGGTGAAAAAGTGCAAGGTTATAAAGCTCTTAACGATCGTTAAATAACTGAATATTACCTAAAATACTAATAAAAATGAACAAAATTTTGTTCATTTTTTTTATGCGGAAAAACACATCTAAATATTATAAAAAATTACACATATTTTAAACATAATTTCTAGATATATGTATAATATGGAAGATAGTGGTAAGGAGTGGTAAATGTTTTTAGGTACTTATATGAGAAATATTGACTCTAAAAATAGAGCCATTATACCTCCAAAATTGAGAGAAGAACTTGGTCCAATTTTTTACATCACCTTTGGTGCTGATAAAAATCTTGAACTAAGATCTAAAACACAATTTGAGGATTTTGCTCAGAGAATTCAATCAAATAACGCTATAGATCCTTTAATTAAGAAATATAACCGTTATATATTGGGTAATACTGTCGAAGTAGAACTTGATAAAATTGGTAGATTCACAATTACCGAACAACACCTAGTTCCTGCCGCTATCAAAAACGAAGTTGTATTCGTTGGAGTTGGGTCACATGTTGAAATGTGATCTAGCGAAAATTATACAAAATCACAAACAGATTTCGAAGATGAAGATTACTTATCAAGTCTTACAACAGAAATGTATAAGAAAGGTATTAAATTATAATGGAGCATATTCCGGTTTTACTAAATGAAGTCATTGAGGCTTTGGATATTAAAAAAGATGGAATATATCTAGATTTAACACTTGGAAGAGCAGGACATTCAAGAGAAATCTTGAAGCGAATTCCTCAAGGTAAGCTTGTCGCTTTTGACAAAGATATAAACGCTATTATAAAATCTAATAGTTATCTTTTGGAAGTTGGCAGCAATTTCGAGCTAGTGCATTCAGACTTTATAAACATAAAGAATACATTAGATAAACTTGGAATAAAATCTGTAGATGGAATTCTTGTAGACTTGGGAATATCTTCTCCACAAATCGATGATAAAAATCGCGGATTCTCTTATTCAAAAGATGCGCGTCTCGATATGAGAATGGATCAGAGCCAAGAATTAGATGCAAGTGTGATTGTGAATAATTATTCTGAAGATGAGTTAGTTGATATTTTTAGAAATAACGCAGATGTAAAATTGCCAAAAGCAATAGCGAATGCCATTATAGAAAATCGACCGATAAATACGACTGAAGAATTAGTGAATGTCATACGTGATAGTTTACCAGCGAAGATTGTAAGGTTAAAGAATCCGGCAAAAGCCGTTTTCCAAGCCTTAAGGATTGCGGTAAATAATGAATTGGAATCACTCAAAGTCCTTCTAGACACTTCGGTAGAATTCTTGAAGAAAGATTCGACATTAGCAATAATATCGTTTCATTCTATAGAAGACAGAATTGTGAAAAAGTTTTTTGGCGACCTTACCAAAGACAAAATCGACCATAAAATTCCTATTCAAGAAGAAAAAGATTGGTCAGTGAAAACGTATTCACCTAAAAAATCTGAAGTAGATTTAAATAATCGTGCTCGAAGTGCAAAACTTAGAGTACTCAAAAAAATAAAATAGAAATGGAAAATAACAAACATGGAAAAAGACATCTTAGTTTTAATGAAAATATCAAATAAAGAATTATCAATGACTGCAATTGAAAAATTTGGTTCAACTCAAGTTGAAATCTTTTCGGATAATGATATCCCAATAGACGCAGCAACATCGATTGAATTCATTAAAAAATCAATTAAAGAAATTGAAAAGCTTGTTTTGGCAAAGATTACTGAAGTTTCAATCATTTATGATGCAACTTCTTTAGCTAAGATTAAACAAAAACTTGTTAGTGAAAACATTTCTAATTTAGATAATGAAGAAATAAGTCAAAAACACTTTGATAACGCTCTAAAGAAAGTTAATGATTACTATGTGAATAGCGATTCGCAAGATGACGTTCCCATATTATTCCAACCTTTTCAATTTAATGTAACTGATGAAAATGATAAAGTGAAAACATATTATGAACTGCCAATAGGTAAAAAGGCTAAAAAAATAGAAACACTATTTTCAGTTACAACCTTGACCAAAAATCACTACAATAGTGCTTTAAACATTTGTAAGAAAGCGGGCTTGAAAATATCGCAAATATATTCAAGTTCAAATGTAAGTCCATACATATTAGAAACTGATCAAAGAAAAAATGTATCTATCACAATGCAAGTCGAGAAATATTATTCTAACTTAATTATTACTAATAATGGAGTTACAGTTGTTACAAAGAACTTAAAGTACACATTTGAAGATTTATGTTTAAAAGTTGCAACAGAATTTAAAGTTTCTAAGAAACTAGTTTATGAATTGATTGCTAATGAAGGAATTATTACTCGTGATAATGAAAAGTTAAATAGAATTATTTTTCACAAAAAGAATATGCATATTAAAGCTTATCAATTGACCGCTATACTGAAATCATTTATAAAAACATTACTTGAAGAAGTGGATGAATTTATAAAAACTAAGCACCAATCTCTAAAAGCCTACACTCTAAATGTAATAGGAAGAATTGAAGGAATTGACGAAATGGAAGAATACTTCAAAACTATTCTACCCAATAATGTAATTCGTATTAACAACAGACCTATCAATTACCTACTGTTAAACTATAACAATAGACCAATATTTGGGTTAACTAAATTATTGGAAAACATAAGTAAAACAAAAAACACTCAAGAAATTATTGCTAATACAAAACCTAACATTGTTACTCAAAAGGGTTGGATGAAACCCCTATACAAAAAAAATATTTCATCCGTAACTAAATAAAAAGGAAATGATAAATTATGATTAATGCTAAAATAAAAACCCCACTAGTTGACATAAAAGTCATTGGGGTTGGTGGTTGTGGAACTAATTCAGTAGCCAAAATGGTCAGCGATGACTTTGATGGTGTACAGTTTATTTTTGCAAACACCGATAAACAAGCATTAGACACAATAAACTCTGAAAACACTATTTATTTAGGTAGCGAAATAAACAGTGGAATGGGGGCTGGTGCTAATCCCGAAATCGGGAAAAGCGCTGCCATAGCTTCTGAGGAACAAATTAGAAATAAAATTATTGGTAGTAAATTATTAATCATCACAGCAGGAATGGGTGGAGGTACCGGAACGGGTGCTTCTCCAATTATTGCAAAGATAGCAAAAGACATGGGAATATTGACAATAGCAATTGTTACTACTCCTTTTAATTTTGAAGGAAAGAAACGTGAAGTTAATTCTCTAGGTGGAATTGAAGAACTTAGAAAAACAGTAGACTCATTGATAATTGTTTCAAATAACAAATTATTAGAAAATTATTCGGAAATCTCTTTTGAAGATTCCTTTACTATGGGAGACAAAATTTTAAAGAGCACAGTCCAAATACTAACAGATATAATTTTAAAACCATCATATATTAATCTTGATTTTGCAGATGTTTGCTCAGTGATTAAAGATAAAGAAAATGCATATATCTGACAAGGGAAAGCTACTGGAAAGAATAAAGCTGAAAAAGCTGTAATGAAAGCCATTAACTCAAACATGTTAGAAAATTCAATTACTGATTCCACCGATGCCATTGTTAACATCACTGGTGGAAGTGACATTTCATTAAAAGAAGCAAATTTCATTATGACAAAGATCAAAGAGGAAACAAATGAAAATATCAATATTATTTTTGGTATTAGAAAAGATGAAAGTATTAGGAATGAAATTCATGTTTCAATAATTGCCACTTCAGGTAAAGTGGATTCGAAACCCATAGAACCTAAAAGTGAAAAATCATTAAACATATTTGGTCGTAGCACAAAACATAAAAAACACGAAGAAGAAGAATTTGATCAAGAATTCGTACCAAAGAATGTCAACGTACAAGACGATTCCTTTAAGATAATAGATGATGAAGATGATGAGATTCCATTCTTTCTAAAATAATAAATTTCTAAATTGATGTTTCGAAAATTAAAAATTTAAATTTAAAAAGATAATATTTTATAAAAACTTATCAAAATAACCCTGCAAGGGGTTATTTTTTATTTTTAATTATTAAATCAACTATAATTAAAAATAAGTAAAAGAAAAGGGGATTATGAAAGATAATTGAGTTAAAAATTCTCTAGGTTATGAGTCTGGAATTGAAATATATCAAGATAAGACAATGTTTAATTATTCCGTTGATACAATTCTTTTAGGTAACTTCGTTACAATAAATCATAAAACCAGAAATGTTCTAGAAATCGGAGCAAATAATGGAGCTTTGAGTATCTTCGTTTCTGAGAGAAGTAGTAAGATTAAAATTGATGCAGTTGAAATTCAATCCAAGGCAGTTGAGCTTGCAAAAGTAAATGTGGAAATGAATAACAAAGAAGATCAAATTATTGTTATTAACAAAGATTTTAATATATATGCTAAAGAATATGCTAAAAAACAAGGTTCCAAATATGACTTAATTATATGTAACCCTCCTTTTTATAAAGTTGAAACAAAACCCAAAAGAGATGTCACTGAAGAGATGTTGATTGCTACACATGAGTTCAAATTAAATCTTGAACAAATATTTGAGGGTAGTTCTAAGATAATTGAACAAAAGGGTGCTATAGCTTTAGTTATTCCACCAGAAAGACTTGTTGATATCTTTGTGGCAATGAGAAAATATAACTTTGAACCAAAGAGAGTTAAAATGATTCATCCAAGAGAAACACAAAAACCAAACTTAGTTTTAGTTGAAGCAAGATTCCAAGCAGGATGAGGAACTAACTTTGAAGAAAATATATATCTACATCCAGAAGATAAAAGTGTTCATAAATACACGGATGAAGTATTCAAAATTTACAAACCAATAAAATTAAAAGAGGAATAAATGAAAAAAGCAAAAACATGTTACATAACAACACCAATTTATTATCCATCAGGAAACCTACATTTAGGTCATCTTTACTCTACTACAATTGCATGAACACTAAGAAACTATAAGCAAAAAATGGGATATGATGTTTTATTTGGAACTGGTTCTGATGAACATGGTCAAAAGATTCAAAAAAAAGCCGAAGAGATGAAACTTTCTCCTCAAGAATATGTTGATAAACAAACACAAATATTTATTTCGTTTTGAGAAAAGTCAAAAATAGACTATGACTTATTTAGCAGAACAACCAACGAAGAACACAAAAACTCTATTGAAAAAGTTTTTAACTTTTTGCTAGATAAAAAATTCATTTACAAGGGCAATTACAATGGTCTATATTCTATAAATGATGAAGAGTTTGTTTCTGAAAAAGATGCTATTAAAAAAGATGATAAATTTTTTCACCCTACAAGTAATCACTTATTAGAAATAATCCAAGAAGAATCTTATTTTTTTAAAATGAATGAGTTTTCTAAATGACTTGTAGATTACAATAAAAAAAATCCTAATTTTGTTATTCCTGCAAAGATATGAAACGAATTGAAAAAGAACTTTATGGATAAAAATCTGGAAGACCTTTCAATCACTAGAGTTTCTTTTACTTGAGGAATTAAAATAAACAAAGATCCCAAGCACGTAGTGTATGTTTGGTTAGATGCTTTATTTAGTTATTTAACTGCTTTGAATTGATCACCAGATAAAGAATCTGAAAACTATTTAAAGTATTGAAAAAATGGAGATGAAATAATTCACGTTGTAGGTAAAGAAATTTCTCGTTTCCACTGTATTTATTGGCCAATATTTTTAGAAGCTTTAAATATTAAAATGCCTACACACATTTTATCTCATGGTTGACTAATAACTCCACAAGGAAAAATGTCAAAATCAAAAGGTAATGTTATTAATCCATTGGACTTAATAGAGAAATATGATATTGAAGTAATTAAGTATTTCCTAGTTTCTCAAATAAACATTTTTAATGACGGAGTTTTTGACGAAAAACTATTAATTAACACTTACAACTCTGACCTCGCAAATACTATTGGGAATCTAGTTTCTAGAGTTGCTGCAATGATTCACCAATCTTTCAATGCCCCGGTTAAATTTGGAACTACTAACGAAGAAATTGATAAAGATGTTTTAAAATCAATTATTGAAAGCTTCGAACAATATAAAACTTACTTTGATGAATTTCAATTTGATAAAGCGTTCAGTGCAACAATCAATCTTGCTAAAGATTTAAACAAATACATAGACCTAACAACTCCTTGATTATTGAAAGATGACTTGGTTAGGTTAGAAAAGGTTTTAAACACTCTTTTAAATGGTATATATGCCGTTCTTTCAATGATTGAAGTGATTATGCCAAATAACTCTCAAGAACTCCTTAAAACATTGAATTTAAAGGATCTTCTATTTTCTGAGATAAATAACTTCAAAAAATTTGACAAAACCAAAATTAATGAACATACAATTATTTTCTCTAGGCTTAAAGTTTAAAATAGTATAATGATTTTATGAAAAAAAATGCAATACCAGCAATTAAAATTGCCTTATTTGGATTAGGATTGGTTACAGTCGGTCTCGCCACCTGACTTACCACTTCTTTTATCTTAAATAATAACAGCGATAATGCAGCAGATGAAGTCATAGATAAAAACAATAAAGAAATTGTATTTTTAGAGAAATCTGCTGACGTTCCAGTAAAACTTGTGGAACACGAAACTAATGGTTCATTCTTCTTTGGTGTAGCGGGATTGAAAATTCTAAATGAAAGAATAAAAACTGACTTACAATTCGGACCAGAAATTGAAGACTTGAAAACAATTACTATCAACAATTTATCAAAGTTAGAAAGTAATGTTAATGGGCAATACAATCCTTTTACTCAAGAAATTTCAATATCTATTTCTAACTTAATACCTAATTTTCAAAACATTCCTTCAGATGAAAAAGTGGAATTAATTTTTCAAACTATTTTTCATGAATATGCACACCACTTTGCCAATGTATATATAACGAGTATTGCTACAAATGATGTTAGAAATTCAAAAAAACTATTCACATTAAGTCGCGATAGAAGTGTGCACAAAAATATTTCTAAAAAATTTCTTGAAGCGTTTGAAAAGTCACTACATTATAGCGACAATGAAACTAACAACTTATTGAGTCAAAATAGGAATCAAATATCTAACCTAACAACAGCTCGAAAACTTTATGAAGCATCTAATAGTGCTAACATAAAAAATAGTAGTTCAAATAATGATTATTTGAATATTGGTAATGATTTTTATACTGATATACCTTCAAAAAAATCAACAAGAAGATTTCCAATTAATTCTGATAAATATACATACTTATTCTCAATTGATGAATTATTAGCTAGAAAATGACAACAAATATCTTATGTAGATATATTGAACGGTAGAACTATTGCGAATAAAACCACTTCATTCACTGGAACAGAAAATAACAACACCTTTTCTCCAACCACTATAGCTTGGGATATTTCTAAAAATAGAAATATAGAATTTGTCGGTAAAGACGAATACAAAATAAATGATGGATTGATTTTAATGGATTATCCTTATGGCGGAACTTTTATTGACAATACCGGGAAAACCAACATCATCGAATCAACTGTTAATGATTTGTGAAATGCATACCTGAACATTTCTGGATATCAACATGGAATTTCTCAAATATATTTAAATAATTCATCAAAGCAAGTAAGCAGAACCACTCGAAGTTCTTTGCGTAAAGATGATTTTACTTCAATAAAATTTTCTGGATATTTAGATAATTCTAAAAGTTATAAATCACTTCTATTTAAAAATAAAAATGAATCATCATATTTTCGACACAACTTTGTAAAAAATAATTATGAATATAATTTTTTAAGTGCAAAAAGCGATGTATTATCAAGGGAAAGAGATCTTGTTAAACCAAAAAATAAATTTGGTTATGTGACTGATTATATAAATATTTCTAAAATTGATTTGAATGCTCCAATTAAAGTATGAAACGATAAAAACAATAATAATAAAGTGGAAGTGGGCGAAAGTGAATCTTTAAGCGTTTCTCCAGATAGACCAACATCAACATTTAGAGAAAGCTTTGTGAGAACTTTTGAAAATGGAGAAACATATATGGATGCAGATATTGTAAACAACAACTTTTATGAAGTTGTTAATAATAAAAATGATGCTTACTTGAAATTATACAAAACAGATAATTCAGTTGTGTATAATTTATCTATTAACCAAAACCAAAGATTTCCTAATTATGATATTCCCATTTTTCAAGACCAAATAATGTTTGATGATAGACAAAATAAAAAAAAGTAATGAATAATAATATGTCATAAAATGAGTGGTGACTTCTACATTAATAACTCAGCTATTTTTATAAAAAATATTTATTATCCAATCTAAAAAAATATAGTAATAATTGAGAAATTGCTTGAATGGAAAACAAACAAAAGAAACAACATAATTAATAATTGTTATTGGTGTGAAAATTATTGAATTAATAAAACCAAGAACATTAACTCATCCATTTATATAAATGGATAGTATAACTGAAGACAAATATGCAAATAATATAATGAGTGGAACTTTTATTTTTTTGTTCTTGATATCCGAAACAAATAAGATACTAAAGGTTATTGAAAAAGTGAAAATGAATGACAACGAGAAAACAACATATGGATTCATAGAAAAAATAATCAACATAATAAAACTCAAAACATCTATTTTTTGAAACTTACTTTTGAGAAATTCTTTGTTAACAAAACAAAAGAATAGAAACAAGAAACTTCTTAAACTTGATAATGAGAAATTAAGAATATATAAGTACAAGAAAACCAGTGTGAAACCAATCATATTTCTAAGTATTTTTTTGAACTTAAACTTCTTAAGACAAAATAAAATAATAGTCATTAATAAATTAATATGAAAACCCGATATTACAAAGAGATGTAAGACAGATATGTGCTTAACTTTTTCATAAAGATCTTGATTCAAATCATTCTTTTTACCAATTAAAATTAGAGAAATATATTTCACATAAAACTCTGGTCCAACTAAAAAATAATTGATTATTTTTGATCTAACAGAACTTTTTTTATTAACTTTAAATAAATTGGAATTCGTTGCTAAATATCTTATATTTAATGACCTCAAATAATTGTTGTATTTTTCCTTCTTTAAAGATACATCTTCAATATTTACTGTTTGTATATTTACTAAGTCATCTATATTGAAATGTTCATTTGATTTTATCAATATTTTTTGATACTTATCTCTGATAACATAACCCGAAGATATTACTTGAACTATTTTATAATTTCCATTGATTTCCTTTATAGGATTTGACATATTAAATAATGAAAAGAAAAAAATAGAAGGGATTATTATTACAATAAAAGCTATAAATCACTTCCAAGAAATGATCAACATTATAATAGCTAAAGGAATAATAAAAAACAATCAAATAAATGATTTTGTTTCGTAATATAGGAATGAAAATATTATAATTAACACAAAGAAGAAAAAGGTTAAGAAAGATCAATGTGCTCTTTTAAATAAACTAGTGTTTTTTCACCAATTCCTGTTAAATCATCAATTTCTTTTCATGTAGGAATTCCTTTACTTTCATTTTTATATTTAATTATTATTTTTGCAATATTTTCTTTCACCCCTATCGCTCTCAATTGATTAATGGTTGTGATTTCAGAATACTTAATTTTAGGAACTTCACCCACCTTATAAGGAACATCTATTTCGAAAGATTTATTTTGTTTTAAATCTAAACTCAATAAATGAATGTCCGCAGAATTTTTAACCTTGGCTTTGAAAATAATTTCTCTAATTGTTTCATCTTTTTCAAATAAATAATCTCCAGGAGTTTCCACGGCTCCGGATATTGTGGCAATCAATTTATCTTCCACAACTAAAGATGATTTATTTTCTATAAAATTTTTATTGATTAAATAAATAGCTCCAATTGATAACACTGATAAAACTAAAGATGCAATCAAACTTTTTACAAATGCTTTCACTTTTAACACCCCATATACTAATGACTTTTTTTTGATTTATATTCATCAAAAAAAATATTTTAAGAAAAACTAAATGCATAATTACTAATTAATCAATATTTACATATATAATTATTTTTTAATGCAAGAAAATATGTTAATCGGAATTCATCAAAGACCCAAATCTATTTTTAAGTTTTTGATTTTATCGTTACAACATGTTTTTGCAATGTTCGGATCAAATGTATTAGTTCCTATATTAGTTAATGAATCTGCCGGCTATGAAGTTATTCCAATTCAAGTTGCTTTTTTTTGTTCAGGGATCGGAACAATAATTTATTTGTGCATGACAGGATTTAAAGTCCCGATTTATCTAGGTTCTTCTTTTGCCTATTTAGGAGCGATGACCACACTATGAAGCACTTCTGGTTATAATATTTTTTTATCATTAATGATCGTTGGAGTTATTTATATTATTGTCGCTGGTATAATCCACTTTACCAAGGGTCAAGCCTATATTAAAAAAATATTATCCCCAGTCATAGTAGGTCCTGCAATTATGATGATCGGTTTATCTTTGATGGGGAACGCTGCTAATGATTCTTATTTCAATCCCGCTTATGCAACTGATTTAGATTTAGGGAGTCGTTGAGCTTTGATAATTATTGCTGTATTAACTTTTTCAATAATTGTTTTTTGTTTTGTTTTTGCAAAAACATTCTTGAAAATGATTCCTATTTTAATTGCATTAATTCTCGGTACATTATTCGCCCTTTTTGTTTGAGGTGTTGCTAACGGTGTTGGAAATATGGATTTAGCTGAAAAAATATTCCCACAAGCTAATCTTGATAAATTAATGGATTATCAAAATTGAACTTGATATCCAGATATTTCAAATATGTGAAATAAAAGCCCTATCGCTAACAATGATTGATCATTTAAAGCAGAAACATTTTTAGCAATCATTCCTTTATCAATCATAACAATGTCAGAACATATTGGTGATCATGTTAACATTGGTAACTTAACGGGTAATGATTTTATTTCTAAAAAACCAGGTCTTTCAAGAACGTTAATAGGTGATGGACTTGCAACAATAGTTTCAGCTTCAATGGGTGGACCTGCAAATACATCTTATGGGGAAAATACATCAGTAATTGCCATGACTAAAATTGCTTCTGTTTGAGTAATCTTTGGTGCTGCATGTATGTCTATAGGAATTTCATTCCTTGCACCTATTAGTCAACTTATTTCAATTATTCCAAAACCTGTCATTGGTGGTGTTGAAATTATTTTATTCTCATTGATTGCAATTAATGGATTAAAACTTTTAATTAATTACAAAGTTAATTTTTCCAAACCAAAGAATATTATTATTTTCTCATTAATATCAGTCATGGGATTAGGTGGTGCTGTATTCAATCTTGCACCGTCTATTGCCCTATCTGGAACCGGGGTTGCTATTTTGATTTCAATATTCTTAAACATTTTATTACCTGATAAAAAAGATGATGACACTAGCTATATTCAATTTGTTGATTTAGCTCCTTCTGACATTACACAAAATGTTAAAATCATTACTAAGAAAAGTAAAAAAATGTTTGATAGACTTAAGAAGAAAAAAGATAAGAAAGATAAAGATAAAGAAAATACTTAATTTTTGTACAATATTGTCTTTTAAGTCTTAAAAAAATATATAATAATTTTGCATTGGTCAATTGCTGCAGTAATGTAGAGGAAAGTCCGCGCTAGCACCATCTGCGATGATGGTAACGTTCATGTTAGATCAAATAAATCTAAGCCTAGACGACAAGTGCCACAGAGACGAGCTTATTAAGTTAAGGTGAAACGCGGTAAACTCCGTGAGCTAGAAACCCAAATTTTGGTAGGGGAATTTGCATTAGAGAATTGAATCGATTGCAAGAGGGAAACCTAGATAAATAATTGACACTCTTTTAGAGAACAGAACGCGGCTTATAGATGCAAAAACCATGCTATGCATGGTTTTTTATTTTGGCTTTATGGTTTTCTCATAAATATCTATTTCTTTATGAGTGCTGATTCTTCTATAGAACATGTAATTACTTCCAGGTTCTTTAGATATTCTAACGAACTTAACATATTTTTTATTAATCAAGTATTTTCTTTTTGTATTATTTTTATTACATCAAAATGGATTAAGCGACTCTTTGTCTCGGTCTTTAAATAGATCATAAAATAATGAGTAAAAAAATGTTTCTTCAGGAGCATGTTTATCTAATAAAAATTTATATAAATCTTGGTACAATTCATGATTAAGAACTGCGATTAAATCATTTCTCTTGATTATCATACTTGGACCTAAAATATTTAATGACCTTAATTCCAAAGGGGGTTTGTCAACAACTTTAGGTAAATAATAGTTATGGTTTAGAATTTTAGAATATGTAAAGAAATCGAAAAACCTAATGGCTCCTGAAAAACAGGTTAATATAACAAGCATTAAATTAAAAATCATTTTTCAAAAAGTGAAATGATGGTGAACAAAGTTATATTTCAAATTATTTTTAAAATTATGCATTGCAATAACTTGTCAGTATTGTTTTCTTTCTTTCTTATTAATACTATAAACAAAATCATAAGAATCACTTTTCTTTCATCTATATCCAAAAGAGAACTTATGAAAGGTATTGATTTCTCTTGAAGATATATTAAAAAAATTAACATTTTCTTTCTTTAATAATAAACTTATTTCTTCTCAACTCTTGGCCATAAGTGACCTATTATCTATAACAATAATGTTTTCATCATCAAAACATTCAAGAGCTTTTTTAGCAAGAAATATTTGTGCATCAAGTATTGATATATCTCCTCAATAAACTTCATGCTCTGAGAATAAATAAATATTTGGTTTTTTAAAGTAATTATCATTTGTTAACAATAAAAATTGGTCATAATTTAATTTGTTGTAATGTATAACAAAGTTGATACTTTCATCAAACATTAATTTAAATTTTCTTTTAAATAAATCCGCTTCTCCAAAAGCGATAATCCCTAGAGTTATTGATTTTTTACCATAGGTTTTTATCATATTGTAAATTATTATATAGTATATAATTTATTAATGAAAAAAATAAAAGTATTGATACCAGCCGGTGGTTCTGGAACAAGATTTAACAACAGTGAATTTGTTAATTTAAAGCCATTCATCTACATACACGGCAAAACAATGTTTGAATGAATAATAATTGGTTTTAAGTCTAAAAAATATGAAGTTAGTTATGACATCATTATTAGACTTGAATTCAAGGAACAATATGACAAAGAAATCAAACACCTAGAGAAAACTTATAATGTTAAATTTCACTTCATAAACTTAACAACAGAAGGGACAACTGCCACAGCTTTGTTTCTATATGATGAATTAAATAATAATGACTCATTGATGATTGCAAATTGTGATCAAATTATTGATATTGATTTCGATGACTATTTAGAAAAACACTTTGAAGAAAAGGAAACCGATGGATCTGTTTTGGTATTTGACAAAGAAACAGAAAACAAATGATCATTCGTTGAAGTTAATGAAAAGATGATTGTGAAAAGAATTGTTGCCAAAGAGGCTATTTCTGATTTAGCTATTTCTGGTTGATACTTTTGAACTAAATCTTCTGACTTTATAAAATATGGAGTATCACAAATAATAAACCTGGATAAGGTTAATGGAGAATATTACTTGTGTCCTGTTTTTAATTATGCAATCAAAGAAAATAAAGTTATTAAAGCTATCCAAATAAATAAATCACAAATGCACGGCGTTGGAACACCGGAAGATTTAAAAAAATATCTAGAATTAAAGCAATTATAAATAATTAACCACTCATTATATTGTGTTTTCTTATATAATTATTGTTAATTAATTATATCGGAGGAAAATATGGGTTGAGTAATGTGACTTGTCATGGGTCTACTAGTAGGTGTTATGATTTTATTTTTAGGATTCAGTTACTTCCGTGATAAAAAGAAAAACAAAGTTGTTATTTACAAAAAAATTGAACTTAAAAACATTACTGAAAAAACTTCAAAAGAAATGTCTTTAAGAATTAGTACTATTGCTGAAGTTAATCAAGAAAAAATTGATGAATTTATTCCATCAATTGGAGTTTTGACTATGAAAGAAATTAATACTATCTCTAAAGAAATGTTGAAAGACATTTACAAGTCAAACCTATTTAAGAAAATATATCTTGCTGAAGATTATGATCCTGAATTTGCAGATAAATTAAAAATATTGATTGATGTAAAATCTAATCACTGAAAGAAAAAATGTGTCGAAGAATTAAAATTCTTTTCAGAACTTGAAGAAGGATTAAAAAAAGACGATAACTATAATGAAGTTAAACAGGATATCATCAAAAAAGTTAATGCAAAATTTAACAAAGAAGATTTGATAGAAGATACTGGTCTAGAAGATAATTCAGTTTTAGAATTAGAACAAGTTGTTTCAAATGATAATTCAGCTTTAGAAGAAGTTAAGAGCATAGGTTTAGAAGAAAAAAATGAAGTTTCAACAAAAGATGTTGAAGTTGAAGAAGTAAAACCTGTAATTACTAAAAAAACAACTACTAAAGCAAAACCTAATCCAATTAAAAAGGCTGTTCCAAAGAAAAAGCCAACAACTACTAAAAAAGTTACTCCAAAGGTAAAAAGTGAATCTACCAAATAAACTAACATTATTAAGAATGATTATGATTGTTCCATTTGTGTCATTCATGTCTTGCTTTCTAATATTTGGTTGAGGAAAATTTGAAACATTAACTTATAGCGATCCGGAAACTATGTGACTATACTTATCTGGAATTGTTTTTGTCCTAGCGATGATAACAGATTGACTAGATGGTTTTTTAGCAAGAAAATATAATCAAGTAACTTCATTTGGAAAATTGTTTGATCCTATTGCCGACAAAGTAATCACTACAACTGCAATGATTTTTTTAATGTTATTTAATTATTCATTTGTCTGATTGATTTTAATCTTTGTTTTAAGAGATGTTTTAGTTGATGGTTCAAGAAACCTAGCTGCTGTAAAACAATTAAAAATAGAGGCTTCTATTTATGGAAAAATGAAAACAGTTGTGCAGTCTATCGGCATCGTTATATTATTCTTTGTCACTCCTGTACTTTCAACTAAAGGAATATTAGAAGTTTCATTATTAAACTTGCCTTTAATGATTGCGGGATTATTAAGCATTATTTCTGGAGCATTATATTTCAAACAAATTATTCCTCACTTGAATACTAAATAATTTATTGATTATTAAAATAGAATAAAAAAAGAAGGAATTATTTTCCTTCTTTTTTAGTTTTCAATTTTGGTACTTGAATTGATTTTACATTCTTGAAAAGAACATCATAAATCTCTGAGTAGTGAGCAACAGGAATAAATTTAATTTCTGAAGTTACTTCTTTAGGGATGTCAACTAAATTTCTTTGATTCTCTTTAGGAATAAAAATTGTTTTTATACCTTTACCCAGAGCTGCTAAAGATTTCTCTTTTAAACCCCCTATAGCAAGGACTTTACCTCTCAAAGTAATTTCACCAGTCATTCCAACTAAATGCGACACAGGCTTACCTGAAAGAGCTGAAATGATAGATGTTGTAAATGTTACACCGGCTGAAGGTCCATCTTTAGGTACAGCACCTTCCGGAACATGAATATGAATTTGGTTTTCATCAAAGTCAAAATCAATTTCAAACTTCTTAGCATTTGCTCTAATGTAAGCAAGTGATATTTGAGCTGATTCTTGCATTACTTCTTTTAATTGACCAGTTAACTTCAATTCACCTTTACCAGGGAAAGTTGTTACTTCAATTGGTAAGGTAGAACCACCATAAGATGTGTATGCCAATCCATTAACTGAACCAACTTGCGGTTCTTTATCCATATCTTCATCAGTATATTTAATAACACCTAAAAACTTAGAAATTGTTTTATCTTCAATAATGAATGATTCTTTAATTTTATTTTCAACTACACCTAGAGCAATTTTTCTAGCAATCTTATCAAGAACTCTTTGCAGATTTCTCACTCCAGCTTCCATTGTGTAATGTTTAGTAATAAATTCTAATTGCTTGTCAGTGATTTGGAATTGTTCTGGAGTTAAAGCATTTTGTTTAATAACTTTTGATATTAAGTACTTTCTTGCAATATTAACTTTTTCAATAATTGTATATGAATTCAATTCAATTATTTCAACTCTATCTAAAAGTGGAGATGGAATTCCTTCATAGTAATTAGCTGTTGCAATAAACATAACTTTTGAAAGATCATATTCTATTTCCAAGTAGTGATCTTGGAAGTTTGAGTTTTGTTCTGGATCCAAAACCTCAAGCATCGCTGAAGAAGGATCTCCTTTGTGGTCTGATGACATCTTATCAATTTCATCTAACAAAATAATTGGATTTGAAACTCCTGATTTTTTAATTGCTTGAATTATCTTTCCGGGCATAGCTCCAACATAAGTTCTTCTATGACCTCTAATTTCAGATTCATCTTTAACACCACCTAAAGAAATTTTAATAAACTTTCTATCTAGTGATTCAGCAATAGCTTGAGCTAATGATGTCTTACCAGTTCCTGGAGGACCTAGCAAAGTTATTATTGGAGCATTATTTTGCCCAGAAGCTTTATTATAACCATTTGTTTTTTTGAAAAGTTCTTCGTTGATTTCAACATTATCACCTTCAACTAATTTCTGAGATTTTTTCTTTGGTGGATTCTTTTGTTTATTATTTATAATAACAGCCAAGAATTCAACAATTCTTTCTTTCACTTCTTTTAAACCAAAGTGATGTTCATCAAGAACTTTTTTAGCCTTTTTAATATCTATTGATTCAATACTTGTTTTCTTTCAAGGAAGGATAGATAAAAGGTCGATATAGGTTCTGCTTATATTTGCTTCTGGTGAAGATGACATCATATTTTTTAATCTTGATTTTTCTTTTTTAATAGCAAAAATAACTTCTTCTGGATATATTTTTTTATTTTCTTCAGACCTTAATATTTCATCAACTTTTTCTTCAGTATCATCCTCATCACCCAATTTATTTTTTATTACTTTCATTCTTTCACGTAATAAAAATTCTCTTTGTTGATTATCTAAATTTTTCTTAATATCTTTATCTAAATTAACATCTAGTTCTAACATATTTTTATAAGTAATTAATGAAGCTAAGAAATGTTTGTATTGTTCCACAATGTCTCTAGATGCAAATATTTTATATTTATCTTGGAATGAAAACTCAATTACTGAAGCAATACTATTTATAAAGTTTTTTTGTCCCATTGAACTTTTTAAAATTGCAATGTTTTTAGAAGGAAACAAAGTTTCTCCTCTTGAAATAGAAGATATAACAGTATCAATTTTATCTATATAAATTGCTAGTTCTTTTTCAGAAACATCTTCATTCATTGGATCTAATAAAAAGTCTCCTGAAAAGTAAGCAATACCATCTTCGGTTATTGCAGGTGCATCTATATTTAAAAGTCTAACTCTTTTTTCACAAATTAAATGTAATTTTACATGTCCGCCAATTATCGGTTCTGTATTAGTTATAGTACATTGAATACCATATTCATAAAGTTCTGATTTATTCTTAATTGATGATGCATTAATATTTTTTTGTGAAATAATAACAATCTTATTACCGAAATCTTTTTTAGAGATATTTATCGAATTTATAGACTTTTTACGCCCAACTTCCAGAGTCATTGGCGCTGTTTCAAAACCGATAATTTCCCTTGATGGTATAAATGGTAAATTCATATATTCTCCTTTTATTGATTTTGATAAAACATCATAAATGTTTATCAAAAATATTAATATAATCAATTATAAACAAAAAAGCAAAAATATTAAACTTTAAGATAAATAATGAGAATAATTAGTAAAAATATTCACTTCTATTGATTAATATTGATAATAATCAAGAATTTAAACCCAAAGATACTAGGTTGAAGGCACCATAAACCAAAATAATTCCCCCTCAATAGTTAGGAACTATAAAAATTGCTTGCATTCCACTTGTTTCATATTGTTGCATCAATACCAAAAAGTTTAAGGAAAGAGCTTTGTTTGTAATAAGGTTAAAAAATATTGGTGTGAAAATCATTCCATTCAATGCAACCATAATTATTGTAGTAATAAAGGTTGCTACTGATAAAATTATCAAGATATTAGCTTTTTTAAAGAATTTTTTTAAAATATATGTTGAAAAAACAAAGATTAAACAAGTAATTACAAATATTGTTTTACCAATAAAAAATAATTCAATAAAACCGATATTTGTTCCTGGTAAAAATGGATGAATAATAAAATTACATAAAAGAGTTATCAGGCCATATTTTCAACCACTTGCCATAAAAGCTAATACTATAAAACCAATACCAATATCAACTCTTAAAAAGGATACACCAAAGATAAATGGAACAACATTTGAAATCATAGATGTAATTAATGACAAAGCAAGCATTAGAGAACTAAAAACGAGTGGGAAATATATAGATTTATTTTTATTAAAAACCATTCAGACCTTTCTAACCTATCGCAATTTCTTCTTCTAAATAGTCAAATGTGAATTGTTTATTCTTATTTCTTCTTCAAATTAGAATTGTTGATGATATTCCCAATTGTCCAATGAACATGGTTAGGATAATGGCTATTTTAGAAATTTCATTTAAACTAGAGGTTAGTCCGGTTGATAACCCGGTAGTTCCAAAGGCTGATGAAACTTCAAAGAAGGCATCTATAAACCCAAAGTTTTGTAAAGTTTCGTTATGGATGGATGACATAGTGATCATAGAAACAACTAACACTATTACAACAGAGATAGCAAAAACTATTTGAGCAGCACTAGTTGTTTTTTGAGGAATCTTTCTGTTGAAGGCCCTAACGTTAGGAGTTCCCCTAACCTTTGAAACAATTGATAGAATAACAAGTGCGATAGTTGTTGTTCTAATTCCACCGGCTGTTGATGAAGGCGCTGAACCTATGAACATCATAATTGAATAAATAATAATTGTTGGTTCAGATAATTGTTTTAAGTTAATTGTTGCAAAACCAGCATTACGAGTTGAGAATGTATTAAAGAAAATAGCCATAACTTTAGAACCAGTATCTCCAATATCACTTTGTCATAATGAAACTTCATCTCCATCCAAACTTCTCATAGATGTTGTTTCAAAAGAGAACGCTAAAATTAAACCAATAACTGATACTGCCAAATAAGAAATACAACTTATTTTAGAGAATAAAGAAAAAGCAGGTGCTTTACCTGGTAATCTTTTAACTTTGTGTCTTAAAAAAGAATATGTATCATAAATAACTGGATAACCTATTCCACCAATAATAAACAATACCATGAAAACCAATTGCATAGTATAAGCGGTATAGTATGGTGCCAAAGAAGAACTACCTATAATATCAAAACCAGCATTATTTATTGCGCTTATAGAATGAAAAACAGCAAACCTAATTGATAAACCAATATCTCCTACTGGATTATTTTTGATATTTATTTCATTTGGTAATTCAAAATAAAATACGAAAGAAAGGATGAAAGAAGAAAGTGCAATCAAAATGAAAATTAAACTGATTGAAACAATAATTGTTTTTTTAGAAAGACTAGCATCTTTAGAAGATCTTTCTTTATCCAAAAGATTACTAGTTGATAAATTCAATTTTCTACCAAGAATAAAGTTGAAGATATAAACTTTTAAAGCAAAAATACCAATACCACCCAATAAAATAAGAATTGCAATTATAGCTTGACCAAACATAGATCAAGTTTCAGATGTTACAACCGTCACCAAACCAGTATCACTAAACGCGCTCGCAGCAGTGAATAAAGCATCTATATAACTAACCTCAACACCAGGAAGATGAGCGAAAGGACTTAATAATAATAAAGATGTGAAAATAGTTACAAAGAAATAGGCAATAAAGATGATTTTTGTGTTTGATAAATTAAAAAAGAATTGTTTTATTTTCTTTCAAAATTGACCAATATTTCAGTTGTTATTATTTATATTTTTCATATTTAAGTATTATACTAATAAAATAATGTAAAATTATATTTAAAATATATGTGAGGTGCCGTTATGTCTAGAAAAGATATATGTGTAATTGGAATAGGTAGATTCGGTAGCGCTGTGGTTTCTAAATTGATCGATTTAGAGCAAAATGTTTTGGCAATTGATCAAGACGAATTGAAATTAAATAAACTTAAAGATAAAACTGTTAGTTCGATTATTTTAGATGCTGCTGATATGAATGCTCTTCAAGCTGCAGGAGTTAGTAACATTGATACTGTAATAGTAGGAGTTGGGGATAATATTGAAATTATTGCCGCTTTACTAGAATTAAAAATAAAGCACATTATTGCTAGAGCTAAAACTCATAGACATGCACGTGTTCTAAAACAAATTGGTGTAGATGTTATTATTAGACCTGAAGAAGAATCAGGAACAAGAACAGCATTGATTGCAACAAACGCAAACTTCATTAACTTCTCACACTCATTGAAAGAATTGGGAGACGGTTTTGTTATTGGTTCGACAAAAGTAAAGAATGATAAATATATCGGAGTGCCTTTAAAAGATCTTTCACTTACTAAAAAAGGAATCACTATTGTTTTAGTAAAAGATGATTCAAAAACAACTCTTCCAAATGGTCTAGTTAAATTAAATTTTGACTCTATCGTTACATTAGTAGGAATGGTAGATCATGTTACTAAATTTATTGGAGCGCTAAATAAAAACGTAGAACCCAAAAAGAAACCAGTTGACTTTGATACAAAAACAACTAAAACCAGAAGAATAAGTATAAAAAAACCAAATTAATATTATTTAAATAATATTAATTTTTTATTCTCTTGGTATTTTCTACCTTCTTTAGCAATTGGAATACCATCCAATAATACTGCATCACAACTAAATCCAATGTTAATTTTAAGAATTGATTCACCAACTCCATAAGAATCAACTGGAGATTTATTCTTTTCGAATTCTTTAATTTTTTCAGCAGTAAATCCTGATGAAACAATAATCTGAACATGTGAACCATTGTGATCATCAAGAGCTTTTCTTAATCTCTTAACTTGTTCAACATTAACACCATATTGTGGAGTTTCATTTGAAAACATTTTATCAACCATGTTAATTGAAGTATCTATTCTTACTCCCGCCAACCTTTTACCAAGTTCTTTTAAAACAGCTAAAGAGTCAGAGATTACATCATTGCTAAAATCTACTAATGCGATAAATTCTTTTTCTTTCGGGAATGTTTCCACATAAGCTTTCATTACAGAAACTAAATCTCCATTAAAGTGTTGAATTAAAATATGTGGAATTGATCCAAAAATAACTTCTTCTTTTCCTTGAGCTCCAACATATGTTGAATGTCCTATCATTCCAGAGTCTTCAACCGCTCTTCCATCTATACCTTGATTAAGATAATGATCACCACGATCACCCATATAAACAACATTCTTCTTACCGGCTGCTTTAACACACTTATAAGCATTAGTTGCTATAGAAGTTGATCTTGCCAAGATACCATCGATAATACCTTCATAAATACCAAATTCTTGGTATTTACCAGTCAACTGTAGAACTGGTTCCAAGTTTTTAATCATAGTTCTATCTTTTAGATATTTAATTTCATATTTAGAAGTATCTGTATTCTCTTTTAATAGTTTTAAAACTTCCGTCATTCCTGATAGTAAAACATCATCATTTCTTTGGAAGAATTGTACAGTAACCACACTGTCTGGTTTATATTTCTTTATTATAGTTTCAGCTATAAAAAAATATTGAGCTATATAGTTTTTAATTTCCACGGCAAATCCCTTTTTAATATATTTATAATATTTTAACATTTATTAAAAAATATATATAATTTTAATATGATTAAAAAATACTACAGCACCTTCCTGGCTTTCAATAAGCACCACTTTTTGGAAAATAAAAAATCCATACTTATAAATTTAGCAATTTTTTTCGGAGTAATTCTTATTTTGACTTTAATAGATCAACTGACAAAAACTTTTTTATTCAGTTGAGCTGACCAACCAGATTCTGATGGTAAGTGACAAGGTGATGGAGTTATAAAAGGAGATTATGTTTTATTCGGCATTAAATCTGTTGCCAATTATGGAGTTACATTATTCGGAGGACTGTTTCCAACTTGAGTGTTGCATGTCTTTAGTATTTTCATCTTTATACTTTGTTCTTCGTTTGCACTTTACTCACATGACAAATTATTAATTTTTGCAATTGCATTTACATTTGCAGGAACATTAGGAAACTTCTTAGATAGAGCTATGTTCGATGGGGCTGTAAAGGATATTATCTTTATTCCTTGATTACAATCATTTAACTTTGTAAGTGGTGTATTCAATTTTGCTGACATGTGATTATTTGTAGGTTCTATAATTGCTGTTGCCTACATCATATTATTAGGTGTTAGACACTACAAACATAACAAGATGTAAAATTTTGTAGCTTTATTAATAAGGTGACTTATGTTATCGCTAATTAATTACTAAATTCAATAACTCTTTATAAAGAGAAACAAAAAAACACTCAAGGTGTTTTTTAATATTTTTAAGGACAATAAAAACTATATATTCATAAGGTAGTTATTGATATATAGTTTTAAATTAAATAACTATGACTCCTGTAAATAACAGAGCAACCACTGCCGCAATACCAACCATTAATAATGTTGAAAAAGATAATAATAGATAAAGTGTTTTTTTACTTTTTTGTTTTTTTACTTTAGGTTGTTTAGCTGCTTTAGGTTGTTTAGCAGGAATATTTTGAGCAGGCATATTTTGTGTGCTTGTATCAAAACTTTGTGCAGATGTATTTGATCTAGTTTGTTTAATTGCTGAATCATTATTAAATTGGAAATCAGAAGTTGTTTCATTTCTTGGAGCTAAATTTGTTTGAGTGTTTGAATATTGTGAGTAATCTCCGTAAGGATAATCACCATTAGCCATAATTGGTTCATTAATAATAGGCTCTAAAACTCTAGTTGTTTGTTGAGGTTGGTAAACCGTTTTAATAACTTGTTGAATAACTGGTTGAATAACTGGTTGAATAATTGTTTCGCCTTGATTATTATTAAAATAAGGATTGTTAACTGTATTTTGCATTGTGTTTTGCATTGTGTTTTGCATAGTATAAGGATTAAAAATCATTGTACTTGTTCCTAATGGATTTATCTCTGTGTTTAACATTTGATTTGGTACTGCCGTAAATTCAACAGTTCCATATGATCTTTGCATATTTGTTGTGTTTGGGTTGTTATTAACCGGCACTCAAACATCATTATGGGAATTTGCGTTTGCGTTAAATTGGTTTTTCTTTGAATTCATATTCAGGGCTCCGTCTCTATCGAATGTATAGAAGTTATTTTTTAATATTTTACCACTATTATTAAAATAATTTTGAAAATTATTGTTTAAAAAATCATATTCATTCATAGGGTGTAGTTGTATTTTTTGATTTTCAAAATCGTTTTGGAAGTTAAAATCGTTTAAATTTACTCCAAAATTATTTCAATTGTCATAGTAATCATTTTGGTAATAATTTTGTGAATAATTGTTTTGATAATTTTGTGAATCATAATTATTATAGGAGTTATGGTCTTCATTATTGTCGAAATTGTTGTTGTTATTGTCAATATTATTATTATTTGAAAATCTATCAGAATTATAATTATTTAAAAAATCATTTGTGTCAGTATGACTATAATTGTTATTATTTGAAAATCTATCAGAATTATAATTATTTAAAAAATCATTTGTGTCAGTATGACTGTTGTTAGAGAAGTTTGTTCTTTCTATTTCGTTGTATTCAATATCATTTCCCATTTCAGGTCTCAAGACAATATCTTCTTCATTTAATTTTTCTTCTCTAATGTTAGGTGTAGATTTTTGAATTAATTCTCTCATAACTTCAGGAGATGAAGATTTATCTACATGTTTTTTTGTAAGATTAAACTCTTGAGTTTTTTCATCATACTCACTCATTATTTCTTCCGCAACATCATTATCAAAAATTAAATATGAATTTTTGTTTTTGTTAATTCTATCAATTCCTTTTTTAGCAAGTATATCACTACCATTTGAAGAATCTATTTGTAATGCATGGAATAAATTTCTTTTAATAATTCTTGCTGAATTTTCACTAATATTTGGAACAATTCCAATTACATGTTTTAATTCATCTTTCTCTTTGGTTGTTTTGATGTAACCATCAAAAGAATCTTTTAAATTATCTTTTTGAGTTGGTTTTGAACTTGATTTTTGAAATCAAATAATACCAATGTTTTCTAATGATAAATAATAATTCAAACAATCTTCTCTACTTTTAAAGTTTGCTATGGGCTTTTCATTAGCTTGTTTTAACTTTCATGAAAACGGTATGTTATTTACATTATATAAACAATAGAATTTTTTCATAATACCTCACTTTTATAAAAACTATTATAACACCTATAAAAAAAGTTTAACCCCAAATATTAAAAACTAATTAATTAGAAAAATAAGAATCTAATAATTAAAATTATTCCAACAAAAGTTAATATTGTACTGAAGACTCCGCCACTCCTCTTAATTCTAGTGTTATTACTATAATGAGACTTAACCTTTATGTCATCAGGTGCACCATCAAATATTTCTTCAAATTTTGTCAATACTTTAAATACATCACTTGAAACCAGTAAGAAGTCATACATTGAACTTGCATCATCGAATATATTTTCTTCACTGATTAATTTAATCATTCAATTATAACTTGCTTGAGAAGCTGTTTTATCTGACGGAACACTTTCATACATTTTTTTCAATGAAACTTTCATGTCATAAATTCTATTTCTTTGGGCAGAATTTTTATCTACTTCTTTACTCAAAGATTCTTTCATACTTTTTATAAAATAGTTTGAACAGAACGCCTTAAATATCTTTGAAGCATTTTGATTTTTCAACATATCCATCGTTCCTTTTCCTCCAGATCAAAATGAAAGTCAAAAATAAGCATATGCAGACGCCACTTCTTGTTCTGTCTTGAAATTATTTTTTATTCCATCAAAAAAATATATGTCACTTGTTGAACTAGAAGTAAACATTTGGTGCAGAATGCTGTAATCAATTTCCGAAGACCCCGAATTACTTTGATAATTACCTGAATTGTTATTAGAACCACTCTTTAAATGATCATCATAATTTTTTCTTGAAGTTTCATCGCTCAATATTTCATAAGCAGTTGAAACTTCTTTAAATTTTTCTTCAGCGTCTTTGTCCTTGCAAACATCGGGGTGATACATTTTAGCTTTTGCAAAATATGCCTTCTTGATTTCTGATTTATCAGCCTCTTGTGAAACTCCTAGGATTTTATAGTAATTTTTATTCATATTAGAATTATAAATTAATAATCAAAAATAAATCTTTAATGATTAAAAAAAATAGACATATTAATAAATAGTCTATTTTAATTATTTGTTTAATGTGCAAATGATTATTTTTTGTTTAACATATTTTTGAAACGAGGATGTTTGAAGATTGGTTTTTGAATCAACTCAAATCTTGTAATAACTTCTGAAGTTTTTTTAGCAAAGAATTTATGTTCAATGAATTTTTCTAATTCTAAAATGAAGAAAGGAATAACTCCACCAGCTAAACCAATTAAATAAATTGATCAGTGTGCTAAATCACCTTGTTTGTTTCCGCCAAAGATTTGTGAAAGTTGTTCTGCAGAAATTATTGAAGTATCAAGTTTAAAATCTGGTCTCTCAGCAAATACAGAAGAAAGTTGAGGAACTGTGATTGCCAAAGTAATAATAATGAATGATACAAATGAAGCTAAATAAACTCATTTGTTTTCATCAAACTTTGTTTTGAAAATTGAAATTGATGAAGACATACTAATTGATTTTAAAACTCCACCAATAGTAATTGTCATAAAGGCTGCAATTGATCCATAATAAAATCTTAGTCCAGGAGCTCCGGTTATGATAGCGATATATGAACCTAATCCATAACCTAAGATTGTCATAGTTCCACTTACAATTCCAGAAAATAATATTTGGAACAATAATCTATCTGCTAGCAATGATTCAAATTTAGATCTAGGTCTTTTATCCATTAAGGACGAAGTCGTTCTCTGCGTTCCGAGCGCAACACCAGGGAGACTTTCAATAACAATATGATTCAACAATATTTGAATGGTTGTTAGTGTTGTTTGGAATTTAATATTTTTATTTAAATAGTCAACATCAGATTGATCGAATTTGATTCCGCCATATTCTCCAACAACTAATTTACCTCAACCCATAGCTTCAAAAGCTATATAGAAAACAAACATACCAATAACAATAGAAACTATTCCTGCGATATTTGAACTTAAAAGGAATTTAACTATTCTTCTTATATTGTCGTAAATACTTCTACCTGATTTAACTGATTCAACTATTGTAGCAAAGTTATCATCAGTTAAAACCATATCAGCTGCGCCTTTTGAAACGTCTGTTCCGGTTATCCCCATTGCACACCCAATATCTGCAGCTTGTAATGCTGGAGCATCATTAACTCCATCACCAGTCATGGCAACAACTTGATCTCTTGATTGTCAAGCTTTTACTATTCTTATTTTATTTTCAGGAGACACTCTTGCAAAAACAGAATAATTTTCTATGTTAGCATTTAAGTATTCATCTGATAATTCATCTAACTGAACACCGGTGATTGCCAATTCATCATCTAATCTCATTATCCCTAAGTTTTTTGCTATAGCAACAGCTGTGTTAAGGTGATCTCCTGTAATCATAACTGGTTTAATTCCAGCAGCAACACATTCTTCAATAGATTGTTTAACTTCAATACGTGGAGGATCTATCATTCCGATAAGACCAATAAATGTTAAATCTTTTTCAACAACATTAGGATCTAAGTCATCTAGTTTTTTTCCTTTAAAATCTTTAACAGCAATTGCCAATACTCTTATAGCATCATTACTTCATTCATCATTGATTCTTGAAGCTGTTTCTGCATCAAAGTTTTTACATCTTGCAAACAATACATCTGGAGCACCTTTGACAATAACCATTTTTTTATTATCAATCTCATTAATAACAGTCATTAATTTACGGTCTGAATCAAAAGGAATATTACCTATTCTTTTATTTTCTAGATTTCAAGCTTCATTTGAGAAACCTTTATCAAGAGCTAAATTAATAATCGCTATTTCAGTAGGATCACCAATCGAAGGTTTTTCATTACGCACGTCACCTTCACCAACTATACAATCAGTACACAATGAAGCTGCTTTCAATAAGAAGTTTTGATCATCGTTAAATGTTACATTTTCAACATCTTGTGAATCAGAATTATTTGTTCATAATTTCACAATAGTCATTTTGTTCATTGTTAATGTTCCTGTTTTATCAGAACAAATAACTGCTGTAGAACCAAAAGTTTCTACTGCTGCAAACTTCTTGATAAGACCATTCTTTTCAGACATTCTCTTAACACCAATAGCTAATATAATATTAACAATAGCATTTAAACCTTCTGGTATTGCTGCTGCTGCTAAAGAAACCCCTAATAATAATGAAGGCTGGAACGCTTCCATTCCATTAACAATAACTCCTTCAATAACAAATAGAGAAAATAGGAAAGTACAAATTGTAATAGTGATTCCCATAATTCCTAAAATTAAACCCAGCTTGTGTAGTTTTAATTGTAGTGGTGTCATTCTTGAAGATTTAGAACTTAACAGAGAAGCAATCTTTCCAATTTCAGTTCTGTTACCAATTCCTGAAACGATTGAATAACCACGACCATTTATTACATCTGTACCAGAAAACAATTTATTAACTTGTTCTCCAATAGGTAGAGTATCTTGTGTAATGGCATTTGCATCTTTAATTATTTCCGAAGATTCACCAGTCAAGACACCTTCGATACATTTTAAATTAACTGAAGAATAAAGAATTGAATCAGCAGAAATAGCATCACCAGCTTCAACTAAGACAATATCTCCAATAACAATCTCACTTGAAGCAATCATTACTATTTTTCCATTTCTTAAAACTTTAGCTTGAGAAGTAGTCATTTTTTTAAGTTCTGATATTGCATTATTAGACTTATGTTCCTGAATAGAACCAAACAAGGCATTAATTAAAACAATTGAAATTAAAACAAATGCTTGAATATAAGTAATTAACAATCCAGGTTGGTTGGGATCAATAACATTATTATAAATAGATAAACCTAAAGATAAAAATCCTGAAGTTAATAACAAGATAGGCATTAATTCAATCAATTGATGAAAAAATAAATAAGCGAAGCTTTTGCTCTTCATTTCTTCTAAAACATTTGATCCAAATTTTTCTCTAGACTTAATTACTTCTTCATCTGTTAACCCCGTCTCTTTATTGGTATCAAGATAGTTTTCTATGTCAGCGAATTTGTCTTCGCTAGTTGGTTTTGTTTTTTTTATTTTCATATTTCGCCTTGTTATTAGATTTATTTAAATAAAATTATAGTACTTTATTATATAAATGTTTTTAAATATCAAACTTAGAGACCAAAAAGACTTAAAATTTAATGTTTTTGATATTTTATTTCCTTATATTTTCAATATGTTATTATTTATATTAATAAAGCAATCACTTATTAATAGGAGAAATATGTTAAAACTAGGATCTCACATCTCATTCAAATCACCTAATTATTTAGTAGGAGCAGTTGAAGAAGCTATTTCTTATAATGCAAACACTTTAATGATTTATTTAGGTGCCCCTCAAAATACTAGACGAACAGATGTTGAAAAATATAAATATCAAGAATATCAAGAAAAATATTCTAAAGTAATAGATGCAAAAGATATTGTTGTTCATGCTCCCTATATTGTTAATCCATCGAATCCTGAAAAAGCAGAATTCGCAGTACAATTTCTAACCGAAGAAATTGAAAGAATGAATTACTTTGGAGCCAAATATTTAGTACTACACCCTGGAGCTTCATTGAAATTCGGAAAAGATGTTGGACTTGAAACATTAATTAATTCATTGACACAAATATTATCTCAAACAAAAGATGTTGAAATAACTCTAGAAACAATGTCAGGTAAAGGAACTGAAGTTGGTTCTAATCTTGAAGAATTAGAATATGTAATCCAAAAGGTAAATAATCCTAGATTAGGAATATGTTTGGATACTTGTCATATTTGAGATTCTGGTTATGACATTAAAAATGAATTGGACAAATTTATTTCAAAGTTAGAAAGTATGGATTTACTAAAATTAGTTAAAGTGATTCATTTAAATGATTCTAAAAATGATTTATCTTCACACAAAGATCGTCACGAAAACATTGGAAAAGGTTTCATCGGAGAAAAAGCTTTGAAGGAATTTCTAAAATCTCCTAAATTTGAAGGTATTATCACAATTTTAGAAACTCCATGAGTTGATGATAAACCTATTTATAAGCAAGAAATTGCCATGTTAAAAGAAGATTAATACTTAAATAGCAAAGAAAAAGAATTGCATTTAACAATTCTTTAACATATGGTGCCCGAAGAGGGACTCGAACCCTCACGAACTAATGCTCGGCAGATTTTGAGTCTGCTGTGTCTACCATTTCACCATTCGGGCTTATTTCATAAATAATTATAAATTAAAATTCTTAACTTTTACAATAATATATAATATTTAAATTCAAAGGAACTGGTATTTTAACAATTATCAATATCTTCATATTCTATTTTCTATTTTATTTGTTTAAAATTGTTATATAATTAAAAGAAAAATTAAAGGAAACTATGACTGCAACAATTCTAATGATAATCTTGTTAACTATATCTGTTTTCCTTATATTTATTGGTTTTTTAATGGCGCCAGATTCAAACTCATTTTCAGGGGCTTTAGTTGGTTCTTCTGACTTAGAGTTATTTAACGTTTCTAAAGAAAAAGGATATAAATTGTTTCTAAAATGATCAATGATAATCAGTGGTATTATATTAATAATAGTTGCTGTAGTAGTAAGAATTTATGTGAATATAGATGCTTAATGTTCAAGACTTAAAAGAATTTATTGAAGACCGTAACGAAGTTACTTTTATTGATATTGCAAAAACTTTTAGGGTACCAGTTGCTAAAAACAAAGAACTAACAATGTTTTTAAATTCATTAATTAAAGACGGAATAATTATGCAGACCTTTAAAAAGAATTTTTTTATTCCAGTCATAATTGATAAATTTATCACTAAAATAAAAATGAACCCTAAGGGTTTTGGTTTTATTGATATCCCAGGAAAAGATTCTGCCTTTGTTTCTTCAAATAATGTTCATGGTGCCATGGATGACGATGAAGTAGAAGTTATCATTATGAATGACACTGTTAAAAAAGGTTCTTTAATAGCTAGTGTTATAAGAATTGTTAAAAGAAAAAATGATTTCATTTATGGAAGCATCAAAAAAAACGGAGAATACTTTGACTTCACTCCTTTAAACACTAAAATAAAAAATAGATTTAGATTTATCAATAAAGAAATGTTGCAAGACGAAACTTTTGTAAAAGCTAAAATACAAAGCATTAACAATGATCATATATTGCTTGAGATAACTAAAGTTATATCTAGTATTTATACACCTTATGCAGATATAAACTTAATTCTTGAATCAATGGAAATTGATGATGAATTTAATCCACAAGTTTTAGAAGAATCAACAAAGGTTCCGCAAACAATTGAGAATATTACTGAATTTGGTCGTATTGACCTTAGAGATAAAATGATTGTGACTATAGATGGTGAATCTACAAAAGATTTTGATGATGCAATACATGTAGAAAAATTAAAAAATGGAAACTATAAATTAGGTGTTTATATTGCTGACGTCGCTTACTACGTCCAAGAAGGAAGTGCTATTGATAAACAAGCATTTTCAAGAGCTACATCTATTTATTTAATAGACAAAGTAATTCCAATGTTGCCAGAAGTATTATCAAATGGAATTTGTTCTTTAAACCCTCATGTAGATCGTTTTGTTTTAGCTCTTGAATTAGAAGTTGATAAATTTGGTCATGCAATTGAGCATAAATTATTTCCTGCAATCATAAATAGCAAACATCGTTTGACATATAATCAAGTTGCTGAATTCACAACTAATGAAGAAATTAACAAAGATAGCACTTTAGTAAATATGTTATCTGAAGCTTATGAACTTTCTACAATACTTTCTAAGAAGAAAGTATTAGAAGGTTATATTGATTTTGAAATAGAAGAACCTATTATCAAATTGAATGACAAAGGACAAACAGAAAGTATTTCAATCAGAAAAAGAAAATCATCTGAAATTCTAATTGAAAACTTTATGGTTTTTGCAAATGAAACAGTTTCGAAAATTGTAAGTGATTTAAAGGTACCAAGTATTTATAGAATTCATGAAGCTCCAAGTGTGGAAAAATTAACTTTGTTACAAGACATTATTAACATCTTAAAAATTGATGTTAAAATACCTGATTCAAATAAACCTGTTGAATTTTCAAAAGCAATAAAAAAAATTAAAAACATTAGGTTTGATGACTTAATTAAAATATCTTTACTAAGAACTATGCAAAAAGCAAAATATGATTCTAATAATGTTGGTCACTTCGGTTTAGCTTCTGAATATTATTCGCACTTTACATCTCCTATAAGAAGATATCCTGATTTAGTTTTACATAGAATAATTTGAGAAGTAATAATTAAGAAGAATAAAACTTACATTGATGAAATAGGAAGTAGAATTGATTTAATATGTAGTCAATCTTCAAAACAAGAAGAACTAGCTGTTTCAATTGAACGTAAAATTTATGATGTTAAAAAAGCTGAGTTTTATGAAGGTAAAATTGGGAACATTCAAACAGGGATGATTGTTTCAATTAAGAAGTTTGGAATGTTTATTGACTTTGAAGATAAAGTTTCTGGTTTTGTTCATGCAACAAATATTCCACAAGGACCTTACAGTCTTTCAAATAATGGATTGCAATTATTTAACGACCATCACACATACACTGTTGGTGATATAGTTTCTGTAAAAATAATATCTATTTCTAAATTAGAAGGTAAAGTAGATGGAGTATTAGTACCAACTAAATAAAGTTCTAGATAAAGATATATAAAAGTATATATCTTATTTGTGATAAAATAAAGTTGTTAAAATGAGTTCAAATGTCCAAAGTTATAAGTAAAAATAAAATTGCAAATTTTGATTATGAAATAGTTGAAAAATATGTTTGCGGAGTGTCTCTATTAGGTTGAGAAGTTAAATCTATTAGAGCTAATAATGTAAATTTAAAAAATTCTTTTTGTTCATTCTTGAAAGATGAGCTTTTCGTCTCTAACATGCATATATCACAATATATGCTAGTTGTTGGCGATGAAACCAGAGCAAGAAAATTACTTTTAAACCGAAGTGAATTAAACAAAATTTTAACAAAACAACAAAGATATAAATACTCAATCATTCCTTTAGCACTATTATGAGAAAAGGGAAATATCAAACTTGAAATCGGTCTTGGAAAAGGTAGAAATAAAGCTGATAAAAGATCTTACATAATTGAACGCGATGAAAAGAAAAGATTAAAAAGTATCTTGTAAAACATGGGGATGTAAAGGATTCGACAGGCTTGAAGCTTGTTATTCTGCAGTAGTGTGGTAGACTATAAATACTTAGGCTTTTTTATAAACGGAAAAGAACAAACAAATGAAGATTACTCAAACATTGCGTTTTCTTCAAACCAATCAAATCTAGTATTCGCTTAATTTAGCAACTAGTTGTTATTATTGCTTTCCTTGGCTTTAATAATATTATTTTAGGATATGCGGGTGGATTTGATTAAAGCCCAAAGAATTTTTAATCAACCTCTTCTAATTAGCTTTGTTTATTTAAAGATTAGAAAGTTGTAATATATAAATAACCTAAACTGTAGACGAATAATTTTGTTTTTCTCTTGGACCCGGGTTCGACTCCCGGCATCTCCACCAATGATTTTAAATCACCAAGATATTTATTAAATTAAATAAATAAAACACTCTTTTAATGGGAGTGTTTTATTTTGATCATTTATTACTATTTCAAATCTCTGTCATTTTTTGTTCCAATTTACTATCTTTGTTAAGTTCATAATATTTGTTATGTTTGATTTCATTAGGAAGATATTGTTGTTGGACTCATGAGTTTTTAAAGTCGTGAGGGTACTTGTAACCAACGATACCTAATTTAGCATGTGATTTATAACTTTGGTCTCTTAAGTGGGTTGGAACGCGATATAACTCCCCATTTTCAAGACTTGAGAGAGCTTTATTAATTGCCAAGTAAGCAGAATTGGACTTTGGAGACAAACACATCTCAATAACTGTTGTTGCTAAAATTTGATGTGCTTCTGGAAAACCAACCTTGACCACAGCATCCATAGCAATAACAACCCTTGGAAGAAGTGTTGGATTAGCAAGACCGATATCTTCATATGCTGAAGCGATGATTCTTCTTGAAATAGAGATTAAGTCACCAGCTTTGATTAAACGAGATAAATAATAAATAGCTCCATCAGGATCACTTCCACGAATTGATTTATGGAAAGCCGATTGAAGATCATAAAACTCATCTCCATAATTTGCTGAGAGAGAAGAAGTTAATGGACTTATTTCATCTAAGATTTCTTTTGTTATTTCAACATCTTTATACAACGAACCAATTACATCTAATGTATTAATAGCTTTCCTTAAATCACCATCTGTGTTTAAGGAAATAATCCCCAAAACTTCTTTATCAATATTTATTTTTAGCTTTGATGATATTTTAACTAAACCTTCTAAAATCTCATCTTTGTTTAATTGTTTTAATTGAATAATTTGGCATCTACTTCTGATCGCTGGATTAACAACAAAGAATGGATTTTCTGTTGTGGTTCCAAAGACAATTAAATTTCCTTTTTCTAAATAAGATAATAATATATCTTGTTTATCTTTATTCATTCTATGAAACTCATCGATGATAATCACAAAGTAATCATCACCAACATGTTTGGATAATAATTTATCTAAATCATTTTTCTTATTGATTGTCGGATTGAATAAAGCATATTCAACATCCAAAGTATTAGAAATAGATATTGCCATTGATGTTTTACCGGTTCCTGGAGGTCCATAAAAAATACAAGAAAACAATTTTTGATTCTCAATCATTTTTTTAATAATGCCGTTTTTATTCAGTAAATGAGATTGACCGATTATGTCGTCAATGTTTTCTGGTTTTAGATAATTGGAAATAAGTTTATTCATATTAAAATTATATATTTTTAACTAATATTAAAATCAATATAGTTAATAATAATTAATAAAAACAACTGCTTTAAAGAGATGTTTTAAATTATATTCACTATTGCAATATAATTATCTAATATTTCTATTTCTTCTTACTTTTATAACAATTCCAGAAGAAATAATTACAAGTGATGAAACCGAAATAAGTGTAATTATTCATTAGTTATTTTGAGTTCAAAAATCTCCTTCGCCTGGCAATGGTTTAAAAATATTTTCATCATCTATAGTTGGAGGTATTTTGTCAATAATTTCTTCATCTATTTCAGGTATTGGTAATCCACTGTTTTTTGATGAATTGTTAATTGTAAGATTATAAGACTTTTTGAGAATTTTAGATGTATCAGTTTTGACTTGATAGATTAGATATTGTAAATTAACTTTGTTAAGAAATAACTATTAGTTAAAACTAAAACAGAATCAATAGTTAGAATTGATATACTTGATAATAATAATTCGGATTTTATTTTCATAGTAATTTACTTATTTTACTGGTGTAAGTGAATATGTCATTGACATATTTTGGTTTCTGTTGAATTCTTCTTGATGCAAATTTGTAAGAGATCCAAATTTATCTTTTTCTGCAACATTTTCATCACTCATAGGTCAAATAAAGATATTTTGACCTTCAAAATGACTTCCGCCCATTCCAACTTGGAATTGCATTTGTTGATTTATTTCAGGCTTAATAGTATCATTTGACATAAAACTATTCCCTAGTGGCTTTGATAAGATTGCGCCTTCAAATTCATATGAACCACCTGAAATCGGAGGAGCAATCCCGACGTGGTAATCAGGGTTAAGTCCATCTAATATCAATAATCCTTGATCTCCATTAAATTTGAAATTGAAGTTCATAGTTGTCTCCATTGCAGGAACATCATAAAGTTTTCAATCATTACCTTTTGTTGCATAATTTGTTTTATATGCATCCACACTAATTTTGGCACTAAAATTATATACTTGGTCTAAGTCATAATTTGATAAAGGTCCATGCATTTCATTTCAAACAGCAGTTCCGAATCCTAATTTGAATCCTGGAACACCAGAACCACCCGGTAAATCTTCAGTTATCTTCTTATTAATTACTTGATTTACTAAGTTGATAACTGGTTTTTTCTCCGGTTCTGGTGTAGGTGGTTGTGTGCCTCCGCCATCTCCCGGATCTATTGGAGGTTGTGTATCTCCACCATCTTTATCGCTGCACGATACCAAAGCAATAGGAGCAACCAACATTGTGGTTGTCCCTAAAGCTAATAGAAGGTTTCTAAGTTTTATATATTTTGCCATTTTATTCTCCTTGTGATTAATTTATGAATTTAAATGTAATAAAATTATACTAAATATATCATTAAGGGGTAATAACGATTTAAATATTACAAGAATATATATTTAATATAATGGTAAGTTTTGACTTGATAGATTAGATATTGTAAATTAACTTTGTTAAGAAATAACTATTAGTTAAAACTAAAACAGAATCAATAGTTAGAATTGATATACTTGATAATAATAATTCGGATTTTATTTTCATAGTAATTTACTTATTTTACTGGTGTAAGTGAATATGTCATTGACATATTTTGGTTTCTGTTGAATTCTTCTTGATGCAAATTTGTAAGAGATCCAAATTTATCTTTTTCTGCAACATTTTCATCACTCATAGGTCAAATAAAGATATTTTGACCTTCAAAATGACTTCCGCCCATTCCAACTTGGAATTGCATTTGTTGATTTATTTCAGGCTTAATAGTATCATTTGACATAAAACTATTCCCTAGTGGCTTTGATAAGATTGCGCCTTCAAATTCATATGAACCACCTGAAATCGGAGGAGCAATCCCGACGTGGTAATCAGGGTTAAGTCCATCTAATATCAATAATCCTTGATCTCCATTAAATTTGAAATTGAAGTTCATAGTTGTCTCCATTGCAGGAACATCATAAAGTTTTCAATCATTACCTTTTGTTGCATAATTTGTTTTATATGCATCCACACTAATTTTGGCACTAAAATTATATACTTGGTCTAAGTCATAATTTGATAAAGGTCCATGCATTTCATTTCAAACAGCAGTTCCGAATCCTAATTTGAATCCTGGAACACCAGAACCACCCGGTAAATCTTCAGTTATCTTCTTATTAATTACTTGATTTACTAAGTTGATAACTGGTTTTTTCTCCGGTTCTGGTGTAGGTGGTTGTGTGCCTCCGCCATCTCCCGGATCTATTGGAGGTTGTGTATCTCCACCATCTTTATCGCTGCACGATACCAAAGCAATAGGAGCAACCAACATTGTGGTTGTCCCTAAAGCTAATAGAAGGTTTCTAAGTTTTATATATTTTGCCATTTTATTCTCCTTGTGATTAATTTATGAATTTAAATGTAATAAAATTATACTAAATATATCATTAAGAATAATTAGTTAAGACAACCATATATTCTTTTTAATTGGTTTAGAAGGTTTTTTTGGTTTTGATTCTGTTACCAATGATTTTAAAGAACTTCTAATAAAATCAATAGATTCTTCAGGGCTCTTTAATCAATATGTTTCTTCTACTCTTATAACGTTATATTGTCTGGCCATCAAATATTCTTCTTGATCAATATCAGCAAAGAAACTTTCAATAGTAATATTCTTTTTTCAATCATCTAAAATTATTAATAAATCAATATTGTGAGGATCATCTTTATAAACAGCAATATCAACCACTTCTGAACCTAATACAAAGTTCTGTAAAAAATTATAACCTTTGAATTCAGGATTACTAGTGATAGCTTCATAAACATCTTTTTTAAAGTTTGTTAATGGTTTGTCTTCTGAAATTACAGATTTATCTTTTTTACTCTTTGCAATCTTTGCTATCATCACTGCTTTAGAATCTAGATATTTAATTCAATCAGCAAATATTGTTAAATCTTTATTTAGTGGATCGCCAATGATGTCATCATTTTTAATAGATTTAAAAATTATCATTTTCGATTTTGCTCTTGTGATTGCAACATTCAAGTAATTAGAACCTCTTGGATTTGTCAATAAACCAAAATTAGGGTCCGTCTTAGTGAAGACAACTGATATCATTGATAAATTTCCTTCATCACCTTGAACAGAACTTATATCACCTATTACCACCAATCCTCTTTTTACCTTATTCAAAATTGAAGAAAACTTTGCATCTGTAGCTATTTTATTAGCAATGAATTCTTTTTGAGTTTTAGTAAAACAAATAACCAATATTTTTTTAAAAATATTTTTTTCAACTTCTGTTTTTAATCTTGTAAGAATTTGATTAGCCTCTTCTTTATTAACACCATTTACTACTCTAACATTTTTAATTATGTCAACAATTTCTAATGGTTCAATACTATTGTTATTCTTAGTACCAAAAAGTAATTTGTTTTCATAAAATTTATCATTTGAAAACTCAATCAAATCTTTTGATAATGAACGGTAATGATTTTTTAATGTATATGTATTTCAATAAGCAACTCTTGCTCTATCTAATAATGATTCTGCATCATCAAATTCAATATCTTTAATCTTGATGTTTTCTTTATTATCTGAATACTCATTAAAGATTAGTCTTTCGGGTTTTAATTGTTTGTCATCACCAGAAATAATTGCATATTTACATCTATAAAGTATTGGGAAAGCTTTTTCTAAAAACATTTGTGAAGCTTCATCAAATATACCAACATCAAATAAATTTGGTTCCAACTTTGTATAGTGAGAAATTAAATTTGGTTTGGATATTCAAACAGGGAATATAACTAATAGACAATCTAAAAATTCATTAATAAAATCATTAATTTTAGGCCTTTTTTCCATTCGAGAAATTCTCATCATTCTATTACATTTTTCTTGAAACTCTTTTGAAGATTTGGCTAGTTTATTTTTAATATACTTTGTATATGTATCATATAAAGCTTCATCCATTTTCAGAATAAAATCTTGATTATTCTTTAAGTAACTTTTAATTAATTGAGGTATATCTCTTTCTATAACAACTTTATTCTTAGAAGCTATTTCAAAGTCATAAGTTGAAATATTAATCAACTCTCTTTCGATTTGATTAACTCTATATTTAAAATATTGATTTATTATTCTTAAGTCGAAGATAATAATTTTCTTATTATAAAAATCAATGAAATTTTGTTTCAAAAGATGTTTATGTTGGTGAAAATAAACAACAATAGGATTTATGAATCCTTGATTTAATTCAGCTATATTCTTTAGATATGAATTATTTTTAAAGAATATAAGATCATTAAACTCTCTTACACAATCAATTATTAAAGCCAATGTTTTTGAATTAGGTTTTGAAGTAAATAGAGTATTTTTTACTAAAACTTCGCCTCTTAAATAGTATCTTTCTGTTAGTTTTAATTTTGAACTTTCACTATTTAAAGAACTTAATTTCATTAGAAATCTATCATGTCTAGTTATATTTCTGAATAAAAAGTTAATGATTGATTTTTCTTCTTTAACTCCAGATAATAGAGATTTTATTCTTTTCATTACATTATAATTATCAATCAAAAAATTAGGCTCTTCAAGTAATGCGTTAACAAAAGTTTTATCTTTGTGCATCATATGTTTTTTAATAAATAATTCTAATTCTTGAACATGGTTAGAAACTTTATCAAAGCTATGTATTGTATAATCAACAAAATCATGTTCAACCAAGAAGTTTGTTAAACCATTTCTCATTTGGTCATACTTTGAAATTTCTTCTTCAGCTATATTATAAGTTGTTTTAAATCAATTAAATTCCGCAACTTTCGAAATAAATTCAGTTGGTGATTGTAACTTTACATACTTATCTTTATATTCTTCTCAAAACTTTTCAACACCAGTTTTATTTTCTTTGACGAATTTATTGGTCATATCAACAGATAATAAATAATCACGATAATCATTTCTTCTTGAATCTTTTTTCAATGAAAAATTTATTGATTCTTGTAATACATTTCTGAACTTTTCAATTGATGTATTGTAATCAATAACACGATCATTTTCTTGATAGGCTTTCTTTAAATCGAACTCTCTTATTTTGTATTCATCATTATAAAAAGAACCCATTTCATCAGATATCTTTTCAATTTGTTCATAAAACTTATTTTCATCTTTTAAATCTTTTAAATAAAAAGCAAAAGAGCTTAACTTACCTAACCTTTTATTTATTACATCTAGTGCTGCAGTTTTTTCAGAAACAACAATTAAGTTTTTTTCTTGCATCATAATATTTGCAACAATAGAAGTAATTATTTCCGATTTTCCAGTTCCGGGCGGACCATATATAATTGTGTTTTCATTCATAGAAGATCTTACAGCATATTTTTGGTGAATATTCAAAGGATTATTAAGTTGAATTAGAGCGGGGTTTGAAAACTCTGCTCTACGATAATATTCATTATCATTCTTCATGTTAACATCAAACATATTTGAATTTATTTGCATTAAATCAATAAAATCTTCTTTGATTTTTCCAGATTTAGAATCAAATAAGGAAACAATAAACATACTTGAGTGCTTTAATGTTCTAAATATTTTTTTATTTTCCTTTTCATGAATCTCTATAAAATCTTCATTTTCAACATCTTCAATTTTATAATTTAAATGAGATTCCAATTCTTCTTTGAATTCTTCAAAAGAATTAAATCATTTTTTATCTTCTTGGATTACTTGTTTCAATTCTTTCATAATGAAAATATATAATTTTTCATTAAACTCTATTTTACTTAATGCTTTGATAATAATTTCATTATCTATAATTTCTATTGTAATATCACGAAAGAAAACCGGAGCACAAATCGTTGCATCATTTATTAATCCATAAATAAAATCAAAACCTATTTTCAGTGATCATTTACCTGTGGTTATTTCGTGGTTAACAGCCTTTTTAACAATATCTTTAAATTGTTCTAGGTCAAACAACATTTCCTTTGTTATTTTTTCTATATAAGTCATTTTAGAAAAAGAAAATTCTTCAATTATATATTCCATATTTTCAGAAGATACAATAATCGAACCTTCTTCTTCTCTGAATTCATCTTTAACAGTATCAATTTTTCTTTTTTTCGTTGTTTTTTTAGGTTGTTTTTGTTTTTTCATTCCATCTTCAACAATTTTTGAAGCAAATCTTATTCCAATATTTTCTTGTTTTAAATATTCATTAAAGTCATTATGATTATCAATAATCTTCAAATTTTCAATAATTTCTTGATATCCTGGAGATATTTGAAATCTTATTTCGAAACCATCAGATTTTTTACAATAACTTTCAATTTCACTAACATTGAAAAAGTTTTTTAAATTTATATGTTTTTTTTCATGAGAAAAACTTATATATTCTCTATCCTTGTCAATATCTAGTATGTTATTTATTTTTTTTAGAAGTATTTTATTCATGTTAATCCCTTATCTTTTATTCTTTAAATATTTTTGTTTTTTTCAAGCTTTTGAGACTCTCTTTATCAATAACAACCTTTGTTTTTAAGTCATATCTAAGTGCACTAATATTATTGCTGGCATATGAGTCTTTGTCATTAGTACTTAACTTTGATTCCATCTTGATTTCTCTCAATTGTTTTGCATTGCTTGTTTGTAATGATTTAATAAAAAGTCCTGTTTGTTTGATTGAATTCAATGATTGTAAAATTCCATTATGTTCTCTTATCTTTCTAGTGAAAAATCAATTTAAAGCAATAACTGATCAACTACCTATAAATAGAAATAAAAAATTTATAATAGGCTTCTTAGATGTAATACCACCAGCGTCCGGATTTAGTATTGCTATTTTGGAACCAGCTTTCAACAACGTAATAAACAAAAAATAAAACATAATTGTGGCAATCAACATTAATGATTTATTTAAAATTTCATTAATTCACTTTTTTCTTTTTATATCTCCTTCACCAATGGCAATGCTTTCCCCAATTGGAAAAGCGAGAAATAAAATAAAAATTTCAATAATCTTTACAATATATGAACAAAAGAATCAAATCATTATTATAGACCCGGTTAATGATGCGGCTATTTGTACAAAGAAGTTTACAGTTGATAACTTTCCTATACCAGAATCATTAAGAGAAAAGTTATCAGCATTAAAATATTCTGCGCTCAAATAATATCCAGATATTGATGATGATAATTCAAATGAAAACCCTCCATTGTTAGAAGAAATACCAAAAATAGCAACACCTATTGAACCTAACACCAACATAAATGCCATAAAAAATAATGGAAATAGAACAATTATCACAAAAAATTTTCCAGCATCTTTTGATAGTGAAATTATTTTGTATTTAAGATTAATTTTATTACTCCCAAATATCATAATTAGTTTTATAAGAAAGAAAGTTGCAAGCAAAACAACAGAAATTGTAGCAAAAAAGGCATAAGTTAATAAAGCGGACTGTGGCCCTGGCGTTGTTCCTGTGCCAAAAAAACTATCATATAGATTTGATCCCAATGCTGTCTTTATTAATCCATTAAGAACTTTGATAACAATCAAAGGACCTTGAACAAAAACTATTCAAATAAATTGCAATAATCAATTAACATACATTTATATTCACACCTCTTTAATATTAAAGTTAAGCGACAGGAACGCCAAGAGCAACATAAATAATTGCAGGAACTGTGGCAATAGCAACAATAGTTAGCATTAAACCAACACCTCATCAAACTAAACCTTTGATTACTCTTGACCTTTCTTCAGGTTCATCACCAGATTGAGACAATTTTATACCTAATTGAATTAATTTATAAATCATAAACACAGCACCTATTGCAGCTAAAACTGGTAACAAGATTCCAAAAATTCTTAAAAATTCTGTTGTCATTTTACCCATTGTTTCTTCTATGCCGGGTGTTGTAGCTGGTGCTTTCATCTCAAGTAATAAATTTAATATTTTTTTCATATTTTACTTCCTTATATTTACAAAATTCCAATAAATTGTAAATGTTTCTTAATTATACTACATATTAATGTTAAAATATTAAATATAAATATGAAGAATTTAATACCAAAATCATTGGCGCGTCAAAAAGGAATTATTTACAAAGGCATATCAAAACTTGATGTTCTTTTTGTTTTTGTGTGTGCGGCGATATCTTTCGGTATTTTTATGCCCATAACAACTTTAGATATAACAGTAAGAGCAATAATTTCTTGTTCTTTATTTTTACCTTCATTGATTTTAATGATTTTTATCAAAGCTCAAGACGCAAGATTATATATCCTTGTTTTTAGATGAATTAAATTTAAAGTAAATAAACAAGTATATAGAAAAAGCGAAACCAGTTTTTTAAATCCATATAAAAAAATCCAGGATGGTAATGTTATTACTAAGGGATTCAAAGATATTAGATCATATAATATAAAAATTATTAAAATAAGAGGATTTGACTTGACAACTTTAGGGACCGAAGAAGCAGATATAAAATTAAGTCAATTCCATAGTTTTATTGTTAACCAAAAAAATAATTTTACAATAGCTAAAATTAGTGAATCTTTTTATTTTTTAAATCAAAAGAAAAATCTTTTAAAAGAAATGGCTAAAACCAAACAACAATATGATGATTCTTTAATTTCTGAGAAAGAATATAAAGCGAAACAAGAACAACAAAAAAAACAATTAGAAGTATTGGATAATCCTGGTGAAATAATTAATTCTAATTTTTTGTCTAAAAACTTTTATTTTATATTTTATGAAATTAAACCTGAAGAAACATTGATTCGTATAGAAAATATTAAAAATGATTTACATTCTATAGGAATTTCTGCAAAAGAACTTAATGAGTTTGAAACTATAAATTTTATTAAAAATATTTATAATCCCCTTCATGCAAATATATCACAAGAAACAATCAAAGAAAATTCTGAAAATTTAGATGAAATTTTTAGATTTGATGAAATTAAATTTAAAAAAGATCATATTTCAATCAATGATGAGTTATTGTTGTCAATTCAATCAGTTAGTGATTACCCCGTTGAAGTTGACAATTATTGACTTTCATATATATTCTTAACATCTGAAGCCAATATTGTTTTAAATGCAAAAGAATTAAACCAATCAACTGCATCATCATTAATTAACAAAGCGATTGTTAACTCTGCAACGAATGAATATAATGAAAAGAAAGAAATGGAAAAAAGAAAGTACACCGAAATTAACCAAGGGTTTATTGACTTGGCAGATCAAATTTCTAAAAATGAACAAGTTGTTAAATCTTGTAATATACTATTCCTTAATTATGACACTGACAAAAAAGAGTTATTTAAAAAGAATAAAATGATTGAGAGAAAATTAGCTAATCGTTTAATAAGAGTTAACAGACTTAGAAATATGCAGTTTGAAGCACTATCTTCATTCCTACCCAAACCAAATGACCCATTAATGACTAAACTAGGAAGAGAAATGCCTTCAAGAACAATTGCTAATGGATATCCTTTCATAAACTCCGCTATAGATGATGACAAAGGAATGGTTATTGGTCCAAACTGATTAGATGATCCAATTATATTTGATCAATTTACTTTAGATGATAATAGAAAAAATCACAACATGATGATCATTGGTTCATCTGGTTCTGGTAAATCTTTTTTAACTAAAAAAATTATTAACTGACATCAACTAACAAATAAAAAAGTATTTATCTTGGATGTTGAAAGAGAATATAAAAACATAACCAATTATTATGATGGCGATTGAATAGATGTCGGCAGTGGAACAATAGGTAAAATAAATCCATTAGAAATATTTCTATTTGAAGATTCAACAAATGATACAATTGTATCTAATCATTTACTAATTTTAGAATCATTCTTTATGATCCTTTTTCCTGAAACTAATTCTGTTCAACTACGTTATCTTACAACTTGCTTAAAATCTTTTTATAAAAAGAACGATTTTATGACTGTTGATTTCAAAAAAATAACATCAGTTGATTATCCAATATTTGATGATTTTTACAAGTTTATAATTAGCGATAAAAACAAAGAAAACAAAAAGCTATATTCAAAAGAAGATGTTAATTTTATCAATGAATTAATTAGAAGTGAATTTGCACTAGATGGAAAGTTATCTTTCCTATATAATGGTCATTCAACAATATCAACATCAAAAAACATTTCTTGTTTTGATATTAATTCTCTTTTTGAAAAAAATAATGAAAGAATTACACAAGCTCAATTATTTTTATTACTAAATTATATTCAAAAAGAAATTAATAAAAATACTTATGATGATGAATCAATTATCATTGTTATCGATGAAGCTCACTTATTAGTTGATAAAGATAATCCTATTGGTTTAGATTTCATTTTTCAGATGGTTAAAAGAATCAGAAAAAGAAATGGTGGAGTTATACTGATTACACAAAACCCTGATGACTTCATAGGAACGCCAGAAGTGGCTAAGAAAACGAAAGCAATCCTTAATAATACTCAATACTCATTTTTCTTTAATTTGTCTCCTAACAACGTTAAAGACATAGCAGACATGTATAAATCATACGGATCTGGATTGAGTAAAGATGAAAAACTATATATTGCAAAAGCAAGAAGAGGAGAAGCGTTGTTTTTAGCTTCAGGGTTTGACAGACACAAACTAAGTGTTTATGTTTCTAAAGAAGAAATAAATGCTTTCAATTTTGATGAAGAAATAGATAAACCTTTATAATTTTATTATTATGAAAAACTTAAAATTATTCTTGCCATTGACGTTATCATTATCTGCGATCCCTATATTCACACAATCATGTTTTTATTATTCTGAAAATGATTTAAATAATAACGGGAACACCTCTAAACCAAGTGAAGATGTTATTTCTGTAGAAATACCAGATATCTTTAAATTTAATGATCAAAAACTAAATGATGAAATCAGGAAAATTAAAAACAAATTAAAGAAAACAATTGAATATTCAAATTTAGTTCAATGAAACGAATATTATTCTAAAGCAAACCCACCATTTAAAACAAAAATTTGAGAACCAAGAAGTGGACAAGAAGATATCTACAAAAACCAAGATAATCAATTTCAATATTTTAATAATTTTATTCATACCAATAACAACATTAGCGGAACTCCGAGTTCAAAACAAAGTGATCAACGTTCTTTTTTGTTTGAAAGAGCTTACTTATTTATTTTAGAAGCCCATAAAAATTGAAGAGAGAGCAAAATATATCACACCAGACTAACTGATGTGATATCAGCGATGGCGGAAGCTGGCGCTAGCGCTGGAGCCAATATTGAAAAAATAAAAGGTATATGAAGTGATTTTTCAAAATATTCTAGCAGTAAACAATTAGGGCAGACAAAAACAATTTTTAATGATTTGAACTTAAGATTTCCAATATTAGAAATGGATGATAACAATAACAAAGAACTAAAAAAATATTTTGAAACTAGCAAAAATATACTTAAATCTTGAGATAATTTAGTCTCTGGTATTATTGAACGTATTTTTACTAGTGATGGGGTAGAGATTCCTAAAGAGCTAGAAGACCTAAAGAAATTCTTTAGTGCAACATTGCGTAAGTTGTTGTTAGAGAAAGAAGTTTCTGAAAGTGATTTTTATTCTTCTACACCAATTATAAAATAAGATATTTTTATCTAACTTGTCTATTTTTTCTAATCACAATAATAGATACCGAAACAACCAGGATTGTTGAAGCAATAACAATTGGAGTGATTATTCATCATAAGTTATTATCAACAGCTACTGGTATTTCAAAATCAGGTGTTAAATTATCATCAATAATTGGCGGGATAACCGTATCAGGGTTGGTTATTCCAGGAACTCCTGGGTCTTCTTCAATTGCTTCATTCAAATAACTATTATTTATTTTTTTATCAAATGAATTATATAAATAATCGCTTTCTTTATTAGCAACAACTCTCACTATTAAAGTATTGTTAAAAGTTGGATTAGTTGTTGTATCTAAAAGTAAACAACTACTAATTGCTTCATCTATTGTTTCATAGAAAATATCATTATCAGGATCTTGTTGATTGATAAATTGCAAAGTATAGTCTCTACCTAAAGAAGGTTTGTAATTGGTTTGTAAGTATAAAAATCTAGTATAAAAATCTATATCTTTTTGAATTCTGCTATAAATTAAATTTTTAATAGTTTCTATTTTATCAGTTGGGAATTCTGTATGTTGAGAATTAATGTTTATATTATTCACTTCAATTTTAGATAAATCAATAGGTGTAATACTTTCATGTATTTCATTGGTTGATCCATTATTAAACACTGTTAAATATTCATTTTTTATAGTTGAAGCTCCTGGAGCCGCTGAAACATCAACATAAAGAGTATTATCAAATTCAAAATTGTTAGATTGGAATAATAAATTGTTTGCAATAGCTTTTTCAATGGTTGTAAAATAGAATTTATCAAAATTTCCTGTTAATTCATTGTATGATTTTGAATAAAAACTCAAAGTATAATCTTTATTTAAAGTTAATTTATTATTTAGTGTTCCATTATTTTTATAAAATCTATTTATTTCTTCATGAATATCACTATAAATCAATTCTTTAATTATTTTTTCTTTACTTCAATCCTTATGAAGGAAATCAGGTAGTTCTGAATTAAATTTAAAGGTGGATCCCTTGAATGTACTTAAGTCAACTATATCTTCTATATATTTATTGTTTAAATATTCAATTGTTGTTTTACCTTTGATATATCATTTTAAAACATCATAGTTCGGATTTTTAATATCAGGAACAATGGCAATTATGTTGAAACATACAGATTTAGCTTCACTCAATGGTTTTTCGTAATTATTTCTTAAGTCATTTAATTTTTCTTGAAAAATTAAGTCATTTTCTTCTATTCTATAATCTTCTCCAAGAGTTAAAATGTGACCATTAAGAGGTTTTTTTTCTTTAACAACTCTATTCAATTCTTGATTTATGTTGGAAGAAACTTGTTTTTTAAATTCAGATTCAGTTGGCTTAATTTTAGAAAATTGCTTTGCCAATTTAATTTTAGAAATATCAAGTGCATTATTATTAGGCTCATCTGTATTATTATAATTTTCAGGATTATTAACATACATTGATCAATATTGAATAACATCACTATATTCTCATGATTTTACTTCTTCATTTCCCGAGATAATTCCTTTAGACATCAAAAAACTTACTAAATTTTTACCATGATGTGTATCTCAGAAATCAATAAATAATGGTTTATTATTAGATCCAACAAAATCTTTATATAATTCAAAGATATTTTTTTTAATTTCTCTAGAAATTAATGAAAATTGATATAGGAAAGAGTGGTTGTTTTGTCTCTTTAAAACTATTTGTCTTAGATTTTCATTATTAGTAAGTAATCCTGATTGAGATAATGGAATTTTTTGAATAACAGGAATGTTGCTATTTGGTTTAAATTGATAATATGAGTTATAAGGATATGAACCAGTTGGCTTATATTCTGTTTCAGAAAATTCTGTTGTATAACCACCAATCAATGGTGAAGATGGAAAATCATTATCTATAAATCCAGTGGCATTTAATTGAGCAATATATCCAACATCATAATTAGTATTTTCTCCACCACTATCAGGTTTAGTAATTAAATTACCTTCTTCATCTCTAGGATCAAATAAAAATCCTTCTGGCGGCATTGAATTAACTCATGCAATTTTAGGAATATACATTCCAGTTTTTTCATCTACAAACTCACCACGATAATCTTCACCTTCTTTATTGAAGTATTTCTCTTTGTCTTTGTCAGTAATTATTTCTTTACTTTCTCAACCGGCCAACATATAAGAAGCAGATGAATTAATTAAATCAACATCAACAGTAAATGCATACCTTAAGATTTTATAAGGATCAGGATCCGTTGATGAAGGGTCAAACTCTTTTATTTCTATGTTTACTTTAACTTTTCCGTTCTCTTGTTTTTCTCCCAGAACAAATTCTCCCAAATCTTTTACAAACTTTCCAGGGCTATATTCACCGCCAATATTTTCAACACTTAAAGTTAATGGCTTGCCATTGATATATGGAACATACCTAGAACTATATTCTCCACCTTTTCTTCCTTGAGTGGGAATATTTGTATTTGTAAACTCGAAAATGAAGGGATCTTCAGTTTGATATTCTCCAGCATTAATAAAACCAGCATCATCCAATGGTTTTTTAGGCACTATAGTTTTTCAATTACTTGGACTAGGGTTTTGGTCTTGAGGGATTGAAGCTTCTGCACTTTCAATAGATAAGGTAACTTTAGGAACTTTTTTAGAACTATTAGTTTTTTCTTCAAAAGCAATGTTTATTTTTTTATTATTTTTAACAAAAATATTATTACCAATAATTTGCATGCTTAATGGTAATATGTTTTTTTCAAATGATAACTCTGTAGCAAAATCATTTTCAGGCAATTTAATAGGTGCAACTTGCTGATTTATTACCATTTCTCCATTACCAAAAACTCTTTTAAAGGAAACGGGAATCTGAACTGTATGAGGACCCTCGTTTGTTTGGATTGTAAGTTTAAAATTAACTTTAATAGTGCTACCATACTTAGATACTAAGGGCATTTTTTCAACAGGAATTAAATTAGTTTCACCGTTTTGATTTTTGGCATTAATATTGAATACAAAAGGATTAAGTTCATTATCTAATGGATAATTATCAGAAATATTTGTTTTTTTTGTTCATACTTTAGAAAAATCTTTATAACCTTGTCCAGATATTTCATAAGGAGTAATTTTAATTAATTGATCAATTTCATAGTCATGATTTAGCATAGGATATATTTTAATCTTCATTATTGTTTCGTAAGAATTAGCAGGGGCTTTACCTTTTTCGAATATAAATTTAGCATTTCTATCATTTAATTTTAAACGAATACCTATTTTTAAATCACCAGTTTGATCAATTTGATCAGATATCCTGTATGCTTCAACAGTTGTTGCTTCAGGAAGATTGCCTAAGGGAGAATTATCATAAGTGTCATCAATTTTAAAATTATTTATTCTAGCATTTGCTTCATTAAATATTGCTTTTTCATTTTCTTTAGAATCAGTGTTAAAATTATTTGAGGGAAATCCAACCAAACTTGGAGAATCTAAAACAAATGTTTCTAGAAAGTAGTTTTTGAAGGTGTTGGTTAAATTTATCAAATCATTTTCACTATATGGAAGGGTTGTTGTTAAAGTTCCTAAAGGGTTTCTACTATGTTCAATGTACCCTAGGGCAGAGTGTGCAGTCCACCAACCTGAACCATCACCAGTCTCTTTGGCAGATAATATATATTTAAGAGTGAACATAACTGTTTTTTCACCATTTATGACTGACTTATTAAAGTTTAAATTTATTTTGGAATAATCCGTATCAGGAGATACACTTCCCAAACCACTTACCAAAGGTTTTGTAAGTGTGTTTTTAATTAAAAATTGATATTGAGACACACTTTTGTTAAAGTCATTTACCATACTACTAATACGACCAAAAAAAGAATTTTTGGAATCAAAAACCATTGGATTTGTACCATTATCTGTATCATCCATTTTTCAATACTCCAAAGATTCATAATGATTTCAGTCATCATCATTTCCTCAAAATCATAAAAACTCAGGAAAATCAAAGTTTAGTTTAAATTTTATGTTGTTGTATCATTTTTTAGATAATTCATCATTTCCTATTATTTGATGTTGTAAATTGGAGAAATCAAAAGAGAAATCAAAATTTCCAACAGTTTGGTTCAAATCATTATTTGCCGTAGGATTACTGAAAATTTTAACTCTTACATCTTTGGAAGATGTATTGTATTTATTAGCTGTAACATGCATTTCGTCAGAGACAGAGGGGAGTTTTGGCTCACTTTCCTGTGGGATTGATATATTAGACTTTGTGTGTTTTTCAGAATATACATCAGACTCATTTTGTAGTTCGTTTATTTCATTATTAATTATTAATCCAGAAACGGCACTTAAAGGCAAAATAATTCCAACACCTAATATTGTATGTTTATATATTTTTTTCATTTTTCCCCTTATTCTTCTTGAATTCTAAGTCGTTTTTTTCTTTTGACAATTATAATTGTGGTTATTGCTGCAATAACGACAATCGGAATAACTGTTGATAGTGAAATAATTAAAGTCAATTCAGAGTTACTGTCATTGATTTTTTTATTTTCCATCTCATTATGCAAATCAACAATATTATTTTTGGTTATTTTTCAATTTAATTCCACATTTGTTTTGTTGTTTGTATCTCAATAATAACCATTTTTTAAAATTATTCTTAAAATAAGATCATTATTTGAATTAGTGTAAAGACTAAAAGATGCAATGATATTAATATCTTTTGGATTAATTATTAAAACAGCTAAGGAATCAGAGAGTGGATTGAAAAACTTATTAATATTTTTTTCAATGAAACCTTTTAAATCAGGGCCTGTATAATCTTGAATAAGATCATAAAATTTAGTTTTATTAAATTCTATTTGGGCTTCAATCAATTCTTTTTCTTTATCTAATGCATAGTAAATATTTCCCAGCAAGAAATCTTTACTAACAACTCCTAAATCTTCATTTTCAAAATAATTAGTCGGTTTTAAAGTTACTCTAATGATTATTTGGTTATTAGCCATATTGCTTTTAAATATAAATATGTTGCTAACTTTACTAATGTCTCCTGTTTTAAAAACCAAATATTTTTTTAGATTTTCAAAAGTATTAAATTTTTGACTAAAAGCATCAAAATTGTTAAATAGTTTTGCTTGCTCCATAATCTTGTTTCCATCAATTGAAATACTTAGTGCATTTAATAGTATATCGTCGCCTTCTCAAGCAATATTTCCAATTTTAAATTCTTTAATGGCTTGTACATAAGATTCATTTTTAAAATAAAATCCTGATTTTAATTCAACAACAAAAATCACCTCTGTTTTTGAAGCACCTTCTTTAATGCTCAAACTTTTTAGGTTATCCAAAGCTCCATTAGTAAAAGAAATAAACTTGCCTAAAGATTCTGTTGTAGAAAATAGACTTTGAAATTCTGCAAAATCCTTAACTTTGTGAGCTTCTAATAAAAACTTATTAGAATCAATCATTAAATCAATGTAAGTTAACTTAGGTGTTTCACCCTCTCAAACAATATTGTTTAAAGAAAATTCCTTAAAACTAATACCAGGAGTGTCTAAAAAGAAATAATTGCTGTTTAAAGTAATTGTCATAATTAAAGTATTTGGGTTATTTGGGTCTGGTATAAGTTTTATTTCTTTGATTGATGTCACTTCCCCTTTTTTTATGGAGATGAATTCATAAAATCTATTTGTAGTATTGTAAACATTAAAAAAACTCTCTGCATTAGGATATTTCTTAGTTTCATAACTAATTAGAGGGTAGTTAGGAACAATATCAACAAAATAGATTGAATCAGGATTCGTCATAGTCTTATGCATATCCTCAAAATTTTCTTTACTAATTTCTAAAACATAATTTAAATTACCTGTGTCTGATTTATCAAAATAAAAACCATTATTTAAATTTATTTTAATGATTAAGCTATCCACATCATTAGTATGAATAGAAAATCCTTTAACTGATGAAAATGAAGCAGGATTTAACACTATAACATTTTTCGTTCAAAAATTAATGTTTTGATTTGCAATAAAACTTTTCATTGATTTGTAATTTTTTATCTTTTCATAAATGGCTTTTCAGTTAATATCTATTGATATTAATTTACTAATTGCCTCTTGTCCTTTTCATGAAATGTTTCCTCTTTTAAAAACAATTAAATCCATTTTTATGTTTTCGAATTCATTTTCAAAGTAAAATCATTCTTTGGCCTGAATGTGTATTTTTATACTATTGGGATTATCACCTGATGAAAAAGAAATAGAAGAAATGTTATCCATAACCGAACCATCATTTAACCTAAAGAAATTAACAAACTCAGAAGTAGGTTTATTTTTGTTTTTTTCAATAAAATCAAGACTACTATCAAAACTTTTAAAGTATTCATCTCATGCACTACCAATTATTTCTATATTTATTTTGGTAGCAATATTATTTTGTCCTTTTCAATTAATATTAGGATTTCTAAATTCTTTTACTTTTGAATCATTATCAAAAATACCACTTAATAATTCAACCTTAATATTTATTAAATTAAGCAGTGGAGAAGGATCAACTAAAGAAATATTTTCAATTAGTGGAATATTTTCTTGTTCGTTAATAAATACCTTTAACTTATTCATAGTATTATAAGATTTGGCAAAAGAAGCATAGTTGTCATACTTATTCGCTTCTTCACTTAATTTCTTTTGATTAAAAGAAATGTTGACAATATGGCTAGGAGCAGTATCAAAAGACATTGGTTCACTTAACACATTAAATTGCGATAAAAGACTGTTTTTTTGCAAAACTTTAAAATTACTTTCTTTGAATTTTAAAGAAGCAGTAACAATGTTTTTTTGTTCAATTCCATCACTATTATATGTTTTCGAAAAACATAATTTATTCAAATCAAATATTAACTTAACTGATTTTGGAATCTCTGTTGATAACGATGTTCTATTAATGGCTGTATTTATTAATTTATCATCTTTTTTAGATTCATTTAAATGAATAATAAATTCATCGAATGTTTGAAATTTTAAAGCTTCTTTTGCTAGAAAATCTTGGTTCAAAGAAACATCTATAATATTATTATTGTTTGGATTTTTGATAATGAATTCTTTTTCGAACTTCATTGAATTAAAATACTTAAAGTCTTTTAAGGGAGAAACATTAAACTTCATAATTCCTTTTGATAAATATTCACTTTTTTTAGAAGTATAGTTGGAGCTTGAGAATGGTTCGCCAAAAAACTTTTTATTGTTTGCTGCAGAATCTATCCCAGCTACAATAATCCCCGCTTTAAGGAAGTTTTCTTCTTGTAACATTTTTAATAGTTTATCGTTCATAACTTGGACAATTTTTTCATAGTTAGTTATTTTTTGAACATCACCTTCAATAATGTGATCATCATTAAAAATATCAGAACTATAATCACTTTCTATTTCGAAGAGAGTGTTTGGAGCGGGATCGGTTGGCACTTCATTAGCAATAGCTTTAATTGTTTCCTCCATATGTAAAAAAGAATAATCATCAGGAGAAGTAAGTATTTTTAAATTAGATGAATTAACCTTGTATGAAACTGCATCACTAGGTATAGTAGTAGAAGAACTAAAAGTTATTTGTTCAATATAGTAATTATAAGGAATTGGTGTTTCAACAGGAATTAGATCGCTTGATTTAATTACTTGATTCTTGATAACGAAAGAAACTTCAGCACGATTGGGATTTGTTTTTCCTTGTTTTTCAAGGTCTGCATCTTTTGGTAAATTGGATCATTGTGTATTATTAAATATATCAAAAGTATAAATAATCCCTGCATCACTCATATCATTAGGTGTTATTTCGAAATTGAAGTTGATTGGTAATGTTTTCCCCGTCGCAATATCACCCTCAAATAGAGAAGTAGTTCCAATATTAGAAATTAAATCTAAGTTAGAAAATTCCAATCCTTGAATATTAACATTTATTGGTTTTGTATCACTGATTAATTTTCCATCAGTATCAGTCTTATTATTTCAATAAAAATTACCTACATCAATTTTAAACAATTTATCTCCAGATTGTTTATAAGGAATACTATTACGACCACCACCTTCATTTTTACTGTTTATGGCAAAGTATTCATTTGTTGCTCCTGCTGTACCAACTTGGGATAAACTTAAACGGTCTTGGCTACTTACATATTGATTGCCAAGAATTTTGTCTCTTGGTTCAAAATCAAAATAAGGAGAAGAAAAATTAATCATTAATTTTTGTTCAACAGTAGATTGGATGGTGTTAGTACCTTCCATAATTATTTCTGGAGTAATTTTTAAGATATTAGTAGCTACATCTAAAGTTTTATTAATGGTGATATAGGCTTTGGTGCCTTGGGCGTCAACTGTATCGTTTTTTTCATCAAAAGTAAAAATTTTTGTATTAGTAGATATATAATCTCCTAAAATTTTATCAATTTTTAAGGTTGAATTTTCTGGAATTCCCTTAGCAGTTGATGGGGTAATTTTTCTTTTTTTGTAAGTTACCGGCGAAGCACCACCACCTTTAAAAGAACCATTAACTACAGGTCCACTAAGAGAAATTTTTGTACTTTCTAAAAATAAATCTGTTTCCATTCCTCATGGTTTAAATTTATTTAAATCAAATTCAAAAGAATTATTTGTATTAATAAAACCACTTTTATCTAAAGTATGATTAAATAAATTTTGTTTTCCTGAAGAAGCATCTGTAGAAGTAGAGGTATTTAATTTTATTGTTGTTTCAAAATTAATTTCTTGATTTTGGTTAGAAGTTATTTGGGCTTTATTGTTTAATGATTGGTTAATTTCTTCTATAGAATTAATTAAAGTAGGAAATATTGCCAGAGTAATTAATGGCAATATTGATAACAATGATTTGAAAATTAATAAATTATTCTTTTTCATAAAATTTAATTTATTTATCCTGATTTATAATTGGTTTAGAAACTGTAAAAGAAAATTTAGAATTAAATAATGAATAATATCTATTGGGTTTAGTATTAGGAATATTGGTATATTTTGATTCTTCTCCATCTGCAGCATAAATAGTACCTTGATCGCCATCTATTCAACCAGAATAAGGATCACCAGAAGTATTAATATCAAGAGTTGCTGTTTGAACTGATTTTATATTGCGTTCATGGGTAAAACTCATCCCTTCACCATTCATATTTAGAAAACGAATACCTCCAGCAGTAGTATATAAAATATTTGGATTAGAAGTTTTACCTGTTCATTTTGCATATGGAGCTGAAGTCCCTCCTGGTTCTATTTGAGTTGGCATTGATCTAAGTTCACCATTTTCATTAAAATATACTGGGATATCTGCAGCAAAACCTTGATTATATAGTGTTTCTGCTTCATTCGGAGTACCAAATTCACTTTCTGTTCCTATTGATTTCATCTGATATGAATCCAATTTAAAGTGCAAGTTATACATTTCGGGTTCTCAAACTTTGCCATTTTCTCCATCTACTCATTTTCCAATTTTATGTGTTGTCGATGTTATTCCACCTTCGGGAAGGTTTATGTTTTTGTGACTTGATCCATTATCATCCTCTAATTTACTTGTTAAATTTGCATCTTCTGATCAATTAACATATATTCTATTGTCAATTGGAGGGTCAATTGGAGGTGGTTTAATATCTCCACCACCATCGCCAGGGTTTTCTCCACCGCCATCGCCAGGGTTATCACCATTGTCTCCAGCACAACTAATCAGTGTTATTGATGCTGGGGCAACAATTGTTAAAATTCCTAATGATAATAATAAGTTTTTCATACTTGTTTTTTTCATAATATTCTTCTTTCTTTTAAAATAAAGTAATACTTTTATTTTAATGCTTAATAATTATACTAAATTAACTAGAACAATATTTAAAATTTTCCAATAGATAAACACTAAAACCTACCATTATCTTAGGTAATTTTTATTAATTAATCACTCAATTACACTAAGTAAACATTCCCTTGATTAAGTTACATTATCTTTTAGTAAATTGGATCATTGGGTATTGTTAAATATATCAAAAGTATGAATAAGTATCTTAGCTAAATATTGACTTTATAAAATAAAACATCCCTTCTAAAGAGATGTTTTGTAAGTTTAATTAAGTATTTAAAGTTTTAACTTCATCATCAACTAAGATGCCTTTACGTTTATTGATATGGTCTTCAATAACAGTAGGTAAGAAAGTTAATGCTAAGAATAAGAATAATACAACAATCAACATTACTCTACTAATAATGTCTTCTTGTGTCAAATCAGGTAAAGAGAATATTAACATAAGATCAAATATTGGAGCGAACAATGTGACAAACAGAGAAATTGACATTATCACAATTGACACAATAGCCATTGGTTTAAAGTATTTTTTTTGTTCAGTGACCACTTTTTTTGTTTTTCTGTTTTTTAAACAACCATATATCGAGAGAACAATGAATGTGAAACTAAATAAGGCGGTTCAATTAGCCATTAAATCAGCAAAATTAAATAAACTTTCCATACCAGATCCGTAACCAGCACCTTCGTAACTCCCTGGTATATAACCAAAGACACCAATTAGTGTAAAGATAATAATAAGTGGAGTAGACATTGCAAGCGAATACATAATTCCAACTTTTGGTTTGTTAGGGTTTATTTTATGTTTAAATTTTGAAGAAAACGGTAGTTCATTTTCTTTAATTAAATCTTCAATAAATCTAGGAGCTCACATTGAGAAACCATTAATAATACCTAGAATACCAACTGCTATTAAAATATTAACAACACCGAATACTCAACCTTGACCACTTTCCATTAATCATTCACCAAATCCATAGAATGATCCAGTACCATTTAATGACATTGATATTGCAATTGTTAAATAAATAATTGTTACAATACTTAAACCCAATAAAATAGCTATCGGAGTTTTCTTTGGTTCAGCCATTTCTGTCTGTAAACCTGATGTAATATAAAATCCATCATAAGCAAAGAATATTCCAGCCATAGCAATAAACATTCCAAACGCTGGCGTCATTGAAGCTAATGAATTAGGTGGTGATGTTGGTGGTTTGAACCCTGGAGTAACTGGAGTTCCAGAATTAGCTCCCACACCAATAAATACAAAACCAATTACAGCAGCAACTACTAAAGGAATAAATTTAACTGCAATGATTCCTAAATTTTGAATATTTCCAACTCTTGAAGAATATCCAGAAACAATTGTAAAGTATGACATGATCCCAAAGGCAATTATAAGTCAAATTAATCAATCAACACTTGTTCCAAATGAAAAAGGAGCAAGTGAAGCTTGGCCATCTGCCGCAATGCTGCTATGTGTCCATACTCCAATACCATCTTGAAGTTGTATTATGAAATACAGAGGCATAAAGAAATAAGTTAAAGGTAAGTAAATAAAAAACATAAAATTCTTTGATGCTTTATATATTAATCTTGTGTTAAAAGTTTTACATC
>CAMRAC010000004.1 GCA_947039955.1 uncultured Mycoplasma sp.
TAGGTACAATTGATGCAAGTGAATTTTCTCACTTGGATGCTACTGACAAAGAAATTGATCAACCGTCATTTGATTTAATTCAAAAACTATTTACCATTGAACCATCAATGGACTTACTAGCTTTAAAAGCAGCATTTACAATTAAAATGCTTCCAGATACAAATGTTATTACATTGAATGTTATAACTGGTCACACAATCAATGGATCATTAACAACAATTAATTCATTAGAATTTACAGTTACACCAAGTGTAACTAAAGAACTTCCTTCGAAAACTTTTACAGTTAGACCTGCAATAGTCAACTTCCAACTATTCACTAGATCATCTTCAGAAGTAGATATTACTAGTTATGAAATCGATAGTATTGGATTCAAAGCTGAAGATATTGATAGAACTAAATTAGAAATTGTTAAAAAGAGTTTTAATTTAGGAAACGTTACTGATGAAGATATCATGAAAGGTTTACAAGTTAGAAAAGAAACAACAAAAGAACAAGATGCTTACACATTAGTTCTAGTTGCAAAACTTGGATACACAATCAATAGATAATATTTATCTAAACATTAGTTTTGGTTAATAAAAACTATAACAAAAAACTCACTTACGAAATGTAGGTGAGTTTTTATTACTTTATTTATTTTTGACAATGAGAACAATAATAAGTTCCGCGTTTATTAAGGTAGTCCTTAATTATTAAGTTATTGCATTCATTACAATCTTTATTAGCACGACCATAAACATTCAAATACTTTTGAAAAGTTCCTGAATGGTTATTATTAAAAGAGAATGAAGAAACGGTTGTTCCTTTGTTCTCAATTGCTAACTTTAATATTCTTGTAGACTCTTTAGCAATTAAGTGACACTCTTCCAAAGTTACTTCGCTTCCTATTCGATAAGGGGAAACTTTAGCACTAAATAATATTTCACAAGCATAGATGTTACCAATACCAGAAACAATAGCTTGATCAAGCAAAAGTGTCTTAATAGCTTTCTTTGACTTATTAACCTTATCAAATAAGTATTGACCATCAAAGTCAATACTTAATGGATCCATACTTATTTTAATTAATTCAGTAGATGACATAAAGTCTTCTGTTTTGTAAATAGTAAAAGTACCGAACTTTCTTGTGTCATGGTAGCATAAGTTCTTATCTGATAATTCGAAGATAAGATGAATGTGTTTATCATCAACTGATTCACTCTTATCTTTAACGAAATACTTTCCTTCCATTCTTAAATGACTAACCATCACATAACCATTGTCTAAATGAAAGATTAAGTATTTACCAATTCTTTTTATATCTAATATAGTAGAGTCGCTTAAAATAGCCTTAAAATCCTTTTCAGAACTATTCTTTAACATTTTCTCGGCCAACACTTTGATATTAATTATCTTTTGACCTTTAATTGTTTGATTTAAGTAATTAATAACGGTTTGGACTTCTGGTAATTCTGGCATAACAACTCCTTTCAATTATTATATTTCAAATATAAAGTTATATTAGAAATTGATATATAATTTTATATAGATATTATACAAAATAACAAAAAAGTTAATAGTTGGGTGGAGATTCAAAAATGGCTAAAAAAGACGAATACTTAAAAAATAAAATAATTAACTTGGTTACTATAAGCACAAAAGATAGAACCATTTTCACTAAATTGAATTCTAATGATGTTTATAATCCTTTGGTTTTTTATAACCTAAAGGATCTTAACTCATTATTTAACGAAGATAAACCAGCAAAGTTATCTCAAAAAAATGATTGAACTAAATTAGAAACTGATTTAAAGAAAATCAGTGGAGTTAGAGAGTTTTTAAAATACTTAGAAGATAAATCATTATTTATTCCTAAAAGTAAAGTTAATCAATTGAAAGATTCTTTCTCTAAAAACAAACCAGTAATTATTGAATACTTAAAATCAAAATTTGAAGCAATCGATAAAAAATTAACCAACTTAGATAACATGGCTAGAACCAGAGAAGTAGATACTGGAGAATGATGTCTATATCTTGCAAGATACTTTTTAATAGGATCTCTATCTAATGGAGAAATGGTTAAAGCACCAATTATCTTTAAAGAAGTTAATATTGATTTAGCTAACGCTTCTTTAAAATCCAAAGAAGGAGACATGAGAATTAATGAAAAGTTAATTGTCCACTTAATCAAACAAGAAAAGATGAGCGCTCTACTTTTAAAAGAATGAAATGAGATTACAAACATCAATGATGCTATTGATTATTTAAATACAAACTTTGATTTTAATTTAGAGATAGAAGCTAAACAAAATGAATTCATTAATGAAGATATGCCAAAAGCAAGAGCTAGACTAGAAGGAAGATTACTTGTTGAAGATAATTACATATTTGGTTTCTTCAGACCTAATGGTGGAAAGTTAAAACAAGATTTAGAACACATCATCAATATTCAAGCTGACGTGTTTGGAGATGAAACCAAAACAGCTATTTACGATCCTGAAGATTTAATCTTAGATAGAAGTAGTGTTTGAGTACAAATAAGTTCATTGAATTTATCGCAATTATTTGCTCTTAATTTATCGCTTAATTCTAATACGATTATTCACGGACCTCCTGGAACTGGTAAGTCAGAAACAATTGCTAATATTATTGCTAACATTATGATGAATAACAAAACCGCTCTAATGGTTTCTGAGAAAAAAGCTGCCCTTGACGTTCTATTAGATCGTCTAGGACCATTAAAAGAATTTGGGATGTTCTTTCAAGATACTAAAATTACTAAAGACAAAGTTATCTTTTATAAAACAATTAAAAACCTAAGTGACATTTATGAAAGTCCTGATTTAATTAATCCCGACTTTTCTTATAGTGATGAGATCTTAAACTACGTCGTTAAAGAAAAACACTCTCTTAATAGAGCTTATAGAATTATGCAAATGATGAAACAATGAAACATTGGTAACTTTGACTATAATGATTACCTAGCTGCAAAACATGAAGTTCTAGATGAAAATCTTTTAATACTAATTAAAAAATATAATTTACATGAATTAAACAAAGTGGAATTTTTCTCTTTAGAACACCTAGCAATTTTATTGTTAGAAAAAGGAATGTTGAACCCAGAAGATGCAGAAATATTCCATCAAAAAATGAAAAAAAGTTTTGATGATTTTGAAACTGACATAGAAAGTTTAAATGAATACTGAAATCCATTAGAGAAGTTTGACCTAAGAAACTTATCTATCTTACAGATTAAAAACATTGAAAGAGCACAACCAATGATTAGTGAATTATTTCAAGCTCATCCTGATTTGATAAAGATGTTTGAAAGAGATATCTTTATATATGAAGATATCGAAAAATATTATTTCCAATTACAAAATTTTTGTGATGATAATAAAATTGAGCGCGAGATTTTAATTAGAATGATGGCTGACAATAAGGCTAATCAAATATTAGAAGCACTTAACAAAGTTGGACCATTAGAAAAGAAATATGTTATTAGTAATTGATATATCAAGGGAGAAGTTAAAACTCATGACTTAGAAAAGATAAAAATAGCTAATTGAAAATCAATCGTCTTATTGATTCAAAAGATGGTTAAATACATTATCCACTTTGATGATTTCTTTGTTTACTTGAAGAACAAGGTTGTCTTAACTCCATTAAACGTTTTCTTCTTTGTTAAAGGATTTGTATTTGTTCCTCATTTAACTGACTTCATTGAAAACCATTGATTGCAATTTGATTCAATACTACCGGTTATAATCTATGAAAATGGTATTAACTTTATGAAAGCAAATTTAGCTGGTAAAGTATATGAGTTCAATGATGCTTATATCAATAAAGAAAACCAAGCTCTAATTGATAAATATACCCAAATCAATAATTCTATATATGGTGACAGAGTAATCGATTGAGATCTTGTTAATAAAGAGATATACCAAAAACTAGTTATTGCTTGAAAACAAAAAATACATGCTACTACTAATAATGCTGATATTATAGAAATTTTTAGATTAAGTAATTTAAAAAGATTCCCTAAAATCAAAAGCTTTATGAAAAAATACTTTGATTCTTTATTAGAGATTTTTCCTATTTGAATTTCACGTCCAGAAGATGTTTCAGATATTATTGAATGTGATTCAAAAATATTTGATTATGGTATTTTTGATGAAGCTAGTCAAATGTTTTTAGAAAGAGCATATCCAATTCTTTATAGAACGAATATTAAGGTTGTTGCCGGAGATGATAAACAACTTAAACCTTCTTCATTCTTTAATACTAGGTATCAAGAAGATGACGAAGATGAAGAGGATGAAGACGATTCAGGAGAATACAAAATTCAATATAAAGATCTTGACTCATTGTTATTAAGAGCTATTGTGTCTAACTGAAATGAGATTTTGTTAAACAACCACTACCGTTCAATTTCACAAGATTTAATTGAATTTTCAAATCAACACATTTATGACAATAATTTAAACGTTGCAACATCTAACCAAAGTTTTACAAGTAAACCTTTCCAAGTTATTGATGTAGATGGATTCTTTGTTAATAGAGTTAATAAAGAAGAGGCGGATAAAGTTTTAGAACTGATTGCTGAAAATCTACATGAATATAAAAAGATTTTAGTTATTACATTTAATGAATCTCAAACAGGTTTAATTACTGGAAAAATATTATCAAGCAAAAACAAAGAAATGATTCTTAAAATGAGAGAATCAAAATTAATTATTACCAACTTAGAAAACGTTCAAGGTAATGAGGGTGATTTAGTTATCCTTTCAGTTGCTTACGGAAGATCATCAACTGTTACTAAAATGAGAAACTCGTTTGGTCCTTTGAATATGGATGGTGGGAAAAATAGATTAAACGTTGCTGTAACTAGATCTAAGAATAAAATGATTGTTGTTAAATCATTTACAGGTGAAGATATGAATGTATCTCCAACAAACTTAAATGCTCAATGTTTCAAAGAGTTTATAGTTCACTGTGATAATGCCGCTTCTGATTTAGAAAAAGAAAAGAAATGACTAACACTAGATTCAGACTTTGAAAGAGATGTTAGTGATTCGTTATCTAAATTCCTTCTTGAAAGAAATGGATTATTTATATATCCTAAATATAAAATAGGAACCAAGAGAATTGATATTGCAATTTTTGATAAACATACCAATAAGGTAGCTTTAGGTATTGAACTTCATCAATGACTATATAACAATAGTGAGACATTAAAAGATTTTGACAAACAAGCGTTCATCAAAACCAGAGGTTATAATATTTATAATATCTTTGAAATTGAATGAAGAAAAAGTAAGGAATCAATTGTTGAAGAGATAGTTGCTATAGTTCTTAAAAGTCATGGAGAAAATTAAATTATTTAATTAATTCAATTAATCCATTTTTAACAAATTTAGAAGCTCCACCAGGGAAGACTAATGTTGCTCTTTCGATGATTTCAGGTCTAGCATCATGACGAGTAACAGATGTTCCGGCATAATCCATCATTTCAACATCATTTCCTGAATCTCCAAATACTACGATTTCTTTTGTATCAAGTTTATAGTGATTATCATTAATAAACTTTAAAGCTGTTGCTTTGTTGATGTCTTTAATAATAATTTCAATAAAGTTAGGTCCTGTATTTGCAAAATCAACATTAGAAGATATTTCTCCCATACCTTTCATTAGTTTTAAAGGATCTTCAATTTCTTCAAAGAAATCAACACAGAATTTAGTAATGTCTTTCAATTCTTCAAAAGTGTTAACAACTAAGTATTTAAAAACACCATCATTATCTTCGTGAGCTAAAACAGCTTTAACCATATTGTCAAAATTCTTTGATTTGTTTTTAACGAAATAAATGATTTCATCTTTACCATAAGCAAACATCATTGTTCCATTTGGCAAAGTTTCATCTAGGTATTCAACAAGTTTAGGAATATCATTTTGAACTATTTCTTCTTCAAGAGTCATATTCAAAATTAGATTCTTATTATCTACCGAATATATTTGACAACCATTAGCACCAACAATGTAAGAGTTTTTTGGCATAAGTATATTATGTTTCTCAACAATGCTTAAAACGTCCTTATAGTGTCTTCCGGTAGCTATTGAGAAGTGTTTTCCTTCAATACTTTTGTGTAATTGTTCAATAACATCATCATAAATGATATTTTTCTCATCTTTATGGTGGATTAGTGTTCCATCCAAATCAGTTACTATTCATTTAAAATTATTCATATATTTCCACCTTGTTTATTAAGTCAAATTATATTATATTTCTTAAATGATAATTAAAAGTTTTTAGATAATTTAATTAATTCTTCTCTATTAATAATTTCATCAGCTTTTAAGCCAGATTTGGCATCTGTTTTTGTTCCATCATAAATAATTGTATTAATTTGTTTAATACCAATAAAGTTTAATAAACCTTCTAAGTATTTATCAAATAAAGCATATGGGTATCATCCAACAACTGCTCCTTGAGAAAGGATTAATTGTGCCTTTACTTCGGGATTAAGTAGACCAAAACTTTCACCATTACCTTTATATTTGTACTTAAATGTTTTATTTGCTTGTAAAACATTATCAAAATATGATTTTAGAGAAGTTGGGATGTTGAAGTTAACCATTCCTGCAGTGATAACAATTTTATCTGCTGATTTTAATTGTTCTATTAATTGATCTGCTTTGTCATCAAAAAATTCATTTAATGTTTCTGATGTTAATGGTTTTAGTATTTCACTCTCTTTATTCAAGTTTAAAACTTCAATTATGTGATCTGGATTTGATATTTTATAATTTTCTATAAAAATATCCACCGCTCTATCACTTATTGAGTTTTGTGTTGTAGAGATGCTACTTTTTATTACTAATATTTTCTTCATATTTTTTCCTTATTATTTTCTTAAATCTACTGGGTGAAGTGGTTTTGGAATTGCACTTCTTTTGTGTTGAGTATTACGATGTTGTTTGATAATTTTATCTACAATGTCTTGATCTAATTTTTTGTTTTTTATAAATGCTTCAAACTGGTTATATGTAAAACCTAATTCTTTTTCATCTTCTTGATTATCTCACAAACCAGCTGAAGGTGCTTTGTTAATTATTGAATCAGGTAACTTTAACATTTTGGCAAGTTTGAATACTTCTGATTTATGAAGTTGAACTATCGGTAATAGGTCACAACCACCGTCACCATACTTAGTAAAGTATCCTAAATAGTATTCAGCATAGTTATCTGTCCCTAAAACTAAATAGTTTTTTTCTTGACCCAAAGCATAAAGTGTCGACATTCTCAATCTTGCTTGTAAGTTGGCTTTAGTAAGATCTGTTGAAAGTTTTAATTTAGATGACATAGATTCATATTCAGTTTTAAGTTCAATAATTGAATAATCTAAATCGATTGTTTTACATAATTCAATTCCATCTTCTTTATCTTTTATTCTATCTGATATTGGCATGATAACACCAAAAGAATTATTGGGAAAGGCATCTTTGGCAATTGTAGCAACAAGAGCAGAATCAATACCACCACTAATACCGATGATAACTCCTTTGCTGCCAGTTTTTTCAACTTCGCCTTTTAATCAATCTACTAAATAATCGTAATATTTAAAATCTTCCATAGTTGTCCTTTTTATATCTTGTATTTTTTCAAGATTTCATCAATGTTTATGTCATCAATTTCTTTAATTTTCTTTTCAGACTTTTTAAAAGCTTCATCAATTTTTTTCTCTGATTTAGATATTGTTGCATCATTAGCTATTACAGTTTGTACAACATTAAAGTATTCTGTAGATTTATCAATTAGTAATTTACTTTGAATCTCTAGTTTTAAAATATTTTTCGCAACTTTAGTAAAAGTGCTTTCTAGTGTTGTGCGTGTTTTATCTACTTTATAAGTTTCTATTTGGATACCATCATTTGTCTTGATAACAAAAGTTGAATCAGCAGCTCTTGTAATCATTTTAATAAGGGTTTGTTTAGAACTTAGTAATGTAGCAATCTTTCCACCTCTACTTGCTTTAGGAGAATAAGCAATAGTAGAAAACTTCATTTGTTTCATTTGGTTCTTGTCATTTATTAATAAGATGTTTTCTTTCTTGTTTGAAAGTACAAATGCTGTAACAATATTCTTATCTAATTTAATTAAAGTATTTCCAGCCGGTCTTAAACCAAATAGTGGAATTTCAGTTTCGCTAAATTTAACAGTATATGTTCTATCTGTTGTAATTAAAATATCTTGCATTCCGTTTGATACTTTAACATCAATCAACTCATCTTGAGGTTTCTTGAATCCAATTGCTTTAACTGGTTTAGAAATTCTTGAAACATTAAAGTCTTGAATAGAAACTTTTTTACCAATTCCTTGCTTGGTTACAAAAACAAGGAAACCTTTTGTTTCAAAACTTGCAACGTCAATAACTGAAACAATTTTCTCTCCAGTATCAAAACTTGCAAAGTCAGAAATATATTGTCCTGGATCTTTTCATTTACCTTCAAGTATTTTATGAATAGGTACAACAATATAGTTACCCAAGTTAGAGAAAACTAAAAGTTTATTTGTTGTGCTTGTTTTACTTAAGTACAACAAGTGATCATCATCTTTTGTTCCGAATGTAGTTAAAATATTTGAATCAAATATTTTAGAAGAGAATCTTTTTAAATAACCATCTTTAGATAAAGAAACATAAGTGGGTTCTGATTTAATTAATTCACTTTCATTAATAGAAATATATAGTTCATTTTCATTAATAACGGTCTTTCTAGGAATGCCAAAATCTTTTTTAATTTGTTTTAAGATACTAATTAAGTATTCATTAAATTTAGATTCATCACCAAGTACATCTTCGCAGAATTTAATTTTAGCAAGAAGGTCGATACGATCATTTAAATAAATACTTACATCTGTTTTATTTAAACGGTAAAGTCTTAACTCGGCAATTGCTGTAGCTTGAATTTCTGAGAATTGTAGTTTAGTCATCAGGCTCAAGATAACACCTTTTTTAGAATCTGTAGATTCTCTAATAACTCTAATAACTTCATCAGGAATTTCACTAACTCTAATTAATCCATTAACAATTTCGAGTCTCTTAACATGTTTGGCATAATCAAATTTAATGGCTTTTCTTTTGATGTCTTGGATATGTGAAATATATGCTTCAAGCATTTTCCCAATTCCTAAAACTTTAGGAGCGTTATCCTTGATAGAAATCATATTGTATGAATAATAAACTTTAATATCTGTCTTTTGTAATAAGAAGTTCATAATTAATTCAGCATTAGCATCTTTCTCTAAAAAGATAGCAATAGAAATACCATTACGATCTGTTTCATCCCTAACTTCTTTAATTCCGGCTATTTTTCCATGGAAACGTAGTTCATCAATTTGTCTAACAAGTTTTGATTTAACAACTCCATAAGGAATTTCTGTAATATTAATTCAAGTTTCTTTTTTGTCAACTATTGTTTCGTACTTAGAACAAATAGTAATTCTACCTTGTCCTCTTTCAAAAGATTGTTCAATACCTTTAATTCCATAAACAGTTCCACCTGTTGGAAAATCAGGTCCTTTAATATGTTTTAATAATGATTTTAAACTAATCTCAGGTTTTCTAATCATAGCTATTGCACTATCGATAATTTCGTTTAAGTTATGTGGTGGTATTTCTGTTGCAAAACCTGAAGCAATACCTCTAGCTCCATTAACAAGTAGATTTGGTAAATAAGAAGGCAAGACAACAGGTTCTTTTTCAGTATCATCAAAGTTAGGTGCATATGGCACAGTCTTTTTATCTAGTTCATCTAGCATTAAATTAGCAATTTTTTCTAGTTTAGTTTCTGTATACCTCATGGCAGCAGCTGGATCATCATCAATCGATCCTTTGTTACCGTGCATTTCAATTAGAGGCATATTCATTTTTCAATCTTGACCCATTCTAACTAGAGCTTCATAAATTGAACTATCACCATGTGGGTGATACTTACCAATTACGTCCCCGACAATACGAGCCGATTTCTTAAATGTTTTATGACTTTGCAAACCTAATTCCGACATAGAAAAAAGTATTCTTCTTTGAACTGGTTTTAATCCATCTCTAATATCAGGAAGAGCTCTTTGTTGAATAATATATTTCGAGTAACGAGCAAAACGATCAGACATAATATAGTCTAATGATTGGTTTTCAAGTTTTTCATTGTTTATAAAATCATTCTTAATTTCTTTTGCCATAATTTAATTCCTCTCGTTTGTGTTTGTATTTTTAGATTTCAAAGTCATCTTCCATTGTGAATTTTACATTCTTGTTAATTCATTCTTTACGAGGTTCAACGTGGTCACCCATTAAGACAGATACTCTTCTTTCGATAATTGCCACATCATCAATGTTTACTTTTATTAAAGTTCTTGTTTCTGGATCCATAGTTGTTTCTCAAAGTTGTTCGGAGTTCATTTCTCCAAGTCCTTTGTATCTTTGTATTTCAACACTTTTATTAGTCTTCATAAATGTAGCAAGCTCATCTTCATTTCATAAATATTCTTGAACTACTTTTTTACTTTTTGTATATTTCAATTTGAATAATGGAGGTTGAGCAATGTAAACCATTCCAGCTAAAATTAAAGGTCTCATATATCTAAAGAAGAAAGTTAATAATAGTATTTGAATATGTGCACCATCGGTATCGGCATCGGTCATGATGATAACTTTATGGTACTTAACTTTTTTGATATCGAAATCAGAACCAATACCAGCATTAACTGTATTGATAATTGTTCCAATCTCTTCATTCTTTAAAATATCTAATAAACGTGCTTTTTCAGTATTGATTATTTTACCTCTTAAAGGTAGAATTGCTTGATACTTTCTATTACGACCTAACTTGGCGCTACCACCGGCTGAATCACCCTCTACTAAAAATAGTTCTCTTTCGGCAGGAATTTTACTTTGTGCTGGAGTTAGTTTTCCAGAAAGAATTTTAACTTCACTTAATTTATCTTTTGTTTTCCTTGAATCAGATCTAGCTTTTCTTGCAGCGTCACGAGCATCTTTAGATTGTTTGGATTTTAATAAAATTTTCTCTGAAATCTTTTTGTTTTCATTTAATCAAAAGTATAGTTCTTTTTGAATAACTTCATCAACTAGTTTTTTAATTTCGGGAGTTGACAACTTATCTTTTGTTTGACCAGAAAATTCTAAAAATGTTTCAGAAATTTTTACAGATATTATAGCAGTCAATCCTTCTCTAACGTCAGCACCTTCAAAATTAGGTTCACGAGTTTTGATGTAACCTTTTTCACGACCAAAGTCATTAATGACTTTTGTTAACATATTTTTAAAAGCGGTTTCATGAGTTCCACCTTCTTTAGTTTTAACATTGTTAACAAAAGAAATAATTGTTTCAGAATAACTATCTGTATATTGCATTCCGATTTCAACTTCCATATCTGCGTTTTTTTCTTTAAGGAAAATTACACCAGAAAGTTTTGTTTTGCTTGAGTTAACAAATTCAACAAATGATTTTATTCCATCATCATATTTAAATTCTTCTTGACTTTGTGTATTTTCATCTTTAACAATTATTTTAATTCCTGATAATAAGAAAGAAGATTCTTTTAATCTTTCAGATATAACTTCATATGAAAGTTGAGAGTTTTTAAAGATTTTGTAATCTGGTCAAAATTGAATCTTAGTTCCCTTTTTAGAAGTAGGTCCAATCTCCAAAGTTCTTTGAGTAATTTTGTCTCCATTTTCAAAAGAAGTAACATACTCTTTTTTGTTACGGTAGACAGTTGCAAATAATTTTGAAGAAAGAGCATTAACAACAGATGAACCAACACCATGTAATCCTCCAGAAGTTTTATAAGAATCAGTATTAAATTTTCCACCTGCATGTAATTCTGTAAAAACGAGTTCAACACCAGTTTTACCATCTTTGTGTTTATCAACAGGAATTCCACGACCATTATCTTCAACTACAACTGATGAATCTTTTTTAAGTGTTACTTTAATTTCAGATGCAAAACCAGCTAATGCTTCATCAACTGCATTGTCAAAAATTTCTCAAACTAAATGGTGTAAACCATGTACATCAGTAGAACCAATGTACATTCCCGGTCTTTTACGGACAGCTTCCAGACCCTTAAGTGTTATTATTTTATCAGCGTTATAGTTAGACATATTACTATTATATATAATTTCAATTAAATTAATAAATGTAATTGAAATAAAATCATTTTTGATTATATATTTGAATATTAGAACACAAATTTAATTGTTTAAAAAAATTTAAATCTGATTAATTTAACTATAATTATACTAATTAATTTGAAAATTATGAATCAGGAGTTTAATATGAACAACCAAGATATACCAAAAAATATTTCAGAAGGTTTTGAAAATTATAAAATTGAAATTTTAAAAGCTAATATTTTAGTAAGAACTTCAAAAGATTTACTTTTTAAAATTTTAGACCCTAAAAATAAAATAAAAGATACAGGTTCTCACGCAGTTGCAATTGCTGAGTTGATAAAAAACGCGATTGAAATATTAATACAATCTAGTTTCATATCTAATAAAGAAGTCTTTTCTATTCCTGAAGATAAAACAAATTTAATTACCCAAGTGGAAAAGTTAAACCCTGAATGATTACCTAAGTTCACTGAAAAAATAGTTTTACAAAGCGATAAGGGAATTGATATTTCAGAAAAAGAAATAACTGAGAACTATACATATTTATTAAACACATTATCTCAAGAACAAGTTCAAAATTTAAATGCTAATGAGTTGGAAAACATTTTAAATAAAATAAATTTAATAATAAACAATATTTCAAAAATAATTAATTCTCATAAAGTACTTTTATATAAAGAAACATATGTTTATATTATTGAATTTGAAAAAGATGTTGTTATAGGTCATATTGACATAACGTAAATCAATAAACACTAAAAATAATTGTGTTATAATTTTAAAAACCCGAGAAAAAAATTTAAGGAGTCATTTATGTTAAAAAAAGAAAATATATTTTTTCAACAAAATCTAAAAACTAGAGATGATGTTTTTGATTTTGTTGCTAATGAAGCTGTTAATTTAGGTGTAATAACTAAAACAAACAAACAAAAATTGATTAATGCTTTCATCAAAAGAGAAGAAGAATCAACCACAGGGTTTGAAGATGGTTTTGCAATACCACATGCAAGAATTAAAGAAGTCAAAAAACCTACAATTATAGTTGTACGTTGTTCAAAAGGTGTGGAATGAGCTTCAATGGATGGAAAGCCAATCAAGGTAATGATTGCTTTATTGATTCCTGAAGATCAATCATCTACAATTCACATGGACACCTTATCTAAAGTAGCAACTTTGTTATTAGATGATGATTTTAGAAAAAAAATGCACACATTGAAAACTGAAGCTACACTTTTCAATTATTTAAATACAAAAATGTATGAAGAAAAAGAAGAAGTTATTCAAACTGGAACTAAAGGACTAATTGTCGGTGTTTCAGCTTGTGCTACTGGTGTTGCACATACTTTCATGGCTAAAGAAGCTCTTGAAACAGCTGGAATTAAAATGGGATACAAAATCAAAGTTGAAACACAAGGTCAAAAAGGTGTTGAGTCTAGATTAACTGATGAGGAAATCGCGCAAGCAGAAACAATAATTATTGCCGCTGATATTTATATTGATTTAGAAAGATTTGAAGGAAAAAAATTATTAAAAGTTAATACTAATGATGCTATTAGCAAACCTGAAATGTGTATTGAAGAATCATTTACTCAAGCAATTCATGGAAATAGTGATAATGCAGTTAAGTCATCAGCTACTAAAGCAACAAGTAGTTTCCAACAATCAAAATCAAAAGTATTTATGGGTCACTTATTATCTGGTGTTTCAAGAATGATTCCTTTCATTGTATTCTCAGGAATAGTATGGGCTATCATTAATTCACTTGGATCAATTCCCGGCCTTGCTGATGATCAAGTTTATAAAATATTTAAAGGTATCTCAGAAATTGGATTTACCGTCTTTATCGCAATGATGGGGGCTTTTATTGCTGAATCTATTTCTGGAAGGGCTGGTTTTGCACCTGGGTTCATTTCCACATTCGCAGCTGCAAGTACGAGTTTCACATTTTGATGAAACATCCCCGGAATTAAAAATCCTATTCCACAGATAGAACATTTCTTCCCCAATGCTGCGGAAACTGGAGTTTCAAATGTTGGACTTTCTTTATTTGCAGCTATTATTATGGGATTCAGTGCAGGTTATTTAGTTAAATGAATTTTGACATGAAAAACTCCAAAGTTAATCACACCAATAATTTCAATTATCTTTATTCCTGTTGTTGCAACATCAGTAATAGTATTTCCATTTATATTACTTTTATCAGGTCCTTTTGGATTTATAATGAACTCTATAGTTTACGGACTATCTGAAGCGGCCAAAATTAATGGAGTTAACTTCTTAATTGGTTTCTTATTAGGATGTATGATCGGTTTCGATATGGGTGGACCAATCAATAAAATAGCTGGTACTTGTGCTACAGCACTAATAGTAGTTGATCCAAGATTAATGGGTTCAGTTGCAGCGGCGATACCTATTGCGCCAATCGGTTGTGGTTTAGCTACAATATGAGGAAGAAAAAAATTCACAGAAAAAGAAAGAGCGGAAGGAGTTTCGGCTCTAGGTCTTGGATTCTTTGGAATTTCTGAAGGAGCAATACCATTTGCTGTTAATCGTCCAAAACAAGTTTTAATTGCTAACGTTATTGCTTCAGGTTTAGCTGGAGGATTATCATTCTTATTCTTTGTTGGAGGATATGTAGGAATGTGAGGTGGACCAATTACCGCTATAGTTGGTGGAGTTAGTGCCCCAATAACTGAGCTAGGAAAACTAGATCAAATAATTCCTAATGCCTTTGGTGGTTCAGGAAACGGAATGCAATACATTTCAATACTATGATTCTTCTTAACAATTATTGCTGGTTCAATTCTGCACTCAATCATATTTGTTTTTGGAATTACTTTATCTACAAAAGAAGGTAAAACAGAATTTAATAATAAATGAAACAATTTTAGAAATAAAATTAGTTCAGCTACTGGTAAAAAAGAACAAAAAATAAAATCTGTAAAAATTAAAAACTCATTGTACTTTAAACAACAAACAGTTTTAAGAACAAATAGATTGATAAAAGGTTAACAATATGAAAAAAGAAGTTATATTTTTAAATCCATACTTTGATTACAAAATATGAGGTGGAAACAAGTTAAGAGACTTTGGTTATATCGGTGAAGAAAAAATCGGTGAAGCTTTGATGATAAGTGCGCTTGAAGGAAAAGAATCTATAGCTGCTTCTGGTTTTTTCAAAGGTCAAATACTTAGCGAGATTTTTAAAAACAATAGAAACCTTTTTGGTAGCTATGAAGGTGAGTATCCATTGTTAACAAAGATAATTGACGCTAATGATGATTTAAGTGTACAAGTACACCCTAACAATGAATATGCAATTAAGAAATTTAATAAATTAGGTAAAACGGAATGTTGATATATTTTAGATTGTCCTGAAGATGCAAAAATTGTTTATGGTTCTAAAGAAAAAGACATCAAGAAAATAGAACAATATATTAAAGATGGATCTTGAGATAAATTCTTAAAATATGAAAGTGTTAAAAAAGGTGATGTTGTTTATGTACCATCTGGAACAATTCACGCAATCACAAAAGGGATCCTGACTTATGAAATTCAACAATCTTCAGATTTAACTTTCAGATTATTTGATTACAATAGAATTGAAAATGATGGAAACCCTAGAGAACTACATATTGAAGATTCATTAAACTGTATTGAAGTGAATGATGATTTAAAAGTTATTCCTTCTTTTGATGGTTTAATTATTGATTCAGAAATCTTTAAACTAAGAAAAGAAACAATTAAAGGTTTAAAAACACTTCATATACCTAATGCTTACTGATTAGAATGTTTAATCATTAGTGGTAGCGGAACAATTAATGGAGAAGCTATTAAAAAAGGTGATGCTTTTATAATCACTCATAACAATCACGCTGACATAAATGGAGACTTAGAAGTTTTAATAGGTTATATTGAAACTAATTAGTTTGGTATATAATTTTAAATAGAGATAAGTTAAAAACTTAAAGTGAAAGACGGTAATTACACATGGAAGATAAAGCAAAAGAAGAATTAGAAGTTAACAAAGAAGTTAAAAAACAAGAAAAAGAATTAGAAGTTAAAAAACCTGAAAAAGAATTAGAAGTTAAAAAACCTGAAAAAGAATTAGAAGTTAAAAAACCTGAAAAAGAATTAGAAGTTAAAAAACAAGAAAAAGAATTAGAAGTTAAAAAAGAAGTAAAAACTGAAGAAAAAAATTTAGATAATACAAATCTTATATCACCTAAAAAACAATACAAAAGATTGGGATCAGAAAATAAAAAGATCGCAAAGTTATTAAAGAAAATATTAAAACACATCAAGTATTTAGATAAAGAAATTGTTTATTTCAAGAAGTTTGAGAAAAAGAATCCAAATTTAGGTGAAACACTAGATTTGCTTATGACCAATTTTACAGATACTCTTGTAAATTTAAAAAATGAACGTGATTTGATGGAACAAAAACATTTAGATAACAAAATTTCAATAGATAAACTAAAAGACGAAGCTCAAAAACAATAATTAATATTTAATTAAGTAATATGAACGTTTACCTTTTTTAATTAAAAGGTATTTCTTTTCAAAATTAACAGGAACAACTTCATCTGTTTCATTCTCAACATTTAAACCATCAATTAAGATTGTTTTAGATGAAAGGAATTCTCTGGCTTCTCTTTTAGAAGTTGCTATTTGTGCAGCAATTAATAAATCAATAACATTAATTTTTTCTCCTTGATTGTCATAGAAAGGAATATCTTCTTTAATATCATTGATATCTTTCATACTTAATGTTGTTAAATCTTTTGAAGGTTCAAAAAGTATTGCAGTAATTTCTTCCGCTCTAACAGCTTCGTCATTTCCTCTAATATCTTTTGTAACTTCAAATGCTAAAGTTTTTTGAGCAAATTTCTTACCCTTACTTTGGTTATGTTCGCTCATAATCTCTTCAATTTTATCCATAGAGAAATATGTATATCATTTTAATAGTTTTTCAACATCGGCATCATTTTGATTTAATAAATATTGGTACATTGAAAACGAAGATGTTTTTTCTTTGTTTAATCAAATAGGTTTTCCAACTGATTTACCAAACTTATTTCCGTTAGAGTCAGTTAATAAGTTAATTGTTAAACCTAGAGCATTATTTTCTCCAACTGATTTTCTTATTAATTCTAAACCTGTAGTGATGTTTCCTCATTGGTCACTTCCACCAGCTTGAATTTTAATATTCTTTTTTTCATATAAAACTTTAAAGTCATTACCTTGAATTAATTGATAAGAAAATTCTGTAAATGATAATCCACTTTCGATTCTTGAACTAACTGAATCTTTGGCCATCATATAGTTAATTGTGATGTTTTTTCCAACTTCTCTTAGGAAATCTAGGAAATTAAAATCTTTATAGAAGTCATAATTATCAACAACTTCTAGTCCGAAAGACTCAAGTTGTTTTTTGATAGCTGCTTTGTTAGTTAATATGGTGTCATTATCCAAAAGAACTCTCTCAGAATCCTTGAAAGAAGGATCTCCAATCATCCCTGTTGCTCCACCTAAAACGGCTAATGAATTGAATCCTATTTTTTGAAAACGCTTCAATATTGTAATAGGAATATAGTTTCCTAAGTGTAAAGAAGTTGCTGTTGGATCAAAACCAATGTATATTCCATCTTCCATTTTTAAGTTATTTATTTTATCTTCGTTACTAATGTTATTAATAACACCTCTAGATTTTAAATCTAAGATTAAGTCTTTTATTTGTTTCATTTTGTTTCCTTTTTGTTTTTTTGTTTTTAAAATGTATATTCTTCTAGTTTATTTTTATTATCAATCTTAATAATTCCTTCTTTAACAATTCCTAATGACTTATAAGAACAAATCATACCTTTAGATTCACTTCCCATTACTTTAGATTCAGTTATAACCATCCCTGTTGCTAAAAAGGCTTTATTTGTAGCAAATAGGTGATAATCTCCAGGTTTTAAGTTATCAAGGTTTGTAACTATAGGTAAAGTTTCGTTATTTATTTTTACTGAAAGAATTTTAAGTTTTTCACTTTTTGGGTGGTTTTCAATATTTTCTATTAATCCTGTCTTAAAAAATGAATTATTTTTTACATTTTTCATTTCTGTTGGAAATTTTTTAGATATTTTGTTGAAATTTAGGTCTGAAAAGCTATGATAGCCCTCTGATATATCCTTAAAATCTTCTTTATAATTGAAAATATTTATCCCAACTAGTTCGTTATTTCCATAAATAAAAACATAATTTTCTTTAGTTATTGATTCGATTTCTCCCGAAAATGCACTAAAAATTATAATTAAATTTTGCTTATTTTCGAAAATTTCATTGCTTGTAGTTATTGAAATAGACATATGAAATATTATAATAGAAAACTTTTAATAAAATGAATTTTTATCTTTATAATTTAAGAATAAATAATTAAATATAAGAATCGGAGAACCCATGTTGGAAAATAAATTTCAAAAAATAAAAGTATCTAATAGCTATGCTATTGGAGGCATGATAGGTGCTGGAAAATCCACACTAACAAGAGCTTTGGCTGAAGAAATTAATGCGGATGTGGTTTTTGAACTAAATGAAAATGATAAATTACAGAATTTACTACTTGAAAAGCTATATGAAGGAGATAAAACATCTGCAATCGCCTTCCAAGTCTACTTCTTTTGCTCAAGATTTGATAATTACAGAAATGGAATTACAAATAACAACTTAACTGTTTTTGACAGAACAATTTTTGAAGATAGGTTATTTGCTCACCAAAATATGACATCAGATCCTATTTTATTTGGTTTTTATGACAATATGTGACATGAGAAAGTAAAAGAGTTGATTTATTCTGTAGGAGTGCCTAAACTTTACATCATTTTGGATTTAAAATGAGAAGAATTTAAAGATAGAATTTTCAGAAGAGGAAGAAAATCAGAAGTTGATAATTTTTCTAAAAATGAAGTTTACTTCAAAGCTATTCACCATATCTACTTAAATTATCTTGAAGATGTTTGTAAAGTTTATGGGATTAATTATATTGTTATTGATGCATCTCAAACAACAGAACAACAAATCCACATCATTAAAAAGAAAATTAAGAAAGATGGACTGGAAGAAACAATTAAATAATGATTGAAGTATTAAAAAACAAAGTTGGTACATACAAATTTAAAGGTGCTCAAAATGAATCTAAAGGAACAATTGTTTTTATTCATGGATTTGCCACTAATAGTGATTATCATGATGAAATGGCGGAAAGATTCGATAGATATGACTATTATGCTTTTGAACTTCCTGGTCACGGTTATACAAAGTTTGAAAAAAATTCAAAAATTGATTTAGTCGTTTTTACAGATTATTGTATTGCCATGATTGAAGAATTAGAACTAAAAAATATAATTTTACTAGGTCACTCAATGGGTGGTAGTATCGCTATGAGAGTAACGAATATTATTAAAGAAAAAATTCAAAAATTAATTTTAGTAACTCCAATGAATTCTTCAATTACTCCTTATTCATTAAAAATGTTCTTTATGTTTACTCCTAAAAGTTTTAATAAAACTTTAGCTTTGAATAATGTTCTATATAAAGATTTAACTAAAACTATTAATTTAAATATTGAACATTACATAAACAAAGAGCATGAATATCAAGTCTCACATATTGATTTTTTTAGAAAATTGAAATGAAAAATTTACAGTATTAAAAATATGAAAAATTGTTTAAAAGCCGAAAAAACTCTATCAACTCCAACACTATTAATAGTAGGAGAATTTGATAGAACTATTAATTACAAATCTGCAATTAGAGCTATTAAGAAATCTAACAAACCTTATATCCAAGTATCAATATTCAGAAACTCTTCTCACCTTCCATTTAAAGAAGAAGAAGATAAATACTATAAAGAAGTTGTTGACTATATAGAATAATTACAAAAAGGCTTCGTCAGTGCCTTTTTGTCATCCACCTATATGATGATGTTTTTCGTTAATTTATAAAGTGTATTTTTGATATTGAATCAGATTTGTCTTGGTGTGTTTCTCATTTAGTAACTGTTCCGTCTTTGCCCTTAACTTCTCCTTTGTCACTAAACAATAATTTAAATGATGAAACTAAAGAAGTCACTGCCGGAATAATTATTGGTAAAAGAGATCCGAGAATTGCTATAGCACTTCCTCCATAGATTTGTGATGATTGATTATCTGTCATTTTTGTAAATCCTTTTGTGGTCATATTACCTCCTTTCAAACTTATATTCCTAAAAGGTGGAGGTATAATTACTAAAAAGATAAACTTGTGATAAATCCTTTAATATTCCAAGGTGAATTACTATTTTAAAATAAATTAAATAAATTTCACTAATTCTCTCACAACTCTTTATAATTAAAAATATGTATTTTATTTATGGTGAAGAATTATTTTTAATTGATAAACAAATTAAAAAAATAATAAAACAAAACGCTGATGCAAAATCAATTTTTTTTGATGCTAATTCTACTATATATGAAGCTATAAATGAAATCAATACATTCTCAATCTTTGATCATAAAAAAATCCTTATCTTTAAAGATTTTTACTTATTAACTAAGTCTAATGCCGCTCATGATAACGAAATTATTAACTCTATTAAAAACATGAATGAAAACATTATCTTGATCTTCACTTATTCAGATGCAAAACCAAAAGCACAAACACCTTTGTTTAAATATTTACTAAAAGAAATGCAAGCAATTGAAGTTAAGAAATATACACAAATGCAATTGGCAACCATTATTAGAGAAATTGTTATTTCTAAAAGTGGATCAATTTCAAACATTAATTCAATTCTTCTTTCAACTAAATTACCTAATGATTTAAACCTAATCATTAGAGAAATTGACAAGCTGCTAATGGAAGACAAAGAAATAACAAAAGAAATGATATATGACTCTGTTTCAAAATATAACTCTAATAATATCTTTGAATTTATTAATTCATTTCAAGAGGGTGATGTTTCAGGTCTTTTCAGAAGTTATAAAGAAAGAGTGGATAATGGTGAATCTATCATCAACCTAATGTCACAACTTTCTAATAGTCTAATACTTTGTAGCACAATACATTCTTATAAAGCTTCAAGAATGAGAATTGAAGAAATTGCAGAGGAAATGAAGATTCATATCTTTAGAATTAAAAAAGCCAATACATTATTGAAAACATTAACCTTCAAAAGAGTTGAAATATTAATTGAAATGTTGTCAGAATTAGATACAAAAATTAAAAGTGGAGAAATCAATGAAGTCATTGGTTTTGAAAAACTTCTTTTGGAAATAGTGCGTTAATTTTGTATAATTTTTAAATGTTAAAGAATCATAATACTAAGAGAATATTTTATGAGTTAAATCCATTATTTTTTTATGATCATAATGGTGATGGTTTTGGTGACTTTGATGGAATTTCGGAAAAAATTAACTACTTTTCTTTTATGGGAGTTGACTGTGTAATCATTCCTGATATATTCAATAATTACAACTCATTACTTTTCAGTTCGTTTATAAATTTAAAGAACAAATACGGAAATACAGAAGCATTAAAAAAAATGATTGATAAATTTAAAGAAAAGAAAATTGATTTTGCAGTTGAGATAAATATTAAAGATATTAAAAAATCAATGTTATTTTCAGCTGACGGAACAATTAATCATGGTGAATTACAAGAATCATCTAAAGCCTTCTTTCTAGACAAAAATCAATCAGAGAATCAATCAGAAAACTTTAACTCTCGTGCTACCTTAGAAGCCTTTACTAAGATTATTAAATTCTGAACATCTTTCGATGTTACTAATTTTGTTTTTGTAAACTTTGAAAACTTATTTAATAAAAATGAAGTTTTTAGTAATCTGACAATGGAACAACTACAACAACTTTATAAGATTGCAAAAGATATTGATTCAACAATTACAATCATTGTAAAATCAGCGGGATTAGCACAAATAAATATCACTGAATGTTTAGATCCGAATAATCGTGCAGCGGATTTATTTATTGATACTTCATATTCATTAATTGGAACACATCCAAAATATGCAAATGATAAGATTGATAAATTTAAACCTATTAAGTTGTTCAAAAAAATCAATCAAGTAGTGAAGTCAGAAAACGCAAAAGACAATATTGTTATGTCTCTAGGTTCTTCCCTTTCAGGAAGAATAAACTCTAGATGAGGAAACGAACAATCTTCAAATGCTTTAGCTGCTAAAGCATTGATGACAATATCACTTGCCTCTACTTCTTCGTCACTAATTTATTATGGTGATGAATTAGGAATGTTAAAAACTGATATTAAAGAAAACTTGCACTTCAATGATATTTATGCAATTGAAAGAAAGAGAAATATGCAATCTGAAGGACAAAATCAAAAAGACTTCTTCACTGCTCAACAATATTTATCACCAATTAACACGCAATCATTATTCCAATGAGACAAAACTAAGAATGGTGGTTTTTCAAGTGGTGATGTAACAATTAGGCAAGTATCAAAAACATATAAAGAAATAAATGTAGCCAATCAATATTACAATCATGATTCACCATTATATTACTTAAAGAAATTCATTGAATTTATTAAAAATCCAATTTATAGACATTTTTTCAATAGCACTAAAACAAATATGACCGTTCACTTAATTTCAAAAAGTGTTATTAAGTACATTCTTCAATTTGGAGATGAAAAACTTTTTATTTTTATTAACATAAGTATAAATTGAAAAAGAATTAAAATTAGTGATAAATTAGGAGTTGTTTTAAGTAATTATTCAAAAAAAACTTATAATAATAAAATAAAGATGTTAGCCCCTTATGAAGCTGTCATTTTATTCTCAAAAAAGGAATATAATCAATAATTATTTGTTATAATTATTTTACAATACATCAAGAAAGTAACTGTGAAAACTTAATTCGTTACCTAGTGTATAGCTTTATTATTAAAATAAAGATCGAGTATTGTACAAAAAAAATTAGAGAGGGGTATTATGGGTGTATTAAAAGATAACAAAAAACTTGTTTCTGCTGAAATATCTAAAAAATTTGAGAAAGCTGAATCTGTTATAGTTGCAAACTATGAAGGAATTACAGTTAAACAATTTCAAGAATTAAGAAAATTAGCAAAACTAGAAGATGTTGAACTTAAAGTTTATAAAAACAGACTTGTGATAAAAGCTATCGAAAACTGTGAACATAAAGATTTATCACAATATCTTGTTGGAGCTAACTTATTTGCATTTGCAAATACAGATTCATTATCAGCAGCTAAAGTTCTTGCAAACTTTGCTAAGAAAAACAAGCAACTAGAATTAGTAGCTGGTATATTCGAAAATGAAGTAATCAATCGTGAAAAAGTTTTGGAAATCGCATCACTTCCTTCATACGAAGAAGCGTTGACAATCTTGGCAGGTTCATTACAAGGTGCCATCAGACAAGTTGCTGTTGGACTGAAAATGTTAGTTGATGAAAATCATATTAAAGAATAAAAACAAACAAAAATTAAAAAAGAAAAACTAGGAGAAATAAAATGGCAAAATTAACCAAAGAAAGCTTTATCGAAAGCTTAAACACAATGACAATTAAAGAAGTAATGGAATTAGTTGAAGCAATGAAAGAAACATACGGAATTGACCCTTCAGCAGTAGCTGTAGCGGCAGGACCAGCAGAAGTTGCAGAAGTAAAAACAGAATTCAAAATTATGTTACACTCAGATGGTGGAAACAAAGTTCAATGTATTAAAATTGTTAAAGATCTTACAGGTCTAGGACTAATGGAAGCAAAAAAACTTGTTGAATCAGCACCTGTTGCAATTAAAGAAAATGTTAAAACAGATGAAGCTAATGAAATTAAAGCTAAATTAGAAGCTGTTGGCGCAAAAGTTAGTTTAGATTAATAATTTAATTTAAATAACAAAAACAAAAAACCTATATAGGTTTTTTGTTTTGCTTTTTTTATTTACTTTGTTAGAGTTATCATAAAATAACTTTTCAATTATTTTTTCAATATATGAAATCAAGTAACCTAACATGATATTTAAAATCAGTTATTCTTTATAGGATAAAAAAAGAACTTTTATTAGTTCTTTTTATTATTAGTTTTTATAAGGTTTTAACTTTCTTCTAATTAGGAAGTTGAAGATAAATGGAATGAACAACGATAATATAGCGAACAACACTAAATGAGTTACTTTTTTGTATTCTCTAGAAATACTAAATGATTTAATAACAAACAAGATTGAAGATATTAAGGCAATAAATGAGAAAACCCCAATTGCAACCGTCATAATCGTTGTAGTTAACTGGGAAGGTGACTTTAAAACCAACAAAAGAGTTGTCAGTGTTGCAGTTAGTATTCAGTTTAGTAAGTTGTATGAACCAGAGATTCTATTGTAAATAGAGTATTTCTGTAAAGTTGTTTTATTTTTAAGCATATAACTAATTATATAATATATTGTCTAAATTGAATAGTTGAATTTAAATATTGTTATAATTTAAATTCATCTCAAAATAAAGATGAATAACCCAATGGAGAATTGTGTGAGTTCGGTTGAAACAATTAGTCTCGAAAACTAACGATGTGTTAAAACATCCAAGGGTTCAAATCCCTTATTCTCCTCCAAATGTAAATCACCAATATATGAAACAAATAAACTTAAAAACAACATTTTCTATTATGTTATAATTTTATAATATGTTCACAGTATTCAAGTTAGTAAACAAATATTTCTGAAAAGGTTTAATAGGTCCTTTGTTCGCTTTTGTATTGCCTTTAATAATGTTATTATTCTTAGGATCAACTCTAGGTAGTGAATTCTTCTTTCCTGGTGGAGCAGCTATTAGTATTTTGACAATTGGGCTAGTTTTTATGCCTCAAAGTATTTTTGAGTTTAAAAACTCTTCTTTGTTAAAAAGAATTGGGACAACTCCAATTAATCCATCAAAATTCTTAATAGTTATTATCTTATTCAATTTAATGATAATGTTAATTTCAATTGCTTTAGTATTTCTTTTTTCATTTTTAATTTTTAAAGATAACTTATATGAATCAAAAATTGGAGCAAACTTTCCACCTGAATCAATTTTTGTCGGTGTAGGTTGATTAGACATGTTAAAAGGTGTAGACTGACCATCATTTTTATATTCATTATTTTTAATAATTTTCCTTACAATGATTATCGGAGTTTTAGTAGCTTCAGTTGCTACTTCAACATTATTTATTCAAGGTGTAGGAATAACATTGATGATGATAACATTCTTTGTTGCTCCGGCGGTTCTGCCAGTTGGGATGGTAGCTAATGTAGATGCGATTAAATATGCTGGTTACTTTTTACCATTCAAATACCCTATTTCATTAATGATTGAAAGTTTTAGTGGTTTTGACCCTGTAGATCCAGATCAATTTTATATTATGAATATCAACAACTCTAGCATTTGAGATATCAATACTGATTATAAAATATTCAATACATTAGGAGGACTTAGTGGTGACAAATCTTCTGTATTAATTGTTTTTGCTAAATATGACAAAATCTTAAATCACGTAATGCCCTTCTTCTTTATGGGATTATTCGGATATTTTGCAATTGGTAAATTTTCATGAAGTACACGTTCATCTAAAAAAATGAATTGAAGAATTATTACATCTTTTATTCGATTCCAAAAGAGTCAAAAAATGGCACACAATTCAATGGGAGAATCTAATATTGATTCAGAATATTTAATTGAAGCTCATAACATTTCTAAATTCTTTAAAGTTAAGCATGAAAAAGTGGCTGCTAACGATGATATTACCATTAAATTTAAAAGAGGTGAATCTGTTGCCATACTAGGTGCCAATGGAGCTGGTAAAACAACTTTGGTTGAAATGATTATGGGGTTAAACAAACCTGATTCTGGTCATTTTAAATATAATTATGAAACAAAAATAAATTATCAAGAATCATTAGGAATTCAATTCCAAGATTCTTCATACCCAGTAGGATTAAAGTGTAAGGATGTTGTTTTATTTTTAGTAGATGCTTACAAAATTAAAATTGATAAAGATGAATTACAAAAATTAATAGATGAATTCGGAATTGATAAGTTCTATAACAAGAGTGCTCGTTCACTTTCAGGTGGTCAACAACAAAGATTGAACCTATTGCTTTCAATCATCCATAAACCTAAGTTAGTTTTCTTAGATGAATTATCAACTGGGTTAGATATTAAAATCAGAACAACTATTAAAAAATTCATTAAAAAATTTGCTGAAGACAACGGAATGACTATTGTTATTATTTCTCACGATATGGAAGAAGTTGATTATTTAGCTGAAAGAATTATTGTTTTAAAAGAAGGAAAAATTGTTTCTGATAAACCAAAAACAGAAATCAAATCAAAATTTCCTTCAATTGAAAAATATCTTGAACAATATTTATAAATAAAATTATATTTTTAGTAATAAAATAGGTTAAAATAATGTAACAATGTTATTAAAGGTTTTCACTACCTATCAAATGATAAGTTAGTGATCTTTTAACGAGGTTTACCTTTTAATATATTGTCAAGAGTAGGTGTTGTTTCGCATGGAAGAAGTAAGAGTTCAAAAGTTAATCTCACAAGCGGGTGTTGCTTCTAGGCGTGAAGCTGAAGAATTAATTAAGAAAAATAAAGTTACTATTAATGGAGTTATCGCAGTTTTAGGACAAAAAGCAATGATCACAGACAAGATTATAGTTAATGGACAAGAATTACCTCAACAACAAGAACACAAATACTACATAATTAATAAACCAAAAAGAACTATTTGTACTTTGAAAGATAATTTCGACAGAACAATTATTACAGACCTAATAGATGAACCAAGTTATATTTATCCAATCGGAAGACTTGATTACAACACTACAGGTGTTCTAATTCTGACAAATAATGGAGAATTAGCAAATAGATTGGCTCATCCAAGCTTTGAAGTGGTTAGAAGATATCGTGCAAGACTTGATTTTAAATTAGAGAAGAATGAATTAGCTTACTTAAATGGTGACAATGTTATTGTTAATGGAAAAGTTTCCAAACAAATCATTGAATTAATCGAAAGTAAAACTTATCTAGTAACTTTGAGAGAGGGTTCATACCACCATATCAAGAAGATATTTGAATTAGTGGAAAGAGAAGTCCTTGATTTAAAAAGAATTGAGTTCGCAGGATTAACGGTTGAAAAACTAATGGTCGGTGAATATCGTAAATTAAAATCAACGGAAGTTAAAAGTCTTAAAAAATTAGTAGGAATGGGAGAATAAGATGAAATTTAAATATATACCAGCAGTAAATCCAACACCAATGTTGATGTACCAAATGGAAAGTAACATGATGGCTTTCAACGGAGAAGAGAATATTTACAAAAAAGGTGACTTTGTTAATGGTCAAAACCACATATGAAATATGGGTGCATATTTGATTTATAATAACTCATCAGAGATAATTACTTACAGAATTTCGAATCCTTATAATTTTTTATGACTTTTAAGAATCCTAAATAAAGAAGTAACTATTGAATTAGACCAAGATTTTATTGAACAAAACAAGAAATTTTTAGAAGAAGTTACAAAAGAATTAACATCTGTGTAAATTTATAACAATTAAAAGTTATAATTTACTATATGAAATTTATAGATCAATCAACATTAGAAATAATAGCAGGAAAAGGTGGCAATGGAATTGTCTCTTTTCGTAGAGAAGCCAGAGTAGCGTTTGGAGGACCAGACGGCGGAGACGGCGGAGATGGTGGTTCTATTTACTTCCAAGGTTCTACAGGGATGAATACCTTACTAACGTTACACATTATGAAACACATTCGTGGAGAAGAAGGTGAATCTGGTGGTCCAAAAAATATGTATGGTGCCAGAGGTAAGGAAGTTATCGTTAAAGTTCCTTTTGGTACTTTAGTATTCGAAGGTGAAAAATTAATCCATGATATTGTCGATGATCAAAAATACCTAATTGCTAAAGGTGGACGTGGTGGACATGGAAATACTCGTTTTAAATCATCAAAAAACAATGCTCCAAAGATTTCTGAGAACGGAACCTTTGGTGAAACAAAGAATGTAAGGCTAGAATTAAAGGTTATGGCCGATATAGGGCTAGTTGGCAAGCCTTCTGTAGGTAAATCAACATTACTGGGTATTTTATCAAATGCTAAGCCTAAAATCGCTGATTATCACTTTACTACATTGGTTCCTCAACTAGGTTTAGTTAAACACTTTGATAATTCTTTTGTAATCGCTGACTTACCAGGACTAATCCAAGGTGCTTCATTGGGTAAAGGTCTAGGAATTAGATTCTTAAAACATATCGAAAGATGTAAAGTTATTGCTTTTATTTTAGATTTTGGTGATTTAGATAGAGATCCAGTTGAAGAATTTGAAATTTTAACTCAAGAACTTAATTCATATAATATGAAATTATTAGAAAAATCATTCTTGATTATTGCCAATAAAATGGATTTACCAAACTTTGAAGAAAATTATGCTAAATTTACAAAGAAATATCCTGAATTACCAATAGTTAAAATCTCTGCTCTGAAGAAAGAAAACTTAGACAAGTTAAAAGAAGAGATGTACCAAACTTACCTAAATGCTAAAAACATTGTTTTAGAAGAACAAAAAGATGAACTTTTCGTAACCATGGAAGAAGATTTTGTAATCACAAAACTTTATGAAGGAATGTTTGAAATTGAAGGAACAACTATTGAAAACCTTTACAACAAAATTCCACTTAATACTCATGACAACATAATTAGATTTAATAAAAAAGTTAAAGATATCGGTTTATGAAAAGCTTTGATAAAAGAAGGTATTGAAAAAGGTGATACTGTTAGAATATTGGGTTATCAATTTACTTGAGAAGACGATGGATTGTAAAAATAAACAATAATTTTAATGAATTATGGCCAAAATATCAAATAGTTGAGAATATATTTATTTAATAGAAATGATTGCAAAAATTTAAATTTTATATATACTTTATTATACATATATTAATTACTCAAGGGGTTCTTCATGAAAAAATCAAACATATTAAAATCGGTTCTTGCCACGTCAGCAATGGTTGGTTTACCTTTAGTTATTGTGAATATTAATTCACAAAATCAGACTAATATCAAAAATGCAAACTTCAAAAATAATAAACCAGAATTTAAAACTTTGAAAAATGCTGAGCAAATAATTGTTTCAAATCCTAATATTATGAAGGACTCTAACTTTGCCCAAGTTAGAGATTTAATGGAATCAATTGTTATGACTCAAGAGATCTTAAATAAACTTGATATTGTAATGCCTAACCAAAGTGACCCCGCTAAAGTTTCATTTACAAATATTAAAAATGAGTTATTTAAAATCTCATTTACCATCAACTATAATGGTTTCCCAAAAACAACATCTGATTTCTTAAATATAACACCAGAAAGCCAAGAAGTTGCTAACCACATTTATGTTGAGGATATTGATGCTTTAATTCACAATGAACCTATTGTTATTAAAAAGTTATTAGAAACTCCTATAATGACTCAAGCAATTTTAAATCAAGCAAAAATTATAATTCCTCGTGATGCAGAAGCTAGCAAAGTTTCTTTTTCAAAAATTAATATTGACAACCCTTTAAGAGTTTCATTCCATATTAATTACAATGGTGTTGAAAAAATTGCTCCTGACTTCTTAAATGCAACAGCAACAGATTTGGAAGTTGCAACAGCAATCAAACTTCACAACCCTGATATTCTAAAATCATTAGATGTTATAAGCATTAGAAATATCTTAGAGCAAAGTCCGATGTCAATAGAAATTTTGGAACAACTTTCAATTACTATTCCTGAAGGAACAAATGCAGCTTTAGTTTCATTTACAGAAGTTAATATTACCAATCCATTTATAATTACTTTTAACATAAATTACAATGGAACACCAAAAACTTCATCTGATTTTCTAAATGCAACATTAACAGATAAACAAACAGCTGAAAAAACCATTATTCAAAATCCTAATATTTTAGGAAATCAAAACATAAATAACATTAAAGGTTTATTGGAAGCAAGTCCAATGACAAGAGAAATTTTGGAACAACTTTCTTTCAAAATCCCGCAAGGTGCAGAACCAAGTAAATATTTATTTACAGAGATAGATACTACTAACCCATTTAAAATTACATTCTTGCTTAAATACAACGGAGTTGCGAAATCATCTCCTGATTCATTAAACGCTAAACCAACAGACAAAGAAACTGTTGAGTCAATTGCTGTTCAAAATCCCGATATTTTGAAAAGTAAAAATGTGAGTTACATTAAATCTTTACTAGACACACCTGTGATGACTAAAGAAGTTTTGGCTGAATTATCTATCTTTATACCTGAAGGTGGAGATATAAGTAAACTTTCATTTACAAACATTGATATGTCAGGTTTGTATGGAGTTAGTTTTAGAATTAACTATAATAGAGTTTCTAAGGACGTTCTAGACTTTTTAAGTGCAACACCATCTGATAAAGATGTTGCTGAAGCTACAACGCTTTCTAATCCAAATATCATTAAACAAGAAACTGTTAACTTTATCAAGAATATCCTTGAATCACCTACTATGACTCAAGATATCTTAACTCAATTATCAATTCAAATTCCTTTAGGTTCTACACCAGAGTTATTCTCTTTTACAAAAATTGATATTACAAACCCTTTCAAAATTAGTTTTGTTATTAATTACAACGGAGTTGCGAAAGATTCAATAGAGTTTTTAAATGCTACACCAACAGATGCAGAAATATCTAGAACAATTTTTATTAAAGATAATGGAATTATGAAAACTCAAAAAGTTCTTACAATTAGAGATATCTTAGAAACAAAAGTAATAACTACAGAAATCCTTAAGAGTCTTTCAATTACTCTTCCAGACGGTGTCAATCCATCACTTGTAACATTTACAGATGTAAACGTTGATAATCCCCTAAGAGTTACTTTTATAATTAATTACAACAGAGTTCCTAAGGGTACTCCTGATTTCTTGCTTGCTCAAGCTAGTGAAGCGGAAATTGTTGATTCAATAACAATCGCTAATGTTGATTCGTTAAAAGAATTAAGTGGTATTAAAATTAGAAATTTACTAGAAGCTAGTCCAATGACTCAAGAGAACCTAGATAAATTAGGAATTACCTTCCCGGTGGGTGCAGATATTAGAAAACTTGCTTTCAACAAAATTAATATTACAAATCTATTTAAAGTAACATTTACAATTAGTTATAACTCAGTTGTTAAAAAAACTTCAGACTTCTTAACATCAACACCAACTAATTTAGAAGTTGCTAATAAGATTCACATTAAAAATACAAATATCTTAAAATCACAAGACGCTCTTTTTATTAAAGGATTATTAGAAGGCCCTGTTACTTTGGACAGTTTAAATAAACTTTCAGTTCTTTTCCCAGAAGGAACAGATATTAGTCTAATTACATTTACCGAAATTAATATAACCAACCCTTTAAGAGTTACCTTTACAATTAATTACAATGGTATAGCTAAATCATCACAAAACTTCCTAAACTCAACACCATCTGATTTAGACGTTGTTAATTCAATAATATTAACTGATTCAAATTCTGTATCAAATTTAGGTGTAGAAAGAATTAGATCTTTATTAGAAACAAAACCAATGAGTCAAGCTATTTTATCTAAACTTACAATTAAAGTTCCTGCAGGAACAGAAATTTTTAGAATTTCGTTTAATAATATTGTTATTACTAACTTGTTCAAAGTGACATTTACAATTACATATAACGGTATAGAAAAGTCAACCACTGATTTTTTAAACTCAACACCTCTTAACCAAGATATTGCCAACACTTCTCTCGTGAGTGATAGAAACATTTTAGTAAACAAAGATGTTTCATTCATTAAACGTCTTTTAGATACAAAACCAATGAGTCTAGCTGTATTAAATCAACTTTCAATTACAATTCCAAGTGGTTCATCACCGGAATTAATTACATTTACAGATGTTAATATTACTAACCCTTTAAGAATTACGTTTGTAATTAACTATAACGGTATACCAAAAGAAACTCCTGATTACTTAAAAGCTTTAGCTACAGATTTAGAAGTTGTTAATGTTATTTTTGTAAAAGATAAAGATGCTGCAAGATTGGAAAATTCTAAGTTTGTTAAAGAATTATTAGATAAGAACCCAACAACTAAGGAAATTCTAGCACAACTTTCAATCAATGTTCCTGAAGGTGCTGACATTTCTAAAATTTCATTTACTGATATAAATATTGAAAATCCTTTAAGAGTTATTTTCACAATTTCTTATAACAATGTACCAAAGCCAACTCCTGATTTATTAAATGTAACTCCTGCTCAAGATATTGCAAATGCAATTATGGTTGAAAATGTTGATATTTTACAAACAGAAAATGCCCTTTACATCAAAGGTTTATTAGAAACAAATCCAATGAGTCAAAAAGTTTTAGATGAACTTTCAATTAAATTACCAAAAGGTGTAGATCCAGCAAGAATTACAATGACCAACATTGATACTAGCAACTTATTCAGAATTACATTCAAAATAAACTACAATGGTGTAGCAAGCGAAAGAGAAACATTCTTTAATACATCTCCAAAAGATAAAGATATTGCCAATGCAATTATTATTCAAGATTTTGACATCTTTAAAGATCAAGAACTTTTATTTGTTCAAACATTACTAGAAACAAGTCCGATGACAACAGAGGTTTTAGAACAACTTTCAATTATTGTTCCAACTGGTATTGATGTTACTAAAATAACATTTACAGATATCGATGTTTCAAATCTTGCATTAATTAGTTTCAAAGTTAATTATAATGGTGTTACAGGAGATAAAGCATTTTCATTTAACATTAGAGCTCCTTACTCAAGTACTATATTAGTGGTTTCAACAGTTGTTCCAATTAGTATTATTCTTATAGTAGGTGCTTTGGCTACTGCGTTCATAATTAGAAAAAGAAATGGTGGAACATTTGAAAATGTATTCAGAAAAACTCCAAAAAATGATGAATCACAAGATCAACTTGATAACTCAGCTAAATCTATAAAACCAATTGAAAATAAAAACAAATATCAAGAATATACAAAAGAAAGTAACTTTGGATTCAATAATGACAATCAAGGTCAAGTATTATATCCAAATCAATCTCAAGATAATGGTCAATACACAAATGATCAATATGATGAAAATGGACAATACCAAAATCAAGATGGATACTATGACAATCAAGATGGATACTATGATCAATATGATGAAAATGGTAACCAATGAAATGACAATAAATGATATGGCGATAAATCAGAAACTGGTCAATGAGACAACGGTCAATGATTTGATAATGAAGGATATGACCAAAATGGTCAATATGTAGGAAATGAACAAAAACCTAAAGAAGATGATTGAGATGACATGATCGAAATGATTAAAAAATAATTTAACAAAATAATTTAAGGCAAATATACTATAATAAAAACTTATGAACAACACTAAGAAAAAAATTAAAAAATTAATAATTCCCGCTGCGGGTTGAGGAACTAGGTTTTTACCTATGACAAAAATAATTCCGAAAGAATTATTGCCAATTTTAAATAGACCATCAATTGACCTTTTGGTTGATGAAGCTATTGATGCTGGTATTGAAGAAATTATTTTAGTTATTTCAACAAGAAAACAAGAAATAATGCAATATTTTGAACAAAATATCCCTTTAGAAAATGAATTAAAGTCTAAGAACAAGCATGAGCTTTTGAAAAGTGTTAGAAAAACAAATAGAGGTGCTGTTATAAGAGTTGTTTATCAATATGAACAATTAGGTTTAGGTCATGCAATTTTGGTTGGTGCTAAGTTCTTTAATGATGAACCATTTGCCGTTATTCTTGGTGATGACTTAATTCAATCAGATGTTCCAGCGATCAAACAACTAATGGACAAGTATGATGAATGTCAATCTTCAATCCTAGGAGTTCAAACAGTTGATACAAATGATCTAAATAAATACGGAATTGTTATTCCTAAAAATGGTTCTGAAAAAGATAATAAATTTTTTGAAATTGAAGGTGCTGTTGAAAAACCTGAAATTAAAGATGCTCCATCAAACAAAGCTGTTCTAGGAAGATATGTTTTTAACTATTCACTTGTTAAGCATTTAGAACAAGAACTTAAAACAAGAAGTGCTGATAAGGAATTTGATTTAATTGATGCTTTTGATAATTACATGAAAGAAGAAAAAATCTATGCTTATGAATTTGATGGCTTAAGATTTGATCTAGGTGGAATTAAAGGTTTTGCATTGGCGACCATTCACTATGCACTTAAGAATGATGAAATTAAAGATGATATTGCTGAGAACATCAAAGAACTTGCTGGGAAGTTAAAATAACATTATGATCTTGGATAATGCAGACATACTCCCAAATATTATTTGATTAGTTATAGGATACTTAGTTGGTTCTGTTAATTTTTCAATTATATTAACTTTAAATAGTAAGAAAAGAGAAAGTATTGTGAATGTTGGTTCTGGAAATCCAGGAGCAACTAATGCTTTGAGAAACTATGGTTGAAAATTTGGACTACTAATTTTTTTCTTAGATGTCTCTAAATCATTTTGATTTACTTTTGTGGGTGTAGTACTACTTAAACATACTGTGTTTTTTGACGGGTTGCTTGTTCAAGCAATTTCCTTATCAGTAATCATTGGTCATATATTTCCCATCTTCTTTAAATTCAAAGGCGGAAAGGGAGCTGCAACAAACTTAGGAATAATTTGTTCAATCTCTATAATACTAGCAATTATTGGTATGATTATTTTCTTAACTATATTTTTCACAACTAAATATGTTTCGCTAGCTTCAATGACTTCTCCATTTTTAATTGCACCATTTACATTCTTGCCATACTTTAATGGTTGATATGATTCATTCTTGTTTAATAGTGGAGTTGATGGTTCAGGAAATTTATATTGATTATCATTTGTAACATTAACAATCGCAGCTATAATAACTGTTTTAACTCACATCCCTAATATTAAAAAATTAATCAAAGGTACCGAAACGAAAACCAACTTAAAAAAATCAGTTGATAAATAAAATTATTAAGAATGAGATTTAATTTGTTCAAATAAAGAAATTAATTTCATAAATGATTTCTGAGAAGATATAGAAATGTTTTTATTTATATCTTGTTGTTCTGTATCGGTAACATTTATAATATCACTAATTCCCTTAACTACAAAGAAGGGAATTTTATTTTTTGAACACACTTGTGCAATTGCACTTGATTCCATATCGAACAAGTCAACATTTAAATCATCTTGAATATCTTTTAAATGATCTAGTTCATGAACAAAACTACTACCACTAGCTATATTGATTTGATCACGTTCTTTAAAAGAGTTTGTATAGAATTCTTTCTCACCTGGAGTTTGGCCTCTTGGATATCAAGGAGTCTCAACATCATGAAAGTAAAATTTGTTTGGTAATACAACATCAAATAACTTAACAACATCAGTTCCGCCAACAGCTCCATAGTTTAAAATCTTTTCCACTTTATAAGTATCAATTATTTTTTGAGTAGCCATGGATGCATTCACAATACCAATTCCTGATTCAACAGCAATTATTTCAACATCGTTTCATTCATAGTGAAAAAAAGTGGTTGGACCAACTTTTGTTTCTTTTAAAAATGTTAATGGTGAATCATGAATCTCATTAGGATCAGCAATGATTAATCCTCAAGTTTGCTTCATTTGGTGTAAATCTCCTCTTGAGCAGAAGACATAGGTCCCTTAGCTTCAATGAATCCTCTTATTTTTTCAACTGTTAAAGCGAAAGCTTTGTCAAAATCTTCGAAACACATTTTTCTAATTACTTGTATTCCATCTCATTTTCTACCTGAACATAATTTGTCAGCCATGAAAACAACTTTATCCATTTGAGTTAATTCTAAAGCTAGAGTTGTGTGTTTGGCAATTGCATCTGTCATTTCATTATCTCTAATAACAAAAAACTTCCTCACTCAAATAGATCCTGTTGCTTGATGTAGCTCGTGATTTTCCATTTTAGATTCATCAACTAAGAAATGGGTCAAGAAGGCACGTTGTTTGTCTACATCTCACTCTTTTGTTATATCATGCAATAAACAAGCGTAGTAAGCCTTTTTTGAGTCTAATTTAAGGTGTTTGGCTAGTTCAACACCGAACTTAGCTGCATATAAAGAGTGTTTGTATCTCTCAACACTTAAAGTATTTTTAACAATATCGTCAAAATAAAGTTTTTTACCGCCAATATAATGTTTAACTTTTGATTCAACATCTTTATAACTTCCTGCTAAAAATCCAGAACTTGACTCTTCTGTTATTTCATTATCTATTAACATGCAGTCATATTTTTTCAAATTCAACTTTGAAAAAGAAGTGCTTCTTTTGAAAACAACAACTTTTGCCATTTCTGTTATTTCTTCTATTTTTGATCATTTATTTAATTTAGCTAAATTATCTGAACCAATGATTAAGAAAAGTTCATCTTCTTTATATTTGTTTTTAAAGTATTTAATTGTGTCAATTGTATAACTAACACCTTTTCTATTAATTTCAAAAGGAGAGACTTCCATCTTGTCTTCCAAAACTAATTCAATCATATTAATTCTATCTTCACCCGAAACTAATTCAATGTTCTTTTTAAAGGGACCTTTAAAAGAAGGAACGAAAATTAATTTATCTAAAGCTAAAAATTCAATGACGTGTTTTGCTATTTTAATGTGCCCTTTGTGAATTGGGTTGAAAGCTCCCCCGTATATACCTATTTTCATATTAAATATAATCATAATTTAAAAAGCTCATTTGTGTTTGATTTTATCTAAATTTATTTTGCTTGGAGTTACTGTATTCCCTTCACTCTTTTCCTGACATCACTACTTTATTATTCATTTTGGAGTTAATATTTTCAATTATCTTCTCAATATTATTTAATTCACCGTGTCCTTTTGAAGAAAATAAAGATTGATTCATGAAATTTTGAAATGAAGGTTCTACTTTGGAAACCTTAATTCCGAGACAAACAATTGGTTCATTATTTCAAAACTTATTCATTAATTGAGAAGCATATAAATAAATATCATCAGATGAATTTATTAACTTATCAAGTTGCATTGATCTTGACTTGTGACCTTCCCTTGTTTTTATGGATATGGAAACATTACTTCCACAAATGTTTCTTTCTATTAATCTTTCAGAAACTCTTTCAGCAATTTGTTTTAAACTAAGATAAACTTCTCTGCTTTCTTCAGCTGGTCCATTTATAAAAGTTTTCTCTTTACTAATGGAACTTAAAATATTATTATCCAACTTCACTATGTCATCGCCAAAACCATTTGCATTATCTATAAACTTTTGTGTTTGGTTTAAGAAAATTTTTTTAATTTGTGGATCAATAGATTCGCATGCAGCAAAATCACCAATTGTATTAATTCCTAATTTAATTAATTGAGAAGACCTAACTTTACCCAAACCATAATAATTTGTTATCGGCATTTCTCAAATCATTTTTTTATAATTGTTATAAGTAATAATTGTTGTGCCTAAAGGTTTGTTGATAGCCGTAGCCATCTTTGCTAAAAACTTATTATAAGAAACACCTATAGAAACTGGCATTAATAATTTGACAGACATTCTTTTTTGAATGTCTGAAATAAGATTTTTAATCGAACCATATTTTTTTCAAATAGATGTGGCATCAATATATCATTCATCTATAGAAACTATTTGGACTATTGGAGAATAATGTTCAACTAATAAGTTATATATTTTTTTAGAAAAGTTTTGGTAAAGACTTAGGTTGGGTTCAATAACTATTAAGTTAGGGCAACTTTGTTTAACTTTCGAAACACTGAAAGGCACTTTACCACCTTTAGCTTTTGCTTCATAACTTAAAGAAACAACAACAGAATTTGCATGGTGCATAGCAATAGCTATTTCCTTACCTTTTAATTCAGGTCTTAAAGCAACTTCACAACTAACAAAGAAAGAATCAACATCAATGTGTAAAATAACTTTTTTAGTTTTTACATTATTAGTCATGTCACTCCTTTATACATTATTATTTTATCAATTATTTAATTTAAAACATGTTTTAACATCTTAAATATATTTAAAAATATAAAATACGGAGTAAAAGATAAGAGTATAATTATTATGTTTGTTAAATATATAAATTAACAAATTTAAGGAATCAAAATATGAATAAACTAAACGCAGTATTGGCAAGAAATATTGACGGTGTGTCAAACGGAGTTTGTGATTTTTCGCATACCGTTTCTTTTTCACACTACAATCACTTGTCTGCACAATTACCATTAAATCCATCAACTGGAAAACTAGTTGAGGGTGGAATTAAAGAACAAGCAATTCAATCTTTTAAAAATATTGAATCAATTATAAAAGGCATAAATCACGTTATGTCAGATATTGTAAGAATAACAATTTTTACTAAAAAATTAGAGGATGTTGAAATAGTAAAAGATGTTTACAAAACATTCTTCACATCTTATCTACCAACAATGACCATATTAATTGTTGAAAACTTACCAATGGGAGCTTTAGTGCAAATAGAAGCTGTCACAACTTATGGAGAAGGAACTATTCCTAACGCTCCACAAGCTGGAGACTTAATTAAAGTTGTTAAAAATACAGATCAAGCACCACTATGTAAATTAAAGTCACAATCCGTTGCTTTCTCTCATTACAACAATCTTTCAACCCAATTACCAATAGATCCAAAAACTGGAAAATTAGTTACTGGTGGAATTAAAGAACAATTAAAACAATCTTTAATAAACATCAAAAGCATATTAACAAGTATTGATGTTCCGTTTGACGACATTGTAAAAGTTAATATTTATGTTAAAGATTTAAATGATAAAGAAAAAATAAGAGACACTTATAAAACATTCTTTCCAGATTCAGCAATAGCTAGAACGGTTGGATATTTTCCAGCTTTATCAATTATTGAAGTAAAAGAAATAATGTTAAATGCTCTTGTTCAAGTTGAAGTGGTAGTATCCCATGGAGATGGAACACCTCCGCAAGAAATTGAAGATCGTCATGGAATAGTTATTAAAGCTAACAATACAGATAGAGCTCCTAGATGTTGTATCTCTACACAAACAGTAGCATTTTCACATTACAACAACATATCAATGCAATTACCGATTGATCCAAAAACAAAAGAATTAGTTTCTGGAAATATAGAAAAACAAACACAACAATGTTTAGAGAATATTAAAAACATTTTGATGAGTGTAGATCATAAAATGGAAGATGTTGTTAAGTTAAATATCTTTACTAAAAATCTAAATGATATTGATTTAATTTCTAAGGTTATTAAATCATTCTTCCCTAACATTGTGCCAGCAGGAAGAATTATTGAAGTTTCAAACATTGATAAAAATGCATTGGTTCAAATTGATGCAATTGTAGGAAACGCAGAAGGAACACCTCCACAAAACAAATAAATATATATAATATAATTATATAAATAATGAAAGAGGTAAAAATGTTAGTAACAACAACTGAACAAATACCAGGAAAAACATATCAAATAATTGGGACAGTGTATTCGAATAGAACAATGAGTTTATTTGCAAAAACTGAAATCGCAAAAGCGGAAGCTAAAATGATTGAAGAGGCAAAAACACTAGGAGCTGATGCCATTGTTTGTATAAGAATCTTTACAACTGCCAACGGCGGAACTGGAATTTTCGGAACAGCAGTTAAATTCACTAGTTAATATTTATAAATTTACTTAAAATTTTAGTCATTAAAAAAACAACTTATATAGTTGTTTTTGACTTATTTATTTTTAGGAACTTTATCAAAAACTTTAGTTACCATCAAAGCACATTCAACACGATTTAAATGTTTTTTAACATTTGAATATATAGATAACTTTCCAACTAGCTCCAGCTCTTCATCTGTCATTTCTGTTTGATTAATCAATTTTTGAAAAGCTAAAGACAGTGCTTCGACATTTTTGAATTCTTGCTTAGCAGCTTCTTCTAAAAATATTTCTGAAGATGACAAGAAAATTGCACAACCAACAGCTTTGAAAGAATAATCATTTTTATCAATTGTTTTTATCAAAGTAATTTCATCAACGCAATTAGAACTATGGTAATAATATGTTTCCATCGCATCAAGATTTAAATCTTCTTTTTCTTTTCTTCTAGGATTTAAATAATAATCCATAATGATGGCTCTTTTTTCATCAGAACTATAAGAATCCAAGAAAATCACCACCCCTTTTAATAGCATCACAAATTTTGTCAATATCTTCTTTAGTATTGTAAAAAGATAATGAAATTCTTATGTAAGACTTGTCCTTAATTCGATTTAGATATTGATTACAGAATATCCCTGATCTGACATAAATATTGTTATGCCCTAAATATGAAGCTACATCTTGAGGTTCGGTTCCCTTAATTCCAAAAAGAGTTATAGAATCTCCAATTCTAGAAGATATTCTAACATTATCAATTTTGCCTAATTCATCAAATAAATATATTGATAAATCTTTAATGTGTTTATTTATTTCATCTAGATCAAGTGAATCAAAATAATCAAGAGCTGCATGAAAACCAAAAATTCCTGAAAAGTTCATAGTTCCGGGTTCGTGCATTGTAATATTATCTTTACTTTTTCATTCATTATTAGCTGTTATATAAGCGGTTGCTCCACCACCATATCTTTTTGCGACACACTTGTCCAAAATTGATTTTTTAACAGCTAGGATACCAACACCTGTTGGGCCATAAAATTTGTTTGTACTAAAAACTATAATATCTGAATTTTTAAAACTAACTTTTTGGTAAGCAATTGCTTGTGCAGCATCATTGACTAAAATAGCTCCAACCTCTTGAGTTCTTCTATAAATATCATCAATCTTTTCCGTTACTTGAAATGAATTATTTACTTGAGCAAAACAAACTAACTTTGTTTTTTCAGTAATATCTTTTTCTAATTTTATAGATAAAATAATTTTAGCTCCTGTTCTATTCGCTAACTCTATTCAAGGAACTATGTTTGAAGCGTGATTAAATTTTGATAAGATAATTTCATCACCTTTTTTAATTATTTTATCTAACAATGAAGAAGCATAGTTCAATGAATCAGTTGCTCCTGATGTAAAAATTATTTCATCATCTTGAGCATCTAAAAGTTTTGCAACCTTGCTTCTGGTTTCATTTATTTTTGTATTAACTTCTATTCCTAAAGTTGAATCTAGAGTTCTATTAGAAATAGAGATATTAGTATAAAAGTGAGTGATTGCATCTATTACTGATTGAGGCTTTAATAATAAAGCCGCATTATCTAAGTAAACGATATTATTTTTTAACATTGGGAAGTCTTTAATTCATTTGTTCATTTTTGTTCCTTTTGAATAGTGATAGATATTCTATATTTTTTGATTTATTTCCAAGAATGGGGGATTTTTTTAATTTAATAAATTCAAAGTTGTTTTGACTATACTTTATTATTTTATCAATTATTTGTTCATGTAATTCAACTTTTGCAAAACCACCCTCTGAAACATCGTTACTATTTGCTTCATATTGTGGCTTTATCAAAGCTATGAATGAAGAAGATTCCTTTAATAGTGGTCATATTACATCAAATACATGCCTTAAACTTATGAATGAAACATCACAAACTATTAAATCTATTTGTTGATCAAACATCTCTTTTGTAATAACTTTCAAGTTTGTTTTTTCTATCGTCTTAACTCTAGCGTCTGATCTTATCTTATATTCTAATTGATTCGTTCCAACGTCAAGAGCATAAACATATTTAGCCCCTTTTTCTAAAAGGACTTGTGTGAAGCCTCCAGTCGAAGAACCTACATCTAAGCAAACTAAACCACTAGGATCCACAGAAAACTCTTCTAGAGCTGCTAAAAGCTTATAAGCACCACGACTTACATACTTCTTACTTTCCTTAACTTTAATAACTGAGTTAGGTTTTATTTTTGTTTGTGGCATAGTAATCGCCATTTCATCAACAAATACACTTCCAATTCTAATTAGTGAATCAGCTAGCTTTTCGTCGTAATTCATTTCAATCAATTTTTGTATTAATGTCATATTAAGTTACAATCTCCAAAACTTTTACAACATAACTATTAAAATCAATATTCTTAGTATCATAAAAAGATTTTAATCATTCTGAAAAACTTTCTCTCTTATAATTATTCAAGACAACAAAGTTATCATAGGTATATTCACACTCAATAGTTCTTTTCTTATTATAAAAAAGAGAAGTTTGAAAAGCATATCATAAACAAATACCTAACTTGTCTCATTTTAAATTTATAAACTTGGCATCAAAAGTTTTTGATAATTCAATAAGAGATGTAATAAAGTTTTCTTGGGTAGGATTGTCTAATAAAGATTTTTCTACACTTGTTAAATCTTGTGATGAAATTGTTGATTCAAATATAATTGACATTTTTGAAAATAAAAATCTAACTTGTTTATTTTTAAAAAGATGTTTGTATTTTCTAAAATCACCATCTTTTTTTAGAGAATGTTTAACACTATTTAGCGATTTTTGCTTTTTGCTTCTCATACAAGATTCCTATTTTATCTAATATATTATTAATAAATTTGTATGTTTCATCAGGAATAAAATCTTTAGTAATGGAAATGTATTCATTTAAAACTATTTTTTTATCCAAAGTTCAAAGTTCAACAGATGCACATAAAATAATTGCTCTTGTCAAAGGTGCAATTCTTGCTCATGTTCAATCTGCATCCAAGAATAATTTTGCTGTCTTAATAAATTTACTATGATTTTTTTCTATTGATGTCAATATTTTTAATTGATCTTTAGTGATATTTTCTTCTGAAAAAATATTTGATAAATTCAATAGTTCATCCAACAATTCATATTTGTAAACTATCTCTACATTTTGCATTCTTTGAATTCTACGTTTTGTATAATTTTGGTTTTTGTTATTCATTGTTTTAAATTATATATTAAAAAAAATTAATTATATTCTATTAGAATAATAATTTGCTTTACCAATAGAAACTGCAGATAATGTCGGAATTAAAATAGTAACAAATATTGGAAGAACAAATGTTGTTTTCATTGCAATTCCGGATAAGGTTATCGGGTATTGTGTTGCCATTATTTTCTCTGGATTATTTTCGCTAGATAAAAATCTATTGAAGAAATTTACATAAGCAAATGGTCCTCAAAGTCATCTAAATATTATTAATATTATTGCAACAACTGCAACTAGGTAAAGTATCCTGATAAAGATTTCTTGCTTCTTTATTTTATACAATACAAGCGTTGTAATAATGGTGGCAACTAATAAGATACACAAAGTAATCATTAATCAAAATACTAAAATAGGATCTACAAGACTGTTTTCAAATTTGAAAGAATTAGTAATAAATTGATAGACAAAAAATGAAATGATTCCGACGATAGTCATGACTAAAATAACTATTGGAAAAATAAACCTAAATCTCGTGTCTTTTTCATAAAAGTACATCAGTCCTCAAGAAGCAAGAGAAATCATCGGAGGTATAATTGCATACTCTATCATTCAAAAACCAATTGCTCCAAAAAATAATTGATATGCAGTGTCGCACATTATTGAAAAAAGGGAACCTTTAACAGGTCCAAATAAAATACCGAAAATGATATAAAAAAGAACCTCGACACTTATATTGAATTTTCCTGGTAAAAATTGTTTTAAAAGAAAAACTATAACAAAATACAATGTCATCATAATTCCCATTAAAGCAATATCAAATGTTGTGAATTTAAAATTGTTTTTTAAATTTTTTTTAAATTTTTGAATTGTAGTCATATTTCACCAATCTCAAAATTTCTTCAACAAAATAAAATGATCCAATAAACAATGTTTTTTTATCTAATGTTTTAAGAAAACTTGGTAGTGAATAAACTTTTCCAAATTCTTGTGGATAGTCAAAGTTACTTAAAGCTCTACCACTTTTATTTTGATAAATAAGAGTATTTTCTTTGTCGAAGTATTTCATTATATTTTTAACATCTTTATCAGAGGATAATGAAATAACATAGTAATCAAATTCAACATTATTTTCTTTAAAATAATTAAGCGTTTCTTTGATAGCTTCTTCATTATGTCCTGCGTCAACAGCACAATCATTTCCATTTATATTTATTTCTTGAGCTCTACCTATTGGCAAATGAAATCAACGTGCATCAATGTTGAATTCTGTCTTAAGAATGTATTTAGATAACTCTTGGTTTTGAGTATGAATATTCTTAGAATCTATCTTAACAGAATGTAATGATTCATTCCCAACTAATTTAGCTCTTTCTTGTAGAATTTTTTCACTTACTTTATTTAGTGTACTTGGATAAAATACTTTATTATTTTCTTTAATTGCAAATGATTTATCTTCACTTATTTTTTCCAAAGTTTTACCCAATAATTTTTCATGATCAATTCCAATTGATGTAAATATAGTGGTGTCGAAATTTAAATAATTAACAACATCTTTTTTAGCCCCAATTCCAGATTCAAAAATTGCAACATTAATTCTTTTTGTTTCTAGATAAGCAAGACAAGCTAAAAACATTAATTGAAAAAAACCAAGTGTATATTTAGGAAACTTTACACGAATATCAATCATGTAATCTTGTAAATCCAAAAAGGGAATATTTTCATTATTGACTTTAATTCTTTCTTCGAAATTAAATATATGAGGAGACGTAAATAAACCAACTCTATTTTTATCTTTAGTTAGATTGTCACTTAAGTATTTTGAAACACTACCCTTACCATTAGTACCAACAACATGAATTTTGTGGTAATTCATTTTTCAACCCATTTTCTTGACAATGTTACGAAATTGAGGTGCTGTTAATTTTCCCGTTAGTTTAAATAGGGTATTTACCATTAATTGGTTTATTTTATCTTCCATAAAAACTCCTTTTAATATAATTAACTATTCAAAAACATAAAATATAATTATGTAAAGAGGGCGTTACTTTGCAAATTAAAAGACATTTGTTTTAAAAAATTATAACATTTATTATTGGTCATAAGCAATTATTAAGATTGAGATTTGTTACTTTTTATATAACATCTTTTGCTTTTAAAGATTGTCATCTTTATTTTTAGATTTTAATTCTTTATTTTTAGATTTTAATTCTTTTTTAAGATTGCTTATTTCTTTTTTGAAAGCGTCTATTTCGGAATTAAGTGTTGTAATTATTTCTCCATGTTCAATATAATCTGAACAAACAAGATCTAAATAAATATCTACTTGTGTAGGAGAATAACCATTTATGACTGTTTCAAATTTTTTATTGACTATTTTTTTATAAGTTAATTTCATAACAAAATTATACATTTAAAAGATTGTGATTTTAATTTTTTAATATTATATTCAAATAAATTATTTTTAATAATTTTTAAAATTTAAATTAAATACATTATTTGTTATAATTTTAAATATTAAAACTGAATGAATGGATGTATTAGGATATGTCAATAAAAAATAAACTTAAAATTATGGCTTTAACTTTTGGAGCAGTTCCAATTGCTGTCGTTGGTAGTTTTGCAGCAATTAATCAAAATACAAATATTGTTGAGACAGTTAAAGATAACCACATAACATCAATATCAACTGGATCAACTGGACTTTCAACTTTATCAACTTTTACTGAAGAATCAAAAATTTATGATATTGAAAAATTAACACAAATTAAAGCAACAACAAAACTTGAATCTTCTCAAATGTATTTCATCATTACAGTATCAGTTTTAGGCGGAGCTTTCTTAGCTATAGGAATTTTAATTATTACTATAATATTAAGATTTAAGAAAATTAAAAAGAATTTGAAAAGAAAACAAGAAGAAGACGCTTTCTAAAAAATAAACAATTATTTCACAATATTTATAATTATGCATTAAATGAATTATAATATAGCAATATGAAAACATACGATATATTTATTGACTTTGAATGTATTTGTGGAGGTTTTGCAAGAAGGTTAAATAAAGCCTTTAATCAGATTCCTTTATCTTATACAATTGGTTATAGAAATAAACAAAAAGAAACAAAAACCTTGTTTGAACTTTTTGATTTCAAAAAAAAGGTACCTAATAATAATAATTTTACAAATAATATTTTAGAGGATTTTTCAAAGAGTTTAATTACAAACATTAATAAATTAATCAACAGAAAAGAACCTGTAAGAATGGAAGAAATAAATTTCATTGGTTGAAATCCACAACTAGAAGAACAATTGTTATCTTCTATGTATAAAAAAAGAGTTCCTATCAATTCATTAATTAATACTTGCTTTGAAGAATCAAACCTAATAACAAAAAGAGAAGTGTCCCTTTCTAAGGTTACTAAAAATGGGTATAAGGATACTAAATATTTCACTGAATTCAGAAAAGAGTTTGCCAAAACTTTAAGCCCTGAAGATATTTCTAAATTTAACCTTACACACGATGGAGCTATTGCTTCATATGCTGGTTTTGTACTTTATAGTATTATCATGAAAACAAAGAAAACTAAATTCCATATTTATATGAGTGCAGAAATTTTAATTAATGAACTAAAAGAATATTCATTAGATGATATTAATAGAATGTATTATTTCTTAGATAATATTCCTGAAGTTAAATCAACTATTAGGAAATTCAAGATTATCGATAATTTGAAGAAAGACATTAACACCAACGTTAGACTATTAGAACTATTAGAAAACTATAATCCAAATATTAAAATAAAAGATTTAATTAAAAAACTTGAAACAAGTAATGATGAAAATAAAAAGAAAATTGTTTTATTTGAATAAAACTACATTCCGAACATTGAAGGATCAAAAGAGTTACCTTTCAGACCTTTAGTCATGCCCTTCATTCTTTTCTTCATAGAATCAAACTCAGTAACAAGATTATTATATTCTTGTGCATTTCTACCAGAACCAGCCATGATTCTTTTCTTCCTAGATGCATTCTTTAATAAACGAGGATCTTTTCTTTCACCTAACGTCATTGAAGAAATTAAAATTTCAAATAATTCTATCTTCCCTTCTGCTTTAGATATTTTGTCATCATCAATCTTTGCAGCTCCTGGAAGCAATTTGATTATCTTAGAAAGTTTTCCTAATTTTCTCACTTGTTTTAAATTATCTAAAAGATCATCTAAATCAAATTCACCTTTCATCATTTTAGTTAGCATTTTTTTACCAGCTTTTTCGTCAATAACAGATTCCGCTTTTTCAATTAATGTTAAAACATCTCCCATACCTAAAATACGGTCTGCCATTCTTTCAGGGTGAAATAAATCTAAGTTACCTGTTTTCTCACCTGTACCAATAAATGAAATAGGAATATTTAATAAATATCTAATACTTAAAGCGGCTCCACCACGAGCATCTGAATCTAGTTTGGTAATAATTGAACCGGTTAGTTTCAAGTATTCGTGAAATGTTGTTGCAACATTAATGATATCTTGCCCACTTAAAGCATCAGCAACAAATAGTATCTGGTTTGGTTTGGCAATCTTCTTAACATGGACTAATTCCTCCATTAAAGTGTCATCTATAGATAAACGACCAGCGGTATCAATGATAACTAAGTCATATTTTTCATCTTTTGCTTTGGCAAGAGCTTTAGTAACAATATCTTCCACACTTGATTTGATACCCATTTCAAAATAATCAACACCAATTGATTTTGCCAAAGTAATTAATTGCTCTATAGCGGCAGGTCTATAAATATCACCAGCAACTAGTAATATTTTTTCCGCTTGTTTTTTCGACTTGTAGTAATAAGCTAATTTAGCAACAGTTGTTGTCTTACCACCACCTTGTAGTCCTGTCATCATAATTACGTAAGGTTTAGAGTCGAGTTTTATTTCTTTAGTTGTTGTTCCTAAGATGTTAATTAATTCATCTTTAACAATCTTAACCATTTGCTGTCCAGGATTTAATTTTGACATTAAATCTTGACCAACAGCTTTTTCTTTAACATTATTAACGAAATCTTTTACAACCTTTAAGTTAACATCGGCCTCTAAAAGAGACATCTTGATATCTCTTGTTATCTTTAAAATATCTTCTTCTCTTAAAGTTGTTTTTTTATTAGCATCATTCAAGCTTTTTTGAAGTTTTTTTCCTAAAAAATCTAACATATATATCTCCTTATATTAATTATAATATTTCTTTAACTAACTTTATTTCAAAGTTAATTTTACCGTTATCAATAGTGGCTAGCAAGTAAGACGCTTCCGACGTACCTCTTGGCAAAATAGTTGAACCTGGATTAACAATGTATTTATTATTATCTAATTCAACAACCTTTGTTTTATGTGTGTGACCATGAATAATAACATCTATCTCTAATGCACTAATTATATCACTCATATAATTATTGTCATCTAAATCATCATATGAACCAATTAAATGTCCGTGTTGTAAATGAAATTTAATTCCTTCAATTTCAAAGGTTAATTTATTGGGTTGATTGTGAAAATCATGATTTCCTTGAACAAAGTAATCAAAGTTTTTTATCATATAATTAGGGTCACATTCATAATCTCCAGAATGAATAGCAATATCATAATTATTTGATTTTAAAATACGACTCATAACATCATTATTTCCATGTGTATCAGATAGGATGATTATTTTCTTCATAATATACCTAAGGTTTTACCAGTCCTTCAATTTCAAATGAAGAAATTGTTTCTGCTTCAGTTAATTCTGCAGTGGCAAATAAAGGATTTGAAAGAGTGAAAGTAATTGTTAATGAAGTATCTTTGATTGTGCTGGGAGTTGCAATAACTGCATAATCTCATCCAGATAACGCTGTTGGAAAAGGTATTTTAGATTTAAGGATACCTTCAAAATCTATTCTATTTTGAATTAGTTTTGAAGCTTCTGTAGGATTTTTCGAAATAATTGATTTTCTTGCTTGTGGAGTAGATCATCCAAAAAAATCTTTATCTAAAAAGTTTCTTATTCATTTTATTTCTAAATCTCTAGATTCTTTATCGCTTGGTGTAATTGGTAATAAAGTTCTAAAGCTCATAGAAAAAACTTCAGAATTTGAAGGTTCTTGTGTTTCTGTTGGTGAATCAACGATAACAACTTCTGACTTAAATGAAGACTTTAAATCAAAAGTGAATTTAATTGTTCCAAAAGAAGGTAATGTTGAATTTGGAGAAGCCTCAGCTTTAAAGAACATTTTCTTAGTTGTAGCATCAAGATCATATTCATTGAAAGCGTTAATATTGGCATTAATAAAAGGTGTTATTCCCACTATTGGTGTTGCTGATAAAAAGTAATTTTGTGGTGCTTCATTAAATTTTATGATGAAAGAATCAATTGATTCAGGAGTGAATATCTCTGAACCAACACCTTTAGCAAAATTACCTTCTAATTTTTCACGATCAATTGAAATTTTAGCAACTTCTTGAGGAACATTATTTGAACACGAAATTAAAACTAAAGGCAAGGCCATAGTTGTTATTAATGTTGTTCCAAATAATACTTTTAAACTTTTTGTCATTTTTTCTCCCTTGAATTTTATTTATTAAATTATATACTAAAATATTATCTTAGTTTTATAAACTCAAAGTTACTTCTTGTCCGGGACCCATAATTTTCCCATGAATTTCTGACTTTAAATAAATTTTAACTTTTACAACTTTAGTCACTTGATTGATGCTAGATTCTTCAAAAGAACCAATTCTAAAACCAGGTATCGGAATAAATGTAAATAGTTTTTCTAAATAGTATGGGGATTCTTCATTATTAAAAGAAATATTATCCTTAAGATCTTTAAATTGAAATAAATCTTTCCCTTCTGCATTTAAGGTGTATGTTGGTTTCATTTTCGAATATGCATCTGTGAATTCTTTAACAACAACTGTTTCTGCTTTAAGAAATTTATCAACAGTAAAGGAGATAATAGATTCTTTTTCTTCACTACCATCAAAGATTGGTTTTGGCGTTGGAAGGTATGTAATTGTATTATCTTTGTTTCTTAAGTAAGCACTAAAAGAAGCTGATCCGAATTTATCTTCAATAGTATCAGACTCTATAACTAATTTAAATCCCTTTGCCGCTAATTCTTCATTGGTTGGTAATTGATCTTTGAATACTCTTCTAAAGGTAACTGAGTCGTAAATTGATGAAGCATAAACATTTTCATTCCCTTTTCAATCTTGTTTATCAATAATATTATTGTAAAATTCATCAACATATACCTGATCAACAGAAGAAGAGCAAGACATCATAATAGCAACGGGGCTAACAGTTAATAAAACACTTGATGAAAATAGAGATATTTTTTTTATGTTCATAATTTTCCTCTTTTCATTACTTGGTTAACTGGAGTTATAGGTCTAGGAGTGAAATCAATATTTCCTTGCGCATTTATAATATCGCCAATTTTAACTTTATAAGTTCCAACAATACTCTGGTTATATTTTTTAGAAAATATTTCAATATTAATTTCAGTATCATTTGAATAACCTTCTAGAATTATTTCTGGACTAGGAGCAATAACACCAATTCCAAATTCTGATGAGAAATCATCATTCATTGAAATTCTTAAGTTTTTGAATAAATCTTGAATATTAATCGGTGTTCCATTTCCTATCAATAAAGTTGGTTTTATGTTTTCAATTAAAAGGAATTTTAAATCATTTTCAAGATCAAGATACTCCCTGGAAAAAGTATCAATATTAAACGGGTCTAAAGTATAAATGCTTCCTTCTCCAAAAATAATATCCATTTTAACTATACCAACAATATTTGGCAAGCTATCAACATCTTGAGTTATATCATTAATAATTATTTCGATATCTTGCAAAGCAACAGAGTTAAATTTATTAACCACAACAGTAGTAACAAAGTTTTTAAATCTATTAATAAATGCTGTTTTTAACTCAGGAACCATTAACGCAGGAGTTAGTACCATGATGCCTTCGCTATTTTTAACCAAAACTTTTTCTGTAATATCAAGACTGTGAGATGTTTGGTTAACTCTAATTGAAATATCATTAATTAAATCCGATAAAAATTGATCTTTAAAATAGACTATATTAACTTCATCTTTAAAAGCTTGTTCAGACATTGCCCCTATTTTAAATGAGTTATTAACTACATTTTCACTTATCATAAAAGAGTATGTACGATAAATTGTTGAATCTAATTTCGAAGAAACTTTAACATTGACTTTGTTGTCAACAGAAGCTATTAAAGGAATTTCAAAATTTACAATTTCATAAAGTAATTCTTCGTTATTCAATTTATCAAAGTTAACTAAGTTCTCTTTTATTTCATTGATGTTTGTATCTTTTGTCAAAGTAATTACAGGAGCAATTTTCTTTTCGGCAGCTTCATTAACCAAGAACTTTTGTTGAGTAATTTGTTCTGAAGTCAAGGGAGTGTTAGAACATGAAATTAAAGCTATGCTTGGTAATACAATAGCTGATACAACTGCTAAAGGTAAATATTTAAATTTCATAATTATATTTTCCTTGCTTCAAAAATCTTGATTGGTAATTCAATTGTCACGATTTCTTCGGGAGTTCCCTCAGAAGAAGTCCCTAATATAAAATCAAAAATAATTTGATCATTAAAATGACTATTAAAAAGCATATGAATATTTTTTTGATAACCATCAAAAATATTTTCATTAATCTTTGAACTTGTCAATCTGTCATTTAAAGGTTTTGGATCAGTTGTTAATTCATCAATATTAATTGCTTCTTCTGTAGAAAAAATACCAACACCTAGAATTGCATCAGTTGCAAATCTTGAAATATTAAATGTGTTTTCTAAAATTAACCGATTAAGAGTGGTAGTAAGATTTGCAGAATCAACAGAAACAATTGTTTTACCTTTTATTTGAGCAATGTCAGAAAACTTTATAGAATAAAAATCAGCAATTTCAGGAGCTATATCTAGAGTTGATATAGAAGTTACTTTGAATCAAATATCAAGGTCTTTTTCTCCTAAAATAGGAAGTTCAATTTTGTGTAAATCTATTAAAAAATCATCTGTTGAGTGCTTAGGAGCGACAAATTTACTAACTTGCCCTAAATAATCAGATAAAGAAATTTGATCTCCTGTAGGAGTAACACTTAATGTAGGAAGTGGTTTCTTCGCAACTATTTCCTTAATTATTTCTCTAGCGGCCGTTATTCTGCTTTCATCGTTATTTTGTGAACATGAAATTAACGTTAACGGAAGAATTAACGGTAATGGAGCACCTAAAATAAATAAAGATTTTTTCATAAAACAAACTCCTTTCAAACACTAATAATTTATTAATAATTTTATCATTTTTTGAGTATAATTTTAAAAATAAAGTTTAAAAGAACTTTGAAAGATGGGATTGTTTTGTACGCTTTTATAATAATAACCAATAAATTGAACTTCTCAAACTCTGTTAAAGATTATTTTGTTTCAATGTCTCCAGTTAATTTCAACAATACAAAAATTTTTGTTTTTGGTCTTGATTCAACTAATGAAAATGAAATTGTCAAAGAATTAAAACAAATAATGATTGAGAACACAAAGGTTAAAAAAGGATTTATTTTTTCAGATTTTGGAGACTCACTACTTACTTCAAAAATTATTGAAACTTCAATTGAAAATACATTCTATTCAAAGGGTTCGTTATTAGAAGCTGGTTTTTTAGCTTTTACATTAATTAATGGTGGCGCACCAATTGAATCAATTATGATGTCAATGAATAGAGAACTTACAAAAAATAATTAGTAAATTATTTTTCTTCTTTTTCAGCCATTATTTTATCAATTTTTTCAGTTGTTTTAAAACTAATTTTTGCCAAAGAATATAAAGCTTTACGACCATAAGTTTTAACAAAGTCCATTGCAAATTTTTCAACAGTTTCATTTGTACCTAATGGTGTTTTCATATCAAGTTCTTCATCTTGGTCTTCCATCATTTTTAAAAAGTGGTATCTACCAATAACTGAAGCTGCAGCAACAGATACGTGTTTTGATTCAGCTTTCTCTAACAACATAACTGGTTTAACAAATGAATCAGCTGTTAATTTTCCACCAACTAATGATTCATAATATTTAACAATACTTGCTTCAGTGCTAAATTGATCAATAATAGTCATATCACTTTTAACTTTTAACTTTAATTCAAGATGGTTAATTGACTTAATATGTAAAAACATTTTCAATTCATTTGCATTCATATATTTGTTTAAGTTATTGTAACCTTTTTGTGTAAGGTGATTAACCCTGAACACTACAAGATCTTTCAACATAGGGAAAACTTCAATAATTTTCTTGTCAGTCATTAACTTCGAGTCAGTAACTCCAAGTTGTTTAATTTTTTCAATATTTTCAAATTCTACAAAAGCAGCACAAGCTACCAATGGAGTTAAGTAATCTCCAACTCCAGTTTCATCTACACCAATAATACTTTTATTATCAAAGATACCATTTGTAAACTCTACAAATTTAATAGGTTTTACCTCTATTTTTTTTACTGATTTTGCTACGGGTTTTGCCATTTTTATTCCTTTAAACTTATAAAAAAGTTAATTTCATTATATTATTATTTTTCTAAATTGTTAAGAAATTTAATAATAAAGTCTCCAACACCACCTTCTTTGTTAGTTAATTCAGAGACAAATGTTGCCGATTTTTTAACGAGAGGATCTGCATTTGCCATAGCAACAGAATTTTCTACAACTTTTAACATTGATATATCATTGAATCCATCTCCAATAGCAACGGTGTTAGTAACTTTAATGTCATAAAATCTCAATAATAATGAAATAACTTTAGCTTTTGAAACACCTAAAGCTGTAATGTCGAAAATTTTTGAACTACTCCCACTTTTACTTCAGTAATTAAATTCTGCCAAATCTCCATACATAATGTCAAGGTATCTTTTTAAATCATGAGCACTTTTAATGTGACTGTTTTTATCCTTCTTCATTTCTTCAAAATTAATATCCAAAATCACACTAATAGGTTTTAGAGGAATTCTTGCCAAATCAATTCCTTCAACAAATTTGGGAAGTTTGTTGAATCCAAATATTTGTTCTAGTTCTGGATTTCTATGTTGTAATTGGACTCATCCCGGTCCTTCTATTGCAAAGTTCTTTGTAATTTTTTTCAAGTACTCATCTCCAACAATGTAAAGCATTTCGTTTAAATTAACATATCTAATGTAATCAATAAAAAAAGGATCACAAGGATTATGAATGTGAGCACCATTTATATTTCCAACAATAGTATCTAATTCTAATTTTTCATATATCTCTTTTGTAGAGACTCATGGTCTACCTGTAACAATTGAAACGATGTGTCCCTGTTCTCTTGCCATTTTAATACCTTCAATAGTTCTTGGGTGAATTTCATTATTAAGGGAATCCGATAATACAGTTCCATCTAAATCTATTGCAAATAAATATCTTTCTTTTTTTGACATGTTCATCACTCTCCTTTAATAAATTAACGTATAATAATTATAAAGAATAAAATGAATCATAACCATATATAATTAATTTTATGATAAACATTATTTTATACCAACCAGAGATACCTCCTAACACAGGAAACATAATTAGAACTTGCTATGCAACGAATGCTATTTTGCACATCATCAAACCATTATCTTTTGATTTATTCCACCCGTTAATTAAACGCGCAGCTGCCGGACGTTCTATTGAGGATATTGAATATCATGTTTATGAGAACTATGATGAGTTCAATAAAATACATGGAGATAAAAACATTTTCTATATTTCCAGATATGGATTAAAAAACTATGCTGAACATGATTACAAAACTCCTCAAGATGTTTGAGTAATGTTTGGTAGAGAATCTACAGGAATTCCTAAAGAGATATTGAAAGAGAATGTTGATAAATGTTTTCGTATTCCAATGGCTGAAAAATGTCGTAGTTTAAATTTAGCAAATAGCGTTAACTTAGTGGCCTATGAAATATTAAGACAAAATGATTTTCAAGACTTATCATTGTTTGAAGTCCAAAAAGGTAAAAATTATTTATTGGAGGATGACAATGAGTAATAAAGAATTTTTAATTGAAATGCATCGAGATTATTTAACAAAGAATGAAATTGTTGAATACAAAAAATTAATGCAAAAAAAATACCGTCATGAAAAAGGTATTTATATTATTGAAGGTAAGCATCTTGTTGAAGAAGCTTTGAAAGCGAATATTGTTGAAACAATAATTTCAACAGAAAAGTTTTTTGACTTTGAAGATACTTTGTATTGCCGTGAAAGTGAAATCAAAAAACTCTCTACTACAACTACTCCTCAAAATATTCTTGCAATTTGTAAAATGATTAAACCAAAACCACTTGGATCAAATATTTTATTTTTAAATAAAATTAATGATCCGGGAAACCTAGGAACTTTAATTAGAACCGCTAAAGCATTTGGATATGATGATATTGTTTTTGAAGGTGTTGATTTATATAACTCCAAAGTACTAAGATCTGCTCAAGGTGCAGTTTTTACAACTAACTGTTTTAATGTAGAGGATTCGGCTTCTTGAATTAAAGATAGAAAAAATGAGGGTTACGTTATTTACGGAGCTTTATTAAGTAAAGATTCTAAAGAATTTGACAAAGTAGAAAAGAGTGAAAAGAATATTATTGTTTTAGGTAATGAAGCAACTGGTATTGAATTCCCTGTGGAAATGTTAGTAGATGAAAAAATCTATATACCAATTAAATATGAGTCATTAAATGTTGCTGTAGCTGGCGGAATAATCCTTAACCAATTTAAAAAGAACTAATTCTTTTTAGAAAAAACTAATTCATTATATTGGAATATATCATTTCTTGAGAATTTATATTTATAAACTCCTTCAGTTCCTGAGTTTTTAGCTTTAGAAAAATTATTATTAAAAATTCCTTCTTTAATAAGTTTTTCCTTAACATCTTCATCAACAAATATAAAGTTTTCAAAAGATACCAACATTCCTAATATTTCCATATTTTTTAAATGAAAAATATTTTCATCGGTTTTAGCTGAAGAAATAAAAATATTAAAGTACTCTCAACTTTCTGATTCACTACTTCATAGTTGTGGGCTTAAGGCTGATAGTCTATGCACTATTAACGGCATTAGTGATGAAATTGTCATACCAACTTCTAAAGTTTTTTTTATTGTGAAAGTATCCGAAAGTAGGAATTGAAATTTTAATTCAGTTCTTGAAAAATTTTCATTACTAATGTCAAATGAAACAAGTTCTTTGAATATCTTTAAGTACTCTACTAAATAATTTCCAAAAACATTTAAAATATCTGGTTGCATTTTCTTGACAGAAATAATAATGAAGCTATATTCTTTTTCTTGGTAAGTGTTAATTTTATTGTTTAAAAATAAATCGAAATTTATAGGACAATTTTCATCACTAATTTTTGATGTTGATAAAATAGAATAACTATAGTCAGGATTTTTAGTGATGATGTACTTGTTACTATCTATCTCGAACATTGATTGACTATCTCTAATTTTAATTGTTTCTAAATTAGCAATAAACATTTTTTCTTCATTTTGATTATAAAGTTCTGTATCTCAAGCAAAAGGTGATTCTGTTTTATATTGATTTTTAATAATTAATTTATTGGCAAAATCAAAAGAGTATTCTTCTTTACCATATGTTTTTTCTCATAATTCTATAGATTTGTTTTCCATAATTTTCCCAACGTTGTTTAATCTTTACTTTAAAGATTAAACACTTTTATATTATTCCTCTTATTAATCTCAAATGATATTTGTAAAATTCAAGATTTGTTGCCTAATTATTTTTAGACCCTTATTAACATCTGGTTCACCATTTTTAATAAGCAGATTTCTCTTCTTAGTAAACTTAACTAGCTCGTTATATTTGCCAACTTTATCTTCTTGATATTCAATTCCAATTTCTTGAAATTTTTCAGGAGCATATTTCTGCATAGTTTTACTTATTGCATAATAGAAATCTAAATCACTAACTACTTCAGCTTTGATCGCTCCAGTGGCTACAAGTTTTAAAGCATCTTTTTGATTGATTAACTTTGGCATTAAAATTCCTGGAGTATCTAGAAGTTGAATGTCTCCAGCTGCAATTCACTGTAAAGATCTTGTTGTTCCAGCAAAGTTGGCAACCTTTGTTTTCTTGGCTTGAGCTAATAAGTTAATCATCGTTGATTTTCCGACGTTCGGCATCCCAACAACAAAACATCTTAGCCTTGGTTTTAATAAACCTTTCTTGGCATCTTTTTCTCTTTTTTTAACCAATACTTGTTCAAGCTTATTTAAGATTTTTTTTCTTGATTGTGTTTTCTTTAAATTAACAACAACCGACATATCATAATCATTATTAAATCTGGGCAGTATTTGATTTAATTTATCAACATTTGTATAATCACTTTTCGTAAAAACAAACAATCTTGGTTTTCTCGGACCAATTTTATCAAACTCATCATTGTATGAAGACAGAGGAACTCTACCATCCAAAAGAACAATAAAACAATCAACAATATCTTGCTTATCTTGTATGTCGTTAAACGCCTTTGCCATATGGCCAGGGAATCAGTTAATTAAATCCATTTTTTAATTATATATGAAATATATATAATTGTTGGTTTGTTTAAGTTAAGTGGTGAATTAACTAGTAAATTTTCAGGTAATTCTTCTTATAATCTAAAATGATTTCTACTTCATCATCTAATTTATCTTTTAGAAATTCATCGATACCTTCAATGAACACTTCTTCTATTTGGTGAGAAACTATTATAAAGTTTATTCCTAAGTTTTGCAAAACTATTTGTTCATTTCATTTAATATCTGATGTTATTAATAAATCACAATTATCTGTTTTGTTATTATTGATAAAATCATAAACATCACCAGTACCTGGAGCGAAATATATATTATTAATTTTTTCATCAATTGGATTAGTTCAATTAGAAATAACAAAATCCAACTTAATATTTGTTTTAATTAAATCTACAAGTGATCCAAAAGAATTCGAATATTCCACAACACTATTAAATCTATAACGCTTAATAACTTTATTTAATAGGTTTAATCTTTTCAATAAAAAATGATCTGTCCCCTTTATGTGAGAATCAAATGCTGTGTGTAGCGAATAAGTTGTTATGTTATGTTTGTCAAGTAAACTAAACAGCATCTCTTTGGAAGCATCTAATTCAATAGCCTCTAATTTACTGGGAGCAAAACAAAATGGATGATGGGAAACAATTATCGAAACATTTTCTCTAATAGCCTTTAAAATGGTTTTTTTGTCCACATCTAGTGTAATAAGAATCTTTAATTGTTTTTCTTTTTCAGCAAAAAAAGAAAAACCTCCAAAATCTCAAGGTTCTTGAGAAGTAAGTGGGAATTCTGTTTCAAATAATTTAATTAGTTCGTTTTGGTTATTAATTTTCATTTTGGTAAAAGTCTTTTAGTTTTTTTCTTCTTTGGGGATGTTTTAATTTTCTCAAAACTTTAGTTTCAATTTGACGAACTTTCTCTCTTGTATATCCAAGTTGTAAAGCGATTTCGTCCAATGTATGAGATTTAATTCTTTCGCCATTTTCATCTATACCAATCCCATATCTTTTTTGAATGATTTCTTTTTCAAAGTCATCTAAGTGAGAATTAATCATTTCTTCTAAAATTGCAGATAATTCTTCTTGAGCTGCAAAATCAACTGGAGAAATAACATTATTATCTTTTATGAAATCACTAAATGATGAATCATCTTCTTTTCCAATTGGTTTATCTAGTGAAATAGGGTCTATATTTATACGACGAATATATTGCACTTTTTCAGCAGTAAAATCTTCTCCATATCTTTCAGCTATTTGTTGATCTGTTGGAGTTTCATTTAGTTCTTGTTGTAGTTCTCTTTTAATTTTAATTATTTTATTAATTGTTTCTACCATGTGAACAGGAACTCTAATGGTTCTAGCTTGATCAGCTACAGCCCTTGTGATCGCTTGTCTAATTCATCATGTAGCATAAGTAGAAAACTTAAATCCTTTTCTTCAATCATATTTTGAAACAGCCTTAATAATTCCGGCATTACCTTCAGAAATCAAATCAATAAAAGAAAGACCTCTATTTTTATATTTCTTAGCGTTATTAATAACAAGTCTTAGATTTCTTCTAATTAAGATTTCCTTAGCTTTCTTACCATCACGTCCACCTTTTTCAATACGCTTAGCAAGATCGATTTCTTCTTCAGCTGTAAGTAATTGACCATATTTACCAATTCAACGCATATATCATTTAACAATATCACTTGTTTCAGATAGTTTATTTTTCATATTTTTATCAGATACTCTTACATGTTTAATATTATCTTCAATATCTAATTCATCTGTTTCATCATAATCTTTTAATTCCAAATCATCATCTAACTCATCAAAATCTTTTAATTCCAAATCATCAACATCATCCGAAGATGGTTCTTCGTCAGTTAAATCACTCATTTGAGCTGGTAACATATCTGACATATCTGCTTCAGTAGAGATAATATTTGTATTCATTAAATGCAAAATTAAATCATCCAGATCATTATCATCAATTTCTAATTTTTTCTTTTCAAGGAATTTGAAAACTTTTTCTTGTGATATATGTTTGTTTGAAGCATCTTTTTTAGTTTGTTTTTTTAACTCAACTTCAAGTAGATTAACAATGAAATCAAATTTAGGATTCGAAATAGTTGATTCTTCTTTTTTAACCTTTGGTTTAGAAGAAACTTTTTCTTTAGCTTCGGCTTTAGGTTTTGGTTCTAATTCAACTTTTGGTTTTGGTGTTGGCTTAGGTTTTGGTTCTAATTCAACTTTTGCTTTAGGTTCAACTTTTGCTTTTGGTGTTGGCTTAGGTTTTGGTTCTAATTCAACTTTTGCTTTAGGTTCAACTTTTGCTTTTGGTGTTGGCTTAGGTTTTGGTTTTGATTCTAATTCAACTTTAGGTTCAATATCAGGTTTAACTTCAACTTTAGCTTTGACTTGTAACTCCATTGTGTCAAATGGAACTTCTTCTTCCTTTACAAAATTTTCTTCAATTCTTTTTTTTCTAATAATTGAATTTGATTTAGAGAGTGTTTTCTCTAACTTTACACTACTTCTTTTTTTAAATAACGCCATAATTTATTTCCTTTGTTTTTTGGTTTTTACCTTGATTGAACTTTGTATTATTTTTGAAATAAAACTGTCATCGGGATTGTTCTCAACTGTTTTTTCTAGTTTTGTTTTGTTTTGAATTAATTTCATGTCTAATTTATCTTTTTCTAAATTATTAATTGTTTCAATGAACTCTTCTTCAGTATTGGGTGGATTTTTCGTTTTCTCGATTTCCTTTAGTTCTTTTTCTAACTCATCATTTACGATGTAATCTTTTTCATTTTTTTTCATGATAATATATTTTGCTAACTCCATGTATTTTGAAGTTCCCAAAAATATGTCTCGAGATAAAAAAATGTCTATAAGTTTAGGGTTCTTCAACATTCCCAACAATAATCTATTAATACTAATAAATATGTAAGTACCTCTAATTTTAGTTGTTTTTGGTTCATTTGTAACAATATTTTTAGCAATTATTTTTCTAGGTGCTACTTTTGGAGCTCCTGGTTGTAAAATATTATTAATTTCATCCAGTTCAATATTCAATAATTGAGAAATTTTATTAGAATATTGCGACTTAACCATTGAGTTACATAAATTTAAGTAGTTGTTAAACTTTGTCAAAAAAGGTTTGATGTTATTTGGATTATTTATATCAACTGAATTAATTAAATATTGATAAATAAATTCAATCCCAGCCATTCTTTGATTTAACAAATACAAGAATTTTTCTTCTCCATTTTTATTAAGATATTCATCAGGATCATGTGGAGAATCATTTTTAATAACATCAACATCAATATTTGCCTTCATTAAAAGGAAGATAGATTTAATGGTTGCTTTAAGTCCAGCTTGGTCACTATCAAAGAAAAGAACTACAGAATGATTTTTTAATTTAGATGTATGAATTTCTGAAATAGATGTCCCCATTAAAGCAACAGCATTATCAAGGCTAACTCTAGCAAAAGCGATAACATCCATAAATCCCTCAACCAAGTAAATTTCTTTTCCTGTTTCTTTTGCTCTTCAGAAGTTATAAATAATTGCTGACTTATTAAATACTATTGAATCTCCAGAGTTTATATATTTATATACCTTCTCATCTTTATTTAAAGATCTTGAAGAGAGACCCACCACATCTCCAAAATCATTTTTAATTGGGAAAATAATTCTATCAGATATTGTTTGGTTTTCATTCTCATTAATTAATGACGCATTCATCATTGTAGAAACATTGTTATTTTTCTTAATCAGAAACTCTTTATATCCTTCAACATTCTTGGGTTTAGCATAACCAATTGAAAACATGTTTTGAATTTTTGCATCTAGATTACGATCTTTTAAAAATTGAAGAGCATTAATGTTTTCTTTAAACGTCAAGTCATAAGAAAACTTTTGTGTTATATCACTAAAAACTTTAATCATTTCTTTTTGAGTATCGTTGTATCTTGAGCTTTCAACATACTCAAAGTTTTTGTAATCAATTTCATATTTTTTAGCAAGAAAAACAACAGCTTCTTTTTTTGACATACCTTGGAATTTTTCTAAAAACGTAATTACATTTCCTGAAACTCCACAAGAAAAACATTTGAAAAATTGTTTTTCTTGAGAAACGGATAACGAAGGAGATGTATCGTTATGAACTGTACAAATACCTTTATAGTTTTTTCCAATTTTGGAAAGATTAATAAATTCTCCAGCAACTTCAACGATGTCCGATTTCTGCAATATTTCATTAATTGTTGATGAACTCAAACTAGCCCCTTTATTTTTTACTTATATATTTTTGAATATCTTTAATTAGAATTCTTTCTTGCTCCATAGTATCTCTATTTCTAACAGTGACCTTTTTATCTTCTAAAGAATCATAGTCAAATGTTATTGAGTAGTATGTACCAATAGAATCTTGACGTCTATATCTTTTACCTATTGAACCGGTTTCATCAAATGATGTTGAAATATCATTTTGAACAAGGTCTAAATAAATTTCTTTTGCTTGTGGTGATAATTTCTTTACCAAGGGCAAGATGGCTACTTTGTATGGAGCAAGGTCTTTGTCTAATTTTAAAATGATACGTTCGTCACTTTCTAAAGTTTCAACTTCATAAGAATCCACTAAAACTGCTAATAGCAATCTATCAACACCAACAGAGGGTTCTATAACTGTGGGAATAATAAATTTGTTTGTTTCTGGAACCAAATATTTTAATTCAGTATTTGAACTTTTATTGTGTGATGATAAATCAAAATCTTGACGATTAGAAATACCCATAACTTCTCCCCAACCAAAAGGGTAAAGGAATTCAATGTCACTTGTCCCCTTTGAATAATGAGCAAGTTCATCTTTTTCATGAACTCTAATCATCAATGATTCTTTTTTAATTCCTAGAGATTTAATAAAATCAAATGATTTTTTAACATAGTAATTATAATCTTCTTCACTTCTTTCTTCAAAAGTAAAAAACTCTAATTCCATTTGCTCAAATTCCCTAGTTCTAAAAATAAAGTTACCAGGGGTTACTTCGTTTCTAAATGACTTTCCTATTTGTCCAACTCCGAAAGGAAGCTTTAATCTTAAAGATCTTTGAATGTTATTGAAGTTAACAAAAATTCCTTGAGCCGTTTCAGGTCTTAAGTAAATAGAACTTTTTGAACCATCAATAACTCCTTGTGAAGTTTCAAACATTAAGTTGAATTGCTTGATACCTGTTCAATCAGTTTTATCTCCATCATACTCTTTAACATTTTCTTTTAAAAACATTTCTAAAAGTTCATTACTCATTCCATTGGCATTCTTTTTTGATATTTCTTCATAAATGTGATCTGCACGATATCTTTTTTGATTAACTTTATTTTCAATTAAAGGATCAGAGAAATTAGAAATATGTCCGCTAGCTTCTCAAATTTTTGGATTAAGTAAAATCTTTGAATCAAGTCCAACATTATTGATTTCTAAATTAACAAAGTTTTTTCATCAAGATGCTTTAATTTTATTAATTATCGCAATTCCTAAAGGACCATAATCCCAAGTATTAGAAAGTCCTCCATAAATTTCAGAGCTTTGAAATACAAATCCTGAATTTTTTAAATGATTTACAATATCCTTCATGTTTTTTTCATTATTTTTCATCGTTCTTCAACTTTCTATCGTTATAAATAAAACCTTATAACTATATGTATATATTTATTATTTTATCTTAATATAAAATAATTGTATTAATATTTACTATTTGTGTTATATATTTTATTAAAAAATATGATATTATTAAAAAAATATGATGAACAATATAACTAACTTTAACTCAATCATACCTTCTCGTGTACCAAGTGGAGTATTTGGGTTTAATTTTTTATCTTGACAAGGTAGTAGAATTAGTTTTGAAAGATCGATGTGAATGGTTTATTTAATCTACGCAATCATCATAGCAAGTTCTTTTTTTCTTTTTATATTTAAAGATCAAGTACGTAAAGGTTTTCAAAATAATACCAAATCTATCACAATTGCTGCTCAAAGTTTTGGAATATTCATTATCGTTTTATCAATATTTAGAGTAACCATTTTAACCATTGGAGGTTATCCCAACTCATGAGAACTAATTCCTTTTCATTTTTGTAGATTGTTCATTCTTCTAATATCAGTATCACTTGCATTTAGAAAACTTCATTGAGTGAAATACTTCAGTGTCTTTGCAATTGGTGGAGGAATTATGGGATTATTAATTCCTGACTTAAGCAATTCAGAGTACTGAACAGAGTTTGGTGGAGCCGAAATAGGAATTGATAATTATATATTTTGAGATTACTTTACAATTCATGGTTCATCAGTTTTAATAAGCATTTACTTATTGGCAGCTTTAAAACCAGTATTTTATAAAAGTGAAATGACTTATACAATTCTTGCTATGGCATCATTTACAATTATTTTATTCGGAGTTAACTTGGCACTTTCAACTCTTCCTGATAGAAGTTGAAGATCAAATTGATTCTACCTAGGAATTCCTTCTGTCAATGGAATAGATGATAAGTTAGCACCATTTTTAGGACCATTAGTATCTTACCCAGCAATTCTATTTACTTTCATGACTATTGGATCGATAATGTATATTGGAGTTACAATGATTTATATTAACTCAGACAAATTAGTTTTTACATTTTGAGATAAAGAAAAAGGGATGAATACTTTTAAAGTCCATATAGTACCTTCTGAAAATATGCATCAATTCAAAATTGGTCCTGAAAAATATCGTGAAAAATACAACTTGTAATAATATAAACTATTTCCAAACTATACAATCAAATTAATAACTTTGAAATAAATGGTCCAGCTTCTATAATTAATAAAGATTCAGAAGATCAACTTTTACAAAAGAGATAAATACTTGTTCTACAATATTATTATAATTATTAAATTAAATATGAAAACACTATCAAGATAAGAGATTAATTAAATAAAAATATTAAGGCAAACGAAAACACCATTTCAATAATGGTGTTTTATTTTATTTAGATATTTCTAAAGAATTATTTTACTAATTCAAGAATTGACATTTTTAGAACCATTAGTATCTTATCCAGCAATTCTATTTACTTTCATGATTATTGGATCGATAATGTATATTTGTATATTCTGATTTAATTACTAAATCAGAAGGCGCAGTTGGTTTATCAATAGGACCACTAATTGTTCCATCAACGGTAATTGTGAATCCTTCTGATACAAAAGTTTCATCTGCTTGAGCGGAACATGAAACGATCGTTAATAGTATTATCCCAATTGGTAATAACCCATTGTTAATAATATTTTTTTAGCTTGTTTCATTTTTTCTCAAAATATATTTCATTAATATCAATTATAACCTTTCTTTGTTTAAATACAAAAAAACCTTTTGTTAAGAAAGGTTTTAATTTATAATTTTTTTATTAAATGTTATTTAGACATTTGAGCTTTAACTTCAGCTGCGAAATCAACAGATTCTTTATCGATTCCTTCACCAACTTCAAAACGAACCATAGCTACTTCAGTTGCATTTTTTTCACCTAAGTATTTAGCTATTGTTTTTCCACCTTCAACAACATATTCTTGTTCAGTCAATGTGTCTTCAGATAATGATTTTCTTAGCATACCTTTTAGGATGTTTTCTTTAATAGCTTCTGGTTTACCTTGTAACGCTGGAGAGTCAGCAAATTCAGCTTTTAATTTACTTACTCTTTCAGCAGGAACTGATGATTCATTCAAGAATTCTGGATTCATAGCAGTAATGTGCATTGCGATACCTTTAAGAGCTTCGTCGTTTGCACCTTTAGCTACAAATAAAGCAGCTTTTTGTCCATCAGAGTGAGTATAGTTACCAATGAAGATTCCATCTTCTTTAGCAAATTTAACAGCTCTTCTGAAAGAAATTTTTTCACCAATTGTTGATGTTGCTAATGTAGCAAGTTCTTCAATTGTTTGTCCTTTAGAGTTTGTTAATTTTGCTGCTTCTTCGTCAGTTTTAAAATCATTAGCTATTAAAATGCTTCCGATTTCATTAACTAGAGCAACAAATTTATCATTCTTAGAAACAAAATCTGTTTCTGAGTTTACTTCGTATATTACACCGAATTTATCATTAACAAGAGTTGATACTAAACCTTCAGCAGCAATTCTTCCTGATTTTTTAACAGCTTTAGCAATTCCATTTTCTTGTAATCACTTGATAGCTTCTTTGATATCTCCGTTAGTAGCATCTAAAGCTTTCTTACAATCAATAAAACCACTTCCTGTTAATTCTCTTAATTCTTTAATTGGATTTCCAGACATTAAACTTCTCCTTCTTTTTTAGCTTTTGACTCAGGATTTGTAGCAGGCTTATCTTTATTTGCATAAAGAGGTCTTGGTGTTCATCCTTCTGGTCTTTCTCTTGGTACTCAACCTTCTGGTCTTTCTCTCGGTACTCATCCTTCTGGTCTTTCTCTATTTTCTCATGGTTTTCTTGGACCATCAAAACTTCTATTTGGATTTCTAGTAAATTGACGTCTTTCTTTATTAGCATCTACTGGTAATACAATTTTATCATCTGGTTGGTAAGCAAATTTAACTGTTCCATTTTTAGCTTCAACAATAGCATCTGCCAAAATAGTAATAATTAAGTTTAATGATTTTACTGAATCATCATTTGCTGGAATTCCTAAATCTACTAATTCTGGATCACAGTCAGTATCAATAATTCCAATAACTTTAATGTTTCTTTTTCTTGATTCTTTAATAGCAATTAAATCATCCATTGGATCCGCAATAATCATGAATTGAGGAGCAGAATTCATATTTCTAATACCTTGTAAGTTTTTTTGTAATTTATCAAGTTCTTTTTTCTTTAGAATTCCTTCTTTTTTAGTGTAACCTTCAAAGTTTTTTTCTTCAAGTTTTTCTAAATCTTCCATTGCTCTAACACGAGAAAAGATTGTTTTATTATTAGTTAGAGTTCCACCTAATCATCTTTCACTTACATAAGCTGAATTTGTTCTTAGGGCTTGTTCTTTAATAACTTCTTTTGCTTGTCTTTTTGTACCAACAAAGATAAAGCTAGCACCTTTTTGAGCAGCTTTAAAAATTAATTTATAAGCTAATTCTAATGATTTTTGTGTTTTTGAAACATCAATAATATGAGTATTCATTTTTTGTGTATGGATGTATGGAGCCATTTTTGGGTTTCATTGAGATTTTCTATGACCGAAATATGTTCCAGCTTCCAATAGTTTTTTTGTTGAAACAATTTCACCTGTTTCAGAAGCACTTAAACTTGTTTGTTCAAGAGCAGTTTCTTTTTGTTTGTCTTCTGACATAATATTTTCCTTTTAGTTTGTTATTTTCTTCCTAGTACTTCAAAACAACTAGCATCTCATCTTCATAAGACACACCCAATTGAATCCGTAATAGTGCGTATTTTTTTCATTTTTTTATTTAATGATTTAAATATCTAAAATAATTTTATCATAATATAAGAGGAATTTCCTATAAATATATAAGGTATTTAACTATAGTTTTTGGAAAATAAATTTTTTACTTAATGCAAAATACCTGATTTTTACTGTTATTTCTTCAGCAATCTACTAAATCAGTTTATTATATTAAGTACTATGAAACAAAAATATATTGATTCGGAAAACAAACCAAGTATAAATAAAAAATTAAATGTGTTCGAAACATTCTCCGGGATAGGTTCGCAGCACAAAGCCTTTAAGAACGCTTTTGATGAAAGTAAATTTGAGATTGTGGCTACCTCGGAATGAGAAATTTACGCAATTATAGCTTATGATGCCATTCACCATGGTCCTGTAAAACAAAAGTCCTTAAATACTCTTTTAAATAGGGGGGGGGGGATTGTTTCGGTTGAAGACTTATCCACATTCCTTTCTCAATATTCTTTTTCAAAAAATGGTGAAAAAGAAACTGATATAAATAAAGTTATTAATAAAGAATTAGAACTTGCTCAAAGATTAGCGGTTGCAATGATTAGAAATAAAAATATTGGTAGTATTTTAGATTTTGATAAGATAAAAATCAGAAATAACATTAATTTATTAACTTATTCTTTTCCTTGTCAAGATTTATCAATAGCAAATATGGGGCGCGGAACCGGTATGGCTAAAGGTGCTGAAAATCGTTCAGGACTACTTTGAAAAGTGTCTAATATTTTAGAATCATACACTCCTGAAGAACTTCCTGAATTTTTGTTGTTGGAAAATGTACCCAATATGCTTTCACAAAATCATAAAAAAGATTATGAAGAATGAGTAAATTATCTTGATTCAAAAGGTTATAAAACAGTCACAGAAATTTTGGATGCAAGACATTATGGAATTCCGCAAAGCAGAAGAAGAGTTTTTGCGATTTCTTTCAATATAAATAAATTAAATATCAATGATTTTGAAGATATTAAAACAAGGTATAAAAAACACTTAAAAGATATGGAAGATAATTTTATTTATGAAAAACCAAAAAAAGAAGTTAATAAAGTTTTAAACAAATCTTTTTTATCTCTTGATAAACATGAAGACGAAGCTTATTCTTGCTTAATGAAAGATACCCCATCTAGAGTAAAAATGGTCCAAGACAACAAAGATTTGTTAGATCCTAATTTGACTTACTTTAGAACTTTAACTAAAAAGCAGGACAGAAATCCTAATGTTGGTTTTGTTACAACTAACTTTTATAAGGAAGATTATTTAAAAGAAAGATTTATTACTCCTAGAGAAGCTTATAAAATTATGGGCTTTACAGATAAAGATTTTGAAAATACAAAAAATGATTTATATAAATTTTCAAAGGAAAAATATTATAGCCAAGCAGGAAATTCAATTGTTGTTAATGTTTTGGAAGCGATATTCAAATTTGTAATGGAGGTGTGAGATGAAAAAAATAGGAAATAAATTTTCAAAGATAGGGACAAACCCGCATAAATATGTTGAAAATTATAGATTATTATTTTTGAACATAGGCAAACAAGAAATATTAAAAATCAGGAGAGAAGATTTCTCAATAACGCACAACGGAGTAGAAGTCAAGAGTTTTGGAAGTGATGCAACATTTAGACAAAATATAGATTGTTGAGTGGGCTTAGGTCTTTTCATAAAAAAAGATGATAAACTAGTTAAAGTTTTTGAAAATATGAATGAAAGTGATTTTTATGAATATATCAGAGGAATTATATTGGTACAGTCAAACAATGAAAAAATAAATGTTTATAGAGACACAATAATAATAAAATTAATGAATTTTTTAGGGCTAGAAACTATTGAAAAATACAACCTTTCTTGCAGGACTAAATGTATAGTAAAAAAAGATATTGATGAAGAAACTGGTAAATTTGAAAAAGAATTGCTGAATGATAAAATGCTAAAAAGTATTTTGAAAATAATATGGGAGAATAAATATGAATAAATTAACTAAAAAGATAGACGAGAAAGATTCAGATATAACCATTGACAAAGCTTTATTAATAGAGTGACTTGATATGGAAGGTAAAGTAATTATTATTCCAATTTACCAAAGAGGTTATTCATGAGAAGTTGGGCATATTGAGACATTATTTGAAGATATTGTGAACAGAATGGAAGATGATTCTTCTCACTATTTTGGAATAATTGCCGGAAAAAATATAAGTGGTTCAGGTCCGGGTAAAAAAAATATAGTCAAAATAATTGATGGTCAACAAAGATTGACTAGTTCTTTTTTATTTTTTTGTGCAATTAGGGACATTATATTAGAAGAAGAAATAGGCAATATTATTGATTATAAAACTTTATCAAAAATATTAAAAATAAATTCAAAAGAAAAAATTGAAGAATACTTCTATAATCCTGGAGGTCAAACAGACTTAAATGAAGCATTTATAAAAATTTTAAAAGGTGATTTAAAAGATATAAAGAAGAAGAATAATTTTTATGAAAATTATTTGAAATTTAAAGAATTAATTCAAAATAAACAATTTAATTTTGAAGAATTAAATCAATTAATGAACACATTTTTATATAAATTTGAAATTGCTAACATATTTTTTAAAACAGATAAAATTTCAAATAAGAAAGAAATGGAAATTTTTGAAAACTTAAATTCAAAAGGCAAGGAATTAAGTTCTGAAGATTTAATAAAAAACTTTATTTTTAATCTTTGTTCCGATGAATTACTTGTAAAACACGATGAAGATCAAATAACTCTTATTTTTCACTCATCTATTACAGATGAATTGGGAGAAGGTAAATTGACTGGTAAATTTTACAAAAGCTTAATCCAATATAATATAGGTACTGAGTTCCAGGACAATAGACAAATTCAATTAACTGAATTCAAAAAAGTGGTTGAAAATATATTTAATATTGATATGAATGAAGAAATAAAGACAATAAAAGAATATAAAAAATTATTAAATGAAATTAAAGATTATGCAAAAATTTTCTATGATATTTCTAAAGAAAATAGAAAAAAAATAGTTTCTTGATTGGGTGTGGAAAAAATAATCATCCTTTGTAATGAAGAAAGTAAATTAAATCTATTTGCCGGATTAACATATTTGATGTTTGAATTTTTTAAAAGACAAGATAAATATGATGTCAACGTCCGTCTTCCTGAAGCAACTCAAAAAGATATTAAAAGAATTTACCTAACAATTATGAAAGCAATAACTAAAAACTGAGTTATTACAAGGCGTGGTGATTCTGGTTTTAGAAGGATGATTTTAAAATCTATATATTTAGTAAGACAAGATTTTTTGAATGATTTAAAAATTACACTTCAAACAATAGGAGAGAAATTAAAAAAATATATTGCTGACGGATTAAATAGTGATGAAGAATTTAGGTCATCTATTATAAATAATAGTGATGCACACAAATCAATTACATGACTTCTTATATTAACAGAATGAGAAATGAGTGATTGATTAAATTCTGGACAATATATTGATTATAAATCTCCTTCTATTGAACATATATTACCTAAAAACTCTGACCTTTGAGAAGAAGAAATGATACAAAATTCAGAATATAATATGGAAGAATTTAGAAAAAACAAAGAAAGAAATTTAGAACAATTTGGTAATTATTTTATACTAAACAAAGAGAAGAACTCCTCTGTAGGCAATATTATTTTTTCAAAAAAACAAGAAGGGTATAAAACAAACACATCACCTTTATATAACAATCCTAAATATCCTGATATTGATATTTCTAGAAAAACATCATGAGGATTTAAAGATATTCAAAAACGTACTGACAAACTTATAAACTATATTTGTGAAAGCGTTATTAAAGACAACAATTAAATCGTTGTAAATAATCCTATTAAAGATAAGGTTATTTTTTTTGTTGTATCTTATAATCTGCTAATTGTTCATCAGTTACTTTAGATGGAGATTCTGACATTACATCAATTCCATTGGCATTTTTAGGGAAGGCGATAACATCTCTAATTGATTTTGATTTTGATAAAATCATTAAGATTCGGTCAACACCGAAAGAAATCCCTCCATGTGGTGGTGCTCCATATTTAAAGGCTTCTAAAAAGAATCCGAATTGTGAAGATATTTGCTCTTCTGTTAATTGTAAAGATTTAAAGATTTGAGTTTGTAATTCACGATCATTGATTCTGATTGATCCTGAAGATAGTTCATAACCATTTAAAACTAAGTCATACGCTCTTGCATTTACTTTAAGTGGTTCTTTATCTAAATACTTTAAAGTTTCAGTTGTTGGATGGGTAAATGGGTGATGCATTGAAGATATTCTTCCATCAATCTCTTCGAATAGTGGTCAATCAACAATTCAAACGAATTTATATTCATCTTCATTTGCATAATTAAATAGTTCATTTGCTTTGGTTCTAATAGCACCTAATGATTGATTAACATTTTCTAATTGATCAGCTACAAATATTAACGTTGAATTAGTAATTTTAAATTTCTTAATAACTTCATTCAATTCGTTAGTAATAATAGTGTTTAAATTATTCTCATTAAATTTCCCATCAGCAATTTTAATGGCGATGATTTTTTCTGCTTTATTTTTTAAAGCAATTTCTTCAAGAACTTTAATTTCTTTTGAAGATAGTGACTGTTCAAAGTTAAGCATTTTGATTGATGCTTTTTGGAAGATTTCTGACTTAACATTTTTGAAGATATCCGAAACATCTAAAAGTTTTAAATCAAACCTTAAGTCTGGTTTATCACAACCATAAGTATTCATTGCATGTTGGAATGACATTCTTTCGAATTTAGGTTTTAATTTATAACCAATAACATCCATGATTGCAATTCAAAGATTTTCCATTACTGAAAATAATTCTTCTTCATCGATAAAAGACATTTCCACATCAAGTTGAGTAAATTCTGGTTGACGATCTTTTCTCATATCTTCATCACGGAAAGCTCTTGCTACTTGGAAGTATCTTTCAAATCCTGAAATCATTAAAAGTTGTTTATATATTTGTGGTGATTGTGGCAAGGCGAAAAATTTTCCATCTGTTCTTGTTGGTACCAAATAATCTCTTGCTCCTTCTGGAGTTGATTTAGATAAAATTGGTGTTTCGATTTCAATAAATCCATTGTCATCAAAAAAGTTTCTTGCAGCTCTTAAAACCTTATGTCTCAATAATAAATTATCATACATTTTAGGTCTTCTTAAATCTAAGTAACGATGCTTTAATCTAGTATCTTCCTTAGCATTTAAATCATCTTTAATTTCAAAAGGTAACTCATCTGATTTACTTAAGATTTCATAATTAGTAACATTAATTTCATAGTTACCTGTTGGCATATTAGGATTAGGTGATTTACGAGTTACCAAAATTCCTTCGACTTTTAAAACAGACTCTTTTGTAAAGTCGATTTTATCCGGGAAAACTAGTTGTACAAAACCAGTTCTATCTCTAAAATCAACAAAAGAAATTTGACCCATCTTTCTAATGTTGGAAACTCAACCATAAAGGGTTACTTGGTCGTTTTCTTTTAATTGTAATACATCTATGTTATTTGTTTTTTTCATTTGCAATTCCTTCTAAAATGTTTTTTACCACTTGCTGTTGTTCTACTTCAATTTTAGCATTTTTAATAGTGTTTTTAATTGTTATTAGTTTGTTGTCTGGATTCGAGAATAATTCATAATAAACAATCTGAGCACTTTCGAATAATGTAGCTTCTGCAAAAACCTTTTTCTGCTTAGTGAATTTTTTATTAAAATCAACCACAATATTTTGATTTCTCAATTCACAAATCATTGGGAACATTACTTCAAATTCTTTCTCATTATTAATCATAAAATAAACATCAACTTTATCATCTGTAATTGTTGAATTATCTTTTAAAATTTCAAACAGTCTTTCAACACCAAGTCCGAAACCAACTCCAACAATATCTTGTCCAGAATTTTGAATTAAGTTGTCATAACAACCTCCACCAATAATTGTTGATTTAGTACCTAAAGTTTTTGAGTGAGATTCAAATTCAAAAACAACATTAGTATAATAATCCAATCCTCTAACCAAAACAGGATCAACTTCATATGAAATTCCAAATGATTTTAAAAGAGATAATAATTCATCAAATGATTTTCTTGATTCAGAAGCAAGGAAATCATTAATTTTAGGTGCATTTAACACAACTGATTTTTGTGAATCTACTTTATCATCTAATATCCTAAGTGGATTGGTGTGTATTCTTGAAACCGATAGTGGAGAAAGGTCGGCTTGATTTTCAGAAAAATAAACCGATAGCTCTTTAGTGAAGATTTCTCTTTCTTCTTTGGTTCCAATATTATTAATTTTTAAAACTCAATCTTCAATTTTTAATTGCTTTAAAAAACGTTGACCAAGATCGATAATTTCAATAATTGAATAAATACTATTGTCACCAACGAGTTCTGTACCAATTTGATAAAATTGTCTCATTCTTCCTTTTTGGGGTTTTTCATATCTGAACATTGGTCCAATATAAAATAGTTTATTGAATCTCTTATTAATTAGAAGTTTGTTTTCTACAAGTGCACGAGCTACAGGAGCTGTTCCTTCTGGTCTTAGTGCTAATTCCCTATTTGACAAATCTTTGAAGGAGTATAGCTCTTTAACTACGATATCACTCGTTTCTCCTGACGTATCTTTAAATAAAGAAAGTGATTCAAAGATGGGAGTTGTTATTTTTTGGAAGTTATATGATTTTGCCAATGCTTCAAAGGAAGAAAAAATTAATGAATAGATTTTTTGATCATGTCCATATATATCTTTTGTCCCTTTCGGTCTCTGTATCATATATTCCTTTCAAAAAATAAAAACCCACATGGGGTTTTCATTTAAAACAATTAATCCCTATATGTAATTAATTTTATCAAATAAACATTTGTTTTATTTAATATCGTTAATACCTAAGAATATTTGTTCTTGAATATTTTGTGTTTCTCAATAGTTATTAAGTATTTTTTCTCTTTTTCTACGGCTTTTGAAAGCTTTGAAGATATTGAAGAAGTAAGGAGCCATTACCATCGATACAACTAGCGACATTAATATAAATATCATCAGAGGTATTGTGAATAAGATGCTTTGTCCTCCAGGTAATAATGTGAATATCAATAAGATGCTCATCAATATACCATTAGAGATAATCATTCTTTTGAATGAATCTCTAACAACTCCATTAGAAATCTTTGTTAGTTCCACTTTTGTTAACTCTTCAGTTTTTTTATTCTTTAACTTTTCCTTGATTCTTAATAAGATTGATAGATTGTTAGATACAGCAATTAAGATAGCTGCTGTTAGTCCAAAAATAAAGAATGTATTAAATGTCAATATTTGGAAAGTGAATAAAACAATAAATAGAACAATTGAAATTAATAGTGTTAAGAACATTGTTAACGCATAAGCTCAATCAGATTTAATCAAAACAAAGATTGTCATTATGATTAATACCGCTAAAGCGATATACATCACATTTGCAATTGATTTATTTGCATCACCTGAAAGAATTTTGTAATTTATTAAGTGCAGTCCTTTGCTCCGTAATTCCAAGATTTTTTGATCATCAATGGTTTGGTTTGTTGTAACTTCAACTAAATATGAATCAGTTTCTTTATCAACAAGCTTGATTGTTACTTCATGATTTTGAATTCCTAAATCCGTCACTAGAATATCTACATATTTTTTAGCTTCAGTAGAACTCATTGAATTAGTAGATTTTAACACCGTCGGGTTTGCAATAGCTCCTCCTGGGTTAAAACCATTCAATCAACTAGAACCTATGAAACCAAATGTTGTAAATAATGTTGCACCAATAATAGCTGTGACTCCTAGAACTAAACCTGATGTTTTTTTAACAAGAGTTACTTTTCTAGAATCAGATATACTCGATAAATCCAATGCATGAGTTTCATCTAATATAGACAATTCTTCTTGGTTAGTCACTTCTACTTTTGCAACTTCTGATTTTGTCTTAAATCTCTTTTTATAAATTCCAAAAAGATGTTTTTTATCATCAAATACTTTGGTTCCTAAAATTAAATTCGCTAAAATTCTAGTCATTCCAAACATAATAACTGACATAAAGATTGACATAATCAAGATCAATGAAGAGAATGTTCCTAAATATAATGAACCGACTATATAAATTATAGTAGAAGTTATTAATAGTGCAAGCGCTTTAGTGATTGAAGAATTCAATGTTAATTTATCAGCTTTTTTAAGAGATTTTTGCAATCCATTGCCAGCTTTAAGTTCTTTCTTAAATCTTTCAAAGAAAACAATGTTGAAATCTAATCCAATTCCTACAGCAACCATCAACGCTGCAATTGCTTCTGCTGAATACTCACCTCTAAACACTGTAATCATCAATAAACCAAGGAATATCAAGAAGGCAGCACATATTGTTGATAATGCTCCTAATAATCCATAATTAACAATTAGGAAGATAGCAATAAATGAGAATGCAACAATAGACGCAATAACTAAAAAATCAGAAGCATTATTTCCAAGTTTAGGACTCATGAAGTTAAATGTTTGTACATTAAGTGAATATGGAGAAACAGAAAAATCAAGATTATAGAAAATTTTTTCTTTTTGTTCAAGAGAAATTTTTGGAGCAAATGCGAAATCTAAAGCCAATGAATCAACGAATTTTCCATCTTCAGGAGAAGCATTTTTAGATACTAAATAATCTGTTGCTTCAAATCCACCATAAGCTTTTGTTTTTAAAATTGCTTTGGCTCCATTTTCAACATCTTCAGTTACTCCATTAATGAATAAAAATTTATAAGGATCTCTTTGAACTGCTTCTGAAGTTCATTCATCATTATATTCAGCAGACGCCATTGTCATTAGTTCTGTTAAATTTCTTCAAACCAGAATTCCTTCACTTGCATATGAAGGACCGAATAAGTCTAAAGTTACATTTCCATTACTCATAGTTGCATTACTAAAATCAAAATCTAATACTTTTGGTTTTCCATTTGAACCCATAACTTGTGATGTTACTGTTGTTTCTTGTTTTTTAGTGATAAATGATTTGAAAAAATTCATTTGTTCGTTTGTATTAACGTTTGTTCCAGTGATTGTTAAGAAGTCTTTTGAATTCAAAGTAACAGCATAACTTGAATCTTCAGGAAGTGTAAGTCTTAATCTTTGCTCAACTTGTCTTTTGATTACTTCTGGTTCATCATCAAGATCAGTAATTTTAAGAACAATTTCTGCTCCTGAGCTATAACTGCTTGTTGGTTTATTATTACTAACAGAGTATACAGAACCCAAGGCAATTGCAAGGGTCATAGAAACCAAAGAAATAGATGAAATAGTTCATCTTTTTCAATTAGATAATTTGAAAATTTTCTTAAGCTTGGTAAACATAATATAAATTATACTAAAAAGTTAATAATTTATTTGATTTTAGGGGTATTGATATTGTAAGTTAGCAAATATTTATAACCATCTTGAGTCATCTTTCTCCCCCTTGATGTTTTTGAGATTAATTTCAAAGATAATAGCGATGATTCAATATCGTTAATAATCACTTCTTTTGACTCATTCAAAATACTAGCAATAGCATCTAAAGAAGTTGCTTTCATATTAAAAACATCTGATAAAATATTTAAATATTCAATATGCAATGCATTCAATCCGTGTTTAAAAAGTGATAAATAACTGAATGTTTTAGTAATTATTTTATCAGTAATAACACCTTCATTATAAAAATATGCAAAATCAATGATTCTCTTCAACAATCTATTAGCTATTCTTGGAGTTCCATTTGAATAACTAGCAATTTTTGATGATTGTTCCTTAGTGATTGAACACTTTAATAATTTAGATGAATTAATAATTATTTGAGATAATTCTGCTTCTTTGTATTTTTCTAATTTAGACAAAATACCAAAGCGATCTTTAATTGGCTGACTAATCTTAGATATATTAGTGGTAGCACCTATTAGTGTGAAGGGTTGAATCTTCATCCTAACAATCTTTTTGTCTCCCTCAGGTCCGATGGAAATATCAATAACACTATCTTCAAGTGCTGAATATATTAATTCTTCCAGATTTTTATTAATACTATGTATTTCATCTATGAAAATAATATCTCCTTCACTAACATTTGCGAAGATTGCAAGAATGTCTGAACGAACAACTAATAAAGAACCTTGAACAAAAACAATATTACGATTAGAATAAATCGCTATTATTTCTGCTAATGTTGTTTTACCTAATCCGGGAGCCCCATAAAATAACATGTGGTCCGGATAGCTTTTTTGTTCTTCTGAAGATTTAATAATAACTTTTAATGTTTGAACAAGTTTTTTTTGACCAATAAAACCATTGAAACTATGCGGTCTGAGTGATTTTTTTGTGTTGTTCATTTGAAATTACTTTAATGGCATCTTCAACCATTTCTTCAATTGGTGCATTTGCATCAATATTATTTATTGCCAGTGATATCTGTGTTTTAGTAAAGCCTAGTGCTTTTAAAGTATCTATTAAGTCCCCTTGATTTTTACTTGCTGGGTTTTTACTTAAAATGGTGTTGTATTTAGTTTGAAACTCAAAGACTAATTGTTTAGCAGATCTTTGGCCAAGATGTGGCATTTGTGATAACTTCTCTCAATCACCACTAGCAATTAAGTCTAATGATGTCTTTCATCCCTCATTAAGAATGGCAATTCCAGTTTTGGGACCAATTCCTTGTATTGATAAAAGATCTTCGAAAAACAATCTTTCTTTAAAATCTTTAAAACCATAATAAGCATCTATGTAATCATTTTTGTGATGATACATAAAGACCTTCTGAAATTTGTCTAATTCAAACCTTTCGATTTCTGGTGCGTAAACCACAAATCCTGTGTAATTTGATTCAAACAAAAAATAATTTTTCGCGATTGAAACGATTTTCCCTAATTTGTATAACATATTTAATTCCTCCAAAGATATATGTTCAAAAAAGAATGTTTTATTTACAAATAATATTTATTTAAGAAAAAGTCATTGCTTTGGCAAAAAAAAGCAAAAAAAAATGGGGTAGATAACGGGATTCGAACCCGCGCATAACGGCACCACAAGCCGCAGTGTTAACCACTTCACCATATCTACCATGATATGTTTATAAAATTATTATACTAAAACTTTAATGTCTTCCTTGATAATTCATCAAAATATTATAAGGTTTTATATCAAACAACCCTACAATTGTTTCATTTACGTACTTTTTAACTAAATTTACTGTTGCAAAAAGGTCAGAGCTTTTACTTAAAGTAAAGTCAAAAGATATTTTGACATTCTTTCCTTTTCTAACAATAACGATTTCAGGTTCACCAGCAACTTTAACATCTAAAATTTTTGAAGAAATTAAGTTAACTATATCTAAAAAGACATTTTTGTGAATGTTAGTGGTTTGATTAATATTATTTTTAATATTGATGTATTCCATTTACTTTTTACCTTTTCCTATGTATTTCCCAGTTTCAGTAGCGACAGTGATAATTTCACCCTCTTTAATAAACATTGGCACTTCAATTTCAAAACCAGTTACAAGAGTAACTTTCTTTTGAGGATTTGTTGTTGTATTACCTTTAACTGCATCGGCAGCTTCAGCAACTTCAAGATCAACATTTAAAGGAATTTCTAAATCTAAAATTTCAGATTCAAATTTACGAACTTTAACTTCAGCTCCTTCATTTAAGAAATTAAGTTCTCATTTTAATTTTGAAGAACTTAATTCGATTTGTTCAAAAGTTTCATTGTCCATTAAAACACAATTAACTCCGTCATTATACAAAAAGTTCATCGCAATTCTTTCGATATGAGCTTTTTTAACTTTATCTCCACCTGTAAAAGATTTCACAACAGTTGCGTTGCTTCTTAAATCCTTAACTTTGGCTTTAACATTAGCTTGACCTCTTCCTTGTTTAGAGTGAGATGCTTCAAGCACGATATACAAACTACCATCCATTTGGAAAGTAATTCCTGGTTTAAAATCATTAACACTAATCATAAAATTCTCCTTTTATTTTCTTGAGAGAACTAAGTGACCAGAATCTGTAACTAAAACATCATCTTCAATTCTTGCTCCACCTAGGCCTTCAATATAAATACCTGGTTCAATTGTAATTACCATTCCTGGTTCTAAAAGCATTGGCATTTTAGCTGAAACACTTGGAATTTCGTGAACATCTATCCCTAGACCATGTCCTGTGCTGTGGATAAAGTATTTTCCGTATCCCATTTCAGTAATGTATTGTCTACAAATATCATCTAATTCTTTAGAAGATATTCCTGGTCTAACCGCTTCACGACCTCTTCTAGCTGCTTCTTCAACAATTTTTAGAATTTCTGTAAGTTTAGGATCAACTACTGATGTAGGAGTTTTCTTGTAAATTTGAGTTCTAGTAATATCTGATGAATAACCTCTAAAGTAACAACCAAAATCGATTTTAACAATGTCTCCATCTTTTAAAGTTCTATTTGTTGGGTGGTGGTGTGGCATTGCTGAATTTGGACCAAAAGCAATAATTGACTCAAAAGATTCTTTATCTGCTCCCAATCTTTTCATTAAGTAGTTTAATTTATTATCAAGTTCAATTTCTGAAACACCTTCAGTAACGAATGATTGTAATTTATCATAAGCTTCTAAAGAGATATTAACTGCTTTTTGAATCTTAGAAACTTCATTAGAATCTTTTAACATTCTTAATTCTTGACCTTTAATATTAATGATTATTGCATTAGGTAGTGTATTTTTTAATCTATTGTAATGAGTAACTTCTAGATAATCACTTTCAATAGCGATTTTCCCAAGGTTTCTAGATTGAATAAAATTAGTAAATGATTCACCTTCTAATAAAACAACTTCAACGTTTCTTGAATTATTTTTAGCATATTCAAAATATCTTCCATCAACAAACAATGTTGCTTTAGTTTTTTCAATAACTATTCAACCCTCAGAAACCATTATTTCTGAGAATCATAATTTAGTTTGGTAAGATTTAGAAATTATTGCATCTAACTCAAATTGAACAAAGAATTCGTCTAAAACACTTCTATTCATAATTATTTTTTCTCCTTGTGAGTTGTGTGAGTGTTACACTTATGACAATGTTTTTGAATTTCTAATTTTTCTACTTGATTTTTCTTATTTCTTTTAGTAATATAATTTTCCATTTTACATTCGTCACATCTCATTGTAATTCCAGTTGCAGCCATGTTTGTCTCCTATTTGTCTTAAATTCTCGTATTTTTGTTTTTAAAATTTAATTAAATATATTATATATTAAAAAAAATAATCAATAGTCATATTTTTTTCAATTAATAAATTAAACAATATCTTTGGAATCAATTTGAATTTCAGAGTATGAAGTAATTGATTGTATACCTTCATAATAGTCTAATTCAAGGTGTAAATCGTAATAAATCTTGAATTTATAACTGTTTTCCTTGGTTATTTTAATAGATATATTGTTCTGTTTGGGGGCAATATTTAGTGTTTTTATCAAAAAATTATTGAATAAACCGTTTCTTTTATAACTCAAACGAGAAATAAGATCATTTTTTTCTCCTAATAAATGAAACTTAACACCTTTTTCGCTCAAAAAATGTAAATCACCAAGAGATTGGTCGCTTGGTCCATCAGTTGGATTGTCAATTCAGTAATTTTTAAACAATAAAATGTTTGGTTTAAGCTGTGGTATTCCAAATGAAGATGTAAACTCACTTTGTCCAATTTCAATGGTTTCTCCAACAGATAAATTCTTTAATTTTGAGCTGTTTTCCACTTTATTAAGATCTTGAATAATGTTTGCTTCAAATATTCCACCAGGTGAAATAAATATTCTATTCTCTATTAAAGCTAAATTTTCAGGACTAAATAACTCTGAAGATTTTTTAAAGTTAGCTATTTGCTTTGAACTTGTAGAAGCGCTATACTTTGCTGAACTTGTATCACTAGAGTAAGATAGTTTAAAATTTCCTGCCAAAATTCCATTAATATCATTTGGGCTTAGATTTAACCCTTCTATTCCAATATTATTTACAGCTCCAAAATATTTATTAGAAATTTCTTGATTAATTTGAATAAAAGTTTCTCAAGTCGCTAGTTTTCTTTGAGAATTTAAAAATATAGTAGAAGCATATATGTTTTTATCAACATTATTATTAATGGTTACAGTTTCAGCTAAAACTTGAATAGCAGATCCTTCAACATCAAAACCAACCTTATATCCTGTTAGTTTTTTTGCTTGTGTAGAATCTATAACTCATTTAGTTCCATCATATTTCTTCTCAACAAAACTTAAAGAAATAACTCATGGAACTTTTTTATCAAAAGAAGCACTATTGAATTTCATTTCAGATATAAATCCATTATCAACAATTTCTTTTAAATCTCAATTGGATACATTGAAGTTAGTTGAAAATGAGACACTAATTGGTTTTGCATTATATTTAAAGAAATCTTGGATTGTAAAACTACTAACATCATTAATAGTTTTTAAATCAGTAATAAAATTTAACTTATTAATTTCAGGTATAGAACTCACTTTAACTTCATTACTACTAGTAAATTTGTAAAAATTAGAAATAGTGATTTGCTCATTTGTTATTTTGTGACCTTCATAAGTTCCATCTAAAGATAGCAATAGTTTTTGAGATGCTTGCGAAGAACCCTCGAGTATTGTCAAATTCAGAAGATTAAAAGCAGGGTTAGCTTGTAGAGATGTGGTTAAACCTTTATTTGTTAAATTTGAAATATTACTATATTTATTAAAGTTTAATTGTTTTACTACACTTAAGAACTTGTCAACTTTTAAGGTTGCTTTATTTTCAATGCCCAAATCAATATCACCACCATTAGCAAATTCTGTAATATCGCTAGGTGGAAATATAATTGGCGGTTCAACTGGAGGTTTTGGTTTAGGTTCTTCGGGTTTTACTTCATTTTGACAAGAAACAAGAATTAAGGGAAAACTAATTGTACTAATTAATCCGATTAGTAATAGTTTTGATTTCATAATTTGCCCCTAATTTAAATCACATATAACCAATATTAATGACTTCATAAGTATTAAGGGAATATATTAAAATTATACATTAATAACGATTTGTAAATATTGATAATTGATTTAAATAATTAGAAAATTATTATTTTGAATCTAATTTTAGTTCATCATCATTAGTTTTTTCTTTAATGTCATTTTGATCAGTTTTTAATTCTTCTTTATCTTCCATGTTAAGGGTCGCTGTGTCAATCATTTTAGTTGCAAAAACTAAGCACCCAATATTCCCAAGAATTATCAAAGACAAAATTCCTCATAAATTTTTTTCTTTGTCTAAGTTTTCATCTTTGTAATTAGTAGTTAAAATAGCAATTGAATCTATTATTGAAATAATGATACTTACAATACCACCAATAATTGTAAAGAATAAAACAATTCCAAGGATGTTTCTATTCCTCATAGAAGTTCCTCTTTGAAGTAAATCTTCATTGTTTTTAATTGTTGAATTCATAATAATCATTCTCCTTATAGTAAAAGCATATAACCAACATTGGTAAATAAAGCTTTATATTCTTATTATAACTTTTTTAAATATTTGATATCAGTTTTATTCGGTTACTCTTAAACCTATTTGAGTTAATTGTAATATTTCATTTTCTTCACTAACTAGTCTACTGAAAACAATATTGATTCCACTAAATAATTTAATAACATCATCTTCAGATTCATTGTCATAAATCATTCTTGTAGAGTGTAAAACATCGAATGAAATATTTTTTAAGTTAACTAAATAATTAAAGATGTTTCTTCCCAAACCAATTTTTACTTCTGGTCTATTTAAAATTAATCATAAGTTTGCATCAGTAATTTCAAATAAATCCTTTAAAAGGTTTTCTAAAATTCCTCTTAATAAAGCAGAAGCTGATCTAGGTGATTCTTTATATATTCTTCTAGCTTCATTATACATTTCTAGATTTTTACCTGTAATATCTTTATTAGGCATCGGAGCATCGGAAACTTGAGGAAAAATAATTCTACTTTCAAGGAGTTTTAATCTGTTTCCAAATTGATCAACTGAATGATCTGAAGTTCAAATAATGTTTTTACTACAAGTTAAACATCTTGATTGAGAATAAAGAACTTTAACAGGACCTGTTTCTGTTTGTTTTGTTTCAGAAAATTGTAATTCTGTTCTTGAAGAAAAAGTTGCTGGTACATCACAAATAGGACAAGTAAAATAGTTGGATGAAATTTGCGGTTTGATGTAATGACTCATATATTCCTTGCTTAGTTTCTTTAATTATAACAACATTTTATTTTTTGTTCTTATAGATTATTTCATTTTTTTCATTTACAGCTTTTAAAAGAGTTAAATCTGTGTGTGAATTTGATTGTTGTATTAAGGAATGCAAATCTTTTGGTAAACAACTTCCTGAAAATCCTCTTTTCTCTTCAAAGACAAAAGAGTGACTTCTTCCTATTCTTTCATCGGCAAGTCATATTTCTCTTGAAGAATTATAATCCACATTTAATGAGTTTGCAATATCATACATTTCATTGCAAAAAGTTACCTTAGTTGCTAAAAAACAATTTTCCATGTATTTAGCAAACTCAACTTCTCTTGCATTACCAATATGGATTTTAACATTTGAATTTATAATCGTTTTATAAGCTTCTATAGCGTGATTAACACCTTTTGTGTTACCTCCAAAAGACAATCAACTCCTACCATTCAAATTACTATATGGGTGATCAACTGTTTCTCCATAATATTCAGGTTGAAATATAATTTCTTTATTATATTTTTTAATCATTTCATCTGTGAATCCAATGTAAATGGTTGAACGTATTACTATTGTTTTGACTTTTAGTTTTTCAATCAAAGATTCTACAATAGAAGTGTCACAACTACCATCTTTGTTCTCTGGTGTAGGAACACATAAAAAAACCAAGTCCGACTTGTTAACTTCTTCAAATGTTCCTATTTTTAAATTTTTATCATAAATGTAGGCGTCAACAAATAATTTGCTCATCGCTGTTCCTACATGACCTTTTCCAATGATCCCTATTTTCATACTAAAATTTCCTTTTCTAATTTGTTTATTATATTTATATTCATAAATTCTTTTATTTTATCAATAACGTTTGATTCGTCTTTGGTAATATTTATTATATCTATTTTTTTCAATAATCCTTTTATGAAATAAAATAACTCTTTGGTGTGAAGGATTATTGCATCTTGATTTCACTCATCATCAACTCTTGACATATAAAGATTTAAACCACTTATATATTTGATTACGCTTTTTCAAGAAAGTTGAATTGTTTTGTTTTCTCGATAATGATTTACAAACATTGGTATTTTGGCAAACTTAAATTCTTTGGCTAACATTGCAGTTCTATAAGAATCATATCAGGGTAAAGAGTCTTCATTATATGATTCTCATTCAAACTCACCATTCAAAGCTTCATTATTAAAATAAACTGTGGCTCCACCAGTTGTGAAATCATTTTCATTTACAACATTAGTGAATTCATTTATATCTCTAGAAAAAGACCTTCCCCTCAATATATCTTTCAACTCTTTGTATACTTGATTAGAGTTAATTGCAGAGTAAGTAGAGGAGTTGAAATCCGAATCATCAAAAAAGGGTTTTTGAGAATGAGAATATATTTCTAACTTGTGATTTAGAAAATCATTTAATGAAGAAGCTAATGTGTAAAAAGCGGGTATAGGTGGATCCAACTTATAATACATAGATATAAAATCATACCTTTCTTTATATGTTAGTAATTCATCAACAAACTCATTTTCTGGTAACTGTATGTCACTGTCTAAAATTAAATACATATCCGCCTTGTATTTCTTAACTTCATTTAATAATGAATGTCTTGAATTTTTCATATTAGATACTTCATTAATGATATGTGTTGCTTCAACTTCTTTATTAGTATTAGCAATCGAAATAACATTATTACTGAACTTTTTTAATTTCCTTATATTGTCAATAAAATTAATGTGATTTTCTTCGTTCATAATTGTTGTTGCCAAAACTATTTTCATGTTATCACTCCTGGAATATTGTGTAGTTTGTCATGCCTATCATTGATTTTTTCAACATCATTTACATCCACATATCCATCAAAGTGCATGTAAAAATTTCGCAAATCATTAAGTCTATGCTTATCATTAGATATTCTTTCTCTATAAGAATCTTTTTGATAAATAACCAAAGATTCTTCTATGACTGCAACCTTCACTTCAGGATGTGATAAAAGAGCGATATTCAACACCCTATCAGTTGAAGAGTTAATGTGTTTTGACATCATTCCTGACTCCAAACACATATCTAAGTTAAAAACTTTATTAGATCCTTGGACACCTATGTTACCGATTATAAAATTCTTAACTTTCATATCTTTTAGAGTAAATTTATATTCATCAATTATTTCGTTATTGTCTTTAACTTCCATTCAACAAGTTACAAAGTTATTTCCTTTTTGAATTAAGTTAAATGCTTTTTCAATATAGGTTTCTTTTCATAAATCATCATCATCAACAGTTGCTATATATAAATTTTCATTAGGATATAAATCCTTGATTCTCACCAATGATTGATTAGTGTTACGAGCCAATCCTTTTTTATAAGGATTTACCAAAACTTTATATTCACTTGCAAAGTCTTTTTCTGATGCTATTATTATTTCATCAACTTTTTTAGTTTGACTTTCAATAGATGAAATTGTTTTTGAAATATCTCTATTGCCAGCAGTTACAATAAGCGCTATTATTTTCTTATTCATCTTGTTGCTCCATCAATGAATTCCAATTCCGGAGATAGTTCCTTAACTCTTTCATGCTTGATGAATTTTTTATTTGGAATAATAGAGCTGCACTCGTGCACTAAATTATTATGCATTTCATAAACAAACTTCTTACCACCTTCTTGTTTTATAAGTCTATTCATAGTATCGACATTTTCGCATGTGTAAACAACATCATATGTGTCAATATTTTGCGAAACTGATAAATCATGACAAATCATCGGCATTATCCGATATTTTTCAACAACGAAGTTATAAAATCTCTCATATTTCTTATCATTAAAAAGATCTGCCTCTCCCTCTAACCTTTTAGACCTTATAATCATTCTATGATTATCTTTTTGTTGATTTCTAACCAAAAAATAAACATCCCTAATAATTCCTTTTTTAAAATCATCATTATCAGTTTTAACAAATGAATTTCCAAAATCATTGTAAATGGTTTCAAAAAAGGGGGAATCTTTAAATTTTATTTTTCCATAGTTAATTACTTTATTATCATCAATAAATACATCAATAAGTCTTTGTCTTATTAGCAATCTAGCTATTTGTACGAACGATAAATCACTGACTGGCGAAACAATATTATTATAAACGAAAATTTTATCTTCACCATCAATTTTGATCTTGACATTCAATCGGCTATCTTTATAAAATTCTTCAATATAATCATCAGGAGAGTGAGTTACATTATTTCTGTCATAAATTTCTTTCAAATTATTTGAGGGCTTAAAATCCTTTTTAATTATTTTATTAATTTTACTATAATCTTCACTCCAATACAAAGCACCTTCATTACCTCCATTTATAAACCTTGGTTTACCAATTATTTTTTTATAAAATGATTTAACTTTTGTATTTTTTGTAAAAACTTCATCCAACGGTTTATTACCTCTAGTTTCTTTCATTAATAAAAATCACAGTCACACTTCAAGATATTTTTCCACATGATGTAAATGATTTTTATCATAGAAAGAATATGTGGGTATTCTAATGTATTCAATATCATGAACAATTATATATTTATTTTTAATTTCAATTGATTTTATATCACTATAAACATCTAAATTTTTTTTATCTTCTCCGTGATAAATTATAATTTTGCTTATTTTTTCATCTAGGCGTTGAACATCTCTTCTTAGGTTTAATATTCAAAAATATTGATTCATCAATATTGATGCCCCAAATATAGATGCAAAGTTTATTTTGTGACCAGATTTCTGTCCATTTTTATATTCAAGGAACTTGTAAGGAGATAGAACTATATCAAAACTTTCTATGCTTTTGTCTATGTCAATATAAATATTGTTTGATAAATTAAGCAGGATCGTCATATTTATGCCCCATATATTTCTTTTTTTCATCCATATATTTTTGCGCTTCTGGAGATAGTTCACTATTCAATATACGTTTTTCTACTACATCTATTCTTCTTGATTTTATTGGTTCTACCTTTAATTGATTATTGGTTCATAAATTAATTTTATTAATATTCATTTGATACAAAATATCTCCAGGAATTTCAAATGATCTATTTTCCGATTTACCAGCTATAGAATTCATTGCATTATAAGTATCCATTCCAGTGTCATTAGTAAGTTTGTAAGCTTTTATTTTGTTAAATAAACCCAAACCCCTACCTTCTTCATTTGCATAAATTAACATAGTATTTTTTTCTTTATACAACATCTTCATAAAAAAATCTAATTGCATTTTACAATCACAATGAATTGAATAAAATACCTCCGAAGTTTGGCATTGATGATGAATTCTAACATTCACTCGTTCATTTACATTTAAATCATTATAAACAATAAGAAATTCTTTGTTATTAGAAGGGCACTTTGCTACCTTCACATTCAAAACGCCAAATTGTGTTTTCAATGTTGTTTCCTGACTATATTGAAGAGCTGAATAAAAATCAATCTTAAATATTATTCCGTTTGGAACTATGTTGTATTCAGCTATTATTGATGAATCTTTTATTTTTGTTCAGAACAATTTATTTTTTAATAAAATACCTTCATGATTAAAATTATCTTTAATCGGTTTATCATCTATCACTATATTGAATTTAACATCAATAATGTTACAATTTTTATCAACTAAATCATCAATATACTTGATAGTTCGTAAAAGCATTAAGAAATCATCTCCTTCTACCAGAACTTGATCATTATTTCATCTAAACTTATATGTTTGATATTTAGCGTTTGTTTTTCCTTCAAATTCAATAATTATTTTTTTAAATTCATTACCGAAATTTATTTGATTAGAAAATAAGTTTATATATAAAATCATTTAAAATATTATACAACAAAAAAAATAAATCATTCAACACTTACTCTTTGAACTTCAAAAAAATAATAGTTTAGTTACTTGAAGGAAGTTTTTTTACTTTGTTAGTAAAAATTTGTTCTGGAGTTATTCCGCCATTGGTTTCAGTTGTTAATCCACCTGGGAAAGTTGGGATATTTGCTCCAAAATTATTAAGAGCAAAAGCTTCTAAACCAATGCTTTTTATTTGACTAGGTGTTGGTCATACTATTGATGATATATTGTTTTGTAAGAATGCGTCAATTCCAATACTTTCCAAGTTTATCAAATCATGTAAATCTAATTCTCCAGATAATTTATTATTATAAAAAGCACTATTACCAATTGATTTAATTTTGGAAAAGTTATTTCAAAGAATAGATGTAATGGAATTTTTCCCAAAAGCACTTGGTCCAATATTTTCTAACGAACTCAAAGAAACAAAGCTCAATTCTGTAAGTTCGTTTGTATTGAATGCCGCAGTACCAATAGATTTAATCTTATTTTCTCTTTCAGGTCAATAAATTTTTGAAATTGAATTTTGTCCAAAAGAATAATCAGAAATAATTTCAAGATTAATTAAACCTCTTAAATCAACAGAAGTAAGTCCTATACTAGAAAAAGCACCTTGCTCAATGACTTTTAACTTACTTAATCCACTTAAATTAAGATCAATATTTAGTAATTTTGGTAAGTCGAAACCAAATGCTCAACTACCAATATATTCCAAGTTTGTTAAATGCGATAAATCTCAAGGAACAGAGGTTTCTCCTGTGTTCGCAACAGGAGAAACTATATTCTGAAAAGCTCAACTCCCTATTTTTACTAATGTTTTAGGCAAAGTTAGTCCGTTGATTTGTTGATCCGCAAATGCAGCATTAGCAATTTCTGTAATCTTAACTCCATTATATTCTTCTTTAATTTCTAATTTTTCAGGGTGAGTTCCTTCATCGGCATAACCCATAACAACACCTTTTGAACTTATTTCAAGACCTTCAGCTTCAAAATAAGTAGTTGTTTCATTTGAACTACATGATATGGTAATTAATGGAATTATTCCAATCGGTAATAATGCTAATGGTAATAGTTTTTTAGTATTCATTTTATTTCTCCTTAACACTTACTCTTTGATTTCTTAAACTAAATAGTTTTAGTTAGTTGGAGGAAGCTTTTTTACTTTGTTAGTAAAAATTTGTTCTGGGGTTATTCCGCCATTGGTTTCAGTTGTTAATCCGTCTGGGAAAGTTGGGATATTTAGACCAAAGTTATTAACTGCAAAAGCACCTAAACCAATGCTGTTTATTTGACTTGGGGTTGGTCATTGAATTGATGATATATCATTAAATCTAAATGAGTTAATTCCAATACTTTTTAAATTGATTAAAGTTGATAAATTCAACTCTCCAGTAATTGTGTTAGATTCAAATGCAGCCTCACCTATAGATGTAACTTTATTATCAATAGGTCATTTGATTGATGTTATTTGATTATGAGCAAACACATTTTTATCAATTTTTTCCAAATTTATTAAGTCGTGTAAATCTAATTCTCCAGATAATTTATTTTCATAAAATGCTCCATCACCAATTGTTTTGATTTTAGAAAAATTATTTCAAAGAATAGATGTGATTAAATTTCCAGCAAAAGCACTAGAACCTATACTTTCTAGCAAATCAAGTGAAACAAAATTTAATTCTGTAAGTTGGTTTCTAAGAAAAGCTGCAGAACCAATAGATTTAATTTTATTATCTTCTTCAGGTCAATAAATTTTTGAAATTAAATTGTCAGAAAAAGTCCATTCTTTTATCTCTTCAAGATTAATCAAACCTCTTAAATCAACAGAAGTAAGTCCTATGCCTGAAAAAGCACTATTATTAATTGCTTTTAATTTACTCAATCCACTTAAATCAAGATCAAGATTTAATTTTTTTGGATTAATAACTCCAAAACTAAATGCTGAATTACCAATATATTCTAGGTTTGTTAAATGTGATAAATCTCAAGGCAAGGGAGCTTCTCCGGTGTTTGCAACAGGAGATTCTATATTTTGAAAAGCTCAATTCCCTATTTTTACTAATGTTTTTGGCAAGATTAATCCATTAATCTTTTCATCCGAAAATGCATCAGAATGAATTTCTGTAATAGTAACGCCATTATATTCTTCTTTAATTTCTAGTGGTCCAACATGGTTTTTAGATTCTATAAACCCATATACCACACCTTTATAATCTATTTCAAGGCCTTCAGCTTCAAAAGTACCTGTTTGATTTGAACTACATGATATGGTAATTAATGGAATTATTCCAATTGGTAATAATGCTAATGGTAATAATTTTTTAGTATTCATTTTATTTCTCCTTAACACTTACTCTTTGATTTCTTAAACTAAATAGTTTTAGTTAGTTGGAGGAAGCTTTTTTACTTTGTTAGTAAAAATTTGTTCTGGGGTTATTCCGCCATTGGTTTCAGTTGTTAATCCGTCTGGGAAAGTTGGGATATTTAGACCAAAGTTATTAACTGCAAAAGCACCTAAACCAATGCTGTTTATTTGACTTGGGGTTGGTCATTGAATTGATGATATATCATTAAATCTAAATGAGTTAATTCCAATACTTTTTAAATTTGTTAAAGCTAATAAATTTAATTCCCCAGCAATTGCATTAGATTCAAAGGCAGACTCACCTATAGATGAAATTTTACTATTAATAGGTCATATTATTGATGATATTTTATTTTTAGAAAATACACCTTCTTCAACACTTTCCAAGTTTATCAAATCATGTAAATCTAATTCTCCAAATAATTCATTAGCGGCAAAGGCGCTCTTTCCAATTGTTTTAATTTTGGAAAAGTTATTCCAAAGAATAGATGTAATGGAATTTCCTGCAAAAGCATTAGAACCTATACTTTCTAGCAAATCAAGTGAAACAAAATTTAATTCTGTAAGTTGGTTTCTAAGAAAAGCTGCAGAACCAATAGATTTAATTTTATTATCTTCTTCAGGTCAATAAATTTTTGAAATTAAATTGTCAGAAAAAGTCCATTCTTTTATCTCTTCAAGATTAATCAAACCTCTTAAATCAACAGAAGTAAGTCCTAAACCAGAAAAAACACTATCATCAATAACTTTTAATTTGCTTAATCCACTTAAATTAAGATCAAGATTTAATTTTTTTGCATTATAGCTTCCACGGTCAAAAACACCTCTACCAATGTATTCTAGATTTGTTAAATGTGATAAATCTCAAGGAACAGAAGTTTCTCCTGTGTTAGCAACAGGAGATTTTATGCCTTCAAAAGCTCAACTCGCTATTTTCACTAATGTTTTAGGTAAAATTAAACCTTCTATTTGCTCGCCTCGAAAAGCAGATTGAGCAATTTTCGTAATAATAACACCATTATATTCTTCTTTAATTTCAAGTGGTCCAATGTGTGTGTTTTTTGAAACAAAACCCATTATTTCACCATCAGACCCTATTTTTAAACCTTCCGCTTCAAATGTATATATGTTTTCTGGTTGTGTTGAACATGATATAGTTATCAATGGAATAATTCCAATCGGTAATAATGCTAATGGCAATAGTTTTTTAGTATTCATTTTATTTCTCCTTAACACTTATTCTCTGAGCTTCTAATTTGATTATGTCTCTTAGATATAATCAAGCATCTTTATAAGTTAAAAAATGGTGTGTTTTATTATTATAACCTAATTCATATATAAAATTTGTTTCAAAATCTAACAATGTATATGTTTCATTGTCATTTTTATAATAAATTTTATTAGGATCATTTTTAACAATCAATGTACGATAAATATTATCTAAAATTGTTTGTTCAGAATCATACATAGCATCTGAAGTTGTTTCCATTGCTAAATCATCACTTAATTGAATTCCAGGATTAATAACATTGCCAAATAAGTCATAAATTATAATAACTTTAGCTGGATTAATTTTATTACTTGTTAACTTAACAGATTCCAGTTCTGGCGTATTATAAATTATTTTTTTATTATCACTAGTGCTAGATAAAGATTCATTAAAGTCATATACCAAAGAAATGTATTCTCCATAATGCAATTCTGATGTTTTTCTATTTATTCCTGAAGCAACAGGATCTGTTAAAACCAAAATATTATTTTCATTATCTATCAATTTATTTTTAATGTTTTCAGGCAATACATTTGAATATTTTGTTTTTAACTCACTTAAATTATCATTATAAGAACTAAGAGCATAAACAAGATTATCATATTTATGTGGGACTTCATCTTTTGTAGAAGTCAAGGTTCCTTGATGTTCTGTTTCTGTAAAAGAAAATAATTTGTCTGCCATTATCTTTGTTTTTACAAAAGCGTTATTGCTAGAAATATTTTTACCATCTCCTGAAATATTATTTGAAATATTTGATAAATTTTCTGAATTATAAGTTTCATAAAATTTATCTAAATATTGTTTGTAAAAAAATGTTTCTGGTAATGCAAAATTTTCAAACACAAAAGAATCATTAATTTTAAAAATAGGACTTTTGTTATATGTCAAAAAGTAATTCATTTTTTTATATGTTAATAGAAACTGATCTATTATAAATTTATTATTATCAATTGCTTTATACTCATTATCATATTGATTTTTTATATCTCTGAAAATAAAACTAAGTTTTTCAACCATTTTTAATTCATTATTAGAACTATATTTATTATATTCAACATTAAAATATTTAGAATTAATTTCACTAAACATCATTGTATCTGTCATTGATTCAATAATATTGTTTTTAAATTGTTCCTCAATTAGTGTGGTTTCAATTTGCTTGGTTGAAGTTTCTGGTTTTCATTTATCCATCAATTTTATTTTTATTGATTCTACAAATTTTGCTTCATTTTCTAATTGAAAATTAACGTCAAAATCTATTTGATTTCCTTTTTTTCCATTTACAGAGTGACTTCCTGGTTGCAATATTTGTGTGTTTGTATTTGTAACAGTCCAAGGTCCATCATCCCCTGTAGAAAAAAGTTTAAATTTTGCTGTTTTTCTAAGGAAATTTGTAAAGATTAAATTATCTGCCTGTTTGACAGGGCCTGCATACTGAACTACTCCCTCTACACCATTTTCTTTTATTCATGTTTTTCTATTTAAAAAAACATCAAATTTATTAAGATTTGCATAATCTACCTCTTTAAAAGTCATTGTGTCTAATCTTTCTCTACCTTTAACAGTCTTTGTAGTCAAGTCAGGAAATTCTGTTCCAGAAATTTTTTCTAAATTATATGCAAGATCATCATGAGTGTAATTTAATTTCACTGTTGCTTTAAAGACACTTTCCATAAAAGTTTCTGTCATAGCTGTCGCAAAATCATCAGTAATTTCATTATAAAAATCTGAAATATTTTTTGTAAATAAATTATTTAACCATGAGGTATCTGAAAGAGCTACAAAATTGCCATCATCTTTGTTTTTTGCAATATTTAGCATAGGCATCATCCCAAAAGTATTATTTTTGTTATTAGGGTCTTTAACTTGCTCTTTTGCATTTCTTAAAGTTATTTCTTTCATTTTATTAATATCATCTTTATTTAAAGGATTTATTTTAACAGTTGTATTTTTTTCTTCATCATAAACTTCATAGAAAACAGTTTCATCAACCTTGATACCCTTAAGGATTTCTCTTTGTGCTTCAGAGTATGAAGAGTGTAAAACACCTTTGGTATCTTGATATTTGTATTTGACAAGTCCTTCATTAACAAAAGATTTTTTTGCTTTGTTAAAATCTTGTTCATAACCACCAAAGGCATTGACATAAGCTGAAGAAATTTTGTTTTGATCAAATTTCTTTAGTTCATTAATATTTAATTGATTGGTTTGATGGTCAAAAATTGCATTTCCAGCATCTCCGTAATATAAATCATCATTAATATATTTGTTATTATTAACTAATTCATTAGTAATGTCGTCCAATGAGTCGTAATACTTGTTATTAAATAAATATTTAAACTCATTGTTGCCATTATTGTTGGCATTAAGGGCACTTTCTTCTTGATTAATGATTGAAACCATCGAACCTTGAGCAGCAACTACAGAAATAGCTGCAACAATAGAAGAAGTAAAGAGTAATCCTGAACCTATTAGTTTAAATTTGTTTTTATTTTTCATTATTTATCCTCCAGAGTTGCATTTTCTAAGATGAAATTAATGAATTCATCTTTTGAATTAAATATTTGACCTTGATATTCATAAATAGGTGTTTCCGTTTTATAACTATAAAGGGTAAAGTTTTCTTCTGTTAATAATCAGTTAAATGCATCTGATTCATTAAAGAAATACTTTGTTAAATTATTACTTAATGTTGCTTCATAAATGTAATTATTATTAATAGAAGAACTTAATTCGCTAAACATATTATTGGTATTAACTTCATTTTTAATAACTGTTTTTTCATCAACATCAAAAGAAGCGTAAAATAATTTTCTAACATTATCTTCGGCTTCACCATCAGTAATAATTTTACCTAAGTCTGATTTTTGATTTGGATCAAAAATGATGTACTCATTATTTGTTCTGTTAGTCATGGTTCCTGAAGCACTTCAAGATAATGAAGGCATTGTATATTCCGCAACTGAGCCGTCATCTTCATTAGATCCATCGATACTCTTTGGTTTGTTCTTATATAATTTTGGCATAAGAGCTATTTTAACACTCTGAATATTATCCATAATATAATTAATGTTCATTGTAGCTGCTTCACCAGGATTTATTGTCGAATGACCGTTGGCAAAAACGAATTTTTTCGCATGATATTCAGGATTTGAACCATCTTTAGAATAAAAAATCTTATTATAAACATATTGAACTAATGAAAGGTAGTTTTGATTTTTTGGTTCTAAGATTAACAAATCTTCTATGGTTCCAAAATTTTCAAAAACTGAATCATTTCTTGATGTTGTAGCAACAACTTCCCCAATTGTAGAAATATTATCAAAACTATAAACCGTTTTGATATTATCACTTTTAAAATTGTCTTGATTTAAAATTCATTTTAATTGATCTTTTTTCAAAACAGGCATATTTTCTGGAGTGTAGCGTTTTCCATTAAAATAAAGGGTAGTTGCTGGTCTTGTCTTAACTATTCTTTGTGGGTCCAATAATTTTATATCATTTATATCAACTGATGATGTTTCAAATAATCCAAAGAACATCGTTGTTGTTTGACCGCCATTTCAAATAAATGTTGTATTATCAGGAGAGAACTTAGGGGTGAACTTATATGAGCTATATGTTGTTTTAGGCACAAACGCTCCAATAGCTAAATCCAAAACTGCCAGAGCCACTTGAGCATAAGGTATCCCTTTGGCAAATAAAGCCATATTTTTTGCTCCACCAATAATATTTAATAATTTTTTCATCCCTTTGCTATTTGTAATATCAGATACTTCAAAAGCTTCGGAGAATTTAGTAATTTGTTTTGTTAAATTATCAACTGTATTTTTGTTATTAATTCACTTACCCAAATCTATAAAATGATTTAAAAACTTTGTAGACATAGCAGTTGATTTTGATATTATTGCAAAATTATCAACAGTCTTTGGTTCAATAACAAAATTAACAGTATACTTTTCCAAAGATATATCTTTGATTAGATTCTGTAAATTTAATAAAAGTTGGAATTGGTCAGAATTAAAATCTTCAAATTTTTCAAGTAGGTTTGGATTCGCATTATTAATGAACTTAATCAGCATATAGTTGTTTCAAGTCAAAGTATTTTTTGAATTTAAAACTTTTTCACCAATTGAACTCAGGTTGCCATTAGATAATTTAAAATCTTTCAATAAGTTGTGCTCATCAGATAATTCAAGACTCTTAATATTTTCTTCAAAAACAAATTTAGCTGAATTAGAAAATAAACTATTTGTTGTTGAGATAGAGATAGTAATGTCAGTCAAGAGGTCTGTTTCATTAGGATTATATTTTTTATTATTAATGTTAGGAATACTCTCTTTAATAAATTGCATATCTGTAGAAGAAAAAATATCTCAAATGTTTTTATATAATTTTGAATAACCAGGACTTAATTCTCCTTTTATATTTAATAATTGCTTAATAAAATCTTCTCTGTATGGTAATAATCCACCATTATACATAGCATTTAAAGATGCTTGCGAGAAAACGTTGATAGCATTTATAAATTCTGAAAAATTTCTTGTTATCTCATCAATAAAATAACTAATATCAACATTTCAATCAGCATTGTTATTATTAAAATTGAAAATTTCTGTTAAAGATAATGTTTTATCACCAGCTGAATTTCCACTTGTTGTTTTTAGTAACTCTGCAGGAAATAACAACGATATAACATAATCTAAATATTTTGTAATAGTTGTGAATGTTTTCTTTAATTCATTAATAACATCCTCGCCTGCACTTTCTTCAATTAAATTTTCTAGAATAAACATGAAAGAAAGAGGTAAGTTATAAAAAGAGTTATATTTTTGTCCTTTTTGAATTTCAGCATTAAAGGCGATTCACTTATTGTAAATATTTTTATGCTTTGATTCTAGAGTATTCAAAAGTGGTTTAATGTACTTTGTATTTAAATACTTGATATTTAAAGGTGTGTTTTGATCAATAGATTCATCTTCAATTAAAATCATATTCATTAAATTGGCAATCATATCACTGTTTTGCCGTTCAACCAATGAATTATCACCACTCTCAATTTTATCTCAATTATCAGGGTCTTTTATTTTTAATATATCGTCATTGCTTTTTACATAATAAGGTCCGGAAAGAGTATTTGGATCTTCACGATCTAAATCAATTACAAAAGTACTTTTACCTTGGTTTGAGTATAACTTTGTATATGAAGGATTGCTAAAGGCATTTATTAAATCTGCACTTGGATTACTTAAATCTTCTTGATTAGCATAAAAATATTTACCGTCTTTGTCTTTAAATTCAAGATATTTTTTGGCTTGATTGTTTATATTGTTCATAAAGTCTTTTTTAGTTTGCTCTGTACCTGGTTCAAATAAGTCTTTTACATTCATTGCAGAAGAAACTATGCCATCAGGACCAATAATACCAATGTTTTGATTTGTATTAGCAGCACCAACTCCATCACCACCATTCACATAATAGTTAGTAGTCAAATATAATCTTAAGTCTTCGATATTTTTAAAATAAATATTGTTAAAGTAGTAAGCATCATGAATTGATAAGTAAGAATCTTTAGCAGCTTCTGCACTTGCGTGAATTGAATTATTTTTTCCACGATATATTTCTGTTTTTAATTGGTCTGCACTTTGATTAAAATATAATTTTGAAAAATCATTGTCATTTATTTCACCAATTCCAGATAAATCTTCTGTAAAACTTGAAGAAGAAAGAGCTGTAGAAGTATTAATTCGTTTAGATAAGTGTTCTCTTAATAATTTAGGATCATTGAAATAAACTTTTTCGCCCTTTTCATCAATTGATCAACGGTATCTATTATCAACAGTTTGATTACCTTTGAAATAACTAGCTTGACTGTATTCTAATAATTCTTGAGAAGAATTAAATGTTTGATTATCAAATACATATTTTTGGTTGGTATTAGTTGATGGTCCTTGAACAGATAAACCAGTAGAAGCAACCACTAAAACTGCAGAAACAGTCATAAAACCAGCACCTGATAAGATTGGTAAAACTTTCTTTAATTGAATTTTGTTAGGTTTTTTATTTTCTTTCATAAGTTAAATCCTTTAATTTTTATAATTTTTCTTTTTGAAGATATAGATAGTTAATATGTTGAGACCAATTGTGACAAAAATAATTGACATTATTGGGAGATAAACATTGTTTAGATATGTAGTATTCTTAATTTCCATAAAATAAGAATATTTGGCAATTGAATTAGAATTTTCTCTAAAGTTTGTTTGGAAAATATTCGGTAATGCTTCATTTAGTGTTGAATTAAATTGAATTGCATGTCCAAGGGTAACTGTCGAAGCGTCCACAAAGGCATTTCAACTGTTTTGGTCAGTGATACTTGGACTAATTCCTTGCAACGCAGTAATATCTGTTGGAAGATATTGTCTATTCAAGTTCAAGTAGTGAATTGAAGTTCCTGAAAATCTTACTAAATCATTTTTTATAAATGAAATATCTTTGGCGTCAGGAAGGTCAATTGAAGATCTTGATTTCGCGCTTGGATAAACTAAATTGATGTCTTCAAAAGTATTAAGCTCAAAAACATTCATTTGTGCTGTATCTCCTGTTCATAAGAAAGATAGGAGTTTGGCAAGAGTTGGGTTAAATTGCAATTCTATTTGTTGAATGATGTTTGGGGCTTTTGAAGCTAAGATGTCTTGATTGTTGAAATAATAAAACAATTGACTAAATTGAATATCTATTCCTAGTAATGCTCTAATTGTTAAAGATTCAGTTTCTGATAAGAAAGCAGATTTTCAATCAATAGAATTACTAACTTTATTATATAATAAGTCAATCATTTTTTCATCATTTAGGTTTAAAAAATCAGTAGATTCATTTACAATTGAGTTAATATTTTCCAATAAAAGGTTTTCATATTCAACACTAGAAATATTTAATGGAGAAATATCTTCTGGCCTAGTAGAGAATAAGTAATTATTTTCAGGATTAATTTCAGTTGTCGGAACATCAATAAATTCATTTTTAACTAATGAAAAATTGCTTTTAATTTCATTATTATGAAAGTTAAAATTGTTAATTAAAGATGAATTCAAGGATAAAACTAATTCTCCAGGCATCAAGTTTTGATAAAAAGGGACATTGTTTAAGGTTGACAACACATTTTTATCCACCTTGTTTTGTGACTGAGGATTAATTTCGTCAACTAAGTAAGTTTTATTACCTTCTTGATCAATGATGGTTAATTTTGAAAAAGAATTGTAATTATCATTGTTGTACAAAATTGTATTGTCGAAATTATTGTTTTGTAATGTTCTTGAAAAGATTGGGGCAATTCCTACTAATAAGACTGCAAACATTGAAGCCATCCCAAATCATAAGGGTTTAAAGGCCACAGCAAATAAAACTAATAAGGCAGCTATTCCTGATAAGACAAAGGGACTAATTAACAAATTGCTAATTAGTAAATAAATAATTCATTGAGCATCATAACTAAAAGATAAGACAAAAATTGATGATAATAAGAACTGAGCAAACATTACCACGATTAGAAAACCAAAAACAATAATCATTCTTGAAAAAAATAACCCATATTTCGAGATTGGTTTCGAAAACATAATTACATCAATACTATTGGTTTTGTTTTCGGAAAATAACTTGTTAATTAAAAAGATTAATCAAATCATTGAAACTATCAAAGAAACAATACTAAAAATAAAAGAAAACTCTAATAAGTCTAAATTAAGGGCAAAGAAGCAAACTAATGTTATTGGTTGAGAAAACAATAACAAAAATGACAATATTCAAAAAGAAATACTTTTCTTCAATAAGAATAAATTAAATTTAACAATTGAAGAAAATTGTGGATTAAAAGGGTTTTTATTTCGTTTGGATATTTTAGTTTTAGAATTCATTATCAATTATAATTTCCTTGTATTTTTTGATTAAATCTTTTCCTTCTATTTTTCCACTTCATTTAATCTCTCCTTGTTTAATAAAAGTTACAGAGTCAATATATTTTTTTATTTCATCCAAAATATGAGATGAAATAAAGATAGTAACACCTTGGTTATTTAACTCTTTTAATAATTCAAAAAATTGTAATCTTGAAGTTGGGTCTAAAAAAGCCGCCGGCTCATCTAGGATAATGATTTCTGACTTTTCTAAAGCAGCCCTAATTAAAAGGATCTTTTTAACTTGACCAGAAGAAAGTTTGTTCGGATTTCTCTTGATTTCACTTTCTAAACTAAGTTTTTTGATTCATTCATCAAGTTCAATCTTGATTTGTTCTTTATCATCACGAACTAATAATGCTAATTGATATAAGAAGTCATAAGAAGAAATATTCAAGGGAAAAGATGTTTTATCAGGAATATAGCACAGTTTTGAACGAGCTTTAACATCAGTCTTAACATTTAACCCATTAATCAACAAATTACCGTCAAAATCATTGTTTAACCCAGCCATAATTTTAATGGTTGTTGATTTTCCAGCTCCATTTTCGCCAATAAAAGCATGAAATTCGCCCTTAGAAACATTAAAACTAACGTTCTTTAAGGTAAATTCCTTGTCTTTATTCTTGTACTTCATGTAAATGTTTGATGACGATATAATTTCTTGCATTGCTGATAAATTATACTCCAAAAGACAAAAGGTTAACAATTGATATAATTTATAAAATATAACAATTAATATTTCATAAATTATTAAAAATTTATTTTATCGCTTATCAGTTTTATTTTTTTATTTTTTGAATTTATTAAAAAGATGTTTTTAATTTTTTCTAAATATGAAATAAAAGGGAAAATAGCGATCATAGATGACACTATTTCTTCTTTTAATCTTTTTATGTCTTTCATTGATAATTCTTGCTTAAGCTCTTTAAACTCATCCTTTAGTTTGCTATATTCTCTAGATAATAAATCAAAATTTTTATTATTTTCTTTTTGAAAAGCGAGCATTTGTTGTTTAATTTCTTTTGAAAGAGTTGTAATATTGTTTTCATCTCTTAAATCTAATTCAATAAGTTCACCATCTACCTCAAAAGAAACTTGATAAGCTGTTCTTTCTTCAACTTCATCATAATTTTTTAATATAAATCTTAATTGTTCTATGAATTCAAAGGAATCTATAGAATCAAATTCTCTTAAATGTATATTTTTTTTATTTGCATAATAAATATCTATTATTTTTTTTAAACTAAAACAAATAATAGATATTTCATGAAAATCAAAATTCTTATTATTTTTTAATTTATCTAGGTCATCATTTGAAAAAGTATCAATAAATTTCTTTACCACAGTTTGAGAAAAGTCTTTTTTAGCTTCAGAAATATTTGGATTTCTAGAAGAAGATAATTTATCAAAAAAAGATAATTCAGCATTGCAAAAATCTATTATTTTTACCAATATTTCATCTGATAAATTTGTATTTATTTTATTCATTATTCACTCCTGAATCTTTAAAAGTAAATCCAATTTCCTTTAAAAGTAATCGTCCTGCAAATTCTAAATTTGATATGTAGGGAATTAGTGATGAAAACTTAATTCCCGTTAATTTTCCGTTCTTATTAAACAATATTTTTAATTCTGGTATTTTGGAATAAATTTCTTCAATGGACAACTTAAAATGAGTCTGATTATTTTTTTCATAGTATTCTTTTTCAAATGAAGAACTTTTAATAGTTCCTTGTTCAAAAATTCCAAATTTATTAAAAAGAGGTGCTGACTGAAAAAATAAAATATTATCTTTAATTAACGGATATTTAAATCTTATATTGTCAATCATTTGATGATTTAAAAAAATATTAAAATTGTCTAAATTGCTTGATAATCGGGAAAAATACATTCAAACTAAAGCCGTTTTTTCTTCGTGGTTAGATTCTTTTAAAAACTCTAAATTTTTTATTATAAATCTTCTGTCTCTTTCTTCTTGCGAATCTATAATGTTTTCAAAAACTTTATTATCTTCTATAATCTTTGCTAAATCATCTTTACTCAATAAATAAATCTTAGAAAAATCGTCTAAATCCAAGTTATGTTCCAAACTTTTAACGCTTTCATTTTTTTCTTGAAAAATCACTTCTAATTTATCAACCCTTCTATTAATTTCATTTATATTTTCTATGTATTCTTTAGGATAATTATTAACTGTTCCTATTGTTGTTTTTTTAAAAAAACAAAACCTCTTGTCTCCTGTGTTATTATTTTCAAACAATTTATTTTCTTGTTTTATACCGTTCATTTCTAATTTTTTCATTATTTCTTTTATCCTTTTCTTTTATCTATATACATTATCATACATTAAAATTGAGAAAAAATCTCAATTTTAATAATATTATAATTTTGCAAGAAAATTTAACGATCGGTTTTATCATCGTATTTATTGATATTAATTAGTTTATAATGAACTATTATTTGTTATTTAATTTTAGGAATTACAAGATCTTAAATTACCCCAATTCTTCTTTAGTAAAGTAAATAGAAAGCTCATACAAGGCTCTTTCTACTGAATCGCTAGTATGAACAATGTTATTTAACATATCATTTGAATAATCGCCACGAATGGTCCCTGGATTAGCTTTAGTAGGATCTGTTGCTCCCGCTAAGGTTCTAATAATTGCAACTGCTTCATTTCCTTTTAGAGCAAGTGCTACGACAGGTCCTGATTGAAGGTTTTCAATTAAAGAAGGATAAAAGGGTTTTCCTTCATGCACATCATAATGATTTTTAGATTGCTCATCAGTTACATCAAGATACTTTATTGAAAGGATATCAATTCCTTTTTCCTCAATTTTAGTAATTACCTTACCAATCAAATGCCTTTTAACAGCATTTGGTTTAATCATTAAAAATGTTTTTTCCATATATTCATTACTCCTTGGTGTATTTATTTAATTATAACATTAATTAAAGAGTAAGAAAATCAAGAATATTAAGTATTTAACTTTAAATCAACACACTAAATAAAATATTATTCTTAAATTTCAAGGTTTATTTTATAAAGGTCACCATCTTTTTCTTTAAAATCAACATTTCCTAATTTTCTAGCTAAAGCAATAATGAATTTTTTATAAGGAATTTTTATTGTCAAGTATTTCAAAGTACTTTTAAAGCAAAAATTTGCTGTATTACCCAAAACAATAACATCATCAATAAATACAAAAATATTTATTTTATTTTGATCTGGCATCTTGCTAATTGATTCGAATGACTTAACTTCATCAATTGAAGGACGTGTTTTGTCTCCGTTACGAGTGTAATAATCTATTGCACATGTATAATAAAAAATAATATTTTTATCAATTTCTATAATATCTTTTTCAAAAGATAAAATTGTATTATTTTTATGACTCGACCTCTCATTGCAAGTTTCAGACAAAGCATCTTGGTGTTTTGAAGGCGGAAAGAAAACAATTATATTATGCTTTTCAGGTGTATATTTATTAATTATTTTTTTAATTCTACTAATAAAATCTTCATATAATTCAGGAATTTCGTTCTTAATAATCCTTGCGTATTCCGTTTTATTATTTTGAAGCTTTAATAAATGATAGTTTTTATTTTCTTCTCCATCTTTAAATTTATATCATGCGCAAGCTTGTGTTAAGGGAATGTCACCCATTAATCAACCTCTACTAAGTGTTTCAATATTTTTTCTGTTCAAGAACTTTTTTTCATAAATTCTAAATTATTTTTATAAACTTCACTCGGCAATTTAATTGTATTGTTTGTTAATTTTTTTGAAACTTCATACATTTGAGATAAAGTTCCTGATTTATTTTCAAAAAATAAAACATATGTTTCAAAAGATATTTGGGCCATTCATTTATTTCTTTCAATAAAATAACCCTTATAATAATTACCTTTATCAAAGGGCGGCAAACTATACAAAATAGTTCCTTGTTCCCTTGCATAATTAATGATTTTCTCTTGTTGAGCATTAATTTTATTAGTTATATCAACTCCTGGGAAAATTATTATTTTTTGATTATTTTTTATTGCATTATTATGAGCAATAGTGTCAGCTCCTTTTGCTAATCCTGAAACAATTATTTTATTTTTAGGAACATTCTTTTCAACTCATGATTCCATATTTTTATTAGTTTTTCTAGATCCCACAACTGAAACATAATCTTTATAATTTTTTTGCAAAAACTCTAATTGTCCTTCATAAAAAAAGAATAAACTGTTTTTTAATTCACCAAAACATTCAAATAAATGAAAATCATCTTTTATGATACTTTTGATATTTTTCATTTCTAAAATAAATATTATTGATTTTATTCTTTCTTGAAAATAAGATAATTTAATATTTTCAAATAATGTTATATTTTCAGTTATTTCTTTTTCTTTTTCTTTAATAAAATTTTCAAAATTAACACCTATTAATTTGTTGAATTTTGTTATCGTCATATCTTCTTTATCTTGTTGTTCTAAATCAAATAATGCATAATATTTAGCTATAAGTTCATTTCTATTTATTTCCATATTAATATAATACATTTAAAAACTTGTGTTAAGCATTAAAACTACAATTTATTTTATTGATTATAGTTTTAAAATACAAGATTTATTTTTTCACAAGCAAATCTTGCCACCTTCTTTGCCAATTTTAAGATAACTCTCTATTCCTTCAAATATAAAAACCAAAGCTATCTCTACAGAAATGATCTTGGAATAGGAATCTCCAAAATAATCTTTTAACTCCTTAAATGGATAATAGCATGACTCTTTTATTTCTAGAGATATTTTTTTGATTTTCAAAAACATTGTCGATGTAAAAAATTGTTTTATCTTGAGGTGTTTTATATTTTGTAATACTAACTTTTTTTAGAAATTTGTATTTTGTATTTTTTTCTAAATTTTCATAGTCTTTAGGAAGGGTTTTAACGCTTGATATTTTCTTACCAATATAAGTTGATTCTTCCTTAGTTTTATAACCCACTCTCTTATTAGGGTTACCATTATTAACCTTAATATCATCTACACCAGTTGCATCTTTACGTGTTAGCAATGAAAGTAATGCTCTTTCCATAGATTCACTCTCTTTTCAAGAACCAACATTTATTTTTGCTTTCGCTTTTGATTTAATTATTCATTTACAATCAGGTTCATGATTATTTTTAGCTCTAAAATAACATATTTTTTTATAATTAAAACCAAAGGCAGCAATAATCATAGGGGTTTTGCATAAGTCAAAAGAACAAATATATCTTTGTTCAATTAAATTATCAATGTGCTTATCTATTTCTGATTTAGACATATCAGCATAATCCTTGAGTGTAGTATTAGGTTCGATTTCTATGTATTTCATGTGTACTAAAATTATATACCTTATATGACCTCAGGAACACATAAGCGTTAATACAAATAACACTACAAAAAGCAAAAAAGTATTTATAATTGATTCATAAATTAAATATAAATTTAATTTAAAGGAGGAAATATGCCAAGAGGTTTATATCACAATGATGCAGAGCAAGCATGAGATGATGCGGACGAATGCAATTGCGAAGCAGGTGATTGTTACGAAAACAATCATAAAGAATGTGGATTATGTACTGACCACATTCTCTATGGTTCTCATGAAAGCGTCATTGGACAACAAACTAGTTATTATAGATGAAATATTGATCATAAAAAAGCAACTAGCAAGAACGGCAAAAATATAAGATCAAATAGACATGCCGTTCATGTTTCATGCAACCAAGAAAAAGCCGATAATTAAATATACTATAAAACCCTAAACTAATTTGGGTTTTATTTTGTCAATAATTAATTTTAATTGTAATTGAGAAATAATCTCATTTTTTAAAATTTGAGTATATAATTGGAATTGAGTCAGATAAAAAAGGAAGTCACATGATTTTAAAATACTCTATAGAAAACTTTAAGTGTTTTCAAGAAAAAGAAACAATTAACTTTAAGGCGAAGAAAATTTCTGAAAGTTTTGATACTGAGAGTTATTTACTATTAGATAATGATATTTTGCCAATCATTTCTATTTATGGACCTAATGGAGGTGGAAAGACATCCTTTATTGAGTCTATTTCATTTTTAAAAAACATTGCGCTTGGAAGCGATAAAGTAAATGGAATGATTCTTCATTTTCTAAAAAATGAAAAGAACGTTTTAAAAGATATTAAATGGGAAATTGAGTTTACTTCAATAGATAAATCTGTATACCGATATGTTTTGCATTATAACAATGCAATCACATTTGAATCTCTTTTTAAAAAAAATGATCTAATTTTTAAAAAGAATAAAGATAATGTTGAGTTTTGCAAGGAAATTCTTGAAAGTAATATAAAAATTGAAAATAAAGCAAAGGAATCATCAATGTTACAATTCATAAACTCTATTTTAAACAATGAAGATATAGCCATAGTTATTAGAGAATTTAAGAAAATTAATTATCTTGATTCGTCTGAAGATATAACTATCAAACACACAAACGGAGTGCCGGAGTTGGATTTTGGAGATATTAATTTTATAAAAAATAAAAAGGAGATCTTTATAAAAATTTTTATAGATTTAGACATAAATATTCATGATTTAGAATTTTATGAAGACCCATTTAACCCCAATAATATTAAGATATGATCTGTAAAAAAATCAAGTTTTGGGAGTGTTTTTAGAATCCCTTTTTTTGAAGAATCAAAAGGAACTATGAAGTTATTACATTTGATGACCTACTTTATTAAAGGACTGATAAATAAAGAATCTTTTATAATTGATGAATTAGATTCTGCATTGCACACAAAATTATTAAAGTATATTATCAAGTTGTTTAATTCAAAGGAAATGAACAAAGAATCACAATTAATTTATACTTCGCACGATATGCCTACTTTAAATAAAGAAAATTTTAGAAGAGATCAAATTTACTTTTGTGCAATCAATGAATCTTACTTTTCCAACATTATATCTTTAAAGGATATTGGCGCTAGAAATGATGATAAGTATTATAAAAAATATCTTGAAGGTAAATATGGATATGACCCTTATATAGATTATTCAATCAAGGCTTTTGATGGTAAAAAATAGCGGTAAAACCTTAAAAACTTCCGTTATTTGCGAAGGAGAAACGGACAAATGATTTCTTAACTTTTTGAAAACTAATTTATATCAAACAAGGCAACCAGTCTGCAAAGAACACTCTCAAGTGATTTACGGAACAATTAATTTAGCAAATATAAAAAAGAAGATTGAACGTGATTGTTGCAGAGCGTTTTATTTTTTTGATAAAGATGAAATAAGAGAAGGTATGTTGCAAAAGTTGAAAGATAAAATAAAGGAACAAGGAGATACTTGAATATTTTTTAACCCACAAATGGAATTGTGTTTATTAGCAATATTTGAGAAACACCACGATTATAAACTAGACAAAAAAACACTTGAACAAAAACTTACAAAACATATTAATAATAATAATATTTACAAAGATAAATATGATCATAAGCCAGAAATATTACAAAAAATATTATTACATCTTAAAGAAATAGTTAAAGATGACAAAAACGATTATACATTATTGCAATTTGAAGAAAATTTACAACATTATAATTCCAATAAGTATTTACACACAAACTTGATAGAATATATAAATCACTTAAAAATGAAAAGAGAGAACTAAAATGGCGGAAATAAAATACAACGAAGAAATAGAAACAATATGAGAGAGTGCTCCTTATTGTAATTGTGAAAAAGAAGACTGTAAGATAATTGAACATCGTTTGTGTGATATTTGTTCTAAGACAATCTTGTATGGAGCTCATGAAAGTATTGAAAGCCAAAGAAACAACCCCGGAGCATGAAACTTTGATCAAATCATTGCCAAGTCTAATGGTGGTGGAGATGGTATCTTAAACCTGCAAGCTGTTCACATTAACTGCAACAGAGATAAAACTGATCAATAATAAATTTCTATAAATTAAAAATATTCAATTAGTTAATTAACTAATTGAATATAATAAAGTAAATAATAAAGATAAGGTCTTCATATGACAACAGAACAAAGAGAACAATGAAACAAGGATTTATTATCTTTGACTAAAGATAAGCAAACCGCCACTCTCTTCTTTAAACAAACCAGTACCCCTTTAACCAATGTAACATGTAGTTCTTGTCCATATGAATCATCTATGACCTTAGATGATGAACAAGACAAGCTCAACAACGCTTTTTATGGCACCATGTTTAAAACATGCGCTGTTTGCTTCCTTAAGAACAATCATTAACGACTTGTTAATGATTTGAGTCTTGTTTAGATTTCAGAGGTAAAACATTGAAACCACAATATAAAATTGTTGGCTCATTTTTTTATTACATAATACATTAAATAATTATGTATAATTTTGAGTATATATTTGTTGTAATTATATTAAACAAATAAAGTGCTAAAAACATTAAATATTATTGTGAATAAAATTTTTCTAAAACTGATTTACTAGGTTTTAAGAAAAATACAAAAAGGTAGGTATTTATGAGTGAAATTTTGGGATTTTTTGATGATTTTGAAGCAAACTCAATAACTGACAAAAAAATCGAGGACGGTATTTGTATTTTTTACCAAAGTCCTAAAAAATATTTACAAAATGAAGGTTGTTACCTAAAAGTTTATTATAAAAAAGAAAAATATGAAGAGTTTTTTGGACCTGTTTTTCATTTGTGTGGGAAACACTTAAGAAAAATAAATAAAGAGTTTGGAATTGATTTAATAAGCGATGGAAATACATGACTAAAAAATAAAGGATATGATAAAACCACTTCACATTTATTAAAAAAATTTGAAAATAAAAGTGTTAAAGGTTTGCAAGATTTCCACATCAACTTTAACAAAGTAAGTTTTAATTTAAAAGAAAGCATAGAAAAACAATTTTTAAATAAAAAAGAAATAGAAAAATTTTATGATTCTGAAATGCTTTTCTGAAATAATACTTTTCACTTTATTGGATTGCCTTTTGAATTATTAAATGATTTTGAATTTAGTGAATTTATAGGTAATGATTCAAAATTGCAAGGTATTAATAATGGTCCTGATTATATATTTAAAAATATAAAAGAAGAGTATGTTGGCTTGGAAATTGTAGAAATGATTAAAATAGAATATAATACTTTTAAAAACTCTGATATTCTTGAAAAGCGAACATTTGACACATTAGAAAAATTTCATAGTTTTAATGATATTTTAAAAGATGCAAAAAATATATTAGATAAAAAAGAGCTAAAATTGAAAAATTACAAGAAAACCGACAAACTTTACTTGGGTATTGTGGTTCCTAAAATAATTATAGACTATCAAATTTTATTATTGGAATTATTATTAAACAAAGAAACTAAATTTGATGGTGTGTTTATTTTATAATAGGAAATATGAAGCGTCCCAAAGATTTAAAACAACTTTTTTAAAAATTGTTTTTGTCTAAAAAAACATAATAGCACATTTATTTTTAGTCATTTTTAATTAAAGAAACAATAATTGTTTTATATAGACTTTTAGCTCTTATATTGAATCCATAATACTTTTAATGTGGAAATTGACATAGTTTATGAGGTTGGTAAATCATTTAATTTTTTGATATGTTCGCTTTTAGAGATTGAAAAATTGCTCAGAAACTAGCCTTTTTAAAATTTAAAAATTCTATCTAACAAATAATTTTTTAATAACGTTATATCAAAAGTTAAGTTTAACTTATTATCTGAAAACTTGGCAGAGAGAATGAATTAAAAAAATCTCAAAAATAACATCAGAACATAGAAAAATCACAAATAAATTAGTATAAGTTAAATTAGTATTTATTTATCTTCATACATTTTAATAATAATTTTTTTTCTAGATTCTAAAAACTTTTCATAACTTTTCTGATTTATTCCATTGTCCAAAATAGCTTTATATGACGCCTCTAATTGTTTAGCTAATTCAGAATCTTTACTTTTTCCTCAAATATAAATTTTGTCAGAGTAAATATACTTCATTTCTATCAAATCTGACTTGTCTCTATTTTCTTCTTTAGTTATTAAAGATAAATTTGCGAAAGAAGAAATTCCCGTGTTGATATTTGCGGCCAATAGTTTAGCCTTGGGTATTAAATGATCATCTTCAAAAAGAAGATCATCATTATCACCAAGAGTTAAATCTTGCATGAATAAATATGCCATTAGTGTTCTAGATTTTTTATCAAAAGTTTTCCCTTTATTTTTTAAACTTTCATAATAAAAGTTTTCTATTGTGTTCTTAATAGCGTCATTTTCCAAATCTTCTAGATACTTATTTTCTTTTATATAATTGAAAGCCGTTTTAGAAGAACTAGTTTCAAATGGTTTGGAAAGCAAATCGTGAATGTAGTGTTTCATAAACATCTTTTTATATTTATTAGCAAAATCTGTATTAGTCATTTCTCCAAACAAATAAGACCCCTTATAGATATTACCCAGAATAACAATAATGTATGTTTTGTCTGGCAAAAAAGCCCCTGAATTATGTTCTATTTTATTTCCTTTGTAGTTATGAAATAGTTTGAATATTAAATCAAACCTTTCTATACAATCATGAAAACTTGATATTATTTTATCAACATCAACAGCCTTTTTTACCAATTTCTTAAATTCACAACCAATCTGATTATCGGTAAAGTTTAATGTTTTTTCAAAATCATTTTCTTTTTTTTGATATTCAAAAATAATATAAATTTTAATTAAAATTATCAACGATGGAATGCCTGTTATATTTTGATTTGATGCTTTTTTTGTAGATTTTGTATCCTCTTTTCCAGAAAAAGTTTTTGAAATATGGTTAGTTCAATTCTTAGAAAATAATTCTTCAAATATATACCAAATAACATCAAAAGGAGAAAGTTTTTCTACTTTTTCATATTTAAAACCAAAAGAATTCTCGATAATAATGTTTAATTTTTCTTCAATTTTTTTTGATATTTTTTTATAAGTAAAATCCATTTCAATTATTGATCATTGGCTTTTTCATATATCAGAATTATCTAATTTTACACCTTTTGTGTTTATTAACTCGAATAATTTAGAAGATTCTTCAGCAGAACCATAGAAAATTGTTGAAGATAGAAGATATTCATCTATACCTAATTTAAATGAACTAATTTCATGAATTTTTTGTAAAACTTGGGTTGTAAAATAATAGTTTAATTCACAGTTTATCTCTTCGATATCATTTCGATATGTGTCTCAGAAATATTCTGCAAAACATTCTGATTTTCTTGGATATAATAACTTTGTTTTTAAAACTATTTTCTCTTTTATCAATTTTTTTAACTTATTAATATCTTCTTCATTAATCTTATGTTTAAAATTATTATCTTTATCTCTTGTAAGTTGAATAGACTCGGAAACAATTTCTTCCAATGTTTTTTCATCCATATATTCAAACATATTATTAAAAATATCTGCAATTGTTGATGTTCTTTGCAATCCATCAATAATGTGTTTTTTTCCATCAATTTTTGAAAACAATATTCCGCCTAACGGATACTTCTTCATTATAGACTCTTGTAATTGTTGTTTATCTGCTTTTTTCCAAACTAAATTCCTTTGAATTCTAGGAATTATCAAAACTCCATCTTCATATTCTTTAATTAAAGTGTCAATTTTTATTGACTCATATTCAAATTTATTGGTAGACATAATAACTCCGTATTATAAATTATCGCACAATATGTAGTTTTGTCTATATATTTTTGTTTTACACCAAAAGAATAAGCCGTTACTCACTCCCCTATAAAGAATTAGCTATATTATAAAGCGCCAAATGAAAAAATTCAATAATCTCTAAAATGTAACTTTTATTACCGGTTGTTTGTTTATTTTCAGAGTTAAAATATTTAATTCTGTCTTCTTTTTGAATATGTCTAAATTTAGAAAATTTTTGTAATGGTTCAATATTATAATTGAATTTTTTTTCCAAAAACTCACCAAAATAATTAATAAATGGATAACATTCTATTTTTCCCAATAAAATATTGTAAATAAATTCCTCAACAAAAGACCTTAATATAGCTAAATTAATATTTCCTTTAAATGTTAATTCCTTAGAAAATAACACAAGGGCAATTTTGTATATTTCTGACAATATAGGTTCATAGAAAGAATTTTTTAATTTTGTATATTCAATATATTCTTTATCAACATCTATGGTTTTAAAAAAATAAGAATCATCAAATATAGTTAAATTACTAAATATGATATTATCTAAATTATTTTTTAGATAATGCAAAGAGTTAATAATGCACCTTCTAACTTCAAATTTATTTTGGATGTCTTCATTCATAATATGCAATATATCATTATTTATATTTTTTAATCCATCAAAATACCTAACTAATAATTGATCAGAATCAACTTTTACAATTTCTTTATTTTCAAATATTTTAATTAATAATTTTTGACCTTCAGGTTCATACTTTAACGAAAAATTTTCTTTTGGTATTCCGTCAAAGATATTCAATAAATTATTTTCTATATGAAGTTTTTTAATCATTTTTTTGTATTTATTAACTATATTTGAGTTTTCTTTTTCAAAAAAACTCAAAACATCACTTAATTTGTTATAAATTATGTCTGAATTTTTTTGTAATTCAAAAACAATTTTAAAAATATAATCCGGAACACCGTAGTAATCATTAATATTAAAACAAACAATCTTTTTTTCCAAATGAACTGTTTTATTTAAATTTTTTCACAAAATATTTAATTCAGGTATATGTTTGAGAACTAACTTGCTATAACTATCATTTTTAATGTCATCAATTCTTTTTTTATTTAATATTTTGATATCTTTTTTAATTTCTTGAATTCATAAAATTCCCTCTATTACTTTTCTTAATTCTGTAAAAGCTCCATAGTATGATTTAAAGTTCAAGAAAATCAAAAAATTTTGAATTGAAATTCGTATATCTTCTAATAAATTTTTGAGATTTTTATTATTTATATTTTGCACAATCATATGGTAAGTTGTCATAACTTCACCTAACATTAAACATGTTTTTGCTAATTCAGACGTTCCAACTCCATCATTCATTCCGTTGGGATATAAAGAATTTAACATAAACAAAGGTTTTATATGAAAATTTGAATCTGTCATCAATTTGTCAAATTGGCTGTCGCTTATTGAAAATAATACCCTTATGGGGTCAAAAGTTTTTAATCCTGTTATAGTTTTTAATTTTTCTTCATTTATTTTTAATTTAATCATTAAAAGATTATATAGTTATTTGTGGACTTTATGAGTGTTTCAGCATTCCTAAGCTTATAAATTTAACTTTTTTATATCTTGATAGTTGTTCAAACAAAACGGTGATCTGATGAAACTTCTTTTCCATTGCCATATTTACCAATTCTTGGATCATTAAATAACAGTC
>CAMRAC010000005.1 GCA_947039955.1 uncultured Mycoplasma sp.
TTCAACATTATTGTCTTTTTGTTTTTTAGACATACTTAAATTCCTTTCATGAATTAATTTATAATTTTAGTTCCAGACAAACCATCTATTGCTTCTTTTACCTTATTTAAATCTGCAATAATCGAGATTCTTTTAGGGTCTTTTTTAACAAATTCAATAGCTGCTTGAACTTTTGGCAACATACTTCCAGGAGCAAATTGATTATCCTTAATGTGTTGCTCTAACTCTTTAACAGTCACTACATCAAGTGCCTTTTGATCAGGTTTGTTAAAGTTGATGAATATTTTTTCAACCGAAGTTAAGATAATTAATATATCTGCATTAACTTTATCACTAATTTTAGATAGGGCAAAGTCTTTGTCAATAACTCCATCAACTCCTTTATAACCATCCTTTGTTTTTATGGTAGGGATTCCTCCGCCACCACCTAATATAACACAAGCTCCACCTTCAACAGTTTTTTTGAAAGTTTCAATTCCTATAAAATCTATAGGTATTGGGCTTGGAACAACCTTCCGGAATCCTCTTCCGGCATCTTCAATGATTACACTGTCAGGATTGTTAATTTCACAATCCTTCATCGTTTCATAAAAAGGTCCTACAGGCTTAGTTGGTTTTTCAAATGCTTTATCATTAACATCAACTATGGTTTGTGTTAAAAAATACACTACATCTTGATTAATATTAAATTTTATAAATTCATTTTGTATGGCCGTCATTAAATGGAAACCAATGTAACCTTGGGACATAGCTCCGGATTCAGCAAATGGAACTAATGGAGTTTTATCATTAAATGATTTTGCGTCAGAAAATGCGTTAAAAATCATTCCTACTTGGGGTCCGTTACCGTGCCCTACAATTACTTGATGACCATCCTTGATCAAGGACGCTATTTTTTTAGCAGGTATCTTAACAAGTGCTTTTTGTTCTTCGGGGTTATTCCCTAAAGCGTTACCACCTAATGCAATTACTATTTTTGACATTTATTAATAACCTATTGTAGAAAGCATAATTGCTTTAATTGAATGCATTCTATTTTCCGCTTGATCAAAAGCTTTATTGTATTTTGATTGGAACACTTCATCAGTAACTTCCATTGCTCCGTTTTTAACAAGAGGGTATTTTTTACCAAACTTAGAAGCGATATCTTTTGAGAACTCTGTATGATCATCATGGAAAGCAGGTAGACAATGTAAGAATATTACATTTTCTTTTGCTTTGTTTATCATTTTCATATCAACTTGGAAATCATGTAATTCACCAATTCTTGTATCAAATAATTCAAATGGTTCACCTAAAGATACTCAAACGTCAGTATAGATAACATCTGCTCCCTCTGCAGCTTTCATTTTATCATCACTAAATGTTAAAGAACCACCATTTCTTTTGAATAGTTTTTCACATTCATCAATAACGCTTTTTCTAACTTCAGAGTGATAGCTTTTTGGACCACATAAAGTTATGTGCATACCTGTAAAAGCAGCTCCAATTAACATTGAGTGTCCCATATTGTTTTTGATATCACCTATGAAAACAACTTTTTTATTTCTTAAATCACCTAGTTCTTCTTTCATAGTCATGAAATCAGCAATTATTTGAGTTGGATGTTCTTCATCAGTTAATCCATTTCAAACAGGTACTCCAGAGTATTTTACTAATGCATCAATATCAGATTGTGCAAAACCTCTAAATTCAATTCCATCATAAAATCTTCCTAATACTTTAGCAGTATCTTCAATTGATTCTTTTTTACCAAAGTTAGATCCTTGAGGTCCGATGTAAGTTACACCAGCTCCTAGATCTGCTCCAGCTGTTTCAAAAGCACAACGTGTTCTTGTAGAATCTTTTTGAAACATAATTGCAATATTTTTACCAGTGAATGGTCTGTTTGCAGTTTGTAATCCTTGTTGTTTTGATTTCTTTAAATCTATCGATAAATCCAGTAAGTATTTCACTTCTTCTGTTTTGAAGTTTAATAGAGAATCTAAACTTCTTCCTTTTAAATTAATAGCCATATTTTTTTCCTTTTCTTTCTTTAAATTATTTTCTATTATTTCTGTCTCTAATTAGAGGCATTGACATACAACGAGATGATCCCATTCCAAGAGATAATTGATTACCATTGAAAGATAATACTGTTATTCCATGTTTTTTAAGGGCTTCTTCTGTTTTTACATTTCTGCTATATCCGACAACAACACCAGGTCTAATAACTAAGTAGTTTGTAGCATCGAAGTGTGTTTCTAAATCAACAGAAAGTTGTCCGGCACCTTTTCCAGCAACTGGAATTAGAATAGGTTTTTTACCAATTATTTCTTCCAAGATGTCTTCTAAAGATCCGTTCATTTTTGTTAATGAGTGGTCATCACCATTTATTTTTATTTTTCAAACTTCTAATGTTCCTATCATATTTGGAGAATATAGGAATTTGTCAAAGTCTAACATAGTTAATCATGTATCTAAATGCATAAGGTTTTTCTTCTTAGGAACATTTATAGCGATAACATTTTCAAAAGTGTTATTTGGATTTAATTTAATTTTTTCAGCAATTAATTCTATTTCTTCAATTTCTGTTCTTTCAGAAACTCCAATTACTAACGTTTTTGAATCATATACAAATACATCTCCACCTTCAACAGTGTGTTCATCATTCCTGTTAGAATATTTGAAAATATCTTGGAATTCACTATTATTTTTAAATATAAATTCTGAAAAAATAGTTTCCCTTCTTCTTGTTTTATATTTCATCTTATGAATAGTTACACCATCACCAATAGATGCAAATGGATCTCTTGTAAAGTATAAGTTAGGCATTGGGTCAACGACTAATTCATGCTCATATTCAATCCCTAATTCTTTAGATAAAATTCCAGACATTAGTGTTGAAATTAATTGTTTTGTATCTTTAATTTTCAAAAGATATTGTTTTATTTTATTACGTATTTCTTTGTTTATTATTTTGGGTTCAACTTCATCTAATCAGGTTTCTAAAAAAATATCTTTTTCAGAATCTTTAGCTTCGTTATATGTTTTCGAAACTAAATCCACTAATTGAATTACTTCAACACCTTCTTTTTCAAGTATTTTAACGAAATCTTGATGTTCTTTTCTAGCCTGAACAGGTTCTAAAAGAGCGGAGAATAAGAGTTCGTCCAACCTATCTGGGGAAATATACTCTATTTCTTTTCCAGGCGTATGAACTAGCACTTTTTTCAAATTACCAATTTCGCTATACACATTTATTGACTTCATAATACACATCCTTCTTATAAATATAAGAATTACTTAACTTAAATATAATGTTTTAATTTCTTATATTTACTTCTTAATTATACAACTATAAATTAATTATACAACTATAAATAAAAAAACAAAAAACCTCTTTTGAGGTTTATGTGTATTAAGAATTAATCTTATTACTTAACTTTTTTAACTGCTTGAAGTTTAATTTTTTTAGGAGTTACAATACGTTCTGGATAAACTGATACAATTTTCTTGTTTCTTTTATCTCCGTATTTAATATATCCATCAATCAATGCATATAATGTATCATCGTTTCCACGACCTACATTATCACCAGGGTGAATCTTTGTTCCTCTTTGTCTGAAAATGATTGATCCTGCGTTTCCGTATTGACCATCACTTAGTTTTCATCCAAGACGTCTTCCGGCAGAATCACGTCCATTCTTACTAGAACCAGCTGCTTTTGTCTTTGCCATATTCTATCACCTAACCTTTCATCTCAATTATTTTTACACGAGTATAAGGTTGACGATGACCAAGCTTTCTCTTGTGTGTTGATTTAGCGTTGTGACGGTAAACTACAATTTTCTTGTGTTTCCCTTGTTTTTCAATAAGACCTGTAACAGTTGTGCTTGCTAAAAATGGTGCACCAATTTTATCTCCCATAACTAGAACTTCATCAAAAATAACTTTATCTCCGGCTTCTCCTTCGATTTTTTCTATATAGATAATAGAATCTTTTTCTACAAGTAGTTGTTTACCACCAGTTTTAATTATTGCAATCATGCATTCTCCTAATTTTTAAATTCTCATCCTTGAGGTGATTTTCATCTTAATAACCTCTTTGGTATGGTTACAAAAAGTAACTTATAAAGTATTATACAAAAATAATTTTAAAACAAAACTATTTTATTCAAAAAATATCATTTCAGAATAGATTTCTTCTAATATATTTTAACAAATTTAAAATAGAACAGCAATATTTTAAAATATAAGACAATGAGTTAAGTGTGTTTGTTATTTTATTCATACATTTAAGTTATAATTTTTGAATTAACTTAAGGGGGTAATGTGGGAATTTATTTAGGTATTTTTACAATATTCACCATTCTAACCATTATTTTCTTTAATAAGTTTTTCAATAAAATTTTTAACAACTATTATATTATGGCTATTTCAGGAATAGTATTCTTCATTTACTTTTGAATTGTAAGATATCATGAAGATGTTACAAACCTCATCACTGGAAACTCATTTGTTAACGGAGAGTTCAATGGACAATTAGATAATAATAATAGCAATATTAAAATTTCAAAAGTTTTCCTATTGGACTTATGTCCTTTTGTGGCAATGTGCTTTTCTTTCTTATTAACTTTTGATAGAGAAAGAAATATTTTAAAAGTTATTTCACCACTTGCATTATTTGGAGGTTGTGTAACTATTTTCGGACAAATTATGTGAGAAGATATTGGGAATCAAAATAACTTCCTGCCAATATCAAACGGATGAGATTTTATCTTTGGAAATGAAGCTTACTTTTCAATGCACTTTTATTCTATAGCCATATCACTAATTTTATTAATGAATTCAAAAGGGTTTGGTTGAAAGGCATTAATTGGATCAGTCGCTTTCCCTCTAGGATATTTTTCATATATCCTTATTTTTACAACACAATTCGGCGTAACAAAAAATGCAACAGGGTTAGTTGTAGGAGATTGAGAGTATGGGCAATATCATGCGGTTTGAGAAATTTTTGGAAAACTACCTTTTCCATATGTAACCGTTGTTTGTTATAGTCTTGTTGCTGTATATATTTTTACAACTATCTTTTTAAGAAATGTTTTAATATTTGATAATAAATGAAAGCATTCAGAGATGGTTGTATTTCCAAGAATTTCAATACTTATAAGAAGACAATTTAATAGGCTTAAACTATTTTTAAAGAAAAATATATCTATCCCTATTTCAAAACTATTGTAAACATAATAAGCAACTTTTTTTGTTATATATAATTCTCTAATTATTTGTTATTCTAAATTTTATAAATCAAGAAACAAATGCAACGTTGTTTAAATTTATTACAAATTACAAAGAATTATCTTTGTTAATGTTAAAATAATGTTTATGAAAACAAACAAAATTTTAACATTTTCAATAATTGGAATAATCTTATCAATAATTTTATTTTCTTTATTTGTAACAATTGTAGCAGGAACAACCATATACTTATTAGATTCAGTTCAAGGATTTTGAATACCAACATTAATTTCTTTATCTATTATTTTTGGCGTAAGTTTTGTTATTAATATTATTTTATACTCATTCATTATTTTAAATAAAAATGATTTAGTTAAAAATACCGAAAATGAATTTAGCTTTTGAATAGCTTCATTTATTTTTTGAATATTGCCAGCACTTGCTTGATTTATTTTTATACTAATTTACAATAAGGAAAAAAATATAAATGCCATCTAACAAAATTTCAAAAAAAGAGAATAAAAACTCTTGCATTTTCTTAATTGTAAATATTGGTCTATATACATCTATTTTAAATATACTACTTTTTAGTTTTCTCTTTTTTGTTAGCATACAATTATTTATTGACCCGCTAAACTTCATTTTGTGAATAAGTATATTAGGAACTTTTATTATTATATTATTGATATCAATAATAGTGATATTATTATTATTTTCTAAAATAATAATAAACAATGAATTGTTTATCAAAAAAAACCAAAAGCAAGAAAAAAAATATTTTATTGCAGCAATACTTTTCTTTTTTTTCAATAGTTTAATATCTTTTTCTATGTTTAAAAAATTATTAATCACCGAAGAGGAAGCATATGAGTAAAATAAAATCAAAATTTCTTGTTCCAACTATTTTATCCTTGGTAGCCGTTCCTTCGATTGCTCTATGTGGTTATGCCTTTTCACAGTTAATAATAGAAAAAGTAACAACTTACCAAACAGATAACAAAATAGTTGGTTGAACAAGAGAAGATGAAGCAGCTAATCAAAATAGATATATACAAGATGCATTAGAAAAAGATGCTCATGAAAAAGCAAAAACAAACTCGGTATTATTTTATAAAATAACCAACATAGGTGTTATCATAAGATTTTCTTTTGTAGCACACATGATGAAAATATTAGAATTGAATCCCAATAAAATAATTAGAGTTGTATCAATAGACAAACTTGATTTAGATTATGATTATTTTAAACAATATCCAAATGTAGAATTTGAAATCATATCAGAAACTGATTTAGAAGCTACAGCAACTTATGCATTTAATTTAGATTATTTACAATTAATTTATGATGAATATGGAACAGATAAAAAAGTAGATGCCTATTTTGATGATACAACATATATGCATAAAATAGAGTTATATCTAAGAGGATTTAATAGTCCACTTGATAAATCAATCATATATAATGAATTTATTTTGTTAGGAAAATTAGAAAGTATAAACTTTTTTGCAGATGGTACAAAATCTGTAGAATACTTTACTCAATTTTTCAAACATGCCTTCCTACTTTCTAACAACTTATATAATTCAACTGACAAAAACTATACCAATGCAAAACTTATTAGAGAAGATGTCAAAGCGGATAAGATGAGTCAAAGTGAATTTATAAAAAACAATAATGCTCTTTTATTTTTAACATCTTTTTTAACTATTGACTTTACTCAGCCAAATAAAAATAAATACTTTCTCCCAACAACGGATTTTATCCCTGAAATAAATAGACTAGAAGATAATGATAATTATAAAGATGGGGAAAATGATTTTTTCTCACCTTACAATTCACAAAACTTAAATATTATTTCTTTTATAAAAAACTTGGATCAATTAGCTGTTAGAAAAATTTTAAAAATTGATAAAAGCTTTGATCCGGAATATTATATTAAACAAATGAATAATAATAAAAATTATATTTATTCAGGTGGACCGATGTCTACTCAAGATAGGATAGATTCAAATATTCGAGTTCTTGTATCTATTAAAAATTATGCAAACAAACATCACCCAACTGAAAGTGATAAGATTATTGTTTGATTCAAAGGACACCCTAGAGATAATGACATTTTAGAAAAACTAACAAGTAGACTTCAAGTTTTATATCCTGGAGATGATGGTTCTTGAATTAGAATACTTGATAACAAAGTTCCTTTTGAATTTTATTCAGTTTATAATGTGTTCGATTCTGATCCAATAAATAACAAAGAAGTATTTTTATTTTCAACATATTCAACTTTAGTTATGATGATGTATGCAAACGGACAAGAAAGTGATATTTCAAAAATAATTATTTACCCAACCCCAGTTTATTCAATAGAAAAAATAAGAGCTTTGTATGGATATGATTCTAAAATATTTTCTAAAAATAAAATGATCACTTTAGAAGATTTTGAAAAAGAAAATTCACAATAAATTTCCTATATTATATTTTCAGTATCTTCTATATTAATTAGAAGGATATGAATAAAATATATAACTTCATTTTAAGTATATAATTCATAATATGTTTAAACTAATTTATAAAGAAAAAGGAATCTCAAGCTTCAAAGCTATTTCTAATTTTTCTAGAGAAAATGGAATTAAGAAAATTGGACACACTGGAACACTTGACCCATTAGCTACAGGTTTGTTATTGGTGGCTACAGATGATGATACCAAGTTGATTGAATACATCACTAATAAAAACAAGACATATATAGCTGAAGCTACATTTAATGTTGAAACTGATTCTTATGACGGAGAAGGAAAAGTTGTTAAGACATATGACAAAGTTATAACATTGGAAATGATTGAAAATATCATTCCTAATTTCTTAGGAAAAATAAGTCAAGTACCACCTATTTTTTCGGCAAAAAAAGTTAATGGAAAAAGAGCTTATGAATTAGCAAGAAATAACAAGGAAGTTGTATTGAGTGCTTCTGAAGTAGAAATTTATAATTTAAATATTATTTCTTACCAAGATAATAAATTAACATTTGAAGTAAGCGTTTCAAATGGAACTTACATTAGATCACTAATTCATGATATGGGTAAAGCGCTTGAGTCAGGTGCGTTCATGTCAGAATTGGAAAGAACTAAAGTTCATGGGTTGGATAAAAGTAATATAGATATAGATTTTAGAACATTGATTGATTTACCTTTCATTGAAGTGGATGAAGATATTATTGGTAGATTATTAAACGGAAAACCAACAACTATAAGAAAAAAGAATAACAAGTATGGAATTATTTCTAAAACTAAAAATGATATTATTGGTATTATTGAAATAGCAAACAATGAAGTTGTTAATCGAAAAATATTTGGTAACAAGTTAGGAAAAAATAATGTATAAAATGGTAGTCTTTGATATTGATGGAACTTTGATGAAATATAAGGATGTTCGTCCAACTTTTGATGACAATGTTTTAGAAACATTTCGTCTATTAAAAGAAAATGGTTATATTGTTGTTTTAGCAACTGGTAGAGATCATGTTTCGATAGGTGAATTGCATTTATCTAAAAATGTTGATTACTTCATTGGAGCAAACGGTTCTTTTATATACGATACTAAATTAGCGGAAAATATTTGAAACACAAAACTTTCTTTAAGTGATTTTGCATCTTATAAAAAAGATATCCTAGACAAACATGATGAAGAAATAAATAATATTATTTTGAGTGATGATAAAAATGTTTATGTTTATTCTTATGACCAAATTAAAGAGCATTGATTTTGAAAAGATTTCTCAAGCAAATTTAAACCTTTTGATTTACATACAACTGAAATGAATTTAGATCATTTTCACTTAATTACCATTAATTGTTTAGATAAAAATTTAATTAATATTTCACAAGATTACTTTAACAAAACTAATTCATCATTAGCTATTCAAGCTTTTTGAAATAACGGATTTTTTGTTTCTGAAAAATATTTGAATAAAGCAAAAACTATGGAAAGATTAACTCATAGTTTAGGTTTAACAATTGATCAAGTGATTGCGTTTGGAGATGGTGAAAATGACCTTCAAATGATTGAACTTGCTGGTATGGGAATTGCTATGGAAAATGGTATTGACCAACTAAAAGAAATTGCAAATGATGTTGCAAAAAGTGTTACGGAAAATGGAACTTACCATAAACTTAAGGAACTAGGACTTATTTAAAATGGACATTTATAATTTCAATTATAAGATTGAAGATATTACAGATATACTTGAAGACACAACTCTTATGATTGGAAAGTTTAATGTTTTTCATAAAGGTCATCAAGAACTATTCAACAAAGCAAAGGAAGTGTCTGGAAGTAATAAAATTGGAATTACTTTATTTAATTTTCCAGAACAAGAGATCATAACAACCAAAGAAAATAGATTAAGTAACTTATCAGAAATTGGATTTGACTTTGTTTTGCTAATTGATTTTAATTTTGATTTCAAGTCTTTGAAGGCTAATGAATTTATTGATCACGTGGTTAAAAAGTATAAAATAAAAAACTTTGTAGTTGGTGAAGAATTTAGATTTGGCGCTAATAGAATGTGAGGAGCAATTGATTTAAAAAAATATTTTGAAAACACATTTATATGTGAAACAAAGAAAATCAATAAAATCAAAGTATCAGCAACATCAATCAAAGAAATGATTGTAACTGGAGAAATAAAATTAATCAATGAAATATTGATGACAACATATAACCCAGTTATTGAATATAAAGAAGGTCAAGTTATATGACTCAAAAATTTAATAAAACCTCATAGTGGTGTTTATTTTATCAAAATGGAAATCGATGGTTATTGATATCATGGTTTGTTAATGCTATCAATAAAAGAAGATGATAAATTAACTTTATTGAATTATGATTCTGATTTTATAGATGATATTTACAATATTCAAGTAATTGAAGAATCAAGAATAATAATTAATTCAAGGTTTGATAAGATTAGTGAAGAAGACAAAAAAAATTGTCTTGAATTTTTTTACCATTTGCAAAAAAACAATATATAATTTAAATTAACATTAAGGTCATTTTTGGTTGTTTACATTTATTTATTTAAAGTAAATTTGCTAGATTTAACGTGTTTATGAAGGGAAAATCATTATGGTTTCAAAAGAAAGAAAATTAGAACTTATTAAAGAATTCGGAGGAAATGATAAAAACTCTGGTTCAATCGAAGTTCAAATAGCAATATTAACTGAAGATATCGAAAATCTAAAGCCTCACTTCCTTAAAAATAAAAAGGACTTACACGGTAGAAGAGGATTCATCGCTAAGATTGAACAACGTAAAAAATACCTTGTTTACTTAAGAGAAAATAACTATGATAGTTATTCAACATTAATCGGGAAACTTGGAATTAGAAAATAATAATGCTTTCGAAAATATTTTCAAATATTTTCTCGCTATTTAAACGAGATTCTGATTTTATAAGATCTGCGAATTACATTGTAACAAGTGATTATGATAAAAGTTATCTTAATCCAAAAATAATAAAAAGAGTTAGTTTTTTAAAATGACTTTATTTAGCTTGCATTTTATGTGCGATAGCAATTTCGTTTGTTCCACTATTGGCTGGTGACTTAGTCACAAACAATAGAACACTTTTATTATGATTTAACATTGTTATGTTTATTGTATTTTCAACAGATTACTTCCTCAGATGAATAACATATAGTTTTAGGGCTAATCCTAAATCAAAATATCCTTTATTATTTTTTCCTTTTACAGGGGTTTCGATCATTATGCTATTTAGTATTTTGCCATCTTTCGTAATTTTATTCTTTCCTCTTATTCAAGCTAGTGAAACATTAGAAAAATTCATCACCGTATTATCTTCTTTAGTAATTTTACAACTTGGAAGAATGGTTTTACTACTCAACGTTGTACCTCCTTTCAGAATGTTTACAAACATATTTGTTAAGCAAAGAAAAATTCTTCTTTATGTTTTTATTTTTCTTGTTTTAGTAACTTTATTATTTGCAGTAATCATCTATAGAGCTGAAGTTGGCGTTAACGATAAAATAACCAGTTATTGAGATTCATTCTACTTTACAGTTATTAGTATATGTACAATTGGTTATGGAGATATATATCCGGTAACAGAGCTTGGAAGAATTATGGTTATTGTTCTAGCTTTTGTCGGTGTTGGTATCTTTACAATTCCAGGAGCTGTTATTGCTGGGGGATTCTTAGAAGAAATACAAAGTAGGAAAGAACGAGAAGCTAAAGTTAAAGAAATGATGAAAGAAGAAGTCAAAGAGGATGAAGGTTCTGTTTCTGTTGTTGAAAAAACAGTGTTAAAAAGTATTGATGGTGTTAAAAAGGTTTCTAAAAAAGTTAAAACAAGTGCACATAATGAATCAGAGAAAATTAAAAAGTCAAGATTGAGTAAAAAGAAAAAATAAAATCCATTACCAAACATATACTCACTTTTAATAATATAATATACAAAAGAAGGTTTATATGTATTCAAAAATAAGTTTAAAAGATAAAGAAATTGAACAGGCAATTAATAATGAGTTACACCGCCAAAAATCTCATGTTGAACTAATTGCTTCAGAAAATTATGTATCAAGTGATGTTTTAAAAGCAACTGGTTCTATTTTAACTAACAAATATGGCGAAGGTTATCCTGGGAGACGTTATTATGACGGTTGTGAAAACATTGATGTTGTTGAAACATTGGCTATTAATCGTTTAAAGGAACTATTTAACGCAGGTTTTGCAAATGTTCAAGCACACTCAGGTTCAAGTGCGAACGCTGCTGCCATAGCTGCTCTAATACCAAAAGGAGCCAAAATATTAGGAATGGGTCTTTCAGCAGGAGGACATTTAACTCATGGCTATAAAATCAATTTTTCAGGTTACTTTTATGAAGCTTATTCATATGACGTAAACGAAGAAGGTTTATTAGATTATGATGCTGTCTTAAAAATAGCTCAAGAAGTTAAACCTGATTTAATCATTTGTGGAGCTTCTGCTTATTCAAGAATTATAGAATTTAAAGAATTTAAAAAGATAGCCGATGCTGTTGGTGCAAAACTAATGGCTGATATCGCCCACATTGCTGGAGCGGTTGCAACCAACCTTCACCCAACACCATTTGGTTATGCTGATGTTGTAACATCAACAACACACAAAACACTTAGAGGTGCCAGGGGTGGAATTATTATGACCAATGATCCTTTGGTTGCTAAAAAAGTAGATAGTTGAATATTCCCTGGATATCAAGGAGGCCCTCTGTTTCATGTTATCGCCGGTAAGGCAGTTGCTTTCAAGGAGGCACTAGATCCTAGCTTTGCAATATACCAAAAACAAATTGTAAATAATTCTATTGCTTTTGCAAATGAATTTATAAAGTTAGGAGCAAAAATTGTTTCTGGCGGAACTGATAACCACTTATTTACAATTGATGTAAAGTCAACTTATAAACTAACAGGAAAAGTTGCTTCAGATATTTTACAAGAAGCAAACATTACAGTAAACAAAAACACTATTCCAAAAGAAACTGAGTCACCACAAGTAGCAAGTGGAATTAGAGTAGGAACTCCAGCAATGACAACTAGAGGTTTGAAAGAAACTGAATTTAAACTTCTTGCTAATTTAATTCATGAATTATTATCTAATCCAGAAAATACTTCAATTAAAAAAGAAGTTAAAGTAAAAATTGAAGACCTGACAAATAAATTTGAATTGGAGAGATAATGAAAGAATCATATACAAAAATAATTGTTAAGGATAATGTAAGAATATATTTATCTGACTTCCAAAAGGTTGCTCAAGATATATTAGCAATTCACAAATATACACCTTTAGCATCTCTGATTTTAGCAAATGGAATAACAACATTCGGTGCCCTTGGTTTTCTTTATGATATTGAAAAAGTTGCAATACTAATGAAAACAAATGGAGCTATGAAAACGTTTGCTCTTGAATTTAAAAACGGAGATATTAGAGCATTGCTTGGAGATGGTTCTGTTATTACTGAATATGACAATAATAAATTACACAATACAATTCCTTTAATTTTAGGTATTGGTGATGAAGGTGTAGTTAGAGTTAGTAGATTTACCAACGGAACTCCATATACATCTGAAGTTCCAATAGCGAATGGTGACATGATTACCGACCTTGTTTACTATCTAAATAAATCTGATCAAATATATTCAGCTATTTTAAATGATGTTTTATTAAATGAAGATAACTACTTAGAAGTTGATAAAGCAAAGTCTGTTTTATTTCAACTTATGCCGGACCACACAGAAGAAGATATTGTATGAATTGAAAACCTTGTTAAGGATATTGATTTTAAAAATACAAGTTTGGAAGAATATATAAAAATAATTGATGGTAAAGAATTGAAAGATCAAAAGATGGCAGCAAAGTGTGATTGTACTTCTAAAAAAATGTTAAATGCTGTTAATCTATTATCACAAGATGAAAAAGATGAAATGATAAAACAAGGTGAAGACATTGAAATAAAATGTGATTTCTGTTTAAAATCTTTAAAAATTAAAGTAGATAATTTATCTTAAAAACCATTGTTTTTTATTATTATTCAAATTTGTTCAAAATAGTTCAAAAATGTTATAATTTCTTTGGGAGAAATAGTGAGTCAAAAAATTTTAGATAGCATTAAAACAATAATTATGCAACGAAACATCATCAAACCAAAAGACTTAGAGACTGAGTTAGATTTAACAGTATCGACTTGTAGAAGATATTTATTAAAATTAGAAGAAACAGGCTTTATTAAAAGAGAATTTGGAGAAATAATTTACAACGATAATAATTATTATCAAGTGGATAAAGATGCAAAAAATGAAATTAACAAAAACAAAACAGTTAAAAAGAAACTCGCAAAAATGGGTGCTTTTTTAGCTGAAAAATATGAAGTTATTTTTGTAGATGCAAGTTCAACAAATTATTATTTATTTGAATATCTAAATAAAAATAAAATAATATATACTAACTCATTACTTAATGCTAGTTATGCAATAAGTAATGGATTTACAAAAGTAAATATTATTTCAGGTTTAATTAAAAATCAAACAATGACCATAATTCCCACCAATATAATTGAGTTAACGAGAATAAGATTCCCAATATCTTTTATTGGTGTGAATGCTATTTCAAACAAAAATGAATTAATGACCACAGAAATTAATGAAGGATTGTCAAAAAAAACAATATCTGAACAAAGTGATTTTGTAGTTGTTATGGCTGAAAAAGAAAAATTTAACCACTCTAGTGTTTATGACTTTTCGACCAAAACACATACACTTGTAATCACCGATAAAGTTAATTGTACAAAAAACGATAACTTCAATGTCATGAACATAAATATAAAAAATAAGGAATAAAATGAAAATAGAACATTTTTTAAATGAAAAAGTTTTCTTTGTTGATCTTGAATTCAAGACCAAGAACGAAGCTTTAAAATACTTTTCATCACAACTTGTTGAAAAGGGTTTTGGTACTGACCAAAATAAAATTCTTTCTGCAGCTAAAAAAAGAGAAGAAGAATTTTCAACCGGAATTGGTAGTGAAATTGCCGTTCCACACATTAGAATTCCAGAGATGGAAAAATCTGTTTTATTATTTGCAAAAGTAAAACCAATGGATTGAAAATCGATGGATAACCAACCCATTAAATATATATTCTATATTGCTCTAAATGATCAAGATAATGTTCACATTGAAATACTATCAGAATTAAGTAGAAACTTAATGAATGATGATTTCTTAAAGCAATTAGATAAAATTAAAAATTTCAAAGGATTAGTAACTTTGTTTCAAAATGCAGCACAAGAAGAACAACCAGCCGAAGAAATTGTAGGAGACTATGACGTCGTAGGGATAACTGCATGTCCAACTGGAATTGCTCATACATATATGGCAGCTGAACAACTTAAAAAGAAAGCTGCGGAGATGGGTGTCAAAATTAAAATTGAGACACAAGGAACTGAAGGTGGAAGAAATGTTCTTACTCCAGATGAAATTAAAAATGCCAAGGGAGTTCTTTTGGCAATTGATAGAGCTATTGATTTAGATAGATTTACAGAACACTCAAATGTTATTGAAACAACAACTAGAAAGGTTATTAAAAATCCTGAATTGGAAATTAATAATATTTTAGAAAAAAAAGGAGCTAAATTAAAAAGCTCAATATCTTCTGGTGGCGGAGATGACTTAACTGGATTTAACTTTGATAAATTTGGAACAAGAGTTTTCAAAGCTATGTTAACAGGTGTTTCATATATGTTACCATTTGTTATTTTCGGGGGGATCATGATCGCCATTGCATTTATCATTGATATTCCGAATGCAGGTAGCCCTGATTTCGGAACAGTAAATGATGTTGCATACTGATTTAAAACATTAGGAGGAATATCATTTAATATGATGGTTCCATTATTGGGAGCTTATATTGCTTGGGCCTTAGTCGGCAAGGCCGGATTACTTCCTGGATTTATAACAGGATTTATTTCAGCCGGAGCATTCCTCTTTAGAGGAGAAGGTTGATTCGGGACACCGGCATCTTCATCAGGTTTCTTCGGAGCAATTGGTGGAGGAATTCTTTCAGCAGTATTAATTATTTTAATAATGAAATATATTGTTTCAAAATTACCAAAAAGTTTAAATGGTATTGCACAAATATTATTAGTTCCATTTTTAGGAACATTAGTAATTGCAGGAATATTCTGAATAATTAATATTCCACTATTATATTTAAATTGAGGATTTACTTTATTTTTAGATATCTTCCAGGGAAATAATAATTTAGCAATTATCCTAGGATTTATAGTTGGAATAATGATGGCCAGCGATATGGGTGGTCCCATCAATAAAGCGGCTTATGTGTTTGCAACAGTAACACTAACTGAAACAGCAGGACAAGGAACATATGTTATGGCTTCTGTTATGGCAGCAGGAATGGTGCCACCATTAGGAATAGCTATATCAACTGCTCTTAATAAAAAACTTTGAACAAAAGAAGAAAGAGAAGCAGGATTAGCTAACTGAATAATGGGAATAAGTTTCATTACTGAAGGAGCAATACCTTTTGCGGCTAAGAACCCAAAAGTTATTATTCCAGCTTCAATGATTGGTGCAAGTATTGCAGGAATGTTGTCAGCAGCATTTGGAGTTACACTAGCAGCTCCTCATGGAGGAATATTCGTATTCGCATTAGTTAAATCAACTCTATTTGCAGACCCAGCTCTTTCAATAGGTTTAGGAATAACATTATACTTAGTTGCTATTATTATCGGTTCAATAGTTTCTGCAATTATGATTAACCTATTTACTAAATTATTCAATAGAAATAAAGATAATAAAAACACAGGTATTAAATTAGAAAAAAAATCAATGTTTTATAACAAGAAAAATAAAGAAGAAAATGTTACTAAAATAAATATTTTTTCAAATAAATCAACAGTAAAGAATAAAGTTAAATTATGTTTTATACAATAACTTTTTCACCATCAATCGATTTACTTATTGAAACAGATAGTCAATTTGATAGAAATGGTTTGACAAGATATGAAGACTCTCAACTACTAGCAGGAGGAAAGGGAATTAATGCCTCTGTTATTTTAAACCGTTTAGGATTTGAAACAACAGCAATAACATTTATGAACGGTTCAATGTCTAACATAATAACTGAACAGTTAAAAAAAGAGAAAGTTAACTTAGTAGCAATACCTAGTGAAAATGACACTAGAATTAATATTAAATTCAACAATCAAATTAATAACTTTGAAATAAATGGTCCGGCTTCTATAATTAATAAAGATTCAGAAGATCAACTAATCAAACTGATTGCTAAAATGAATAAAGATGACGTAGTTTTTATTATGGGTAAATCTAATATGGTATTAGTAGAAAGTATTGTAAAGATACTAAGCGCTAATAGCATCAAATTTGTTTTAGACATCGATTCTAAGGAAGTTATCAAATTATTGAAATACAAACCGTTTGTTATCAAGCCAAACGTTTTAGAGTTAGCTACCTTAATGGAAGTTAAAATAAGAAATGAACATGAAATAATCAAGCATGGTAATAAATTAATTCAATTAGGATTACAAAATTTATTAGTATCTTGTGCAGATGAAGGTTCTTATTTTATTAATAAAAATAAAATTCTAAAAATTGAAACACCAAGATTAAAGGTTGTTAATTCATCTGGAGCAGGAGATAGCATGTTAGCAACCTTTGTAGCTAAGTATATCGAATCAAACAATGAAGAATCTTCTTTTATTCTAGGTAATGCCGCTGGTATGGCAACGGTAAGCTCACAATGATTAGGAACTTCAAAAATGATTGATGATTTTGCAACTTCATTAGAAATAATTAAAGTAAGAAAATAAAATATTTTGCAACATGAATCATTACATGTTTAAAAACAAGAAAGTAAAATTTCTTGTTTTTATTTTCTTCATTTTATAATTCCAATAATAGAATTTATAATATAAAACCCTCACATGACTAAATATAAGATGCTTGGTAAATCGCTAGGATCTTTTACAATCAAAGTGATGTATATTCCAACACTAACAATATTAACTGCTAATCATATATATCATTGTTCACGATAAAACTTAATCATAAGTACCATTCCAAAGATTGAAAGCAATGTAGAAGTAGAGTCTAATATAGGACTTTTATCACCTAGATAATATAAACCAAATGATAGCCCTACAATACAAATAATTAATATTGGTAAAATAATCATTCATTGTTTTAAAGAAAGTTTTTTAGCATCAATATTTTTTTCTGTTTGTTCAATGTCAAGAGGTGATTCTATATTATTTATACTTCCCATTTCAATTATTTGATTCTTATGTTTCTTTCACATAAATCAACCCATAATATTAGTTGGTAAGTAATAGAATAAGTTTAAGGCAAAATCCCCATAGATAGTTAACAACAATGCTGCAATACTATAAAATAAGACATGTAATGTTCCGAAAATAAAATTGATCCTTAATTTTCTTGTAGCCAAAAGGTTTGACATAACACCAGTGGTTGTGGCAATAATAGAAATTGAACTAGCGATTAAAGCAATAGTATTATTTATAGTTAAAAAAATGATGGCAACATTCAAACTTATTAGCAAAATAACTTCGAACAGCATTAAAGAATATAACCACTTATTATTTATAATTTCACTTTTAACATTCTTTATTATTAATTTATTTTTAAAATCAAGTTTAATTATTTTATTTTTATTAGACAAAATACTAACCTCATTTCTTTTCTATATTTTTAAAAATAGTGAAAAATAAAAGGATATATTAATCCTTGTATCTTAAATTTATTTAACTATTTAAATTTCGTATTTTTCAGGATGTTTTTTCATCATCATTTCAACGAATTCTTTTTTAGGTAAGTGACCAAATTTAACCATTAGTTCGAAACATTCTTTATATTCTGCTCAAGCTCAATCAACATTTTCAAAACCAGGAACTTTAGTGATTCCTTCTCTTTTTCAATTTTTATAAGTTTTGAAGAATGTTTCAATTTCTTTTAATCAATCTTGATCAAGTTCTTCTAAAGAATTAATGTGATCTAATCTATAGTCATCATTGTGAACAGCGATTAACTTAGTGTCCGTTTCTCCATCATCAATCATTCTCATTGCACCAACTATTCTTGCTTCTAGTTGTACTCCTGGAACAAATGTTTCTGATGAATAAACAAGAACATCTAGTTCATCTCCATCTCAATCAAGAGCTGTTTCGATGAATCCATAATTAGCTGGATAAACAAATCCATCTCTTAAAATTCTGTCTACACATATTTTTTGATTTTCTCTATTGTATTCGTATTTGATATTTGATTTTGAAGGTATTTCTATTATAACTTTTATTATTTTTTTTTCCATATTCATATATTTTACATCAAAAACACTCTATATTAGGTATAATTTTTATTAATTATGAATTTATATAATATGCAAACATTAGCAAATACAGTTAACGGATATAAAGTTGAAGATATTATTCTTTGAACAGTGGGTCTTTTTCTTTCTGTAGTCTCAATCATCTTCTCTATTCTTTCATACTACTTCTCAAATAAGTCAACAAAACTTATTACTGAGCTTATGGAAAAAACTTGAGTTACATCTGAAACAGATAAATTTTTCTTTGTTAATATGAAAAGTATTAAGCACCACAACAATAAAGCTTTACTATTATTAAATTCAGGTAAAGAGGTAACATATGAATCTTACGTTTCTAATTCATTAGGTTCAAGAATTATTCACATCAACAAAGAAACAATAGATTTACTAATGCAAACAAAATATAAACATCTTATAGTCAACTATATAGCTGAAAAAAAGGTTTGTGATGATAAGTTTTTTGCAGCAGTTAAAATTGAAAAGATCACTTCATCTTCTAAAGAAATTATCCCTGCTGAAGAAAAGCAAAACTTGATTGAATACCATGACATGATTTCAACATTTGTTTCACATATCTTAAAACAATATACTGAATTAACAATATAAAAAAACACCTATAGAATAAGTGTTCGGTACATTTAATATATTTGGTGCCCGAGACTGGACTTGAACCAGCACGTCCATACGGACCAGGGATTTTAAGTCCCCTATGTCTACCATTTCATCACTCGGGCAATTTCAATAATTGCTTTTTAATTATACTATATTTTAAATTTAAAAATATATAAAAGAAAAAAAATAATAAAGTGGTTATTGTAATATAATTTTAAGCATGAACTTTCAAGATATTTTAGTAAAACAAATTGAATTAAATAAGGCAATCATTGAGGACAATAAAAAAGATGATTTGAACTTAGAAAAAAAACAAATACTTGCACTAATTGTTGAGGTAAGTGAATTAGCTAACGAGATTCAACACTTTAAGTATTGAAAGAAAAACATTAAAATAGATGCATCTAAAATTGTTGAAGAATATTCAGATGGAATGCATTTCTATTTATCTTTCGGAATAACTTTAGGAATGTCAAATGATATTGAACCTATTATTGCAGATGATGATCTAACTTTACAATTCTTAGCGATATACGATTCTATAAGTAAGTTTTCAAATAAAAGTACCTTAGATAACTTCAACAATTCTTTTGGTTTATTTATCGGTCTAGGTAAGTTACTAAACTATACTGATGAAGATATGAAAAATGCTTACTTAAGAAAAAACGAAATTAACTTTGAACGTATTAAAAACAAATATTAAAATCAAATAAAAAAACAAGAATTAATTCTTGTTTTAGTTTAATTAATTTTCTGACTTAGTTGCTCTATCTCATAATGAGTAAATAGAATTTTCTAAATCAAGATTTTCAAAAATTATTTGATATAAAGATTCAACGATAGGTAAGTCTAACTTTTCTTTAATTCTAATTTTTTCAACTATTTTGATGGCATTAATTCCTTCTAGTGTAATTGAAGAAGCTAGCGCTTTTTCTTTATCCTTTACAAAACTTCTACCAAATGTATAGTTTCTTGACAAGTCTGACATTGAAGTTAGAATTAAATCACCCAGACCAGTTAGTCCCATAATGGTTTCTGGTTGCCCACCTAAGTATTTATTGAAAACAGAAAGTTCATGAACACCTCTAGTAATAAAGGCCGCAGTAGTATTTATCTTAAAACCATATTCTGTTAGCATCCCTGAAGCAATCGCTAATATATTTTTATAAATTCCACCAGCTTCTGAACCTATTACATCTGTTTGTGTATAAATTTTAAAATAGTGATTCGAGAATAGAGTTTGTACTTCTTCACATAATTCTAAAGAAGACGAAACAGAAGCAACTATTGTTAAGCTCTTCAATACCATTTGCTCAGCATATGAAGGACCAAGAATACTTACAACACCTCTAACATTAGAATTATTTTTAGTATTATCTTCAATACCCTTGTGTAATGGGTCATCAGTTCCGTGATAGAAACCTTTAGATCCACTAATAATTAAAACTTTTGAATTAAGATTTTCTTTTATTTGTTCGATAACTTTAGGAATGATTGGTGAAGGTAATGCTAAAACAACATAAGAAGCACCATCTAAAGCTTCTTTTAAATTATTAGTTGTTGGAACTTTATGAATTGCAAAGTCTTCACTGAAGTATCTAGTATTTTTACCAACTTTTAATTCTGATAATTCTTGCTCATCTATTCCGTATACAATAATATTTTCATGTTTTGAATCAAATAATATATTAGAAAAAGCTGTTCCAAGAGCACCTGAACCGATTATAACTATTTTTTTGTCATTCATATGTTTCTCCTTTTTTCATTACATAAAATAAATATCTATAATAGACATTTATTTAATAATAATTGATTAGTCGTTTGACTTTTCTCCGTTTTCTTTATATCCTTCAAAAAAACTTCTTGGATCTGGTAAATCAAATTTTGAATTTTCTTCAAATTTTGAACCAGTTCCAGCAGGTATTTTATGACCTAGAATAATGTTTTCTTTCAGACCTTCTAGTTTATCTATTTGATTAGATATTGCAGAGTGAACTAGAATTTTCGCTGTTTCTTGATATGAAGCTGCAGCTAAGAATGAATCTGATAATAGAGGAGTTTGTTTAGCACCTTTAATAACAACTGTACCAAATGAAGGGTTTTTACCTTTTGCTATTAAACTAGCATTAACTCTTTGGTAAGTTAAGATATCTTCAATACCTCCAATAAAGAATTCAGAATCTCCTGGATCGGTAATAATAATTTTTGATAACATTTGACGAATGATAATTTCGATATATTTATCACTAATCGAAATACCTTGCATACGATATAGTCTTTGGATTTCTTTTAGAATGTAATTTTGAACACTTCTTGCGTTTGTTAATTTTAAAAGATCTCTCAAGATAATTGGACCTTCAGTAATTTTTTGACCTGGAACAACTTTATCTCCAACTTTAACACGTTTCTTAGAGTTAGCTGAAATTTCGATAACTTTAGTAGTAATTCTACCATCAGATCTCTCATAAGTAATTTCAATAACTTCACCAACACTTGTTTGTTTGATAGATGTAATTTCTCCAGTTTTATTAGAAATAATAGCTGGACGTCCTCATGGTTTTTCATAAGCATCAATTAATTCGATAAGACGAGTAAAACCTCCAGTAATATCTTCAACACCAGCAACACCCCCTGTATGGAAAGTACGCATGGTTAATTGAGTTCCCGGTTCCCCGATTGATTGAGCAGCAATAATTCCTACTGCCTCACCAATATTAACAACTCTATTTGTTGCAAGATCTTTACCATAACACATTTTACATACACCATTGATTGTATGACAACCAAGTGTAGTACGTAGATCAACTTGTTTAATATTTGCTCTAATAATTTTATCCGCTAATTCAGGAGTAATTAAAGTTGATTTTTCAACAATAACATTGTGATTTTCATCAAGAACTTGAGAGTTTGTATAACGTCCTTCAATTCTTTCTTCCAATTCAACAATAACTGTTTTTGTTTTAGTATCAATAATTGATTTAGAAAGGTAACCAAAGTCTGATCCACAATCTTCTTCTTTAACAACAATATTTTGAGCAACATCAACTAGACGACGAGTTAGGTAACCAGATTTAGCTGTATTAAGAGCTGTATCTGTTAGTCCTTTACGAGCACCATGTGTTGATGAATAGAATTCGTAAGCTGTTAGACCTTCAAGGAATGAAGACTTAACAGGAACTTCAACAGTTGAACGAACTTCACGTTCATTTGTAGCATCAACTTTTGTTTGCTTTGTATTATTGGCCATCAGTCCACGAATACCAGCAAGTTGAACTAAGTTTGATACATTACCACGAGCACCTGATTTAATCATCATATTAATAGAGTTAGTTTTTTCGTTTGAAAATACAACGTCTAAGTTATGTTGAATATCTTCTTTGATTTGTGTTCATTTGTAGTTTGATAGACGATATCTTTCATCATCAGTCACTAAACCTAATTGGAATTTTTCTTTTAGAATATCAGTATATTCTTCACCTTCAGTAATTTTTTCTTTTCTGTTTGTTGCGATTAGAATATCACTATAAGAAATTGTAACACCTGATTTTGTAGAGAATGTGAAACCTAATTCTTTAATTCTATCCAAAATCATAGCTACTTGGTTTGTATAGTGGAATCAAACATTGTTTAATAACTTTGTTCTTTCAGAATCTTCTAAAGTTCTTTCAACACCATTGTTGTTAATTAAAATTTCTTTATACAACACATTAAATTGCTCAGTTAAGATTTCAGCGAAAATAGCTCCATGTACTGAACCTAATTCATCACCACTTAAATCTTGAAGTTTTGAAAACTCTAAGTTCATTGATGGTAAGTTTGACTTATTAACTATTTTAATTAATTTAGCAACTTCTCTAATTGATGTATTAACAAAGTATTTATCAAATACACTTCTTATAATTTTTGCAATATCTTTTTTACTCAATGGATCATTAACAGGTAATGATTCAATTTTTTCTTTAATGTTTTCACCATAACCTAAATAGTACTTATTGTTTTTCCCAACTAATGAATCTTTTGTATTATCAAAAATGAACGGGAAGTGTTCAGGAAGAGATTTATTAAAAATAAATTTACCAACTGTTGAAATTGCGTAACCTTTATCTGCTTTAAAATCATTTGTTGATTTAATTTTTGAATAAGGCATAGCAACTCTAGCATGTAGAGAAACAACTTTGTTTTCATAAGCTAATTTCATTGCATTGAAATCAGAGAAGAATTTCCCTTCTCCCAAAGCTCCTTTTACTTCTGTTGTTAAGTAGAATAAACCAAGGATCATATCTTGAGATGGATTGATAATTGGCTCTCCATCTTTAGGACCTAGAATATTTCTGTTAGCAAAAATAAGTTCTCTAGCTTCTTGAACTGCTTTATCCGAAATTGGAACGTGAACAGCCATTTGATCACCATCGAAATCGGCATTGAAAGCTGTTGTTACAAGTGGGTGAAGTTTAATAGCTCTACCACGAATAAGAACTGGTTCGAATGCTTGGATTGATAAACGGTGCAATGTAGGCGCACGGTTCAATAGTATTGGTCTATCTTTAATAACTTTAGCAACGTGTGCTCAAATTCTAGGATCTAATTCTTCAATAAGTTTTTTAGCACCTTTGATAGTTGTATTAATATCTTTAGAAATTAATTCTCTAACGATTCATGGTTCAAATAATTTTGCAGCCATTTCACGAGGAATACCAGCTTGGTGCATTTTTAAATTAGGTCCAACAACAATAACTGAACGTCCTGAGTAATCAACACGTTTACCAAGTAGATTTTGTCTAAATCTACCTTTTTTACCTGTCAGTGCATCTGAAATAGATTTCAAAGGTCTATTATCTTTTGACACAACTGGTGAAGGAGTTCTTCTTTGATTATCAATTAAAGCATCAACCGCTTCTTGAATCATTCTTAATTCATTTTGAACAATCAAAATAGGAGCATCAGTTTCTTGTCATTTCTTTAAACGATTATTTCTAATAATGATACGACGATATAGTTCATTAACATCACTTGTTGAGTGACGTCCACCATCTAATTGGATTAGAGGACGTAAATCAGCAGGAATAATTGGAAGATTGTAAATCAACATATTTTTAGGATCTTGTCCTGAGTTAATGAATGAATTAATAATCTTTAATCTTTTATAAAGTTTTTCTCTTGTTTGCAATTTAGTTGCAAGAGCTTTTTCACCTTTATTAAAAATAGCGTTAATTTCATTGATTTCATTTTTTACTTCAGTTTGAACTGCTTGTAAATCAAAGTTACTAAGTAAGTATTCGAAAGCTTTTGCACCTGTATCTATTTTAGCATCTGAAAATTCTTCAATAATTTCGTTAAGTTCGTAGAAATCAATTCCATAATCTTTCCCCATTTTTGAAGAAGCTCTTGTTTCTAGTTCTTCAATAGCACTAGAAATTTCTTTAAACTCAAAAGAATCTGGTTCAAAGTTCAATCTAATTTCTTCTAAAGCTTGACGGTAAATGTAAGCAGCTTCATTTATTTCAATAATTAAATTTTCTGGAAGTGCTTTGATTCCACCTGATTTTAAAACGATGTGTGATTTATAGTAAATAACACCTTCAATAGCTCCTCTAGAGTGAACTTTATTAGATGCACCAACTCTTAAACCTAACAATTTAGCAAGGATAGAGTTATCTACTTTGAAAAATCAGAAATGTAAAACAGGAGAGTTCAATTTAACGTGTCCCATTCTATTTCTTCTTGAAATCTTTGGTAAAATTTCTGGTTTTAATTCTTTACATAAATCTGTGTTTTCACAAAAAGTATTTTCATTAGATTTTTTATATTTCTTAGCACAAACAGCACATTTAAAATCTGTTGTTGGTCCGAAAATTAATTCATCAAACAAACCACCTGATTCAGGCTTATAAGATTTATAGTTAATTGTTTCTGGTTTAAGAACTTCTCCATGACTTCACTCCAAAACATCTAGTGGAGTTGCTAATGAAAGGGAAATATTTTTAATTTTATTTTGCTCAATTGAAGCGTATTTTCTTGTTAATGGCATATTACTTATCTCCTTCTTCTGTTTCATTTTCATAAATTTCTAATTTAATTCCAAGTCCTCTTAGTTCGTAAGCAAGAACGTTGAATGATTCAGGTGTACCTGGTGTTGGCAAAGGTGTATTTGTAGCTAGAGCATTATACAACTTGTTTCTTCCTTGAATATTATCTGATTTATAAGTTAGTAATTCTTGTAGGATTGTTGTTGCTCCATAAGATTCAATAGCTCATGTTTCCATCTCTCCGAATCTTTGTCCACCATTTTGAGATTTTCCTCCAAGTGGTTGTTGAGTAATAAGAGAATATGGTCCGATACTACGAGCATGCATTTTATCATCAACCATGTGAGATAGTTTAAGCATATACATAACACCAACAGAAATATCATTATCAATTACTTCCCCGTCAATTGGATTGTATAGTTTTTGTTTTCCTGTTACTGAAACACCAGCTTCAGTTAAAGCTTCAGTGATGTGTTCTTTTTTAACACCATCAAATACTGGAGAAACAAATTTAACATTTAAAGCTTTACCAGCCATTCCCAAGTGTAGTTCAAGTATTTGACCTAAGTTCATACGAGAAGGAACCCCTTGTGGATTCAACATAATATCAACAGTTGTTCCATCTTCTAAGTGAGGCATATCTTCTTCAGGCAAGATAATTGAGATAACCCCTTTATTACCATGACGTCCAGACATCTTGTCTCCAACTTTAATTTTTCTTTTTTGAGCAATTAAAACTTTAACGATTTTATCAACACCATCTTCTAATAAGTCACCTTGATCTCTAGAAAGAACTTGTACATCAATAACTGTTCCGGCTTGACCGTGTTTTACTTTTAAAGATGTATCCAAGAAACTTGAATCACGATGTCCGAAAATAGCAGCCATCAGCTTTTCTTCAGGAGTTGGATTATGTTCCCCTTTAGGAGAAATTCTACCTACTAAGATATCACCAACACCAACTTCAGAACCAACGATAACAATACCATTCTCGTCTAAGAATCTTTTTGAAGCCAATGAAGTATTCGGAATTTCCAATGTTAATTGATCTTCTCCAGCCTTAGCTTTACGGAATTGGATTGTTTGTTCTTCGATATGAATTGAAGTAAATACGTCTTCTTTCACTAATCTTTCATTGATAATAATCGCATCTTCATAGTTATAACCATTTCATGTTGTAAAGGCAACAAGAACGTTTTTCCCAAGAGCCATTTCACCATCTTTAAATGATGATGAATCTGTAAGTAATTGACCATTTTTAATTTCTTGACCTAATTTAACAATAGGAGTTTGATTAATGATTGTACCTTGATTTGATTTTTGAAAGTTTTTTAAGTAGTAAGATAACACTTCTTTATTATCATTAGATTTAATCTTAATCTTTGTTGAATCAACGTAAGTAACTTCTCCATCTTTTCTTGATTTAACGTTAGCTGCAGAATATTGAGCAATTGCAGATTCAATACCTGTTCCAACAATAGGAGCTTCTGATCTTAATAAAGGAACTGCTTGACGTTGCATATTAGATCCCATAAGTGCACGGTTGGCATCATCGTTTTCCAAGAAAGGAATCGCAGCAGCGGCAATTGATGTCATTTGTTTTGAAGAAACATCCATGAAGTCGACAAGGTGAGGTTCAACAATGATAAAGTCACTATCTTTTCTAACTGTAATGTGTTCGTCAGTTAATTGATTATTTTCATTAACGTTGATTGATGATTGAGCAAAGGTAAATCCTTGTTCATCAATAGCTGTTAAATAAATAGGTTCTTTGTAATCTACAACACCATTTGTAACTCTAAAGTAAGGAGTTTTTAAAAATCCATATTCATCAATAATTGCATAAGTTGCTAAGTTAAGGATAAGTCCAATGTTAGGTCCCTCAGGTGTTTCAATAGGACAAATTCTTCCGTAATGAGTTGGATGTACATCACGAACTTCAAATTGAGCTGTATCTCTATTAAGACCTCCAGGCCCTAAAGAAGTAACACGTCTTTTATTCGAAATCTCTCCAAGAGGATTAATTTGATCCATGAATTGTGAAAGTTTTGACGAGTTGAAAAATGTTTTGAATTGGTTATAAACTGGTTTATTATTAGTTACATTTTTTGGAGTAACTTTTTCAATTTCTTTTGAAGACATTCTTTCTTTTGTATTTTTTTCAAGTTTAGTTAAACCAATTTTGAATTGATTTTGTAGTAATTCACCAACAAGAACTACTCTTTTGTTGATTAGTGAATCCGGATCATCATCTTGTCCAATGTTTTGGATTAAGTTGAAGTAGTATGAAACTGAAGCAATAATATCAGGAATTAATAAGTTTAACTCTGTTGCTGTTGGATCATTACCAATAATTGTAATTGGTTCTAGGCCTTCAGTTTCAGAATCTTTTTCATTTTGGAATACTTTAACCATCGAAATTTTAATTCTCTTTTTAAGTTTTGGATAATCTTCAATTAGTTTACCGTATGATTTTTCTGTAATATCAGGAATTTTAATTAATTTTAAAACACCATCTGTAAATAATTGATCAACTTTTTTAGCATCTAAAATATTGAACTTATGTCCTTTTTTAAATACTACTTGTCCTTCTGTGTACTCTTCATTTTCTTTTTCGGCAATTAAATCTTCAGCTAAAATTTTATTTAAAATTCTATTTTGTAGATTTAATTTACGATTAATTGTATATCTACCTGTTTTAGATAGGTTATATCTACGACTATTAAATAAAAGATTTGGGAATAAGTTAGCTGTTGATTCAGCGGTAACTCTATCTCCTTTTCTAATGATTTGGTAAAGAGTTTCAATACACTCTTCTTGAGTTTGGAATTTATCTTTTTTTAATGTTTCTTCTAAAACATCAGAATTTCCGAATAATTTAACAATTGTTTCCTTGTTTAAACCAAAAGTTCTTAGGAAAACAGAAACAGGAACTGCTTTGTGTTTGTCAATTCTAATTTTTACACCATCAACTGAATTACCTGTTACTCTATGGTAAATTTCAATTCATGAACCTAACTTAGGAATAATTTCCACTTTATTAAATAGATCATCAGCTTGTTTATTTCTAACTTGACGACCAAAATATGCTCCTGAAGAACGAATAAGTTGTGAAATAATAACTTTTTCAGAACCATTTATAATAAATGATGCTCCATTTGTCATCAAAGGGATTTCTCCAAAAATTACTTCTTCTTCTTTAACTTCTCCTGTTTCGATAATGGTTTTTCTTAACTTACCATATAGTTTAGCAGCGTATGTAATACCTTTTTGTTTAGATTCATCAATTGACTTAGATTCATTTTTAGATCTTTCAATTCTTTTTGATTTAGAAATATATTCAATTACCATTTTTCCATTATTTGAACGAATAGGATAAATTTCTTTGAAACTTTCCTCAATACCTTTTTCTAAAAATCATTCAAAAGAATCTCTTTGCATTTGTAAAAAATCTTGTGTTTCTAATTCAGTTTTTGTATTTGAGTAATCCCTTCTATCAGTTAATGGACCATATTTTCTTACTTGATAATTTGTTGGTTTACTCATAAAGCATCTCTTTTCGGTTTGTGTGTTATTTTTTGGCGATTTTAAAAGTGTTTTTCATTCAAAAAAGTCAATATAAAAGGTTATTTTTAAATTTTACCACATTTCATTTTAAATAACACTATATTTAAAATATTTATAAACTTTTAATATTGAGGATTTGTGTTACAATTTTATCGAAATTTAAATAAATAGTTGTGTTTCTCTATTTATTTTGACTGTGTAAACGATATTCATAATCTTCTGCTATGTTTCTAATTTTTATTAATCAATGATTTAATCCACTTTTTGTTTTGGTTATATTATGTTTTTTAAATAATTCATCACATATTTGAGAAAGTGGCAAATAGGGATTATCTATTTTAAATTTATAAAATGTTATTTCATCATTTTTAAATTTACCTAATAATTTGTTTTTAACAATAAAGTTATAATTATCTAAAAACAAGGCATGAGAATCAACTAATTTGGATTGATTATATAAATCTAAATTACCAATTCTAGTAATTTGATTCTTATGATCTCTACTTATAATCGCATCAAAGAATTTAAAGAATGAATCTTGTGAACCAATAGCTTTTAAAAATTCTGATATTTGCTCATTCTTCTTCATATAAAGTATTGCATAATCATTTTTATCAAGAATTGAGAAATGTAATTCATGACTTACTAATTTTTCCAACATTATTTCAGCTATTTGAACACTCTTTACTTTTAATTCTAGGTGATAGGAAGATGATTCTAGCGGTGATATTGACCCACCAGATACAAATACTCCTGAAAAGAAAAATTGTGGATCAGATATTATCATATTTTGTAAATCTGATTTTTGGATTATAAACATTTGATTCTTTATTTCAAATGGTTTTTCACTAATTTTTAAAATTAATTCCACTTTATTAAAAATTATTTCATTTTTAAATAATATCTTTACTTCTTTTTCTTCATCTTTAAGTGAAGAGAATATGATTCCGTTGATTAGAGAAACTGCTTGTTTCTTATTTAAAGTCTTACTAATTAACTCGTTTTTAATCTCAAATGAAAAACTTATCACATGTCCCCCTTAAAAAAAGCAAAAAAAAAGCAGCGATTATCTATCTTCCCTAATGGTATTGTCGACGTAAAAAGGCTTAACTACTGAGTTCGGAATGGGTTCAGGTGATCTCTTTTGCTATGTTCGCTATACTTATTATACATAATTTATTTTATTTGAAACATTTTTTTATTAATTTTTTTATTAATGGTTTTAAGAGTAAGTTAATTACCTAAAAATCAAACAAAACAATGCAATAAAACTATATAAAATTATATATCCAAATCATTATAACATTTTAATTAAAATGTATAATTTAGTCTATGAATTATAAACAAATATCTAAAATAACAATATATTCACTCATTATGACAGTTTTTGGAATAATAGGAATGGTTATATTTGCTAAAGATTTTCCTAATTGAATTAAGTATGATTCTACTTACTTAATCGACCCTCCTTCATTCAATACTTTTGCAAACCCATTAGATGCACTTATGCCAATGGATGTTCAAGCAGCAAGAGCTTGATCGGCAGCTTCATTAATCACTTGTTTATTAATGTCTATCTTTAGTGCGGTGGAAATAAAAAGAATGGAAAGATCTCCTTATAAGAAATATTATATAGCTTCATTAGGAATCTTTACATGATTGATGCTTCCTTATACTATATATTTAGGCCTTAAACATAAGTTATATGATGAATTCTTGAATTACGTTTCTCAAAATAGAGTTGGTAAACGTCAAATGTCTTTAAGTGCTTTCAAAGCTGGTTTTCAAAGATATGGTAATAGAAATAAATTATTTTGAAATACAACACTTGGTTACCTAGTTCTTGTAATTACATTAATTGGATTTATTTTTGGATTTATAATTTCGAGTAGTTTTTATGATTATGAAATTTTAAATAAAAACTTGCCAGAATATAAACCCGGATTCACAGCTGATATTTATTATAATCAATATTCACAAAACTATTTTATCCTTGATACTTTCCCTTACTTTACAAATATATCTAATATGTTATGTTTTTCATTCATGGCTGTGTTTGTACCATTTAGTAGAAAAATACTTTTTAGAAATAACACTATCTTAATTGCTGCATCTTCTTATATATTTATTGTTTTTATAATATTCTGAACTTACTTATTCCCTTCGTCATTAAAAAATTATGTTGTAAGTTTACAATGAGCCGAAACAACTTGAACACATGCAGTTGCTCCTATAGCGTTTATGACATTTGCAATTACATCACTTTTATTAAATAAAAATGCTCCTCGGAAATTTAAAAATGTAATCGGGGTTTCAATGATACTTCCTTTGTCTTATGGAGTGTTTGCTTATTCATTACCATTCTACTCAAGAATGAGTGTGTATGGTTCTTTAACTAACATTAATCCTAATGTTAATACTTCTATCGGCGTGGAAGGACCTGGAAGCACTGGTAACCTCGCAATGATTGGTGCAATATTTGTATTAGGTGGAGCGTTCGTTTTAGTTATATTTGGTTTTTGATCTATAGCTTATCAAATAAACAAAAAAGAAACTAAAAAAATGGGATTAGAATAGTTAATTAAAATAACAAAAAAATCATAAAAAAAGAACCTTACTTAATAATGGTTCTTTTTTTATTAATATTTATTCTTGACTCTTTGACAAAGCATCAATTCCAAATAAAGCACAATCGTCTCCATAAGGATCATCTAAAAATTCGATTACATCAAATTGAGAAGGTAAAGAATTTTTCTTTGCTCATTTAATAGCTTCATCAATGTATCACTTGTTATGTCTAGCAACAGAACCACCGATTACAATTGAATTAGGATTAAGCATTGCTATTGCAATAGCAAGAGTACTTCCTAAAGCTTCAATACCTTCATTAATAATAATTTGTGACCTTTGATCAGTAGCATATGAATCAAACACTTCTTTAGTTGTTAATTTTTTACCAAAACTTTTAAAAGCTCTTTTTTCAATTCCTGAACCTGAACAAAAGTATTCACAAGATCCAGTTGAAAGGTGATTATCTTCTTTATTGAATGAAGCAGGCATTCAAGCAATTTCTAATCCTTGAAATGAAAAACCTGAATAAATTTCTCCTTTATACACTAGACCTGCACCAAGTCCTGTTGAAACAGTAAAAAATTGTGTAATATCTTTTGTTGTTTTCTTGTAAAAAGTGTGAACAGCGAATGCCATAGCATTAGCATCATTTTCGAAAACTATATTCTGAATTTTTGTATTTTCCGTAATAAATTTTCTAACATTAAACCCAACTCAATTAGGAATATTTGCCCCTGAGACAATAACTCCTTCATCATAGTTAGCAACTCCAGGTAAACAAATACCCAAAAATTCTATTTCATGTTTATTCAATAGATCTATTAAAGGTTGCATTGAAATTTCAGGATTAGCAAGAAATGTGGGAAATGACTCCCTAACAATTATTTTTCCTTCTTTTATAATGGCGAATCTAGAATTAGTTCCACCAATGTCAATTACTGCGTGTTTTTTCATATTTTCCTTTTTTATTTTAAGATTATATAAAAAATAAACCAATTTCTTAGTTTATATTTTATAAATTTAATTATTATTTTTTTATTCTTATTTCTTTTAAACGAGCTGATTTACCTTTTAATTCTCTCATGTAATATAACTTAGCACGTCTAACTTTGTTAGAACGAACTAATTCAATTGATGCGATATTAGGGTTGTTTAAAGGAAAAGTTCTTTCAACACCAATTCCATAAGAAATTTTTCTTATAGTAAATGTTTCTTTAGAACCACTATTTTTCATAGCAATAACCAATCCTTCAAATATTTGAATTCTTGATTTTTCCCCTTCTTTAATTCTCACGTGGACTTTAATATTATCTCCAGATTTAAAAGCTGGAAAATCTTCACGATGTTGAGAATCTTCGATTGCTTTAATTTTATTATTTATCATTTTTTGTCCTTTCTAAAAGATCAGGTCTTTTGTTTAGAGTATTTTCTTTTTGTTTTTCAACTCTTCAGTCATTAATATTTTTGTGATTACCACTCAACAATACTTCTGGAACGAACATATTTTTATATTCTCGTGGCCTAGTATATTGTGGAAAATCTAGCAAGTTGTTTTGAAATGAGTCGTTTTGATGTGACGATTCTTTAATAACTTCAGGAATCAGTCTAATTACTGAATCAGCAATTACCATAGATGGAAGTTCTCCACCGGTAAGAACATAATCCCCGATTGAAATCTCAGTATCAATCAAACTTCTAACTCTCTCATCAAAACCTTCATACCTACCCGAAATAAATGTTAAGTTTTCTTCTTTGGATAGCTCTAAAGCCATTGCTTGGGTAAATTGTTTTCCTTGCGGAGATAACAATATAACTTTACCTTTTTCTTTCAATGAGTTTAGAGCATTATCAATGGGTTCAACCATTAACAACATTCCAGGTCCACCACCATAAATTTCATCATCAACTTTCTTGTGCTTATCATTTGTGAAATCCCTAAAATCTATTATATTAATATCTATTAAGTTTTTTGATATAGCTTTTGAAACAATTGATTCAGTCTTAAAGGCTTCATAATATTTTGGGAAAATTGTTAAAAAATTTATCTTCATTATTACTCTTCTTTTGCAGAAGCTTTTTTAGTTACTGGTTTTTTAGTTGCAGGTTTTTTAGCAACTTCTTTTGTAGCAATTTTTTTAGCACTAGGTTTTCTAGTTTTTTTAACATTTTTACCTTTAGCTAATTTATCTTTAGCTAAAGAATATTCTTCTCAAAATTTATCTTGCTTCAGTAAATTTCTAACTGTATCAGTAGGTTGCGCACCATCATCTAATCATTTAATAATTAATTCTTTATTTAACTTTAACTCTTCTGATAATGGATTGAAATATCCTAACTCTTCTATAAAACGCCCATCTCTAGGTGCTCTAGCATCAGCTGCTATTATTCTATAAAAGGGATTGAACTTATTACCCATACGCTTTAATCTTAATTTAACCATTTGTCCTCCTTATATTATTTTTAAAATATATATACATTTTAACACAAAAATAAAAATAGGTGTCAAGTATTTTTGCTTGACACCTATTTATTTTTAAATATTAACTTATTTCTTTCGAAACCGCATTAGCAAAAACACTTTTCACTCTTTCTACAGTACCTTCCATTGACTTAACAATCTGAGAGATAGGGAAGTAAAGTAATTCGCTATCTTCATTAGTTAATTCTTTTCTAATACCTTTCATTGCTTCATGTGACAATTCAATAAATTCAGCATACATTTTTTCTGTTTCATCAAAAATGTCTTTAATTTTTTTATCTTTATATATCTTGATGTATCTTTGTAATAAATCTAAGTAACTTTTTGATAAATCTTTAATCATGTCAATATGAGCTTTATTTATTTCTTTTCTTACGAATGTTTTTGAAATAGTCAAAGAATAATTTGTAGCTATTGCAATATCTTTTGCAGAGTAAATAATAGAAATGATAAATCTTAAGTGGTTAGCTCTAGGGTCATCTTTAGAAATAGTTCATATACATTCATCAACTAAGTCTCTTTCTTTTTGTTCTGCTTCTTTAACTCTTACAGCAATTGAGTCAATTATTTTGTGACCATCATCTGCTCTAAAAATATATTTTCATAGTTTTTCATGAGTAGTATAAGAGAATTCTAAAAATTCTGCAACCATTTTTTTCAGATTTTTTTCTGATGTAATTAGTAAGTTATAATTAGTAGCCATTATCCAATCCTTCCGTTAATGTAATCTTTAGTTTCTTTTTTATTAGGACTCAAGAATATTTTTTTAGTTGGTCCTGTTTCCACAATTTTACCTTGGTAGAAGAAGAATGTCTCATCACTTATTCTTTGTGCTTGAGCCATTGAGTGAGTAACAATAATTATTGTATATTTCTTTTTCAATTCTAGAATCAATTCTTCAATTTTAATAGTAGCGATTGGATCTAAAGCTGAAGTAGGTTCATCCATAAGTAAAACTTCTGGCTCCATAGCAATAGCTCTAGCAATACACAACCTTTGTTGTTGTCCACCAGACAAACTTGTTCCTAAATCATCAAGATTATCTTTCACATCTTCTCATAGAGCGGCATGCTCTAAAGAATCTTGAACAATCTTATCTAGAACTTTTTTATCATGTACACCATTTGATTTTGGACCATATGCCACGTTATCATAAATAGAAATTGGGAATGGTGTTGGTTTTTGAAAAACCATTCCTACTCTTGATCTCAATGTAGTAACTGGAATCTTTTTAGATTTTATATTAATACTATCGAAAAATACATCACCTTCATATATAGCTCCATCAATTAAATCATTCATTCTATTTAAAGTTCTTAGAAATGTTGATTTACCGCATCCTGAAGGACCAATGAAAGAAGTTATTTTCTTTAACTTTATATTTGCGTTAATATCATACAATGCTTGTTTTTCACCATTCTTGTATCACAAAGAAAAGTTGTTAACTTCAAAAATATTTTTTTTCGAAAAACTTTCTTTCACTTCTGTTAAAACAGTTTCCTTAATATCATGTTTCTTTTTAAAAACTTTACAAAAAATGTTTGGTTTTTTACTAGCTATTTGAGGTGTTTGTTTTTCCGTTACTTTAGGTGTATTTTTATTATCTTTTACTTCAGTAATTTTTGTTTTTTTATTTGATTCCATAATTATTTAACTCCTTGTTGGCTTTCTATATTTTTATTGCTTTGTTGTGACTGTTTAAAATTCTCTTTAATTTGAAGGAAGTGACCTTTGATAGTTTTTCTTGCAGGAATTATAACATACCCAATAATTACTAAGGCGAATACTAATATGATTCCAACCAAGGCTGCTTCATATTGAATTCACTTTGCATCTTTTGAAGTTGAAAATATTTGTGCATAAATGTGAGTTGTTAATGTGGTTCCAGGTCTATTTAAAGCTGTTTCAGATGATGATGATAATCCAGCTGTTAAGTATAGAGGGGCAGTTTCAGAAAGTATTCTACCAATAATAGTAATGATGTTTCCTGTTATCGCAACCAAAGCCATTGGAACAATTAGTTTTTTAATTGTTTCACTTTTTGTGTTTCCTAATGAATATGAATTCATTCTAATTTCATCAGGAATATTTCTTAATGATTGTTCAAGTAATCTAATGAATGTTGGAATAATAACAATTACTACAGTCAATACTCCAGCGATTATTGAATTACCCATAGGTCCACTATTTGTTAATCCAAGTGTTTTAATGAAAAACAGTAATCCGAACATCCCAAATAAAATTGAAGGTGTTGAAGATAGAGAATCCAATAAAAATATTGTTGTTTTTTTGAAGAAACCTTTTTTAGCATATTCGTTCAAGTATACAGCAATGAATAAAGCTATAGGGAAACTAATCGCTAAACAAACAACAATAACTAATAATGTGTTCAAGAATGATTGACCAACTGTATTTTTTGAATAATCAAAAATTGATGAAGACTCTTTCGATGTAGCTATTAAACCATTAACAACAATGTCTCCTACTATCCAAGCAAGGAATGAGAAACATATTACAATACAAATTGTTTCTAGGGTTATTTTATATCTGAAATATAAGTTACCATATTTATAATTTTCGGTTCTATCCTTAATATAATTAATTGTTCCAGACATGTCATTTTCATCAATTGCATATTGACTTTTAAAAGACAATTTTTCAGCTAGAATTTTTATATTGGTTGGAACAAAAGTTACAACACTAGCAATACTATTTGTAAGTTGAACAACCTTAGGATTTCTTGAAGATTTTTTTGATCTTGTTATGATTGAAATAAGAATGTTTAACAACATCGACATTACAAGCATTATTAAACCAAATGCATAAAGTAATGGTCTAATTTTTTCAGGATCTGAATCAGCAAACATTGTTGAAGAAATATATGCACCTAATGATTGAGAAGAAGAATTCAATATTGAGAAGAACCCATCTTGAAATGCATCATTTGATGGTTGTGATTGTAATATCATAGATACAGCCATTGATTCACCAATTGCTCTAGAGATAGCAACAACTACCGCAACAACAATTCCTGATTTAGCAGCTTTTTTACAAACTTTATAAATCGATTTTGTTTTTGAATTTCCCAAAGCTAATGAATTATCCAAAAGACTTGGGTCAATTGCGTTTAATGAATCTAATGTCATTGAAACTATTGTAGGAATAACCATAAAGGCTAACATTATTGAAGCGTTGAACATTGAATTTCTAGAAATACCAAATAATGTATTGAACAATAATCCTAATGAGTTAACTGCGAATAATCCGAAAATAACTGAAGGGATTCCTGATAATGTTTGGAATAAGATAATTACTTTTCTTCTTCAACGTTTATGCAAACGATATTTTGTAAAAATAGCTACCTTGATACCAATTGGAACACTCACCAATATAGCAATTGTTGAAGTTATAATCGTTCCAGCAAATGGAACTCAAAATGAATATTCTTTAAAATCTCCACTGAATAATATTCCTCAACCATAATCTTGGAAACCTTTAACAGCCATCATAGAAATAAAGATAATTAATATTAGGAAAATTAGACCAATGAATAATGATGAACCCATTGATAGGGATTTAACAAATGTATTTATGTTATTTTTCTTTTTAAAAAGTTTTTGATTTTTATCCATTATTTACCTTTGGTTTATTTTTTTCATTAAATATTTGTGCGTCTGTTGCTGATCAAAATGTTGATTTAGTTCCATCCAAAGTCATTTCATCTAAAATTTGTTGGTCTGTTAAAGAGATGTAACCTTCAATGTTGGCAATTTTTTTTGCAGTCTCATCTGACAATATTCAATTAATTAATGTTTGTGAATGATGATCTTTAATTAAACCTGTTTCACTATTGTATCCTTCGATTGAAATCATTAAGTTTAATGGTCTATATCAATTATAACCAGTTGTAATTTGACCTTTATCAATAGCAAATTTTTCACCATCACCATAAGTTGCAACTTCAAAACCATTATCTTTAATTTCTTGCATATTATTATTAATAAATCCCGCTGATAGATAAACCATAGAACCTACTTTGTTTTCATTTTTAACAAATGATCAGGCTTGCGAGTTAGACTCTGATGTTGTTTTAGTGTTTGGTCCATAATTACCTTCAATTAATGCAGCTTCAAATTCTTCTTTTAGAGCATCGTTATATTCTGGTCTATCTTTATACTTAAGTTTTGAATCTTTATAGAAAGCATCAGCTGTTCCGGAAACCTTAGCTCCACCAGATCTTGCATAGGGAGAAATAAGAGTTTTATTTCCAATTACACCTAAGTCCTCAAATGTTTTTTGTTCATTTCCAGCGAAAGCTTTATAGATAGTTAAAATATTATCTGAGTCAACATTTATTGAAGTGTTAGGTTTATCAGGTTTATAGACTAACCCCATTCCATCTCAAGCTATTGTAACAGTTTTAATTTTTCTTTCAATTCACTTGATTTCATCTTCACTTGGTACACCTGTGCCATGTTCTCCAACTTTCATGATTCCAGGATTTTTAGAAGCCATTCCAATTTCTTTAGTTCCATCAATAATAGCTCTTATTCCAGCTCCCGATCCACCAGCTTGAGTTACTAAGTCAGCATTAGGATATCTGTTTGAAAATGCAGACATCAAGGGTTGTACAGCGGATGAACCAGCAGCGTTGATTAAAGGGTCTGTTGCGAGAATCCCAGAAGTCAATACTATCGTAGATGTTATTCCTACAAATAAAACTCCTCCCATTATTTTTTTTAAAGATATTCTTTTTAAGTGTTTGTTTTTTAGTTCAAGCTTTTTCATACTTCCAGTTTCTTATTTAAAATTTTTATATATTGTCAAATTTATAACCAAATTATAGTGTAAAAATAATTTTTTAAACATAAAAAAAATAATTTTTTAAAAAATTATTTTTAGTTCTAAATTATTTGAAAAAACTTTGTCTATTATAGCTCCACCCAAACATTCTTCGCCTGAATAAAATACTATTTGTTGACCAGGTGTTATTGCTAATTGTTTGTCAGGATAACTAACAATTATTTCGTTATTATCCTTTATTAATTCAACAAAAACCTCACTATCTTCTTGTCTATATCTAAATTTAGCGGTTAATTTTTTAGAAGAAAACTTATCACTAATGATGTTTAAATCTGTTGCAATTAGCTTATCTGAAAAAAGATAATCCTCTTTTGATAACGGTGCTGCATAAATTATTTTATTTTCAACATCCTTTGAAACAACGAAATATGGTTCTAACATTCCCCCAAGATTAAGACCTTTTCTCTGTCCAATAGTGTAGTACATTACACCTTTGTGCTTGCCAATAACTTCTTTTGTATCAATATCAACTATGTTTCCATTCATTGCTGGGATATAGTTTTCAAGAAATTCAGAGAAATTTCTTTCTCCAATAAAACAAATTCCTGTTGAATCTTTTTTATTAGCAACATTCAATTTTGTTTGTACAGCTATTTCCCTAACTTCTTTTTTAGTTATTTCTCCCAAGGGGAAAATAACTTTTTCAAGTTGTTCATTTGAAAGTTGAGATAAGAAATAAGATTGATCTTTAGTTTCATCTAAACCTCTATATAATTTCCCGTTTTTGGTTTTTGCATAGTGTCCTGTTGCTAAAAAATCAGCCCCCAATTCCACTAATGCATAATTTAATAATTTATCAAACTTAATATACTTATTACATAGTATATCCGGATTGGGAGTGCGTCCTTTTTTGTATTCACTAATAAAGTTTTCAAACACTGAAGATCAGTACTCTTTAACAAAATCAACTCTATGAATTGGAATATCAAGTATTTTCGCAGCCTCAACTGCGTCTTGATAATCTACTTCTTGAGGACAAATAGCATCATTGATTGTTTTATTTCCCAATGTATCATTGTTTGCAAAAGCATCTCAATTCCTCATGAAAACACCAATTACTTCATGCCCTTGTTCTTTTAATAAATAAGCGGAAACAGCTGAATCAACTCCACCACTTAGACCAATAACTATTTTAGCCATTTTTCTTTCGTCCTTTCAATCAACTCAAACCCTTAGATTTAAGTCAATTTTCTCCATTTTTGCTTGAATCTTCTATAGTTTCATTGGTTGCTATTTCTTCAACAATATCGGATTCTATATAAACATAATCTTTTGGAAGATATGAATCTCCATGTTTTTCAGCCAATTTAGTTTCAACATATGCATGAATTCCTGAAATAAGTAGTGTAATGAACAAAATAACCAAGACAGTTATATTAGTCACTCTAGTATCTCAATCATTTATTAAGAAAATGTCCACTAATGGTTGAATAAAGAAGTAGAGCGTACCTATTGAAAGAAAGATAATTGATATTCAAGCAAACGGTAAAAATAATTTTGATTTTTCAACAACTGTTTTTTTATTTTTTCTATTAAGTATTCCACCAAAGATTGCAAGCCCTATAAACACAAAAGCAAAAAGAGAAGTGTAATTGGATAAATAATCAGCCATAGCATAAAGATGTAAGTAAACATTTGAGTTCTCAGTTGCAGCTGAACCTGGTTTTCAAACATAAACAGCAATTGGAACCATTATAACGTTAATAATCATTAAGAATATTCACAACAAAAGGAAAGAAGCTGTTTTTTTAGAAACTCTAGGGAATTTTTTATATATTCAACTCAATAAGTAAAATGATTTTTCTTCAGCGGCAATTATATATAGTCTATTAGATGACAAACAGTATCCATTAACAATCCCTAAAACTGCAGATACAATCATAACATTTAGTGTAATTTGTAATCATTGTGGCATTCCTTTAACCCCTGTAGATGAACCGTTGTTGGGAGGTAAAGCAAATGCTATAGATAAATATAAATAAGTTAAAGAAATAATAATTAATCCGACCAACATAATTCAAGGCATTTGTTTTTTGTTTTTTAAATTAGATCTTAAAGTTGTAATTGTAAAAAATCCATCAAAAGCAAATAAGATAGCTGGGATAGAGGCAATAATTCCCAATCCTGGGTGTAATCCATTCATTCCATCAGGAATAGAAGGTAAAGCATCACCTGTATTACCACTAGATGCAAAAATATAAGCAAATATTGGCAATAAAACTATTGGAATAAATTTAATAATTGTAAACGCTCATTGGATACCTTCCCCAATTCTTAAGGATACTCAAGAGAAAAATAATAACCAAGAAACTATCCCAATTGCAATTAGGGTTGGTCATAAATCATCCTCAAACAAGACATTACCCGTTGATGCAATAGAGACGTCATCCATAGAGGCCACGACATATATTGGTAAACAAAGCAATGTTAGAGGATAATAAATCAACAACATATAGGATGAAGAAAATTTATGTATTTTACTATTAGTAAAGTTTTTGACTCAGGTCAAAATACCTTGATCATTTTTTGATGATGAAGATAATTCGATTAATGCAAAACCAATTGCAATAATACCAACTATACTAACTATTCAAGAAATAATCGCAAACATTAAATCATTATGCGAATTTGAAAGTATTGACTGGTTTTTTAAAAAGATACCAGAGCCAATAGTTCCACCTGTTATTATAACTAGAGCAGTTAAATAACCTATTTGTTTTACTTTTTTGCTCATTTAATCTCCATATTTTACAAAAAAACAAACCATTATTAAAGAGGTTTGTTTATTTTTTATTTTTTATCTAAAGCTGTTTTTGCTTTATCAAAAATTATTTTAAAAATGTCAGGATTATTAATAGCTAATTCTGATAACATTTTTCTGTTAATTTCGATATTAGCAGCTTTCAATCCTTCTATAAATCTAGAATATGATAATCCCATAGGACGTGTTGCAGCGTTTATACGTGCAATTCATAATTTTCTAAAGTTTCTCTTTACTTGTTTTCTATCTCTAAAGGCATATACTCAACCTTTTACAACTTGTTGTTTAGCAACTTTGTAACCGATTGACTTGTGTCCTCAGTATCCCTTCGCTAATTTTAGTCACTTTTTACGTCTTCTTCTAGTAACTATTCCGCCTTTTACTCTCATAATTTCTCCTATTTTCTTTTTTTATTATTTGTTGTTAGATTATCGTTATTGGATTATTAAAATAAACCTTTGAATCTTTTTACATCAGAAGGATGCATCATATCTGATTTACGAGATTGTCTTTTTTGTTTGGTTGTTTTATTTTGAGCCAAGTGAGATCTATATGCTTGACCTCTCTTAACTTTACCTGTACCAGTTACTTTTACACGTTTTGTAATAGCACTTTTAGTTTTCATTTTTGGCATTATCTTCGTTCTCCTTATTTTTGTTTTTATTTTCTTTATTTAATTGAATCACTTTTTTCTTATCTTGTTGTAAAAACATATCTAAGAATCTTCCTGAATTCAATACTGGTTCTTTAGTAATTACAGCAATATCTTCAACCTCTTGAAAGAAAGCATTTAAAGCAGCATGACCTAGTTCAGGTCTTTGAGATTCTCTTCCCCTGAATTTTAAAGATATTTTAACAATATCTCCTTCAAGCAAGAATTCTCTAGCTTTTTTAGCTTTAGTTTTTAAATCATTGATACCGATTAAAGGAGTAAGTCTAATTTGTCTATTTTCTGTTCTAGACTGTTTAGATTTTTCTTCTTTTTTCTTTTTCTTACGATCATACTTAAATCTACCGTAATCCATAAATCTAGCAATAGGTTTTGGAGTTGTAGAAATTAAAACTAAATCTAACTTTTGTTCTAAAGCACTTTCTAATGCTTCTGCCCTGGTCATTACACCTATCTTCTCACCATTTACCCCAATAATAAAAATTTTTGGGAATAATATGTGTTCGTTAATAATGTGTTCCGGTCCTGGTTTTCTTTTTTTCGAATTTGATGATGTATCAATAATGATGAACCCCTTATTAAATATTGAAAATAAATTATTTGTTTCATTAATAACTATTAATTTTTTAAATGTATGTTATAGCTAAACCCAAGATATAAATCATGAGGTGAGAAATGAATCTACTTTCTGCAACAATTATTATTGCCTTTTAATGATAACATAAATTAATTATTTTTCAATAAACTTGTTTCATATATTTCTATTAGATTTTCCAAGAGAGAAACTACAGTTAAAGGACCAACCCCTCCTATTGTAGGAGAAATGGCAGATGCCTTTGTTTTTACTGATTCAAAATCTACATCTCCATATATTTTGTTAGAAGGTCCTATTTTACTAACGCCAACATCAACTATAGTTGCACCTTCTTTAATATTTTCTACTTTAACTAAATTAGGAGATCCTGCAGCAACAATTAATATATCTGCATTTTCAGAACCAGATATTCCAGTTATTAAATTAAAACTTTCAACAACTCCACCCATCCTTCTTAAAAGTTCTTTTGTTGGCTTACCGACTAAATTAGATTCACCAATGATTCCAATGTTTTTATGCTTGATGGGAATGTTATAAAAACTCAAAAGAGAAATTATAGCTTTGGCAGTTGCGGGGAAAATACAATCTTTATTTTCATAAAGTAAATTGTAGTTTTCTTGCGACAGACCATCAATGTCTTTTGCAACATCTACTGCATTTAATAATAATTGTTTATCCAAATGGTTAGGAAGTGGTAATTGAATAATTAATCCATCAGTTCTTTTGTTTTCTTTTTCAATTATCTCTATTAATTCATCTTGCTCAATTAATTCAGATACTTTAATATGATTTGTTTCAACACCTATATTATTAGCTTGTTTAATTTTTATATCAATATACTTATTGCTTTCAAATACATCTCCAACTTGGATGATTGACATTTTTGGTTTTGAGGACATTGATGAAATTTTATTTTTTAAAACTGCTAACTTTTGTTCCGCTATTATTTTACCATCTAAAATTAACATTATAATTCCTCAATTTTTTTCAGAAATAAACTTAATTGTTCTTGGTAATTTTCATACTTTTGTTTCTCTAAGTCAACTTTGTTTTGTGGCGCTGATTCCATAAATTTAACATTAGATAAAATTTGTTGTGATCTTTGTATCTCAACATTAAGTTTTTCAACTTGATTATTCAATCTTTGTTTCTCTATTTCTATTTGCTTATCAGTCAACTTAATATAAATTGTAATTGAGTCTTTAGAGTAAGGAGAATGATTATTTTTTTCTATTACTGAATTAGCAATTTTGTTAACAAGTTCAACAATAAAAATACTTTTCTCACATGACTCAAAATAATAAGAAACTTTCTCTTTGTTACTAATATTAAACTCCGCTCTAAAATCACGAATTAAACTTATCATAGATATAGCGTCATCAATATAATTTACTTTGTAACTTTTAGTTGATTCAATTATGTTTTCCAATAATTCTTTATTTGTCAATATTTTAAATAAGTGATCAGTTAAAAATGGAATAAAGGGATGTAGTAAAAGCAATAGTTTAGAAAGTATTTCTATAGCAACTTTTTTGTTAGGTGTTATCTTTGAAAATTCAATATATCAACTAGAAAAATCATTGTAAATAAAATCATTTAGTTTTTTACCAATTATTGAAAATTCATATTTAGCCATATGTTTTTCAACATCTTTTTCTAATACATTAAATTTGGAAAGAATTCATTTGTCAGTATCTGTGATTTCTTCTTTAGAATCTTCTTCCATAGATAAAATAAACTTTGTTATATTTCATAATTTATTATTTAAAGATCAAGCAGCTTCTATCTTACTTTCACTAAAATTAATATCTTGTCCAGGTGTAGAGTTTGTTAGAAGAAATCATCTTAATGAATCAGAACCATGTTTCTCAATAACATCCATAGGATTAATTCCGTTACCTAACGACTTAGACATTTTTCTTCCCGATTCATCTCTTATCAAACCGTGAATTAATAAATCTTTAAAAGGTATATCATTCATGAATTCTAGAGATTGGAAATACATTCTTGCAACTCAAAAAAAGATTATGTCATATCCAGTTACTAAAAGTGATGTTGGGAAATATCTCTTTACTTTTTCATCATCTTGGTTTGGTCACCCTAAGAATGAGAATGGACAAAGAGCTGATGAAAATCATGTATCTAAAACGTCTTCATCTCTTGTTCATTGAGGACCCGGTGATTCCAATTGAACTTTTATTTCTTCTCCAAGGTATCAAGCTGGTATTTGGTGACCTCATCAAAGTTGTCTACTTATAGTTCAATCATGTACTTCGCTCATTCAAATTTTTAAAATGTTTTCAAATCTATTTGGGAAGATATTCACTTTGTTTTTTGATTCAATATTTTTCAATAATTTTTCACTTAGTTTATCCATCTTAACGAATCATTGAGGCATAACTAAAATCTCTACAACTTCTTGAGATCTTTCTGATATTCCGACATTGTTTTCAATCTCTATAACTTTAACCATTAGGTTATTTTCTTGTAGTTTTTTAGCAACTTGCTTTCTTGCTATCTTAGAAGCTAATCCCTTGAATTCCATTGCTAAAGAATTCATCATTCCACTTTTATCAATACTTTCTTTTATTTCTAAATTATTTTTAATAATAATATCAATATCATTTGTTGCATGTGCTGAAACTTTCATAAAACCAGAACCAAATTCTGGATCGATATATTCATCAGTAATAATTGAAATCAATTCCTTAGTCAAAGGGTTAATAACTTTTTTATTTTTAAGGTGCTGATTCTTTTTGTCATCAGGATGAAAAGCAATTGCCACATCACTAAAAATTGTTTCAATTCTGGTTGTAGCTATAGTTATAAAATCAGAATTATCTTCTAAGTAATATTTAACATAATACATTTGTGATTTTGAAGGTTTAGAAATAACTTCTATATTGGAAAGTGCTGTTTGTAATTTAGGATCTCAATTAATGGCTTTAACACCTTTATAAATTAATCCTTTGTTGTACATATCAATGAATACTTTATTTACAGCTTCGTTAGAACCTTTATCTAAAGTAAAACGTTCGTTAGTGTAGTCTAAGGATAACCCTAACTTATTTCATTGTTCTTTAATGATTGCGGCATACTCTTCTTTTCAAAGTATTGCTTGATCAATAAATCCTTCTCTGCCTAACATTTCCTTAGTTTGAGAATTATTCCTTAAACGCTCTTCCACTTTGGCTTGTGTAGCTATTCCTGCATGATCCATTCCGGGTAAGAATAAAACATCAAAACCTTTTAATTTCTTGTAACGAATAATGGTGTCTTGAATGAATCCATCTCAAGCGTGTCCTAGGTGTAATTGTCCTGTAACATTCGGTGGTGGTAAAATAATAGAAAATGGTGGTTTTGATTTATCATGTGTGGAAAAATACTTGTTTTCAATTCATTTTTTATTTTTGTCTTTTTCAACAAGTTGATGATTGTAAGTTTTATCCATAACTCTCGCTTCGCATTTATATTAACTAATTATAAACAAAGATTTTTAAATTACGAAAGAATAAGTGAAGGTATTGTAATTAACAACAATATTAATCCGTAAATCATTAAGGTAATTGATATAAAAAATACATTACTGTTATCGCTGTTTTTCTTTTTTTCTTCTTCATTTGCCATATCAAAAGCTTTTAATTGTTTTTTTTCGGCTTCAGTAAATGATTTGCTCTTCATTTCTTTAATTTCTTTAAACTTAAATAAATCAAGAGCCTTTCTAAAGATGCCTTTTTCTCCTAAAGAAAAAATCATTGACAGAATAGGTAGTAAAATATAGAAAATAGATGTTATTGAAATAACATCAAATCACTCTCTTTTTAGACCTAAAGATAATCCAATAATTATCGGAATAGAAATGAAAATAAAAAAAGAAATAATTAACATGTTATTTTTGTTAATTTTTTTCTTTAAATATTCTTTAGATTTTATTTTATCTTTATTTTGTAACATCTATGATGGTACTTTCTTCGATCTTTTGATCATCTTTCCAAGCATGTTTTTCATGTTTTATTTCCACTGCTTTTCTTTTGATTTTATTTTCTAAACCCATTCATCTATTGTATTGTTCTTTAGTTGAATATACATAATGATTATCACTACATTTAAAAAATTCTGGTGATTTAAGTGACTTCTGTTGTTCTTCTAAATAATTCAGTCCGAAAGTCGAAGCCTCGAAAGGTTTATTTGCATTAGAAATCTTAGGGATTGAATTGAATAAGTTGATTGTGTATGGGTGAATTGGATTTGCATAAACTTTTGAAGTTTCTCCATATTCAACTATTTTTCCTAAGTGCATAATATTAACTTTATCAGCAATATATTCAACCATTGATAAATCATGAGCAATAAAGATTAGTGCAACGTTTTTAGTTTTACATAAATCTTTTAACAAGTTTACCACTTGAGCTTGAATAGAAATATCTAGAGAAGCAATTGGCTCATCTGCAATAATTAATTTTGGATTTGATATCAAAGCTCTAGCAATAACTATCCTTTGTCTTTGACCTCCTGAAAACTCATGAGGGTATCTTCAAGCAAATTGTCTTAATAAACCAACCTCTTCAAGAGATTTGTAGATCTTTTCTTTTAACAATATTTTTTTAACAAATGTTTTTGATAATTTATTTTCTTCCACACCGACTAAGTGTTTCATTTTTGTAAAGTCAGATTTTAAATTAACAACTTCTATTTCAAACGACTTCAAAGACTCTTTCTTTTGTTTCACTTTGTTATTATAAAACCCAACAAGTTGATGTGTTTTTTCTCTTGAAAATTCTTGTTGAGCACAGTAATTTTTCAATCCTATTAAAAACTCTTTATGAATTTCTTCGAATTGATCATTTAATGAATCAATGACTATTTTGTAATTTTTGTTTAATTCTTTTTCGATAGCAATATCTTCTCTTAAAATTAATATTTCACTATTAAAATCACGCAAGAACATTTCTAGCTCTCATTTATGTTCATCAAAAGTGTTTTGAAAATCTTTTTTAGCAGACAAAATATCAATATCTGATTTATGAGGACTTGATTTAATTTTTAAAATTTGTGTTTTTTCATCTAGAGTTATTTTTTTCTCAACAACTGTATTATCAACAGCTAATTTATTTGTTGAAGAGATACTAAGAAATGATAAAATTTGAAAATCAAATTCACTTCTTAATAATTGTCTAATCTTTTTAGTGTATGAAGGCTCATCAACACTTACTTGTTTCGAGATAGTTAATCAATTAGTAATACTGTCATTTAATGATGAAATTAAATCATCAATATCTTCCAAAGCAAGGAAAGTTAATTTAGAAACATTTGATCTTAATAAGTTGTGTGCATATTTATAAACTGAGTACTTTTTCTTTAACTTATTGAATTTTATATAATCTGTTTCTTTATTAGCAAGTTCGTTAAGAGAAAGGTAAGTGTTTTTGTATTCTAATAAATAAGATAATAAAATATTTTTAACATTAGAGATGTTTTCATTATAAATCTTTCTATCGTCACTAATAGATTCTTTTAATTTAACTCTTTCCATACCTATTAAATACTTACTTAATGATTTTGTAGATAGTTCCATTGTCAATTCTAATTTTTCTTTAGATTTTTTTAATTTGCTTTCATGTTCTAATAAATTGTTATTTCTATAATCTGCTTGATTTGAATAATATTCTTGCAATAATTCTTCATTATTAACGAATACTTTCTTAACATAATATGATTCCTTAGATTGTCTTGAATCTAAGTAACTAAAATATGAGTTAAATGAATTGTCAATTTTATTTTCTTCAAAATTAAATTTAAATCCAGTAAACTCTTCTTTTCATTCTTTAATAAATGATTCTGTTTGAGCATTCAATTCTTTTATATTAGAGTATTCTATTCCTTCAACTTTCCTTTGGAAAGAATATTTAAAGTTTTCTAAAACTTCTTGTCAGTCTTTAAAGATATCTTCATATTCATACTTCATTATTTTATTAACCATTAAAGGTTCTTTTAAAATAGAATAAACATTTTGTTGTCCATCTAATGATGCATGCGGATCTTGGAAAATCATTTGCATATTTTTATGAAGAAATAAATTTCTTTTTTTAGATATTTTCTTCCCTGAGATAATTTGATTATTCAAAGAAATGAATCCAGAGAAGTCGCTATATAACCTAATTAGCAATCTACCAACAGTTGTTTTTCCTGATCCTGATTCACCAATCAATCCCATAACTTCTCCTGGTTTTACAGTAAAGCTTATTTCATCAATAGCTTTTACTACACCATGGTTAGTGTGAAAAGATTTCTTAAGTCCTTTAACAACTAATAAAGGTTCGTTATTTTTGTTATTCATTGAACACCTTCTTAAAGTAATTTAGTCTTGTTTCTAATTGAGGAGTTATTTCTACATCTGGAGATCTTTCATCAAGCAATCATGTTGCTGCGAAATGAGTTTTTGATATTTGAAATAACGGTGGTTCCTTTTTAAAATCAATTTCTAGAGCAAATTGATTTCTTGGTGCAAAAGGATCTCCTGATGGTAAGTTTGCCATATCAGGAGGAGTTCCTGGGATGTTAAATAGTTTTTCACTCTTATTTTCTGGAATTGAAGAAATAAGCGCTCAAGTATATGGATGTGCGGGTCTAGTAAAGATATCTTTTTTTGTTCCTGATTCCACAATCTTACCAGCATACATTACATAAATGTAATCACAGAATTTAGCGATAACAGAAATATTATGAGAAATAAATATGATTGAAATATTATATTTAGTTCTAATATCTTCAAACAAAGATAAAACAGAAGCTTGAACCGTTGGGTCTAATGCGGTTGTAGGCTCATCCGCAATAATTAAATCAGGCTTAGCAGCAACAATCATCGCAATTACAACTCTTTGTTTCATTCCACCACTAAATGTATGTGGATATGAATTGAATTTTTCTTTAGCGTTTCTTATTCCAAAAGATTCTAATAAATTAATTAAGTAGGCTGTCTTTGATTGGGTTGTAGGGAAATCTTCATTGTCTTTTAAAACATCAAGTAATTGTTTTCCTATTGTTCTAGTTGGATTCAAAGAAGTTAATGGATCTTGAGGGATATAACCAATTTTTTTACCTCTAATTTTTGATCATTCTCTATTTTTCAAATCTTTTAGAGAAATATCATCAATTTTCATTTCATCTGATTCAGTAATTGATAATTCATTTAAGTTCATTAGCGCTTTTGAAGTAACTGATTTTCCAGAACCAGATTCTCCTACAAGTCCAACTATTTGTCCTCTAAGAATTTTTAAATCAACACCTCTCACAATTCTAATAACTTTTTTTCTATTAAGATTAAATGAAACAGTCAGGTTTTTAACATTTAATAAAACATCGTTTTTTGGATGAACTTCATGTAATTTATCGTTTGTATTATTCATTATTTACCCCCTGCTAATTTTGGATCTAAAGCATCATGTAATCCATTTGCAATAAATTGTGTTGATAGTGATATAAGCAATAATATTAAAGATGGTAATAATAATATTCAAATATTGTTTTCAACTTGACTTCTTGCTTCATTCAGAATTGTTCCTAAGTTAGGTTCTCCTCCGTGAGGAATAAATCCTAAGAATGATAGTGAAGAAATAAAGAAGATTACAATTACTATTCTTTGAACAAGTGATGTTGCTAGTTTACCAATTATTGCCGGTAAAGCATGGAAGAATATTTGTCTATTTGTTGATGCTCCAATTGATTTAGAAGCTAAGATATATTCTTGATCTTTAACTGTTATCATTCATAATCTTGTTTGGTAAACAGGGGCTGTTCAACCAATTATTACTAATGATAAGAATAGTGTACCAAAGTTTACATCTTTAAATAATGAAACTAATAATAAGAATCAAATAATACTTGGAACATTTTTAATGATATCAATTACTCTTGTTAAAACAGTATCAATTCAAGTACCTGCATGGAAACCTAAGTAAGCCCCAATAACAATACCAATTACTGTCTCAACAAAAGCAACTAAAATTGATAACATTAATGAATCTCTTGTAGCAGTTCATGTTCTTGTTCAAATATCTATTCCCTCTTGGGTTGTACCTACGATAGTTCCAAAACCACCAGCATTAGGATCTGTTATTTGTAGTGTTGCGTTTATCAAATCATACTTATTATAAGTAACTAATCAATCTCCATTAGGAGTTAATTCTTTCTTATCTGCAAGAGCACCCAAAACCTTTTCGACATGCTCGAGTTGTGTGGTTGTTAGAACTTCAGTTACTATAGGAGCATACGAAGGAGGTAAGTTTGAAATAAATTGATAATCAATAGGTAAAATAGCTGTATTAGATCCGAATTGTGAAATAGCAGGAGCTATAATTGAAATCAAAAATATTGATGCAAAAACAATAAGAGATATTAGTGCAAAATAGTTTTTGAAAAACCTTCCCGCAATATCAACTCCGATTCTTTTTTGTTTTCCACTTAAAGAACTCATTCCAGAAGATCTTTCCAGTTCTACAAATTTAAATAAATTTTCATTCAAAGAAAGATCTAAATTTTCTTTGACATATTCTTTATCTGTATGAATAACTGTTGTTTCTGGCGTTGGTTCAATGTGAGAGAATTCACTGTAGTTGAATTCTTTTTCATCATGATTATTCTTCATCTTCATCCACCTCACTTGTGTAATTTTTTAATCCAACAAGAGATTCAATATCAACTGTTGCTGTGTCGTAACTTACCTCTTCAGGCAAAATTCCGTTTTTCTTATTTTTCATAGCTAATTTATAGTTTTTGTGAACTTTAACTCTGTTAATAATATTATTTATGTAATTTATTTTCCCTCTTTCAACAAACATAATTCTTGGATCAATAACTATGTATAGGAAGTCTAATAATATTTGAATCATCAAAGAAATAGAAGCATAAAATATTATTGAAAACATAATGATATTAATTTCTCCATTAGGAAATGCATGAATAATAACTGAAGAAGAACCAGGAACATTGAAAAATTGTTCAATAACAACATTCCCCGCCAATAAGACAACGAATGAAGGTAACATAAATGAAATAATTGGAATTGATATATTTCTTAAAATATGTTTAAAGAAAATATCAACTGATGATAAACCCTTACCTTTAGCAATCAAAACTTGATTAGAAGTTAATATTGTAGTAATTTGGTTTCTCATTAAAATTGTATAGGCTGCTAGAGAAGCTAAAGTAACCGTTAATATAGGAAGCATTAATGACTTTAATGATAAAAGTAATCCGACATCTTCTGGTAGTTTAAAATCAAATAAAATTAAACCATTTGAATTTACAGCTATTAAAATCATGATAGGAGCGATAACAAATGATGGCAATCCAATAAATGTTACAACGAATACATTGACAACAGCTTCAATTCAAGTACCTCTTTTGTATCCAGCTAATATTCCAAGACTACCTCCGATTAAAGAAGAAAATATCAATGCAGGAACAGTTATTAAAAGTGTTCACTTCAACGGAATAAAGAAGAATGCAGGAATCGATGTAGATTCACCACCTTGTGGAACATATATTTTACCAAATGTACCGCTAAAGACATCACCTATATACCTACCAAATCTTACAAGTATTGGATCATTTAATCCTGCTTTTTCAGCTAACTCTGCAGCATTCTCAGGATCTCCTCCTGAAAATGGATTTTTTGAAAATGAAGCAACCAAAAGATAAACCACAGTTACTAGAATAATCATTGTTACTAATGCTAATAATGTTCTTTTTAAAACGTACCTAAACATCTTTATCACCCAACCTTATATCTGATAAGTATAAAATACCTGATTCAGTTGTTGGATATAAGTAATCTGATAAAACCAAAGATAATGAAGTTGCGCTAGCATCATCAATTGAAATATCACTTTCCATAGCAAAACCAGCAATGATATTTAATTCAACAATTAAATCAGTTATTTCTTGAGCACCTTTTACTCCAGAGAATTTGTTTTGGTATCCTAAAAAGAATTTAGCAAACTCTGTACCCATTGCATAACCTTTAGCTGCGAATGTAGAATCTAAATTATTGTTTTGATCATTAGTAAAGTTAATTCAATCTTCAATTTTTAGCCCCGCAGGAAGCGTAGGATTTAATTCCACTTTCATAGCTTTAGAAAGTTTTGTAAACTCTGGACTGTTTTTTTGAAGAGTTTTATTTGCATCATCAGAATATAGCGAGAAAGCTCCCAACAAAGATATACCTTTACCATGTGATATACCATCTATATAACTACCAATACCTTCATAATCATAACCTCATCCATTAAAATCAGATATTCCTCTATTATCATTTACAGCTGCCATCATTTCATCTCTATTATTAGGAACATAAACAACTGGTTGCAAACGACCTTTACTATCTAATTGTTGTATTGTTTTAACAATCATATTTAATTGATCGATTTTTATTTTGTTTGAACTCGCATCTGCATAAGGATATACAATTGATCACTGTAATGGGTTTGCTGTTGTAATATTTGCATCATCCAATAATTTTTCAATTTGCTTTTTAATATCTGCAAAACCTTTATTTTTATATTGTTCATCAATACTTGAAGAGTTGTTCATGAATATACTTTTCATTTCAGCTTCAGTAGTAACCACTTTATTGCCGGCAGCATCAAAATACCCAATAGAATTTACCTCGTTCGCAAAATCAAAAGGAGTTTTATCAATACTAGAATTATATCGTGCATTAGGTGCGGTATGATTTAATCATAATTGTTTCAAACCTTTTGTTGAATTGTTTACAAATGTAAATCAATTAATAGAAGCGTTTAATAACGTTCTTAATTTAAATCCTGATCCATTAAAAAATGTTGGAGCTGTATTGGCGGTTCCCTTTTTTAAATCTTCAACTGTTGAACCGTACATCACTTTTGCATAAGATTCATTAAATAAATAACCTGATGATTCAGTGCTTTTTATCATTCTAGGATCTGTAGTAAGCAATGTTCTTTGAACCAATGAAGTTTTATTAAATTGCTTAACTTGTAGCAACCCTTTTTCTATAGCAAATTGATCATTACCTTCAAGGCCAAATATTTTTATTTTTTGTTCTTGAGTTAATGTGTTGTAAGGCATTTCTGAAACAGTTCCTTCAAAATAATTATTAAAGAGTTGATCATTAAATGTTGGTGAATTAGAGTGTTCAAAAATTATTCTTTCCAATGTATTTGTTTCTTCTAAAAATTCCTTGTTTCCAAAATGTATGTTTTTCTTGAATATCATTCTATTGTCTTCAGCAGAAACCGGAACATAAGCAGAAGCAAAAAGATTATCCGCTCTTGTTTGTCCATATATATAAATACCAAATTTCTCAGCTAAACCACCTATAGTTTCCATGCCTTTATCTGTTTTATATTCAATACCTTTTTGCTCTACTACTATTTTATCAATTCACTCCGAAGGTGCTCCAGCTAGTAAAAATGAATTTAAAAACGCTTTATTTACTAGACCTGTGAAATCAAGGTCAGTTTCACCTTTTAAAGCTGAAACACTAAATACTGATTTGTCTACACCATCTATCTTAATTGTTTTCAAGGTTTCTTCTTCATTCCTTAAAGCTGCAGAATCAACTCCAAATAAAGATAAAAGATAATCATTTGGATATTCCTTTTCATTTGTAAATCTTGAGGTTGTACTAGTTTTCTTTATAAAATATTGATCCAAAGTTTCTGAACCACCATTTTCACGCCTAAAATTAGTATCAAATAATCAAGTTCTCATGTATGAGTAATAGAAATCTTTTGTGCTAACTTTATACGATGTTTTATCACCATTAGAGTCCACTCAATATACATCATCACGAACAGTAAATCCTAGTGATGATAATAAAAATTCACCATTTATATTTGGTATTAATACACCATCCTTATCAAGTTCACCTTTACCATTTAATAAGCCATCAAAGTAATAACTATTAATAGAATTAGAAATATGAACAGTCTTATTAGCATCATCATCAGGGTGAGATCTTAATTTTATCGTTGGTTGTTTTTCAATATTGGGATCTGAAAACTCAACAAACTCAGCAACATCACTATTAAATACAACTTGGTGTTCAAGACCACCAGGAGTTTTAAAGGTCAAAATAATTTCTTGTGCCATTTCTAAAGACAATTTACTTATTGAAGATTTTGAAACTTCTAATTTTCCTGTCACAGGGTTTTTTTCGAATTTTGTTTCTCCTGTAGTTTTTTCTCTAATTAAATTTGTGTTCATTAATGATTCAGGTGTTTTGGTACCGGCTGGTCCATAAGTTGCACTTGTATCAAAATGGTAACCCCCTAAAGTTAGTGGTGTAGAACTTCTTATTAGGTATTCTTTTTTATCTGCTATATTTTTTAACTCTCCCGCTGAAAAGTATAGTGCTGCACTAGTTCCGAAAACTGCAGCAAAAGCCGTTGAAACTCCCAATCATAGCATTAAGTTCTTTTTACTTGTTTTAGTCATATTTTTTTATCCTTTTTTTATATATTTAATATATATTTATTTATTTTTTATTTTATACTTTTTAAAATTAATTAAAATAAGCATTTGCTTGTTTACCCATAATTAGTGGTGTAACAATTTTTGTGGCGAATGATATTATCAATAGATTCATTCAAATTTTAATAGGGGAACTCACGAATGATACCAAGAATGAAACTCAGAAATTAATTCCAACTGTTGTTTGATCGGCCCATGCAATTAATGGAATATTAACAAACTCTGTCAACACTATAAACATTAATAGTGGAACCATCTTAATATAGTTTTGTGGCTTCATAGCGAATCTACATATTACCAAGAACCCAATTATCAATAAGAACCCAGCTCATACAAAAACTAAGAATACGAACTGATTTTGTAAAAATGGAAAATTCTCAAAGGCTGACTTTAATATTTCTACAGTCAGAAACCTATCAAATAACACTGTAATAATAAATGCTGTAGATAAAGTAAAGAGCACTGAAGAAACTAAGTTGAAATTTAATAATCTTGTTTCTTTGGTTTCTTCATTTCTAAGATAAAAAATCTTCTCATCTATCTTTTTTATCTTATCAATAATATTTATTGCTTTATTAGAAGTCAAATCACTACCATACTCAGAAATCAAATTGTGGTTTAATTGAATTTTCTTAATATTGTATTTTTTAACCTGAACTCCCTTTGCAAACTTAGGATTAAACTTTTTAAAATAAAATCAAGCAAACAATCCCGGAACCATTCCTGAGATTGCTAGCGCGAGTGAATATATAGGGTTATAAAATACGGGGACGAACAAGAAAGTCATTATATCCGTGGTAAAACCTATTATAAATCCAATTCCCGGACCAAATAAAAATCCAGTGATTTTAACAGGCAAACCTGCTAAAGAAAGTTTAAAATTGGGTAAAGAAGATATCGCTGCGGCTTGGGCGCCAATTACAACGAATGCTATAGATGTTGCTATAAGAATTGCTATAAAGGCAATTCTTTTTGAATTTCATCTTTTCATTTTTACCTTTCAATATTTGTTAATTATAAAGTAATAAGTAAAATGTATAACAATTAAAATAAAAAAATTCCAAAAATGATAAAAAGTTGTATTATATATGTATGAAAAAATTAGCAATAGTGTTAGACTCTTTTTCAGGTCTATATAAAAATGATATTAAAGAAAATGAAGATATCTTCCTACTTTCTTTACAAGTGCAAGTTGATGAAGAAGCAATTCAAGAAGGTTTAGAAATTCCTACTCAACAATTAATTAATAAAATTAGAAATGGTGCTAAATGCTCTACTTCATTACCTGTTTTATCTTATATGCAAGATTTGATTGACAAGTTAGTTACAGAATATGAAAACGTAATATTCTTACCAATTCCTAGAACTATGTCAGGAACTCTTGACACTTTATTGGCATTCACTAAAGAATATAACAATGTAACTGTTATTGATAATCACTTTACAGGAAATACATACTTAGAAGTTGCGAAAAAAAGTATAGAAATGATGGAAAATAATTCTACAATTGAGAAAGTTGTTTCGTTCATTGAAGAAACAAACAACAACACTATTGGTTTTACTATTCCAAATGACTTACAACCGATTATTAATTCAGGAAGATTAAACGGAATTAAAAAACACATTATTACTTCAGGTAATTTTTCAATAATTATAAAAGTTTACAACAAGTTATCAGTTACCGGAATTGCTAGATCAAAAAAATCAGCTGTTAAAAAAGCTTTTACAAAGATTGAGAAGTTTTGTTCTGAAAACTTTTTGAAAAATGGTTTCTCATATGTACTAATTTATGGTTATGAAGATACATTCTTAAAATTAGCTAAAGAATACATGAAAGAAAACTCTCTTGAGTTGTATAATGAAATGAAAATATCATTATCAACACTTATCCACACAGGATATGGTTCTATATACATCGGTGTTACTCCAAAAATTTCTTAACAATTAGCAATTATTTTTCTTCTAATGATTTTATTATTTTAATTTTCAAACTTTGTTTGGTTTCATATCAATTCACAAGAATATTTACAGGTATAACTGTAAACACTAATGGAACAATGATTAAGATTCTATACCATTGGTTATCTCCAACTAATCAAGAACTTAAAAAGATAGACATAAAACATATTAGGATAGGAACTACGAAAGTCATAATAGACATTTTTAATATTTTAAAATAAATTAAGAATAAAGTTATTGTAATAATAACAATAATAAAAGCAATTGCCACTAAGAAATTATAACCAAGTGAAAGTGGTGGAGTAAATCCAAAATCTTTTCCTAGAAAAAATCACATAAAAAAAGAGGGAATTGCAACCACAAATAAAGTATATGCTGGTTTAATCCAACTCTTTGTTCGAGTATTTAAAATAGAAATATCTTTCTTTTTATTTTTCAAGATACAAGGCCTTTAAATATTTAACAATATCTTTTTCATTAACTGTTTCTGTTTTTTCAGAACCGTAAAATCTTAATGATAATTTACTATTTTTAACTTCATCACTCCCAATAACCATTTGAATTTTTGTTTTCATGATTTGTGCTTCTCTAATCTTTTTAGATAACCTTTCATTTCTATCATCTACATTAACATAAATATTTTCTTTCTTTAGTAAAGTATAAATTTTATCAACATATTCTCTTTGCTCATCACTAACTGGTATTATGGTAACTTGTCTTGGAGACAGTGCAAAAGGTAGGTTTCCTTTTGTTTGTTCTAGTAAGATAGCTAGGAATCTTTCGTAAGTTCCAATTAAACCTCTGTGAATTAAAACTGGAGATTCAAATTTTCCTTCTTCATTAATATATTGTAAGTCGAATTTTCTAGGCAATAAGAAATCTAACTGTAGTGTTGACATAGTTATTTCATGGCCAAGAACTGTTTTGATTTGAATGTCTATTTTAGGACCATAGAAAGCTGCTTCACCTTTCATTTCAACATATTCGATCTTCAGTTCTTCTAAAACTTTTCTCAAATCTCTTTCAGCTTCATCTCACATCTTGTCATCATCAAAATACTTTTCTTTATTAAGTGGATCACGAACAGAAAAAGAAACATAATCAATTTCAATATTAAATATTTTTAGCGCTTCAGAAATTAGAGCATAGTTTCTTTTAAACTCAGAGACTATTTGATCTCTTCTAGCAAAGATATGACCTTCGGTCAATTGCATACTTCTCACTCTTTCCATCCCTGTAAGAGCTCCTGATTTTTCGTATCTAAATAAGTTTGATTGTTCAGAATATCTAATAGGCAATTCACGGTAAGATCTTCTAGTTGAACGATATATTAAAATATGGTGAGGACACGTCATTGGACGTAATACTAATTTCTCTTCTTCTGTTTCAATAGGAGAAAACATATCATCTTTGTAATGATCTCAGTGTCCTGATTTTACATATAAATCTTTTTCTCCAACTATTGGCGTTAACACTTCTGAGAAACCATACTTGTCATCTAGTTCAAGAATTTTCTTTTCGATTCTTCTTTTGATTTTCATTCCATCTTCTAATCAGATTGGGAACCCTTGTCCTGCCAGTTTATCAAACATAAAAAGATTTAATTCTTTACCTAGTTTTCTATGGTCTCTCTCTTTACGTTCAGAAACTATTTCTAAAAAAGCAGCTAGATCTTCCTTTGTTTCTCAAGCTGTTCCATAAATTCTTGTTAGTTGTTCATTGTCTGAATTACCTCTTCAGTAAGCCCCTGATAGTGATAATAATTTAAAATGTTTTACATCTTTAATTTTGTCAATGTGTCCACCAGCACATAAATCAACAAATAAATCTTTGTTTAGATTAGGATCTATGATTGAATAAAAAGTTACATTCTTACCTTGAGAAATGAATTCATCATTCAATTCTTTTTTAAGTGGTTGAGGAGAAAAATCATATTTGTAATCTGTGTCTTTCTTATTCATAACAAAAGCATTAGCAACAATCTTTTTCATTTGTTTTTCAATTTTAACTAGGTCAGATTCTAACAATGGATTGGCAAATTTAAAATCATAGTAAAAACCTTCTTTAGTTGGTGGTCCGAAACCTAAAATAGTATCAGGAAATAACTTAAGTACCGCCATAGCTAAAATGTGTGATGTAGTGTGATTTAGTTCTTTATTAAATTTCATATTTTATCCTTTTATATATTGTTAATTAAATGGTTTAAAGCCAATGTGCTTCATTATCTTAGAAACATTTTCATTAGCAACCTTGTTTGCTTTTATTGAACCCATTTCAGCAATTTCTTGCAAGCCTTTAAATGACGTTTCATAATTTTTTTGGATGTTAGTTAAAAAGTCTTTCACAACATTCCCAACAGCCTCTTTGAATTCTTTGTAGTTAGCACTAGTAAAAAGATCTTCCGTTTCTTTAATTGTTTTCTCAGTAAGAGATGCATATATTGTTAATAAGTTTTTAACTCCTGGTTTGTCATCTGAATAATAAACTTTGTTTTCACTATCAGTGACTGCTTTTTGAATTTTCTTAAAAGCAACTTCGGGATCATCTAATAAAAATATTGATGCATTTTTATCATTGTCTGATTTTGACATTTTAGAACTAGGATCTTTCAATGACATTATTTTTGAACCCACTTCTGAAAACAATGGTTTTGGTTCAGTTAAATTTAATTTATATTTTTTATTAAATCTATTAGCTAAAGTTTTTGTAAGTTCTAAGTGTTGCTTTTGATCTATTCCCACTGGAACAAATTCAGGATTATAAATTAAAATATCTGCAGCCATTAATGTTGGATATACAAACAAACCAGTTGCTATATTTTCTGTTCCGTTGTCTTGTTTTGTTTTTGATGACTTATCTTTGAATTGTGTCATTCTAGATAGTTCTCCCATATTGGTGTTTGTAGTAGTTATTCAATTTAACAACATATGCGACATCACATCTGATTGAAAAAAAATAGTTGCTTTATTTGGATCTAAACCGCAAGCAAGGTAAAGCGCAAAAATATCTTTTCTATTCTTATCTAACTCATTAGGACTTATCGAAGATGTTAGAGCATGAAGATCAGCAACAAAAACAAACATTTCATAGTTGTCTTGATGTTTAATGAAGTTTTTTATTGCTCCAATGTAATTCCCTATTGTCAAGGAACCAGTTGCAGTAATTCCGCTTACCATTCTTTTTTTCATATTTCTTCTAAAATTATATATTATTATTTATATTAAGAAAGAAGTATTTTATGACAAAACAAGAAAAATTTTTATATTGATTTTTGATAGTGATAACATTTGGTTTAATTTTACTTTATTGAAAAACTAAAAAAGTAGAAGTTAAAAAGGAATTATCAACCAAAACAAAGGTTGACATTGATTTAAAAAAATTAATTAAATTCTTAGGCGGTCCAGAAAATATACACCACGTTAGCTCAACACACACAAAAGTTAAGATAGATTTTTTAGATAGAAAAAATATTAATATTGAAAAGATTAAAGAAATTAATGGTGTTTCTGGAGTGTTTGCTAGCTCAACTTATATTCAATTAATCGTTGGAAATCAAGCATTAGCAATTCAAAAAACCTTAAGTTCTTTCTAGTTTTTCTCTTTTTTTAGTTCCTTTAACATGACAAGAACGACATCTTGCTTCATATTCATCTTTATCACCCAATTTAGTTAATTCTAAGTCAGTTGATTTTCTAAATGACTTAGAAGCTGGTTCTTTGCAAACTAAGCAAACGGCGACCAATTTCATAACATGATCAGCAATAGCTAATAAATTAGGCATAATTCCAAAGGGTTGCATCTTATAGTCAGTATCAAGTCCTGAAACTATTATAATTTTTCCTTTTTTAGCTAGATCTTCAATAATAGGAATTAAATCAAGTCCGAAAAATTGAACTTCATCAATAATAATGGCGTCATATGAGTCATTTCAAAAAGACAATAGTTCTTGACCATCTTTTGCTGAATAAGTTATTTTTTCAACTCCTGAGCGAGAAATAATTTTATCATCAGAGAATCTTTGATCTATAGATGATTTAACTACAAGTGTTTTAATGTCAGCATATTCATTAATCCTAATTCTTTTGATAATTTCTTCAGATTTACCTGAAAACATAGGTCCTGTAATAACTTCTATCAACCCCTTTATCGGTCTTCTAAACATAATTATTCCTCATTTCATTTGTATTGATATACATATTTATCATAATATATTTTATATATAATATAATAAATAAAATACATTAATTATTTAAGGAGAGAAATCATGTTAGAAGTAAGAAATTTATCTAAAATATTCATCGACAAAAAGTTATTTCAAGACGTTAATTTAAAATTTACAGAAGGTAATACATACGGAATAATCGGAGCAAACGGAGCTGGAAAATCAACATTTTTAAAGATAATATCTAAAGAAATGGAATCATCAAGTGGAGAAGTTTATGTTGACAAGGGACAAAGAATTTCATCTTTGGAACAAGATCATAACAAATACAATGATATGGTGGTTACTGATTTAGTTGTAATGGGTAATAAAGACTTATTCGATATACAAGAAGCTAAAAATGCAATATATATGAACCCTGATGCAACCGAGGCAGATTACACAAGAGCGAGTGAACTTGAAGAAGAATTTGGTGCCAAAGGTGGTTGAAGTGCTGAAAATGATGCACAAATATTATTAGAAGCTTTAGGAATACCTAGAGAAAAATTTGGAATGCAAATGAAAGATTTAAAATCAGGAGAAAAAGTTAAAAGCATTTTAGCTAAAGCTCTTTTTGGTAATCCAGATATTTTAATTATGGATGAGCCTACTAACCACTTGGATATGAGAGCCATTAAATGACTAGAAAACTTTATTATCGAATATGACAAAATTGTTATCGTAGTTTCTCATGATAGTGATTTCTTAGACAATATTTGTACAAATATTGTTGATATAGATTATGGTAGAGCAAAAATGTTTACTGGTAACTACTCTTTTTGAAAACAATCATCAGAGTTAATAGCAGAAATGCAAAAAAATACTAATGTTAGAAAAGAAGAACAAATCGCAAAGCTAAAATCATTTATCGATAAGTTTTCAGCAAATGCTTCTAAATCTAAACAAGCCACTTCTAGAAAGAAATCTTTAGAGAAAATTACTCTAGATGAAATTATTCCCTCAACAAGAAAATACCCATTCATTAGATTTGAAATCGATAAAACTCCTGGTAAACAATTATTAGAAGTTGAAAACTTAGGTTACAAAGATGCAAGTGGACAAGTTTTATTTGACAATCTATCATTTACTATTAAACCTAATGACAAATTAGTAATCATCGGAGAAGATGATATAGCTAAAACTAAATTTCTAGAAATTTTAGTTGGCAAAGAAAAAAACTTTACCGGCTCATTTAAATGAGGAGCAACAATTAAATATGATTACTTTCCAAGTGATAACAATGCTTATTTTGAAAATGAAAAAGGAATGCTTGATTGATTAAGAGAATGACCTCTAAAGAATACTCAAGAAGCTAATAAAGATGTTAGTGATCAGAGAATGAGGTCATTTTTAGGTAAGATGTTGTTTAGTGGAGATAGTGTCTTTAAACAAGTTAAAAACACTTCAGGAGGAGAAAAAGCTAGATTGATGTTTTCAAAAATAATGCTTACTGAATCTAACTTCTTAATTTTTGATCAACCATTGAACCACTTAGATACAGAATCTATTGATGCAGTTGTTGAATCATTTGAAAAATATGAATCAAGTATGATTTTTACAACATACAATAAAGCTTTAATTAAAGAAGCTAATATTATTTTAGAAATCAAAAATGATGCCTCGTTTATCTTCAGAGGAACATTAGAAGAATATGAAAATAAAATGGACATTAAATAAAAGTCCATTTTTTATATTTTATTTTTGAGGAATATAAAATTGAATCATCAATTCTTTAGAATCTGAAAAATATTGAATATCAAGATTATCATTATAGTAATAAGCAATTCTAACTGTTAATAAAACTTTAGTACCTTCATTTCTAGCTGATATTGGTTGTAACTGAGTAAGAAATTGTTCTCCAGGAACTTGATTCCAAATGTAACGAGAAAATATCGAAGCATTGATAATGTTATTTGAAATATTATTTTCATTAGAACTAATACTTGAGGCGAATTCTCTTGCATGTTTTTTAGCTAAATCTTCATTAGAATATGTTTTTTTAGCTAATGTATCTTGTAATGTATTTAATAAATCAATTATTCCGCCTGGCATTGATGATGAGCATGAAGAAACAGTAATCATAGTCATAAATACTAAGGGTAATGATGTTGTTAAATATAATTTTTTTATAATTTTTTTCAAGTTTTGACCTCCTTTTTTCTTTTTATAATAAATTTAAAAATAAATAATGTTTTGAATTAATATGACATTATAAATAAATATCTGTTTCTTACTTGTTATTTCTATAATTATAGAAGAAACTACATTTTCTTTTTCTTTAAAAATGTTGAAAGATTTAGAAATTTAGATATCTTTTGCATTAAGAGAATTACTCTCGAATCTAGTGAAGCATTTACAATCTAAAATTTAATCAATCTACCTCTTTGGGTTATTAGTTGTAAACTTAATGCTTAGTTCATATGTCAGTAAAATAGATAATACAAATAAAATGTATATATAAAAATAAAAAGAATACCTACGGGCATTCTTATTTATTTTATAAAACCAAATTTTAAATAATTATTTAATTGGTGGAGTTATTGTAACTTTTAATAAAGCTGGATTAATACTAATTACTTCTGATAATGTCTCAGCATTTGTAAAGTTTACTGTTAATTTTAGTAGAGGTCCTACTTCTGTAATAGTTATATCTTTAATATCACCACTAGCAATCATTGCAGTGTTAGTAGCGCTTGTTTTTAAGATTTTACCCAAGTCTGCTGGAGTAGTCATTGCTGTAATAGTTGCCATATCAATTGTTGCTAATTTATCAATATCTAAGTTATATTGCAATTTACCTGTTGTAGAAGGGTAAACAAAAGTGTTTCCAAGTGAAGCAGATGGTGCAAAGAAACTTGTATCTTTATCAATAACTGCTTTAGGTGCTATTTGACTAAAAATATCACTTAATTTCAATTCATATCCCATTAATCCACCCATGTTGTTTAAATTATCTTTTTTATTTAAAGCTCTGATTCTATCAAAAACTCCTAAATCATCAAAATCTTGATCATCATCATTTTCACCTAAGAAATATTCTTTTAAATCTGATAAGTCAATTCCTTCAGTAGAAGTAGTTGAACCATCAATCAATTTAGTAATTTTAGCTATTTCAGCTTCTGAACTAAATACAGGTCTAATTACTCAATCAATTTCTTTTGTTAAAACTTTAGAATCATCTCTTTGATTTGATTCTAATTCTAATTCATAACTAACTTTTAGTTTGGCTGTTCTAGTAGTACCAGCTAAATCAGCTGTTCCTTCAATACTTAAAACTTCAATTCCTTTATCAATCAATTCAATTTCTGCAAAATTGTTTTCAAACTCATATGTATCATAAAAATCAGTTAAAATAAAATCAAAATCCATTTGTAGCATATCTTTAGTAAGACTATTTATTTTGTTGATTAATATTTCTTGAGCATTAGAGTTAAATGCTGGATCAATTACATTTTGCTCAATCGCTTTTGAACCTTTCGTAGTAACATTTGTTACAAATTTTTGTGGAGACAAGTCTCTTGATGGACCTGTTGCAGAACATGATACCATTGCTGCTACTGGTAAAATAGCTAATGATACTGTTCCTAATCCTAATAATAATTTTTTCATAATAATTTAATATCCTTTTTTCTTTTTTTCTTTTTATATTCAAAACTGTTTAATTAGAAATTATCTTGCGTAATTAGAAATTGTTATTTTGATAACTAGAATTATAGCACAAGCATAAATAAATTAAAAATAAAAATATTTTAAACTGTGATAACTAAAGAACTTATTATTTTATTTTGGCCAAATATAAATCCTTCATTAGCAATTAAAGTAATTTTATCAGATGCTATTTTCACTTCTAAGTTTAATAAGTTTAATAATGTTAATCCAGAAAAAACTTTTTGTAATGTCATTAATTTTGCTTCTGGAGTTAGTGCAGTATTGTATTCTAAAATAACGCTATTCAATAATTCTTGTGTAATTGGAATTGGTTTAATTGGTAAATTTAGAGATACGATTCTTGATTTAATTGTTATATTAGTTCCAAACAAAAAACCTGGTTCAGCAGTTAATGTAAATAATGAAACTACAGTTGATGTTTTTGCGGTTATAGAAACTTTAAAATTTTCAAAGTTTTCAATAGTCACTCCTGTAAAAAATTGATTTAACATTTCTACTTTTTCATTGGTTGTTGTCAAACTTGGGAAACTTGATGTAGCTAAATCAATTTCAGATTGAATTACTTTTTTTTCAGTAATTGATATCTTCAAATCCTCAGCAACACTAGTTGAACAAGATAACATTGTTATAGTTGGTAATATTAAAAGAGGTAATATAGTTAAAGATAATAATTTTTTCATATTTTGACTTCCTTTTTATTTAAATAATTATAACATAAATTGTTTTTATGAATATTAATGACGCAAACAATTTAAACTATTGATTAAATTTTTAACTTCATTTATTAAACTGCTATTAAGTTATTGATTTTTAAATTTCCATGTTCAGCAGCATCTGCACCTTGAACTATTTCTATAATCTTTAATCCCACATTTACCATTCTATTGTTAGTTTTATCAACTTCAGAAGTTGATATTTCGAAAATAAATCCATCTGCCAATATCGGAAGATCAACAATAGTTTTCAAAATCATAATTTTTTTGGTCATATCTAACTCATTGTTAATTGAATCTACTGTCAAAGTAGTTGTTTGATTAATTTTTGTTTCCAAAGTCACATTCATAATTGCGAGTTGTTCTGACAATGATGGAGAAATAGTTAATCCTGTAATTGTCAAAGTTGCGTCTTTTGAATTTGTAGTTGTATCTATATTACTTGTTTCTGTAACTACTATCAAAACATCAACTGATGTTTTTGTTTTGGAATTTATTTTGACTGATTTTACTTCTAGAGTAAATCCATCTGCCAATATCGGAAGATCAACAAGAAGTTTTAAAGCGGCTTCTTTCGAATCTTTATCATTAGCAATAATAATCGATGCTGCTGCAGCTGTTGCTGTTTTTATTGGAACAATTGTTTCCCTGTTGATATTTATTTTATTGAATTCTGTTTCCAAAGTCGGTTTTACAGAAACTAATTCTTTAATTGTAAATATTGTGTCTTTTGAATTTGTATTAGCAATTTCTGTAACTGTAATTTTTATTTCAACAGTTGATCCATTAATTTCAGCCGTTTTAACTTCTAAAGTAAAACCATCTGCCAATTTTGGGAGATTTGCAAACTTTTCAACTATCGCAAGTTTCGCTATTGCATCTGATGCTGTATTAATTTCCGTTGCTACAGTTATAGTTGTTGCATCTTTAATTTTTGATCCTACTGAAATATTGAGTTTACTTATTTGTTCGTCCAAGCTTGGCGTTGATGAACATGATACCATTGCTGCTACTGGTAAAATAGCTAATGATACTGTTCCTAATCCTAATAATAATTTTTTCATAATAATTTAATATCCTTTTGTATATTTGCATTTAATAAATACTTAATATAATTATATTCCTATTTTTTGTTTTAGAGAAAACAAAAAAAATAACTAAAGTTATTTATTCTTCTTCAAAGTTTTTATTTCTTAAATGTATCTGCTGAAAAATAAGATTGTGTTTTAATATTAACGTCGAAGATTAACCCCACCTTTGATTTTAATTGTTGATCCTTCACATTGACATTTTCTTCAATTGCTTTAATGTAATATGAATTAACATAAAGCATTTTAGTTTCTTTTTATCATTTCTTGGATTTCATGTATAACTAAACAATCTTATAAAACTCCGCTTTTTAGTAATACAGCTAATTATATTTATTAATTCTAAATATTCCTAAACCTAATAATAATTTAATATCCTTTTGTATATTTGAATTTATTAAATACTTTAAAGAAATATAAATTAAAAAAATAGCCAAAGCTATTTTTTTAATAATTGTTTTAATTTTAAAAGATTAAAATTATGCTGGTGTTGAAGCTGTAAAACCTGTAACTGTAAATGTTACTTCTTTAGCTGCTTTTTTACCGTCAGTAACTGAAATTACAACTGTTAATACTGTATCAGCTGTTGTTCCATCAACTGATGTAATTGTAAAATCAAATCCATTAGCTAAAGTTGGAGCTTTATAAAATGTTTCTAATATTGCTTTATCTGTTACTATTGCTGTTGCTGCTTCTGCAGATGTACCAGCTGTTAATAAAGTAACTGCTGTTGTAAATTTAGCTGCTTCTGTTTCTAAAGTTGCTTCTGCTGGAGCTGCAAAACCTGTAATTGTAAATGTTGCATCTTTAGTTGTTGGTTCTGCTGCTGGTGTTTCTTCAGTTACTGGAACTTCAGTAATTGTAAATACTACATCTAGTGTTGTAGTTGTTTCTGCGTTAACTGTCATTGATTTAATCATTGAAGTAAACCCTTCTGAAGCTTTAACTGGTGTTGAAGTTGAGTTAGCTAATAAAATTGCATCTTTCTCTACTTCATCTTTAGCTGCAGTAAATTCATCTGCTACTGATTGAGCTGTAACTGTTGTCACTTTAGCTGTTGTAGTTCCTTCAAATTTTGATGCTTCAGTATCTAAAGCTGTTGCTGGTGTTGAACATGATACCATTGCTGCTACTGGTAAAATAGCTAATGATACTGTTCCTAATCCTAATAATAATTTTTTCATAATAATTTAATATCCTTTTTTCTTTTTTCTGTTTTTGTTTGAATTTTGAATTCTATAAAATTATACTACTTTTAAAAGCTATTAACATTTTTTTTATTACTCAACATATTATATTAATATACAAACTTGAAAACTAAACATAAGTTGTGTTATTTAAAAAAAACAAAATTTAATCGAAATACCTATACTTACTTAAAAGTCCCTATATATTGGGCATAACAACTTATTATGTATTAATATTTTTGATTATTATTATAAAGTCTTTAGAAAACTATCTAAGGAATTAAAGTCAATTTGGTTATGAACATTTTCATTTCTAGATATATAAATTATTTTATTTTTATTATTTAAAATAATTATCCCTCTGTTTAGAAGAAAAATTTCATCCATTAAGAAAGCAGTTTTCATTCCAAATTCTCTATCTTTATAATCACTAACTGCTTTAATGTTTTCTATACCATGCGAACCACATCATTCTTTTAACGCAGTTGGCAAATCTAATGACATTGCCACAAAGTCAAATTGAGGATAACTTTTTGCTATATTATTTATTTGATTAGTTTGTAGATCACAAACCCTCGTATTTATCGAAGGGAATATCGAGAATATTGTTATGTTATCTAATTTCTCAAAACTTGACTCATTAAAATCTGTATCAATTGATTTAAATTTTAATACATCTCCTAGTACAACTTGTTCTCCTAATAAAGTTCTTTCTTTTTCTTTAAACATTGTTTTCATATTAACCACCTTAACTTTATTATACATTTAATCAATATTAATTTAAAGGTTAATAGGCAACAAAAAAACCCTTTATGGGTTTTTAGTTAAAATAAATTTATTTGATATTATTTTTCAATTTGACGAACAATTGAAACTTTTCCTGTTTTATCATTTACAGTAACGGTTTTATTTATCGGTAAATTGTGAGGTGTTAATTTTTTGATGTTTAATTCTGTGTGTAGTTTTTCATCAACTGGTGTTGTAGTTGGTGTCACCGGAGGTTTCACTCTAATTGATTGTGTTGCATGTTGAGGTTTTACTTTTACAGTAACTGGAATTGTAGCTGTTTTATTCTTAATTGTAATTGGCATTGTTTTGTCTTTTACAGTAACTGGTGTTGTAGCTGTTTTAGATTTGACAGCAATTGGTGTTGTAGCTGTTTTATTCTTAATTGTAATTGGCATTGTTTTTGTTTTGTCTTTTATAGCAACTGGAATTGTAGCTGTTTTAGTTTTTATAGCAACTGGTGTTGTAGCTGTTTTAGATTTTATAGCAACTGGTGTTGTAGCTGTTTTAGATTTTATAGCAACTGGTGTTGTAGCTGTTTTAGTTTTTACAGCAACTGGTGTTGTAGTAGCTATAACTGGTTTAGTTTGAACCACTTCTTTTTTACCAAAGAAACCAAAACGTTTTTTAGTTTTTTCAACAATAACCGGTTGAACCATTGGTTCTACAATAGCTGGTTTAATAACTTCTACTGGTTTAGTAATTTTTTTTTCTACAATAGCCGGTTTAATAACTTCTACTGGTTTAGTAATTTTTTTTTCTACAGTAGTTGGTTTAACAACTTCAACTGGTTTAGTAATTTTTTGTTCTGAAGCAGTTGATGTTTTATCCATATTATTAAAAGAAATTGGTTGAGTAAGTTCTGGTTTGTTAATTGAATCAAAACTAGATGAATTTTTGTTCATTTCTTGAATTGAATCAATACCTGGTAATGCAGCACCTTCTAAAAATTGTAATGAAGCTCCACCACCTGTTGAGATGTGTGAAAATTGATTTTCAAGACCTAACTTAATGATCGCTGCAGCTGAATCTCCACCACCAATAATTGAGAATACACCTGGTTGACTAGCAATAATGTTAGCAACTGATTCTGTACCCGTTTTATAGTTATCAAATTCAGCAACTCCCATAGGACCATTTCAAAGAACAGTTTTTGCTCCTGATAATACCTTTCTAAATAATTTAATAGTTTTAGGACCAATATCAAGACCCATATATCCAGTTGGAATTTCTAATGAATTATCCTTGTTGTATAATGGCGAGTTATTCGCAAAGTTCAAAGAAACATTTGAATCAATAGGAAGGATAATTTTATCTGAATGTTTTTTCAAGTATTCTGTAGCCAATGGCACTTGGTCTTTTTCAAGCAATGAAGAACCAATATCTAAACCTTGAGCAGCATAGAAAGTATAAGCCATTCCTCCACCAATAATTAAGTAATCAACCTTATCAATTAAGTTATTAATAACTTTAATCTTATCAGTAATTTTAGCACCACCAATGATTGCAACAAATGGTCTTTTGTTTCCATAGATAGCTTTAGCCAACATAGATAGTTCTTCTTGTACCAAGAAACCAATTGATGATTCTTTAATGTGTTTAGCAATTCCAACGTTTGAAGCATGAGCTCTATGAACAGTTCCGAAAGCATCATTAACAAATACATCTCCAAGTTTTGCTCAGTATTTTCCAAGTTCAGGTGAATTTTTTGATTCTGCTGAATTATTTAAATCTTCGAATCTTGTATTTTCCATCATTAAAACTTCTTTAGGCATCATGTCCTTGATAGTGTTTTCTAAAAGTTTACCTCTTGTTTCAGGAATGAATGTAACTTTTTGTCTTAATTCTTTACCCAATTCTTCTGCTACTATTTTTAAAGATTTTGTTTTTTTATCTTGTTCTGTTTTCACTCTACCCAAGTGTGAAAGTAAAATTACTTTAGCTCCAGCTTGTATTGCATAGTTTATTGTAGGTAATGCAGCTAATATACGTTTATTAGAAGTAATAACTCCATCTTTAATCGGAACATTAAAGTCTACTCTAATTAATACTCTTTTGCCTTTTAAATCTATATCTTTTATCGTTTTTTTCATAATCATCTTTCCTAATAATACTTATTGTGAGTTTGTAAAATAACAAACACTAGTTGTATATTTATGTTTATTATTATATCAATAATTTACTTTTTTGTTAATTTTTATCATTATTAATTTTTATCATTATTTAGTTACACAACTAAATAATAACTAAATTATATCATTTAAACATTTTAAACATTTTAAAGAATATAATTATTGATATAATAAAAAGAAATAAAAAACAGGAGAGTTTTAAATATATGAAAAAACCAGTAGTACTTACAATAATAGATGGATTAGGAATCAGAAAGGAAGAACAAGGTAACGCTTTTGCTCTAGCGAAGACACCTACCTTTGATGATTTTTTTAAAAATTATCCCAATTCATTAATTCAAGCATCAGGAGAATTTGTGGGTTTACCAGGGGATCAAATGGGAAATAGCGAAGTTGGACATCTTAATATAGGTGCAGGTGAAATTGTATATACAGGACTTTCTTTAATTGGTAAAGAAATCAAAGATGGAAAATATAAACTTAATAAAAAATTTATCGAGGCATTTGATGATGTAATCAAAAACAATTCAACTCTACACTTAATGGGACTACTTTCAGATGGTGGTGTTCATTCTTTAGAACAACATTTATTTTTATTAATTGACGCAGCATATGAATATGGCGTTAAGAACCTTAGCGTTCATGCTTTTGGAGATGGAAGAGATGTAGCTCCTAGATCTATTTTAAAATCATTATCCAAATTAGAAAAACAACTTGCAAAGTATAACTATAAATTAAGTTCTATTTCTGGAAGATTCTATTCAATGGATAGAGATCAAATGTTTGATAGAAATGATAAAGCGTATACAGCCATTTTAGGAATTTCAGAAAAAACATTTAAAACTGGAACACAATATGTAGAAGAACAATACTTGGAAAATATAAATGATGAATTTTTAATTCCTGCAGTAAATGTTGATGGAGATTTTGTTAAGGATGGAGATTCAATTATATTCTTCAACTTTAGACCAGATAGAGCAAGACAGTTAGCTCATTTATTTATTGGTTCAAAAATTTATAAAGAAGTTCCATCAAAAGCTGTGAAAATTAACAAATTTGTATCAATGATGAAGTACGAAGGAGTTGACTCTATAATCGCTTATGCTGAAATGACAGTTGACAATACAATTGGAAAAATTTTATCTGAAAATAATTTAAAACAATTAAGACTAGCTGAAACACAAAAATATGCACACGTTACATTTTTCATGGATGGTGGATTAGATATTGTTTATCCTCACTCAGAAAGAATTATGATTGATTCACTAAAAATTGACTCTTATGCAGATGCACCACAAATGTCAGCAAAAGAAATTACAGATAAACTATTAGAAGTAATGGATCAATATGATGTAATAATTATGAACTTTGCTAATCCAGATATGGTTGGGCACACTGGTAATTTAGAAGCTGCAATTAAAGCAGTTGAAATCTTAGATGAACAATTAGGTAGAATTAAAACAAAAATTGAAATGACAGGTGGAATTCAGTTTATTACTGCCGATCATGGAAATGCAGAAGTTACAGAAGATGAAGATGGAAACCCAGCTACAAAACACACATCATCTCCAGTAATGTTAATTACAACAGATAAATCATTAAAATTAAAAGATGGTAAATTAGCAAATATAGCACCAACAATTTTAGATTACTTAAATATTGAAAAACCAGCTTCAATGAACGAAGAAAGTTTAATAGTTAAAAAGTAAAATATTTACTAAACAAAATTGAATAATAAAAGAATGTTTCTAAGAGCATTCTTTTATTATTGTTCATTAATTAATTTAAACAAAAAAAATATTACATTAATAAACGTAATATATGTTTTAAATATAAATTTAATTTCTAAAAATTATTTTGACTTAAATTTAATTGTTTCTTGGATTGAACCATCAACTTTTCTAATGATTACTGTTGATTCATTGTGTCCAGCTAATTCTTTAACTATTTCAAGAGCTTCTTCTTTAGTGCTAACTATTCTCGTTACTTTTAAAGAGTTTTCTTTCTTAACTTCTCATCCAATTTTTCTTCCAGATTTATCTTTTCTAGCAGAAACATAGTAAATGTTTCTACCTAAAGTTTTGGTTGCTCCTGTTTTTAATTTTGTTGTACTTGTTTCAGCTTTAACTGTTCCTGTTTTTGTTTTAGAGATTTTACTTACATCTAATTCTAATGTTTTTTCAATTTCTGTTTCTTCTTTATATTTTTTTTTCTTGCTTCAAAATGCCATTTTATTTTCCTTTTATTTAAATTTCTTTGTTTTTGTTTTGAGTTGTTTGTCCTTTAAGATGAACTCATGATAATATTCTAGTGCTGCATCTCTGATAAATTCAGATTTGGTAAAGAATGGAATATTTAATCAAGCTAACTTATGGAATTTAATATTGTTCTGCTTAGCTACCACGAATACATTAATTAATTCTGATAATTCGTCGCCAATCAATAAAGCTCCTAATATTTCATGCTTATGATTTGTAAATACTTTTATCCTTCCCAACTCACCTTTTGATTTAACTTTAAAATCATTTTTGAATTCATACATGAATTCATTATAAGGCATTTGTGAATATTCTATCTGACTTTTATTCATTCCATAAAATGAAATTGATGGATCAACATTTAATGAAAATGCAAAATTATAAACATCCAACTTAGAAAGTTTTTCTAAAAAGTTTTGAGCCAATGTAAATGCTTGGTGATAACCTTGGTTGGGATAAAGGTGTAAACCATTAACATCACCTATTGCATAAAAGTTGTTTTTTTCTTTCATTTGGAATGAAGAACTAATTATAAATGCTCCGCTTTTATTTTTATGTAACTCAAATGGAGCTTCAACACTTAAAGTATTTGGAGACTTTTTAGTGGTAATTATTTTATTTACTTCAATAGATCTTTCAATTGAATCGGTTTTCAAAGTAATTCTAATTGTTGTATCTGAAGTAACTTCATGATTAACAACTGTTGTTTCCAAACATCAAGACATCAAGTCATTTTTAAATTGTTTTTTAAGAGTCGCTTCAACTTCATCATCAAAGTCATCAAAAGGATTGACATTTGAATCAACGAAATAAACTTTTATTCCAACTTTAGTTAGGGCTTGACCCAACTCTAAAGCCGCTCAGTCAGAACCATAAATAGCAACTGTTTCTACAAAAGGTTCTAGCATTCCTATTTCACCAGGATCAATATACATGCTCGGTGTTAGTCCTGGCATAACTAAATCTTTATAATATGAACCAGTAGCAAATATTAATTTTTTGAATTTAAAGGTTTGACCATTTACTTCAATTGTATTGTTAGACAATACTTTTGGTTTCCCTTTTAGAAAGTCAACTGTCGAACCTTCAAGAATTTTTTTGTTAAATGGTTCATTAGCTTCAACTTTAGCTTGTTCCATTTCATCACTTAATAAAGATAAGAATTTTTTTGTTTCTATTCCTTTATATTTATTTGCTAGGAAAGTGAATAGTTTAATATCTAAACTTGATTTTATGCCTGGCTCCATTTCATCTAACAATAAAATCTTAACATCGTATCTCATCAACATTTTAGCAAGTGACATTCCTGTTTGGCCTGCCCCAATAATAACCATACTATATTCAATTAATTCAATATCATTTTTTTGTTTTTTTGCCATGTGTAAAAGTCTCCGAATTATATAACTTAAATTAAGTTTTATAATATTATAACAAAAAATAATGATTAATTTTAGTAAGATATATTTTGATGTATAGATTTTTTGTAGAAACTAAAGATAATGATTCCTTTGTATTATCAAAGGAACTATTAAACCACCTCAAAGTTATTAGAATTAAAAACCAAAATATTGTTTGTATATATAAAGAGAAATTTTATATTTGTAAAATAGAAGATAATTTAGCAATCATTATTGAAGAATTGGATGAGGTCCATGAATATGCTCATGAAGTAATTTTATGTGCATCTCTTATCAATATAAAAAGATTTGAGTGATTAATCCAAAAAGCAGCCGAACTAGGTGCTACAAAATTAATTCCTATGATTACCCAGAACACCAATTATAAATATAAAGATATTTCAAAGACTAAAACAATTAGATGGAATGAAATTTCCAAAAACGCTTGTGAACAATCTTTTAGAAATAAAATTATGACCATTGAGGAACCAATGGAGTTGAAAGAAGCTATTAAAATAAAAACAAAATACAAAGTAATAGCCCACGAAAAGCACGAAGATGCTAAAATATCATCATTGAATGATGATATAACTATATTCGTTGGACCAGAGGGCGGTTTTACAGAAATTGAAGTTGAAATGGCTGAAAAAAAAGGTTTTATTACCGTTTCTTTAGGTCAAAGAATCCTGAGGTCTGAAACTTCATCAATTTTTTTACTTTCAATAATAAAATAATGTATAATAAATAAGCAACATTTACTAATAAATATTAGGTAAATACCATATAATTGGTAAATAAAGAAGAAGAAGAAGGTCCGAAAATGAGACAAACAACAATTGTTAAACACAAAGAAGTTAATAAAAATTGATACATTATCGATGCTGAAGGTCAAGTCTTAGGGAGACTTGCAGCATTAGCAGCTACATATTTAAGAGGGAAAAATAAACCCACTTTTACTCCAAATGTAGATATGGGAGATAACATTATTGTAATTAATGCTGATAAAATTATCTTGACAGCAAACAAAGAGAAAGATAAAATTTACTACTCACACTCTGGTTATCCAGGTGGTTTAAAAACTACAAACCCAGCAGAATTAAGAGTTAGAAAACCTATCTCAATCGTTGAAAGAGCTATTAAAGGGATGATACCTCATACAAAACTCGGAAGTAAGCAATATAGAAATCTATATGTTTATGCAGGAGCTGAACATGAGCAATCAGCACAACAACCAGTAAAGTTAGAGGTTAAATAATGTCAAAAGAAGAAATAGTTTACAGAGGTCTAGGAAGAAGAAAATCTTCAACAGCTAGAGTTATTATCAAGAATGGTACTGGAAAGTTCATTATTAATAAAAGAGATTCAAAAGAATACTTAAGATCAGATATCCTTATTAAAGATGCTTTACAGCCATTAGAAATATTAGAATCAATGAATCTATGAGATATTAATGTTAATGTTAAAGGTGGAGGACTTGCAGGTCAAGCTGGAGCGATTCGTTTAGGAATAGCAAGAGCATTAATAACTTCAAGTGCTGACTACAGACCAAAATTGAAAAAAGATGGAATGTTAACACGTGATGCTAGAATTAAAGAACGTAAAAAACCAGGTTTACGTAAAGCTAGAAAAGCTCGTCAATTCTCAAAACGTTAATAATATTAACAAAAAATTATAGTATGTCCAATGTGACTGCTTATATGGGAGCGTAGCTCAGCTGGTTAGAGCACACGACTGATAATCGTGAGGTCGATGGTTCGAGCCCATTCGTTCCCACCATATAAAGAAATTTACCAATTCTCTTAAAAATATCTTATTGATTTCAATGAGGTATTTTTTTTATGCCTTTATAATATAGAGTTAACTATCAAACTATTTTCTAACAACCCTCTTTTTATAACTGAAATAAAAAGACTTTTCAGTCTTCATTCATTATTATAGAAAGGTAATTTTATTATTCTTGACTTCTTTCTTTTCTTTCGCCACCGTATGAACCACGATTTCCGCCACAACTTCTGTTTACAATATTTAATCACCAAATATAAAATACTACATCTAGAATAAATATTAATTAAAATAAAAAAAGACTTTTCAGTCTTCGTTCATTATTATAGAAAGGTAATTTATTATTCTTGACTTCTTTCTTTTCTTTCGCCACCGTATGAAGATGATGAACCACGATCTCCGCCATAACTTCTTCTTTCGCCACCTTGTGAACCACGATCTCCACCACGGTCTCCACCGTAACTTCTTCTTTCGCCACCTTGTGAACCACGATCTCCACC
>CAMRAC010000006.1 GCA_947039955.1 uncultured Mycoplasma sp.
TGCAACACAACCTTCAAGACCTCCGGTAACAGGAGAATTAGAATTATCAAGACCTAATTCATCATCTTCTAATAAGAATTAATTAGAAAATATATATAAGCCCAACAAATCAGCATCTTCTATTTGCTCTCAATCAGTAAAGGTAATATAAGAAGAATTACCACCAAAATAAATATATTTTGTTTTTGGTGTATGCAAATTAGTTGCTAAACTTTCAATCATTATTTTATGTCCGTTAATTATTCCAATACTTAAAGACTCTTGTGTATTTGTCCCAAGTGTTTTATTTATTTCAATTAACTTTGACTTTTTAATTGCTGTATTATCTACTAAAGCATTATAAGAGATGTCCAAACCGGGCATGATGATACAACCAACTAAAGATCCATTATCTATACTAGAAATAACACTGGCCGTTCCTAAAGATATAACTATAATATTGGTTCCTAGAGAGTTAGCATATATTGAAGATGCAATTATGTCATTGCCAATTTCTTTAGGATTATCCAATGAGTCAAGAGAAATGATATTTTGGTTATTATATTCTAAAAAAATAAGTTCCTTATCTTTAAACAAAATATCTAATTTATCACTGACTTCTTGAACTACAGAACACACAAATACTTTGCTAGGATTAATATTAAATTCATTTAATATTTCATCTAAATTAACATCTTCCAAAAACAATTTGGTATTTTTTTTAATCACTTTCATACTATTGATATTTTCAGGAAAATAAGCAAAAGATGTTCTAGTGTTTCCAACAGATACATATAGATTGTTTTTATTTATGTTCATTATCTAATATCCTGCTTTTTAATAATTAAATACGAAGTAGGAACTAACAAGAAGGTGACCGCTGCATATATACCAAATAGAATTCATTTATTTGCATAATCTCCAAAAACAAAACTATTCAGTCCGTCTTTAGATTTTTCAGTCAATAACAATGTATTAGCTAGTTGTATAATAGCTTGAGGATTATATCTTGATTCATTGAATCTTGAAAATTTTTCCATAATTGTTTTTAAATCATTGCTGGATTCGGACAATTTATTTAAATATGTCAAAGCTTCTGCTTCTTCGACGAATTTATTTGTCTCATTTTTATTGTAAAAATCATTTACAAATTTATCAGAAATTATTAAGTTCAATCCTAATCCCATTTCCAAACTTATTCTCATTAGTAACAATGATTCAATTGATCTAATTTCACCTAAGTATGGATTGGTTTTGTTTTGAAGTTGTTTTTTTAAATCAACCGATACTGCTTCATCTTTTAATATGGTGTAAGTAATTGGTGATAGAAAGAATTTTTGATAATCTTTATTCGGAATTATTTTTAAAAGTTCATATAAATTTACTTTAAAGTTTTCATTATTTGTTGGGTCTAAAACAATCTTATTGGCAATAAGTATATAATCTAAAAACGGAAATACTCCGTCCCCATACTCTTTACTATTGACTGATAAAAGATATTGATTTAAAGTGTTTAGTAACATGGTTGAGAGTTCAGAAACAGGAATATTTTCTTGTTTAATTTTTACCTCTCCACTTAATGTTGGACTTTGTGTAAATCCTCCAATCATAGCTGCCGAAGCAATAAGATCCGCGTCTTTTTGAGATATTAGTAAATCACTAGCGATTGTTGCAATGCTAGAAAGTTGGTAATTAAAATCTAATCAAAACAAACTGTCATAAACATCTGACTCACCAGAACTTACGCCTAAATTTTTAATATATTTATTATCTTTATCATCATCAATTTTTTCATAGTGAGTATTAACATTTTGGAATAAATTTAAAATATTGTCTTTATTCATATTTGGGTCATCAATAATTTTTTTGATAAAGTCTATTGTTATATCTCTTGGAATTGTTGTTGCATTCAAAACACTAACCGGATTTGTAATCATTGTCTGAGCTTGTTTGTTTGTAAAGGTTGGAATTAAACCTGTTATAGGAATGATAGCACCCATTCCAGCAACTAAAGCAATTGTAGCTGAAGAAGATATCTTAGAAGATAGTATTAAAGCAATTGATGAAAATAATAACGTTAACATTAAAACTACAACCATTAAAATGATACCTACTACAAATATTTGGTCTCTTATTGGCGGGATATCTAGGTTAGTAATTTGGTGTCCGGGATCAATCAGCAAAACTAGAAATATATAAAATGAAATTAATATAATAACATAAAGAGCAATTATGGTAAAAAGCGCTAATCATTTTTCAAAAATGATTTTCTTTCTATTTATTGGTTTAGATACTAAAACTAAGAAAGTTCCTTCCTCAATTTCTTGTTTATATATTTGTACTGATTTATATGATGCAAAAGTGGCCGAAACAATTGCGGTCGCAGAACCAATAGTAGTAACGGATGCCACAATATATAATTTATATGTTTGAATAACTGATGGAGCCTTCAAGTCTAAAAAGAGAAATGGTAAAATTGCACCAATCAATGCCACAATAAGTAATGTCATTCCTAAAGGTAGTCAAGTAGAAAATGACTTTAAAAATTTAATTAAAGTAGATTTATAAATTGCCATCTTCAACCACCTCTTGTTTCTTTAATAGATAATCATAAATTGACATCAAATCAGATGACCTATATACAATAATCTCTATTCCTGAAAGAGAAATATTGTATTGTAATTTTTTACGAAATTGATCTTCTATATTTTTTACAACTAATTCATTTCCGAGATTTAAAACCGTTTCATATCCTAGGTCATTTAGAAAAGTTGACAATGCTTCATTATCTTTACTTTTAATAAATACATCTTGTGTTAAACCATCAAATTTATCTAAATTACCAGAGTATATTATTTTCCCGTAGTGAATAAAAGTTACTTCATCCACAATTCTTTCTAATTCAGAAAGAATATGAGAAGAGATAAGGACAGATTTACCACTATTCTTCAATAGAAATAAAGTATCAAATAAATCCTTTCTTGCTACTGGGTCTAAGTTAGCTGCAGGCTCGTCTAAAATCAAGACATATGGATCATTTAGCAAAGCTTGTGCTAACAATATTTTCTTTTGCATTCCGGATGAAAATTTGTTTGGATTTCTAGTTGACAAATGTGTTAACTTTAATTCTTCCATAATTTGTTGCGATTTAATTTTTGAGTCTTTTCTTGAAAAACCAGAAATTTCTGCCATACTTTGCAAGTATTGAATACAGTTTAAGTGCGAAGGGAAAGATGCTCTTTCGGGTATGTAACCAATTAATGAATTAGCATTTACGGTTCCTGCTTTAAAAGAATTGATGTTAATTGTTCCGTTTTTATAGACATAAGCACCAATAAGTGTTTTGATGATTGTAGTTTTACCTGAACCATTAGGTCCAATGAATCCATGAATTTTTCCTTGACCAACAACCATGTTGATGTCTTGAACAGCAACAAATTTTTTAAATGTTTTAGTGTAATTTTTAATACTGATTGCTGGAAGGTTGGGATCAACTTGAACTCTAACTTTACTCTTGGGAGATTCGGTTTGAGAAAGTACTTCTCCAAATTCTTCTTCCATTATAGTTTAACCGCTGTATTCATGTAGGGCATCAACGCTTTTGGAATATCAATTGAACCATCTTCGTTTTGGTATTGCTCTAGTAAAGCAGCTACAACTCTATCTATTGCTAATCCTGAACCATTAATTGTATGAGCAAATTGGATTTTATCATCTTTGTCTTTATATCTTATCATTGCTCTTCTAGATTGGAAATCTCCAAAGTATGAAATAGATGAAACTTCTCTATATCTTTGTTCAGAAGGCAATCATAATTCTAAGTCATATGTCATTCTTGAACTGAATCCCATATCTCCAGTACATAATAAAACTTTTCTATAAGGTATCTCTAATGCAATTAGTAAATTTTCAGCATCTTTGACAGTTTTTTCAAACTCTTCCATAGAATCTTCTTCATTCACAAATTTAACAATCTCAACTTTATTAAATTGGTGAGATCTAATTAAACCTCTAGTATCTCTTCCAGCAGCTCCGGCTTCAGATCTAAAACAAGGTGTAAAAGCAGAAAATAACTTTGGTTCATCAATTAAATCAATAATTTCATTATTGTAGTAATTAGTTAATGGAATTTCTCCGGTTGAAATCATTCATAAATCACTATTAGCAATTTTAAATAAATCATTTGCAAATTTCGGTAATTGTCCAGTTCCGTACATAGTATTTGAATTAACCATTAATGGTACATGCATTTCAACATAACCATGTAGAGCGTGTGTATCTAACATGAAACTTGAAAGAGCTCTTATTAATCTTGCTCCTTCATTTTTAAAAATAACAAATCTAGTACCAGACATTTTAACTGCTCTTTCGAAATCTATAATATCTTTTTCTACACCAATTTCATAGTGAGGTTTCATAGCTTTAACTAACCCTCTACCGATTGTAGGGTATTCTTTAATAACAACATTATCATTTTCGTCTTTACCTATTGGTACATTTCCTAAAGGAATATTAGGGATAAGAGGCAATAGTGCATCTAATTCTTTTTGTTGCTCTTTAACCTTATCCTCCATTAAAAAGATTTCTTCTTTTAGTTCATTAGCTTTTTCTAATAAAGATTCTTTGTCTTTAGAAACACTAATTTCTTTAGAGATAGAATTTTTACTTGATTGTAATTGAGACAGTATATTAATATTTTGATTTCTTGTTGAAATTAAAAGAGAAACTTTGGTCAAAAAAGTAGTATCAAAATCTCTTGTAGCTAAGCTATCAATAACTGAGTCTATGTCGTTTTTCAATAGCTTTAAATCTAACATAATATAATTATATATTTTTAATAAAAAAATGTTTATTTTATTTATAATTTTTAATATGAAATTTGATGTAAGAATTATTAAATTGCCAAACAAAGTTTTAAGGCAAAAATCTGTTAATGTAACACTTCCTTTAAGTGAGGAAGATGATTTGTTGGTTCAAAAAATGATGTATCACGTTATTGATAGCACCAAACCCGAAACTAAGTTCAGACCAGCTGTTGGAGTTGCAGCTGTACAATATGGTGTTTTAAAAAACATTTTCTTCGTTCACATTTTGGACAATGAAGAAAATATAGTTTTTAGCGATACTATAATTAATCCTAAAATATTAGCAAAGAGCGATGGACTTGCTGCTTTACCACAAGGAGAAGGTTGTTTAAGTGTTAGAGAGTCAGATCCGAATTTAGAAGGGTTAATTAAACGTTCTGAAAGAATAGTTGTCGAAGCTTATTCATATAATGAAAAGAAAGTTAAAACTTTTGATTGCAGACAATTTACAGCTATTGTATTCCAACATGAACTAGATCACCTTGAAGGAAGACTATTCATTGACCATATTGACCACAAAAATCCTTGATTTAAAGATAAAGACTTGAAGATGTTATAAAACAAAATAATATAAAACAAAAGCACAACTTGTGCTTTTGTTTTATATAAGTGTTTATTTAAACAGTTCTATATCACTCTATTAATTAATAGAATAAACCAGGAGCTGTGATTAAACCAATTAATCCACCGACAATAGGTCCTACTGTAGGTACTCATGAGTAAGCTCAATCTGATGTACCTTTATTTTTTAAAGGTAATGCTTGATGAACTAACCTTGGTACTAAGTCTCTAAATGGATTCAATGAGTATCCTGTTGAAGATCCTAATGAGATTCCAATTCCTAGAATTATTAATCCTACAAATAATGATCCTTGTGCGTTTGATGTTGGGTTTGCAAGTCCAATTGATGAAACTGCAAATACCAATACAAAAGTTGCAATAACCTCTGCTACAAAGTTTCATTTTAATGATCTAATAGCTGGTCCTGTTGCAAATGTTCCTAAGATTGCTGATGAATCTTCTGTTGCATCATAATGTTTTTTAAATACTAGAATAACTAATATTTGTCCCATTCCCGCTCCTAAAAATTGGAACAATATTGCGATAAATCCTGCAGCAACAGGAAGTCCTATCGCACTATCCTTTGCATTGAGTATCATATTGTTTATTGCAAATACTGGATTTAGTAATCCTGTAGGTAATCCAGATGGAGCTATTGCTGTAGCTACTGTTACAGACACAAATATTGCTGTGAATCATCCTAGAGTAATGGCAATTCATCCACTACCTTTTCCTTTTGTGCCATTTAATATACAAGTAGCAACAACTCCATTACCAAGTAAAATTAGTAACATTGTTCCTACGAACTCACTAGCACCAAATTGGAATAATTCATTTATAGTTAAATTTCCCATGTTTTTCTTCTTTCTTTCTTTTATTTTGAGATAAGGTTTATGTTATTCGATATCTTTAGTTCAGTTAAGAGTTCTCTTAACTGCTTCATCTCAACCTTTAACCAATTTATCTCTTTGTTCATTTGTAATTTGAGATTCAAATTCCTTATCAATAATAGCAATTTTTTTAATTTCATCAATATTTTTTCAATATTTAATATGTAGTCCTGCCATATAAGCAGCACCCATAGCAGTTGTTTCTATGTTCTTAGATTTAACAATTTTTAAATTTGAAAGTGATGATTGAAAGTCTAGTAAATAATTTGAATTACTTACTCCTCCGTCAACCTTCATTACTTCAATTTTTTTATTAATATCACTAGACATTGATTTAATCAAGTCATTTGCTTGATAAGCGATTGATTCTAAAGTAGCTTTTACGATATGCTCTCTCTTTGTTCCTCTTTCAAGGCCAAAGATTGCACCTCTTGAGTTTGAATCTCAATAAGGTGCCCCTAAACCTGTAAATGAAGGTACAACATAAATTCTTTGATTATCTTTTTCTTCTAATTTTTCAACTAAATTAGCATAGAAATCTATCTCTGATGAGTCATAAATTAATTTTAAACCATTTTTTAATCATGTGATAGAAGCTCCGGCAATAAAAACTGATCCTTCAAGAGCGTATTGAGTTTTTTCTCCCTCAATTTGTCAGGCAATTGTGGTTAGTAGTTTATTCTTACTTTTAACTGGTTTATCACCAGTGTTAATTAGAACGAAACATCCTGTTCCATATGTGTTTTTTACCATTCCTGTTTCAACACAAAGTTGTCCAAATAGTGATGATTGTTGATCTCCAATCATTCCTGTAATAGGAACAATTCCTTTTGCATTAATTGAAAAAAATTCAGGTTGAACTTCTCCAAAAAATGAACTAGATGGTTGTACTTTTGGAAGTATAGATTTAGGAATTCCTAGTAAGTCTAGGATTTCTTGATCTCAATCCATAGTGTGAATGTTAAATAATAAAGTTCTAGATGCATTTGTAACATCGGTTGCAAATGATTTCCCTTTTGTTAGTTTTCATAATAATCAAGTATCAATAGTACCAGCTAATAAGTCATCTCTTGAAAGAGCTTCTTTTGCTGTTGGAACATTTTCTAAAATTCATCTTAATTTTGTTCCACTGAAGTAAGGGTTAATAATTAATCCTGTTTTATCAGCAAACATATCTGAATGACCTTGTGCGATTAATTCATCACAATATTCTTTTGTTCTTCCATCTTGTCAAACAATAGCGTTATAGACTGGCAATCCACTTGCTTTATCTCAAACAACAATTGTTTCCCTTTGGTTTGTGATTCCTATTGCTGCGATATCTACTGATTTGATTTCACTCTTATTCTTAACAGATTGCATTGTAGAAAGTTGAGCATTTCAAATTTCCAAAGGATCATGTTCTACTCAACCACTTTTTGGGAAGAATTGAGTAAACTCCACTTGTGATGTTGCTAGAACATCACCTTTTTTATTGACAACTAAAGATCTACAAGAAGTAGTTCCAGAGTCAATGGTTAATATATATTTATCTGCCATTTAATTATTCTTTCTATTTTTTTAATTTAATACATAAGTTTAAACTTAGGTTTAAATGATTCGTTTTTATTCATTGTTGTTCCATTATCTTTTAATAACTTAGCAACTTCAATGGCTATTGCAGGTGCAGAAGCTATTGCTGGCGATTGCATACCTGCTACATTGATAAAGTGTTTGTTTCCTTTTGCATATTTAATGACAAAATCGTCTGTTTCAATATCTATTGGTCTTGAACCAGAAAGAGTCATAATAGTTTTTTCTAAGTTTAAACTTGGAATTAACTTATTTCCTATTCTTCCAATTTCATCATATTTTTCTCTAGTAACTAAACGTGTTTCATTTTTAGGAACATCTTCTTGAGCTGTTGGACCAACTAAAACATGACCGTCTAACATTGGAGCAACAATTACGCCCTTGCCATGAATGGTAGGAACCATGAAGATTATTGAGTTAATAGTGCTTCTTTCAGATCTAGCTAAAATTCTATATTCCCCTCTTCTAACTTTTTGTTTAAAGTCAGGATATCCGGCAATTTCAGCAATAACATCTGCATAGTGCCCTGCGGCATTAACAATGTTTTTTGCGTAAAATTTAGTAGAATTGTTAACAGTTATTTCAAAATGATCTTTCACATATTTAATAGCCGTAACTTCTGAGTTTCTTTCAATGTTTATACCATTATTTTGAGCTACAGAAAACAATGCTTTTGTAGCAGCTACTGGGTCTATTGCTCATGAACTAGTACAAACCAATGCTTTTGTAACATCTTTACTAATGTTCGGTTCTCTTTCTCTTACTTCTTTTTGAGAAATAATGGAAAGAAATTCTTTGGGTACTTTATTTGTAAGTCCTCTTGCATATAACATATCTAGGTGTTCTTCTTCTTCTTTGTTAAAGGCAACAACCAAACTATCTACTTGTGCTTTAGGAAAATCTAAATTAGGGAAGATTTCATCTCTTCATAATTGATTACCTAGAACATTTAATCGAGCTTCTATTTTTTCAGATGGGGGGTCAAAACCACCGTGAATTGCTCCAGAGTTTCCTCTAGTTGTTTCATCTGCTAAAACAGGATTCTTTTCAAGTATTACATTTGATAATTTATACTTAGATAGTTCATATGAAATGATACCACCAATAATTCCCCCACCAATAATGGCAACGTCATATATTTTCACTTTTCTCCTTATAACTATTAAAATTCATTTTAATGTTTTTAATTAATGTGAATATATTCACACTCTAATGAAGAGTTGAATACCTTTTAATTATATCATTTTATATATATTGTTTTTATTAAATTATCAGAATGATTAATAATTATGATTATTTTAATATGTTCATTAAATATATTTTTTAATATGTTAATATTTGTTTATATTTCATGTAAATGTATTGTGAAATATTGAATAACATTCATATTGATGTTATTGGGGGAAAGCATGAAATCATTCAAAAAATTATCAAACTTATTAGCGTTAGGAGTTATTGCAACCGCAAGCCTACCTTTCATTTTAATTTCATGTAACCAAGAAGTAACGCCAGAAGTAGAACAACCTAAACCACCTAAACCAGTAGAACCAACACTACCCGATCCAACACTACCACCATTGCCTGAAGCGTTTCTTCAAGGTGGAGAAATGAGTTACGAAGCATCAAGTAACGTACCAGCGCTAACACCAACAGTTAAGTTAAAGGTAGACAAATACATTCAAGTGGCTCAAAAATTAAAGTTAAATCAATATACAAATATATCTCAATTAAATGAAAAAGTTTTGAATGGTTGACTACATGCTTCTTCCGAGCAAGACTTTGCTAGATTAGAATTATCAATTGGTGTTAATTCATCACAAACATCAGGGAAATTAATTTTATTGTTAAATGGAGAATATAAAGACCACTTATTTCAAGATGAACCATTTGTTATTTCTAATTTTCCTACATGAACAACTACTGAACTTGATGTTGTTAGTGGTCCAGCTAAAATTCTTGAGTCAAATTTCATTATGGATCAGATGGATGAAGGAAACATTCATACACTAGATATGCCGCAATTTTTTAGATTTAATGAAAGACCAGTCATTCTTCGTTATAGTTTTGATAACAAAGTTGCCCCACTAGAATTAGATAAATTAAATGAGAATGGTTTAATTAAAAATATGAAATTTTCGAATGTGAATTTAAATGAACAAGACTGAAACATAGATATAGAGTTTTCTCAAAAAGTATATAATGGAACAACATGAGAAGATGACAAAATAACAAACCCTCCTTTAAAAATAACAAAATACAAAATTGAACCTTTTAATTCCCAAGAAGCAGCCTTGCGTGTTTTGGCGAGTAGACTAAACTTTATTAATGATAATAAAATATTAGCTTCCGAAGCACTTGTCGAAGCTAAGAAAGATCCTTCTACACTTAGTAAATATATTGAGTTTGATGAGGTAATAAGATTGCGTTATTTTTCAAACGGAGCAGTTAAATTTAAACTTAGTGGTACAATGACCGCAAATGATGTGACGGGAATATTAGGAGGAACAATTTTTCTTGTTGATTCTTCAAATAACAACTATGAAACATTTATCCGGGTTACAATCCCAGGATTTAAAACTTCTAAGACTTAATTCTCTTTAAGTGAATGACTTAACACAATTTAATTAACATTAATTCATATATAATGTTAATGTATCTATATTTTCATACTTGAAATATATGAAATATTTTTATTGTTGTAAATATTCAAATAGTTAGAAAATATAATATAATTAGTTTAATTAACAAAAATTAAAAACTTTAAATTCAAAAACGTTCAAATTTAAAAAATAGGAGAAAATATGCAACCAACAAAATTTTTTGGTTTAGGTGGGATGCAAGAAATTGGTAAATCAACTCTTGTAATAGAACACAATGATAAAATCTTTATATTAGATGCAGGTATTAAATTCGGTAACGGATCAATTACCGGTATCAAAGGAATCATTCCTAATTACAAATACTTAAAAGCCAACCAACACAAGATAGAGGGTTTGTTTCTTACACATGGTCACGAAGATCACATGGGAGGAATTCCTTATTTATTACAACAGATAGATCTTAAGTTTATTTATGCTCCAAGAATTGCTATTAAATACTTAGAAGCTAAAATTAGTGAAAGAAAACTACAAACAAATGTTAAGTTTATTGAAATAGAAAAAGATGAAAAGTTTGTATTTGATGATGTTGCTGTTGATTTTTGAACAGCTCAACACTCAATACCTGATGCTTTTGGTATTAGATTTTCAACACCTAATGGGTCTTTAATGTTTACAGGAGATTTCAGATTTGACTACACACCTATTGGAAACATGACTGACTTCAAAAAATTAGAACAAATGGGTGATGAAAATTTAACTGTTTTATTTTCTGATTCTACTAATGCCATGAGGCCAGCTCACTCACCATCTGAAAAAGACATTTTAAAAGACATTAAAAGTTATATGGAAAAAGCTGAGAAGAAAATTATTATTACTGCCTTTGCTTCTAATATGACAAGAATTAGTGCAATTATTAAAATGGCTGCAGAGTTAGGTAAAAAAGTTGTTACTTTCGGTCGTTCTATGGTTAATGGAGTTAATATCGGAAGAGAAATTGGTTACATTGATGTTGATGCTAGTGTTTTTATTGATAAAAAGAATATCTCTAAATTTGATGAAAATGAAATTGTAATTTTAACCACAGGTTCTCAAGGAGAACAACTAGCTGCTTTAGCTAAAATGGCAATCGGAAAACATCCTCAAGTTGTTGTGAAAAACCGAGATTTAATTATTTTTTCTTCTTCTCCAATTCCAGGAAATAGAATTAAAATAGAATTACTAATTAATAATTTATATAAACTTGGTGCTGACATTAAAGAAAATAGAGTTGATGGTTATCTACATACTTCTGGACACGCTTATAGAGAAGAACATGATAAAATATTCCAACTAACTAAACCAGACTATTTTGTTCCTTACCATGGAGAATATAGAATGTCTGTTGTTCACGGTCAAACAGCTGTTGAAAATGGAGTTAAGCCAGAAAATGTTTTCATAGCAGCTCACGGAGAAGTTTATGAATTGCTTGATCGTAAATTAACACTATCAGAAAATAGAATTGACGTAGCTCCAGTTTATATTGATGGAGATATAGCTTCTGAATTAAATTCAAAGATTATTAAAGAAAGAGAAGTTCTTGGGGAAAGTGGTTTTGTCCATGTTGTTGTTACAATTAATAGAGCTAGAAATGAAATTGTTGGTAGAACAAAAATAATATCTCGTGGAACACTTTATGTTAAAACTTCGTTACCAATCATTACAGAGTCAAGAAGATTGGTTCACGGTGCTTTATTATATAAAATTAAGAACCATGATAATTGAACAACTCAACAACTTAAAAAATTGATTCAAGAAAGATTACAACCATATTTCTATAAAACAAAAAGAAGAAAGCCGATTATTACTTCGACAATCTTTTACATTGATGATTTAAGATTAATATCTCCTCCTGAAGAAGAAATAATTGCTAACTAAACAATATTTTTAATAATAATTAATAATAATGATGCTGATCAACTAAAGTTGGTTGTTGATAGTCCATGACCGTCTAGAGGATTGTAATTTTCTCTAATTGATTCATTACCTAATAATCCATCCATATTAACCATTGCTTTTTTGGCTAGTTCTTTAGCAAAATCATGATAACCGTAATTAGCCACTGCTTGCAAACCAAAATATAATTGGTCTATTCAAACAGGCCCTCTTCAATAATCATATTGAGAAAACCGTGAATTATTTATGGCAACAGAAGGGAAAGGAACGAACGAATTGTAATTTTCCTCATTGATATTTTCAATAATATCTTTGGCAAAATCTTTTGTTGCTAAATTAGCGAAGAGAGGCATAATACCTTCCATTCCCTTTCCATAATCAACAACCATTCTTTTATCTTTTGATTTAATGTCATAGTAAAATTTTGTTTCTTGATCATACATATATTTGTTTATAAATGCACTTACTTCTTTAGAAGAGTTTTCATACTTTATAACATCTGATTTATTATTCAGGATTTTTGCTAACTTTTTTAATGAAACTAAGTCTAAATAATTAAATGAATTTAAGTCAACACTAATTTGATCTATAACATATCCTATTAAAATATCTTGTGAAAATACTTTGGCAACTTTAGCTCTATCTCAATCAAATCTTGGAGCATTGTCCATTCCACTTTCTCAAGCAGCTGCTTCGATGATGCTATTGACATTATTAAAATCATTTTGTTCATCAACAGTGCCACCATATTGTAATATAAAATCTTTTTTAATTGATCTGTTGTTATTTCATCAATCATTATAGGCAGATAATTTGGGATACATCCTTTTTAAAAAATTAAGATCTTTTGAAATCTTATATATTTCATTTACAGCTCAAGCAGCTATTGGTGGTTTTGAATTTCTTTCATTTCAGTTTGGCCCAACTCCTCCTCTTGCTGGTGAGTAGTTGAAGAAAATACAATCCGGAATCATCCCAACATCATGAGGCCTTAGAACATCATTCTCTTGTATTTGAAAGTCAAACATTGACTCAAGACTTTCTTGAGCTAAAATAGGGTCAAATTGAGCAACACCAACAACAATCTTTCATGTATCTCATGATCATGCTCCGATAAAGTCTTGGTAAGTGATAGAAGGAATGATGAAATTCTTTTTAATTACTCCGGCTGGAGAACGTCAATTAGCTACTAATGTTTGTAATGATTTAATAATCAAGTTTTTATATTCATCATCATTATTTATTTTCAAAATATTATCAATATATTTATTTCATCTTTGGTTATTTTCTTCAATATAGTCTTGCGTTAATGCAAAAGAACATGAAGTTTTTTCTTTATCAAATAGAAAAGATTCAAAAGAAGACAATTCTAATGAACTATTCGGTTTAATTTCAAAATTACCAAAACTACTAGTAAAAATAACATCATTACCTTTGTTTGAAATATTGAATTCTTTGATTGGATGATTGTATTGTATGTTAAGTTTTTCTGTTATTTTCTTATTTATGATTGGATTAAAAAAGATATTTATATCATTATTCAAATGTTCTATGTTTTTGAAATATTGAAATCAAAGCTGGGAATCATCTTCTAAGTCTCCACTTGATTTTGTTTTAATTTTTTGATAAATGCTTCCAGATATTGAAATATCTAAATCAAGTTTTTTATTTGTTTTATTAGTGATTTTCGTTTCAATTAAAGATGTTCTATTGCTAGAAAATATTAATATCTTATTAAGAATAAAATCATTGAATTCATAATTTAAAATTAATTTTCCAGGTAGCGAATAAACATCAACCTTCGCATCATCAAAATCGATTATTTTATCTTGGTATTTGATGATTATTTTATTAGAATATTTTCCAATATTCAGAGGTATTTCTTGTGATATAACTAATGGTCCAGCAAATGAACTAAGAGATGGTTTATTTGGTAAATAATATCCATGTCATGATCCATTGTCTGTGAAGACGTTCGATTTGTTTGTATCCTTATAGTTATAATTTTGATCGTATGGAAGTGATTGAAAATTAATTTCTGCCTCAGCTTCACTATGATAATTTAAAACGTTTTTATATTGCATTTTTCTTTCTTTCTTTTTAATAATATATTTTATTTAAAAATAACGCACTCCTTTTTATATAAGGGTGCGTTATTTGAGTTTAATTAAGCAACCACAAGTTTTTTTGGAACAGTGTGTGTATTTGTTGATTTAATTTTATCAACAACATTTATTAATTGATCTAAATCCTTAACATAAATTTTAAAGTTTTCAAATTGGTTATTTTCCACATGGACAATAGAAGCCATTTCTAATTTTGATCAATTTCCTTCAGAGATTACTTCAATTTCTGTATCAATTGATTCTTTTAAAATTTTAATATTTTGAATTCCAAATTTCTCTCCAACTAAATCATCAGCAAAGTTTCTAATAATAACAATCTCATCTTGATTAATCATAATTTTATCTTCTAATCTAAATTGTTGTAGAGGAGAATAGTATGATGATGCTGAAAAAGATTGATAATCAGTATTTGATTTTTCGTATTTTTCACTAAATTCAATATCTTTTTCTTGAATTGTTGGTAATTCATTTAACATAATTTGTTTTAAAGATATGTTGTCAGTGTTTTTCCCTAACTTATAGTTATTAAGCAGAGGTTTCATAGTTTCAAGATAAAACGCTTTTGTTTCTTGTCTCAATTCAATACCAACCAATTTAATTTCTGCATGATATTCTTTTTTCAATTGAGTAATTTCACGATTTATATTTTTTTTGTTTTGATTAATCTGTTTTTTCATCAGTTTAATTTCTTTGCTAGATTTCTTTTGCTCTAGCAAACTACTCTTTTTAATTTCTAAATAATTACCATCATCTAAAGCTTTTTCAAGTTGCATTGAAATTAAATTTTTAATTTCAATTTTTTCATTCATTTTATCAATAATGCTTAAAGATAAACTACGACCTTTATTTAATAATGAATTTTTATTGTTTGAGTATTTTTCATGAATTTCTGGATGTAATCATAAAACAAATTTATTAGTAATTGAATATTTAATAAGGGCATACTTAGTTGGCAATTTATTTTCAATTGCAATTTTAGTATCTCTTAATTGGTATTCATATTTAAAGTAATATCACAAGTATGCTGGAACTACAATCATTAAAATCATAGCTACTTTCATCAATGGACCCATTCATCAATTAGAAGGTCACTCAGAAATTGGTTTTTCTATAGGTGTACCATCCATAAATGTTAGGACCAGAATGATTGCTGTTAGTGTAGTTAGAAATACTCCAACTACTATTCCGAATTTTCTATTACCCATTCGGAAACTTCGTTCTTCATGATCTTTACGTAATCTTAGATTGATATAAGAAACAAAGATAATAATTCATGGAAGCATTCCGATTCAACCAGCAGCACCTTTGATTAGTGACAGGTTTTCACTTAGTGATTCTCCCATTGGTCATGTTAGTAACATTAAGAATGGGACCACTAATATAAATTGAAGTCAAGCCCCATAAGAACAGACCCCGTTTTTGTTTTGCTTAGATAGTTTTGAACCAAAGATACCCGGAGCTATTTCACTAAACATTACTTTAACTGGTGCAGATGTTCAAATAATTAATCCACCAATTGATGATATAAAGAAGATTGAACCAATAATAATATATGCTGATTGGGTAATGGCTGCAGCAGGCACTCCCATTGGTGATAAAATAAAGTGGAAAATTTTAGCAAATGAATTAGCTCAACCAGATGCAAGACCACCTGTTGGAGGGAACACTGAAGCTAATAATGTACCTATTATATAAGAACCTCCAATTACCATAACTGAAATAATCATAGCTTTAGTAAACGCCTTTCGACCTCCACTAACATCTTTAACATAAACTCCTAATGATTGACCACCATCAGCAGCCATAAGAACTCAAATAAATGTGGACATTCAAGCAAAGTTTAATCCGCCTGTATCTCCTCAAATATTTACATCTCCGATTCCTGGAGCTTCTGTTCCAGGAAGTAATGAAGGATCAATTGCTCCTGCGATTCAACCAATTGTTGCCATTACAAAAAAGAACGCTGTTAACATTAACATCAATCCTCCACCTAATGAAACTACTTTTGATAATTTTTTAGTGTTTAAAGTTGATACAAATGTAATTATTCCAAAAAAGAAGATAGCTATAAAGGGAATAATAGATTTATAGATTTCGTTAGTTGTAAAATCTTGACCAGTGATAGCAAAGGATAAGAAATTTATTCTTTGCGGAACAGCTGAAAAGAAGTAGGTTAAGTTAGCAAATCAAAACATAAACGAAGTAATGAACGCCGTTTTCCTCCCTACTGAAGTATGAATTCAACTGGTTAAACCAGATTTTGAACTCTTTTTAAGTGATGCAAATTCAGCAATCATAAATATAAAAGGAAATAAAAATGTTACTACAGCTATTAAGAAGGCGATTGAAGCACTCAGTCCCATTCCTACATAGTTGTCTATAACGTTCTGAAAGGAGAAGATAGCTAATATTGCAATGGCAATCATTGCAAATATAGATATTTTTGAACCTCCAGATTTTTTACCTTTTAAATCAAAGGTTTTTCGTGACATATAAGCCTTTCTGTATTTTGTTTAATATATGGTTCATTTTAATTTAATGGCAATTTCAATATCATGATTATTGCTAATAATAAAACCTTACATATATATTATAAGTGTATGAAACATTATTTTTATTTTTTTCATTATAGGAAATTTTTTTTCCATATATGAAAAAAATTAATATATAAATTATTTAAAATATAATTAAAATATAATTTAAATGAATACTTAGAGTTACTTATTTAAATTAATTATTATAATAAATTAATTTCAACAGGAGAAAAATGAAACACTACAAAACTATGGAGAAACACCATTTCAATGACTATGAGGATCCGTTTTTACAATCAAAAAATAGACTTGAATCAAGGGTTTATACCAGACAATACAACACACTACAAAAAGCGCTGAATTTTGATATTAAAGATCGAGGACAAATTATCGATTTAAATGGAAAATGAGATTTTAAATTATTTGATTCTCCTTTATATATAAACCAAAAAGTTATTGATGATAGCAGTTTGGTGAATATGGATAAAATTATTGTCCCTATTCCTTGACAAATGGCTGGATTCGGGAAAATGCATTACTCTGATGTATGATGAACTTTCCCAATTACACCACCAAAGGTAATTTCTAATAATCCTACCGGTTTATATAGAAAGAAAATATCTCTAAAGGATATAGATGATTCTCAAGATTATATTTTGAGATTTCATAATGCTGATTCATGTATTAAAATATTTGTTAACTCTCAAGAAGTTGGATTGACTAAAGGTTCAAGATATGTTGCTGAATTTAACATTAATAAATATCTTAAAAAAGGTGAAAATGAAATTTTGGTAATTTGTTATCAATGATCAGATGGTTCATATATTGAAGATCAAGATCAATGATGATTTTCTGGCCTTTATAGAAATGTTGAAATTGTTTTAGAGCCCAAAGAGTTTATCAATGATACATTTATTAAAACTCATCGTTTAGGTACTGGTTCTTATGAACTTGAAATAGACTTTATGAGTAAAATAAGTTCAGTTAAAACTTTAAACGTGAGTTTATATGATTTAAAAAATCAAGTAATTTTAAATCAAGATATTAGTATTACAAACCATAAAGCAACACTTAAACATAAGTTTGATAATATATTAGAGTGAAATGCAGAAGAACCTAATCTTTACACATTGATTATCAGTGATGGTAATTGATTTGTTCCACAAAAAGTTGGTTTCAGAGAAGTGAAAACAGTTAAAAGACAAATTTTAGTAAACGGTAAACCAATTATGTTTAAAGGAGTTAATTTTCATTCTCATAACCCAAAAACTGGGAAAGCAGTTTCTGTAGAACAAATTGAACGAGATTTAAAAATGATGAAAGAATTCAATTTAAATGCAGTTAGAACGTCACACTATCCACAAACAGTAGAATTTTATGACTATTGCGATACTTTAGGTTTATACGTTATTGATGAAGCTGACTTGGAAGCTCATGGTTTTGAATTAACTGGTGATTGATCATGAACATCAAATGATGTAAAGTTTGAGAAATCATATATTGAAAGAGGAACCAGAATGGTTCAAAGAGATAAAAATCATCCTTCAATTATTATGTGATCATTAGGTAATGAAACAGGTTTTGGTAAGAATTTTGTCAAAATGGCTGAGGAAATTCGTAAAATTGATAACACTCGCTTAATCCAATATGAAGGTGATTTTGAATGTGAAGTAAGTGATGTTCACTCAAATATGTATACTAGAATAAAAATAGAAGGATCCGATCCTAAAAGAAGAGACTTGCAATCTGTTATTGATGGCAAGGTTGCTGATGGTAGTTTCCACCCTAATTGACTTAATAAGCCACACATTGAATGTGAATTTGCACATGCCATGGGAAATGGCCCGGGTTCTTTAAATGATTATTTTGATTTTTTTTACAAGCATGATGATATTTTTGCCGGAGCTTTTGTTTGAGAGTGATATGATCACGGGATTGAATCGTTAGATGAAAAAGGACAAGTGTATTATAAATATGGAGGGGATTTTGGAGATGATCCAACAAATGGACCATTTTGTATTGATGGATTATTAATGCCTGATGCAAAACCATCGCCTTCATTATTTGAATACAAAGAAGTTATTGCTCCAATTCATACAGAAATTTCGAAAGATTTTAAATTTCTAACTATTACTAATAGATATGATTTTAATACATTTAATAATTTAGAACATGAAATTAGAATAATTGATTCTTGTGGTGAAACAATATTTAGCGAAATAATTGATATTCAAAATTTAGCTCCAAGAACATCTACTGAATACAAAATACCTAGTTTTGAAACAAAAGATAATATATACTATTGAATTAAATTAATAACTACTAATAAATTAGAAACAAGTTATTCAGATAAAAATCATATTATTTCAATCAAAGAACATGAATTGCCATTTGTAGAATCTTCTATAGAACATAAATCAATAATACATATCGATACTAAAGAAAAAGATTTTGAAATACTGATTAAGTTCGAAAATATAGAACTAACTTTTAATAAAGTTGATGGAAGAATTTATAACATCACCAAAGATAATAAAGTATTGGTTAAAAAAGGGCCTCAACTTAATTTTTGAAGAGGTCTTACTGATAATGACGCTGATGAATACAAACAAAAATGAACAAAACAATTCTTTGTACATTTATTTTCTGAATCATTAATCAAGTATGAAATAAAGGAAAATCAAGACTATTTAAGCATTGTAGTAGACACAATCAATGGAGCTGTTAATCAAGCGTGATTCTTTAGTTCAAAATACACTTATAAAATCTATAAAGATGGTACCATTAACATTAATGTTGAAGGGAAAAAAGACGGTTTAATCAAAGTTACTGATGAAATGGCTAATGCCGCTGGTTCAGGTTCTTCAACTGTTATTGATTCTGATGATATAGTTCCAAAAATGTTACCAAGAATTGGTGTTAAATTAGAAATAGATAAAAGTCTATCTCAATTTGAATATTTTGGAAAAGGTCCAGGAGAATCATACTCAGATTCACATTGTTATAATACTTATAATGTTTGAGAACAAACGGTAGATGAATCTTTTACAAATTATGTTCACCCACAAGAAAATGGAAATAAGCATCAAACATTATGAACTAATATCTATGACAAGAACAAGAAAAATACCATTAAAATTAATAGTAATGGAGCTAAAAATAGATATGACTTTTCTATTCATTGATATGATGATAAAGATCTAACAAATGCAAAACATACAATTGATTTGATTAAAAGAGATTACTTAACTTTAAATATTGATTATAAACAAAATGGTTTGGGGTCTAATTCTTGTGGTCCACAACCACTTGATAAATATAAGTGTACTTTCGAAGATTTCAATATGAACTTTGATATTAAAATAAAATAAAAGGAGATTAGAGATGAAAATATTAGTAACAGGTGGAGCAGGGTATATAGGATCGCATGCAGTTTATTCTTTAATTGAAAAAGGGTATGAAGTAATTATTGTTGATAATTTATCTAAGGGATTCAAATCAAACATACATGAAAAGGCAACTTTTTATGAAGCAGATATTCGTGATGAAGAACAGTTAACAACAATTTTTACCAAAGAAAAAGACATTGTTGGTATTATGAATTTTGCAGGTTTAATTGTTGTTCCTGAAAGCGTTTTAGAACCATTGAAGTACTTTAATAATAATACTCATGGAGTAGAAATTTTATTAAAAGTCGCTTCAATCTTTAAAGTTAAAAATTTCGTATTTTCTTCAACTGCAGCGGTTTATGGAGAACCGAAATCAGTACCAATTTTAGAAACAGATTTAAAAGAACCAATTAATCCATATGGTGAATCAAAACTAGCAGCAGAATCAATTATTAGAGGATGAGCAAAAGCGACAAATTCTAATTACGTTATTTTCAGATATTTTAATGTAGCTGGTGCCCATAAAAATGGCAAGATAGGGATAAAAGGAAAAGCATTAACTCATTTGTTACCATGTGTTATTGATAGTGCGATTCATAAAAATATTTTTAAGGTTTTAGGAACTGATTATCCAACAAAAGATGGATCTTGTGTAAGAGATTTTGTTCATGTTGTTGATTTAGTAGAGGCTCATATTTTAGGCTTGGAATGATCTTTAAAAAACAACCAGTCAGATATTTTTAATTTAGGATCAGGAGATGGATATTCGGTATTAGAAGTTTTAAATCAATCTATCAAAACCTTGTCAATAGATATTCCTAATGAAATGTCAGGAAGAAGAGAAGGAGATCCTGCTCAACTTTATGCGAACACAACAAAAGTTAATCAAGTTTTAAAGTGAGCTCCTAAGTATTCTTTAGATAATATGATTAAGACAGAATATGATTTTAGAAAGAGTAATAAAAATGAATAAAGAAAATTTAGTTAATACACACATAGAATTATTTGGAGTAGACCCAGAGATAACGATTCTATCCCCTTCTAGAATAAATATCATTGGAGAACACATAGATTATTTAGGTGGTAATGTTTTACCTGCAAACATCGATTTATATATGATGGGAACTTTTTCAAAAAGCAATGATTTTTCAATTTATTCAGATAATTTTAAAGATTCAGGAATTAAAAAAATTGAAGATCAAATAAGCTTTAAGTACGATAAAACTAGGGGATTTTTAAACTATGTTTTAGGTTGTGTACAAATTTTACGTAATAATAATTTTGAAATAGGTGGTGTTAATGTTGCCATTTCATCTATCATCCCTCCTTCATCAGGGTTATCATCATCAGCTTCTTTCGGAGTGTTGATTATTAAGGGTCTTTTAAAGGTATATGGTTATGAAGTTACTGGTGTTGAAGTTGCCACATTATTTAAAGAAGTAGAAAATAAATTCATGAATTTAAAAAATGGAATTATGGATCAATTTATTATTGCTAATGGTATTGCTAATAATTTAATGTTATTAAATACATCTACTTTGAAGTATTCAAACTATGAAATAAATTTAGGAGATTATCAATTTGTAGTTTTTAATACCAAGAAACAAAGAGATTTAGTTGGCTCTAAATATAATGAGAGAGTAGAAGAAACATCGAAGGGATTAGAGTTAATTAATAAAACAAAATCTTATGATCATTTAACTTCAATTCCTATGAGTGAATTAGAAAATGAACTTAAAAAACTTGATGATGAAATTATTAAAAAGAGAGTGAAATTTGCTGTAGAAGAACAAAATAGAGTAAAAAGCTTTGTTGATTTATTACCATTAAATGATTATTATGCAATGGGAAAAATATTGAATGAAGGTCATAAAGGATTGAAAGAATTATATGAAGTTTCTTGTGATGAATCAGATTTTATTGTTGATCAAGCAAATAAAATTGATGGTGTTTTAGGCGCTAGAATGACTGGCGCAGGATTTGGCGGTTGTGTCATTGTTTTAACTAATAAAAATAGTGTGAAAAAATTGGAAGAGGAATTAGTCAAAGAATATAATGATAAATTCGGATATCCTTGTGAAATGTATGTAATTAAAGTAGTAGATTGTGCAAAAGATATTAAGTAATCTATCTCAAGGTCTTATCTTTTATAAATTAGTTGATAAAGACCATGCTCTGGAAGTTATTAATGCAATATTGCTTGAAAATAATGAAAATATAATTGAATCACAAGAACTAAAAACAATTAGTAATTTTAAGATTGATGAACATCTTAGGTATATAGAAGAACTAAGAAAATATTTTGAAAATAACAGTCAAAATATAATGATTGAAAATAAAATTAATGAAACTTTAGGGAAGTTTTTACCATCTCAAAAAGAAATAAATAAATTATTTATAAATAAAGATAAATATGAAAAACTTTTGTCTCTATCTACTGTGGCATATTATATTAAAACTGACAAGAATGCATTGAATGTTCTTTGAACTCATCCAACAAAGTATGGAGAAATCAATATTTCTATAAATAATGCAAAACCTGAAAAAAGTCAAGCTCAAATAATCAAAGAAAAAAATTATGTTTCGGAAAATAAAAATGAACCGAAATGTCCTATTTGTATTGAAAATATTAATTTTGAAGGTAGTTTGGTTAAAGATTCAAGAGAAAATTTAAGGGTTGTTTTAGAAACTTTAAATAAACAAAAAGAGAATGAATGATTTTTTCAATATTCACCATACGCTTATATTAACAAGCATTTTGTCTTAAATAATATTGAACATACACCAATGATAATTAGCAATGAAACTGTAAAAAACTTAGTTGAATTCACTAATGAAAATAATAATTTTTTCTTAGGAAGTAATGCGGATTTATCTATTGTTGGAGGTTCTTTGTTAGGTCACAATCATTATCAAGGTGGGGAAGATGTTCTACCTATTATGAATGCTAAAACATTAAAATCATTCGTTTTTCAAGAAGCTAAGATTGATGTTTTATCATGACCATTAAATGCTATTAAAATATCTTTAAATGATAAAGATAAAATAATAGATATTGCCAATTTTTTCGTTAATTCTTGAAAAGTAAATTCTGACTATGGATTAAAGTCAATCAATAATTCTACAACTATTATTGTCAATAAGATAAAGGGTATTTTTAATGTATATTTAATTTTTAGAAATAATTCTACAAGCACATCAAAACCATTTGGAAATTATCATGTTGATCCTTCTAAATTCCATATCAAACAAGAAAATATTGGATTAATGGAAGCTGGAGGATTAGCTATTTTACCCAAACGATTAATATCTGAATTGCAAGAAATTGTTGATATTTTTGACCCAAACAATCTTGACTTGATTTTGAATAATGAAAATATTTCAAAGCACTATTTCTGAATTCAAAAAAATGTAAAAAATAAAATGGTAATTAATAAAGAAAATCTCTTCAAGGATATGTCAGATATTTTTGTAAGTTGTTTAGAAGATTGTAAGGTTTTAAGTGATCTAAATTTTATGGAATTTATAAATAATAAAACTAAAATAAATGAAGAAATATTTACTGTTAAAAATGAATTAGGACTTAAGTTAGAAGTAATAAGAAAAGGTTTTGCTATTAAGCAAATCGGATTAAATAATAATAATTTTTTATTAGAATATAAAGATATTGATTCTTATTTTAATAATAATGATATATTATTAAATTCTTTTGTTGGACCTATTGCAGGTCGTATTGAAAAAGGGATTATTAAACTTGATGATAAACAAATTGAATTGAAAACGGATGATAATGATAATTATATTCACGGAATGAAAGAAAAGTGGTCAGATCTTTTATTTGATATTTCTGCAAAGTCTTTTGATGATTTTGATATATTAGAAGGAAATTCTGAGCAACATAATTTAGAACTCGATTCTTTATTTATTATTACAATGAACTTGAAGATTTGACGCAATGAAAATAAAATCGATTTTGAATATAATATTAAAACAAATAAGCCAACAATTTGTAATCCAACACATCACTTGTATTGAAAAATGCCTAACACTAAAGATATTTGAGATTTAAATATAGAATTAAGTTCAAATGATTATTGAAGTTTAAATAAAAATTCTAATCCACAACAAAAAAAACAATGAAAAATTAACGGAATGCAAAAGCTATCAGTTATTAAGAATAAAATGGATAGCGAGCAAATAAAACTGGTTGGTAATGGGATTGACCATCCTTTAGAATTAATTAAAGGATCTCAAGTAGTTTTATCATCTCCAGATTTCAAGTCAATAGTAATTGCTAAGTCAACTTTAACAAACATTGTTCTATATACACATAATTGAAAATCCATAAATAATTTATTGGATTCAAGTTCTGATACTCATCAAGCTATATGTTTTGAATATCAAGAAATTCCTACATCAATTAATAATCCTAATTTTGACAAAATTATTATTAGCAAAGATAAACCATATCAACACCAAACAACTTATAAGTTTGAAGTTAAGTAATTTTATCTGCGTTAGTATTAATTATATGATCAAATTTTTCACTTTTTATTTTGTAGTATTCTAAAAAAAACATATCTAAAAAAACACTAATGATAGAAAGAGAGTGTCTTGGAATTTCTCTTTCATTTAAGTTTTCATAATCTACAAAATATAAAGAATGCTCCTTAGTTGCATAATCAAAAATATTACTTTTATTTGCAAGTGTAATTGAAATAATTTTGGTGTGAATAACATTTTCTTTAATGTATTTAATTCTGTTTTTAATTTTATAATTTTTACCAGATAAAGAGATGACGATAAGTAGTGAGTTTTCAGTAATATTATTACATTCAGGATTTGATATTTCTATAGCTTTTGACTTCTTTCCTATCTTGTTAAATTTAGCTGCAAAAATAGATGCTATATGATGATTTAATCCACCAGATAAAAAAACAATATTGGTAGCACTTTCTATAAGTCCATTAAAGACATGGAAGTCATAATTTGAGATGTTTTCAAACGTCTTATCTAAAGAGTGGATAAGAGTATTGTTTAAGTATTGCATAATGGCATTATCTTGGCTAGGTTTTTTATTTTCCAAATAGATATATTGTTTGAAATCTTTGTATCCAGAAAAACCGCACTTTTGAATAGTTTTGGTAATTTTTGAGTTACTAACATTCATTTTGTTTGCAATATCTTCGATCTTTAAAGAAAATATATTACCTTCTATTTGCACTTTAGATATATATTTTAAAATTTTAATATCAGTATTTGTTAATGAGTCGGCATGATTAAGTAGTATAGAATTAATTTTTTCTTTTTCATTCATAACATATAAATTATATCTTAATTTATATGTTATATAATTGTTAAATATATATTGTTAAAAGAATGGAAATAAATATGAAAAAATTAGATTTTGGCACAGCCGGCATAAGAGGAATTTTGGGTTCTGGAGAAGGTCATTTAAATGATGCTCACATAATTAGAGTGACTGAAGGATTTGCAAAATATTTATTAGTTAATGTCAAAGATGTTAAAAATCAAGGTATTGTTATTGGTAGAGATAATAGGAGAATGAGTAAAAGATTTTCTGAAATTGCCGCAAGCATATTAACTAAATATGAAATCAAAGTACACTACAATCAAGAAATAGCAGCAACGCCTTTCATTTCTTTTACCACTAGATCTTTAGGTGCTGCTGGAGCAATAAATATTACAGCAAGTCACAATCCTAAAGAATATAATGGAGTTAAGTTATATGATAAAGAAGGTTGTCAATTGTTGCCTAGTGAAATTTCTGAACTATTAACACACTTCAAACCATATAATGACTATGAAAATGTTCAAGTAACTTTTGAAAAAAATAAATACTTACACTTTATATCAAACGAATTAATGAATTCCTATCTTGATGAAGTTAAAAAAATAGGTGGAGAAGTTAAAAATTTTTCAAATATTAAAATTGCTTATACGCCACAGCATGGAACAGGCGCAGTTCCTGTTAAAGCTCTTTTTGATGATTTAAATATCCAAGCATTTTATGAAGAAAATGAAATGAAAGAAGATACAGAGTTTACTTATTCAGCAACACCTAATCCAGAATCAAAAGAATCTTTTGATAATGTTTTGGTTGTGGCTAAAAATAATGACTGTGACATTGCCTTAGTAACTGATCCTGATGCAGACAGAGTCGGCCTTGCTGTAAAGCACCAAGAATCATATAAAATTCTTTCTGGAAATGAAACAGCAATTTTAATATTCAATTATTTATTAGAAGAATTAAAAGGGAAAGACTTGAATAAGTATTATTTGGTTTATTCTTTCGTTTCATCTTCTTTACCACGAAAAATGGCAGAATCTAATGGTTTA
>CAMRAC010000007.1 GCA_947039955.1 uncultured Mycoplasma sp.
TACCACGAAAAATGGCAGAATCTAATGGTTTAAAGTCATACATGACTGAAACAGGATTCAAATGAATTGGAAACCTTATTAATGATTTGTCGCAATCACATCCGGAGCAAAAGTTCCTTTATGCTTTTGAGGAAAGTTACGGTTCTTTGATTGATGAAAATATTTGTCGTGATAAAGATGCTATACAGTCGATTATTGTTTTAGCTAAAATGGCAAGTCATTACAAAACACTTGGTATGGATTTAATGGAAGTTCTGAATAAAATATATGAAAAATATGGTTTTGTGGAAAGTGGAAGTATTGTATTGAATATTGATTCAGAAAATCACTTAACTAATATAAAAGAATCTTTTCAAAAATTAAATATCCAAGATAGTGTTTTTTTAGATTACAATCAAGGAATAAGATCTATTGAACCAAATGACATGTTAACTTATGAATTTCAAGACGGTTCTTGAATTTCTTTAAGACCTTCAGGAACAGAACCCAAAATTAAGATTTACTTATTTTTTACAAATAAAGACAAAGAACAAGCGATTAAAAACTATGACAAGTACTTAGAATTATTGAGTAATTTATAATTAAGTTGTAGCAAAAAGATATTTTAAAACTATTTACCATAATTCTTATTCTTTCGTTTCATCTTCTTTACCACGAAAAATGGCAGAATCTAATGGTTTAAAGTCATACATGACTGAAACAGGCGGAAACCTTATTAATGATTTGTCGCAATCACATCCGGAGCAAAAGTTCCTTTATGCTTTTGAGGAAAGTTACGGTTCTTTGATTGATGAAAATATTTGTCATGATAAAGATGCTATGCAGTGAATTATAGTGTTTTTTAGATTACAATCAAGGAATAAGATCTATTGAACCAAAGGACATGTTAACTTATGAATTTCAAGATGGTTCTTAAAATTCTTTAAGAACTTTTCCTTCAGGAACAGAACCGAAATTAAGATTTACTTAAAAATAATCTTAAGGTTAAAGAAGAGCTAATAAAAGAATAAACAAAAACACTTAATAAAGCGTTTTTGTTTATAATATTCTTTATTAAAGAATTATAGTTTTGAGAATTTGTCTAATGTTCTAACAAATTGTGAAACGTATGATGTTTCATTGTCATATCAAGCAATAACTTTAAACATTTGTTTTCCGTCTTTGTCTTTAATAACTCTTGTTAGTTCAGCGTCAAATAATGAACCAGCTGATGAACCAATAACGTCAGTTGAAACAATTGGGTCAGTAACATATTCTAATGAAGCACTTGCCATTTTTTTAACTGATTCGTTAATTTGAGCAACAGTTACATCTTTAGCTTCAACTTCAAATGTTAAGTCAACAACAGAACCTGTAATTGTAGGAACTCTCATTGCCATACCATCTAATTTACCAGCTAAGTGAGGTAATACTAGACCAACAGCAGCAGCAGCACCAGTTGAAGTAGGTATAATATTAACCGCTCCAGCTCTTGCTCTTCTTAAATCACTGTGAGGTGCATCAACAAGTTTTTGATCTCCTGTGTATGAGTGAACAGTTGTCATTAATCCTGAAGTAATTTTGAATGCTTTATCGATAGCATTTACAACAGGTGCTAAACAGTTAGTTGTACATGAAGCTCCTGAAATAATAGTATCATTTTTATCTAAAGTATCATCATTAACAGCGTAAACTATTGTTTTGATTCCTCCAGTTGCAGGTGCTGATATAGCAACTTTTTTAGCTCCGGCAGCGATGTGTTTCTCTGCTCCTTCTTTAGTTGTAAAGAAACCTGTTGATTCAACAACAACATCTATTTTCATTTCTCCTCAAGGTAAATCTTTAGGATCTCTTTCAGCAGTAATTCTAATTGTTTTTCCGTTAACGATTAAGTTTCCATCTTTAGCTTCAACTTTTCCGTTAAAACGTCCTTGTGCACTATCATATTTCAATAGGTGTGCTAAAGTAGCAGCATCAGTTAAATCGTTAATAGCAACGATGTTTAAGTCTTTTTCCATCTTTAAGTCAAAAATTTGTCTAAAGACTAATCTTCCGATTCTTCCGAATCCATTTATAGCAATATTTTTCATTTTTTCTCCAATAATATTTATATTTTTAAGGTAGTTTCAAAACTACTATAAACATTATACAACTTTTAAAAATAATAAATATAACTAAAAGGCATATTTTTCCATTTTTATTGTTTTTTCAGTGTTTAAGGGTGTTTTTAGGACATATATCTATATGAATAATAATCGCGGAATGTTTTTAGAGACAATTATAAATAATACAATTAAACAATATAAGGAGAAGGGTGCTGCAATCTTTCATAAAAAATCATTAGATATTAAATTTTCTGCTCTAGATTCAGAGAACAAAATCAAAAATGGAAAAATTATTTCTAAAAGCACAGTTGATTATTATGGAATATATAAAGGTTCCTTTGTGGCTTTTGAAGCTAAGTCATCACAAACTAGTCGTATTCCTAAAAGTAATTTTAAAGATCATCAACATAATTACTTGAAAATAATAAAAAAACAAGGAGGAATAGCTTTTTATATATTTCTATTCAAAGAAACTAATGAGTTTTTTCTTGCTGACATTTCTTTAATTAATTATGAAAAAAAATCTATAACTGTTGAATACATGAGAGAGAACGCAATAGAACTTGATCTCATATTTCCTGGAGTTATAGATTTTATTAAGTATTTTTAGTCTAAATACTAGAAAGAATCTTTGAAAAGTTTAGCTGGTGTAAACTTTGGTACGCTTTTAGCAGCAATGTCAATTCTTGCTCCTGTAGCTGGGTTAACACCCATTCTAGCGGCTTTATCAACTTTTTTAAATGTTCCAAAACCAGCAAGTGTAATTTGCTCGCCCTTTTTCAATTGCTCACTAACAACATTAATAAATGCATTGATTACCAATTCAGTATCTTTTTGTTTTATGTCTGTTATGGTTGATAATTCAACAACTAATTCTTTTTTGTTCATTATATTCTCCTAATAAATCTATGTTTTCAAAATTATAACATAATTATTTTTTATTTCTAAAAACTAAAGAAATTGGAGTACCTCTAAAATCAAAGTATTCTCTCATCTGATTTTCAATATATCTTTTGTAGCTGAAGTGTAAATAGTCAACATTATTTACAAATAATACAAAGGTTGGTATTGAACCATTAATTTGTTTGACATAACTGATATTCACTCTTTTTCCTTTTAGTGATGGAGCTGGTTGCATTTGCTGCATTTCCATAATTACTTCATTTAATAATGAAGTTTTTACTTGTCTTTCAATATTTACTTTTACTACAAGAATTTCAGCAAGTAATTTTTCAAGTTTACTTCCTGTTAATGCAGAAATGAAGATGATTGGTGCTCAAGACATGAATTTGAATTCTTTTCTTATCTTCTTCTCGTATTCAACCATGGTATATGTATCTTTTTGGATTAAATCTCACTTATTAATAACTATTATTATTGGTTTTTTTACTTCCATTGCGTAACCAGCTATTCTTGCATCAAAATGAGAAAGATCATTAGTTGCATCAATCATTAATAATGCTAAATTACTTTCGTCTAAAGAGTTGAAAGCTCTACCCAAAGCATAGTGGTCAATTGATTCAACTAATTTAGATTTTCTATTAATACCTGCCGTATCAATAATTTCAAATTCTTCATCACCAATAATTAGTTTAGAATTTATTGAATCTCTAGTTGTTCCAGCGATTTCAGAAACTATAGCTCTTTCTTCTTTTAGTAGTTTATTTAATAGACTACTTTTACCTGCATTTGGTTTACCAATAATTGAAAGTTTGAAATTATCTTCTTTAGCTTCGTCGTTTCCATCAAATTCTTGAAAGATTGTTTCAAGTAATTCTCCAACACCTTCTCCATGAAGTGCTGAGATAGGTAAAATATCATCTACACCTAATGTGTAAATAGATGGATCAAAAGATTTGTTTCCTTCTGTTTTATTAGCAGCGATGATAATTTTTTTACCACTTTTTCTAATTAAATCAATTACATGGAAATCTTCTTTAGTAACATCCATACGTCCATCTAAAACAAAAACAACAACAAGAGCTTCTTCAATAGCTATTTGTGCTTGTATTTTAATATCTTCTAGAAAGGGTTTCTTTTCAGTACTAATTCCACCTGTGTCGATAACAGTGAACTGTTGATTCAATCAACTTACCTTATGATACAATCTATCTCTGGTAACTCCTGGTTCATCATAAACTATTGATGTTCTTTTTCCGATAATTCTATTATATAGAGTACTTTTCCCTACGTTTGGTCTTCCAATTATTGCTACTAAATTATTGTTCATTTTGTATTCTTTCCATTGCTAACTCAATTATTTTTTCAACCACTTCTGTAATTTGAATATATGAAGTATCTATTTCAATTGCATCTGGCATTTTTTTCAATGGATCGTTTGATCTGTTAGCATCAAACTCATCTCTTTTTGAAATGTTTTCAGTTACAGTTGCTTCATCAAATACTAGTTCACCTGTTTGTTGTAGTTGTTTAATTCTTCTTTCAGATCTTATTGATAAGTTAGCATTTAAAAATATCTTTAATTCTGCATCCGGAATTACCACACTACCAATATCTCTACCTTCCATAATTACACCTTTGTTAGTTGTATATTTTTGTTGCTTAGAAACGCAAAATATTCTTACTTCTTTATATCTAGCAATTTTAGACGCAGAAATAGATATTTCATCTTCTCTTAGGTGCCGAGTTATGTTAACACCATTTAAAGTAATTTGTTCTTGTGGCAAAAGAATTAAATTCATTTCATTTAGGTGTTTGACAACTTCAACTTCGTTTTCTATATCTACTTTATTTTGGATGCAAAAATAAGAAATAGATCTATACATTAGTCCTGTGTTGATGAAGAGGTAATCAAGTTTCTCAGAAACCATTTTAGCAATGGTGCTTTTTCCTACGCCAGAAGGACCATCAATTGCAATATTAATTTTCCTCATAATGATTACTTCCCTAATTCTATTTTTGTGACTTTGATTTTACCTAGTCCATCTTCTTTTTTGATTTCATCCACAAAATATTTTGCAATAAATTTATCATACTTATTGGTATTATAGTTCTTTTCATCATTTTTTTTACCACTTCTTTTTTCATTATTGTTTACAGAAGTTAATAATTTATCAACTTCATCAATTTTCATTTGAGTTTTCAAATCAACAGAATCAATTCTAGAATGAAAATTTTCATTCTCTACAAAATCAATGTTGTGAAATATTGTTGAAATTTTATCATATTGTTTTTTAAATTCGGGGTCTGTATTAACGAGAGATTCTCGGATATTTTTGTTCTCCAATATTTCTTCGCGATATTTCATTCATTTTGTTACTCTAGTATCTTTATCCATAAAATAATTTATTTTTTGACTTTTGCCAATCACTCATCGTGAGCTTTACTTTTCACACTTTTTAAAACTTCAGAAACTTCGCTACGTTCTTTTTCTTTCATTTTAGGGATAAAAATTTTAATGTTTAATTTTAGATCTCCATAATGACCAGTTTCCAGGTTTTTGAAACCTCTCTTTTTAATATTAACAATTGTTCCTGATTTGATATCATTTTTCAAAACTATTTCTTCTGTTCCATAAGGTGTTGGAATTGTTAGTTTATCTTCATTTATAATGCTGATAAATGAAATAGGGAAATCTAAAAGAATGTTATCACCATCTCTTGTATAAAAATTGTGTTTCGCAATCCCAACAATTAAAATCAAATCACCAGATTCTCCACCATTTTTACCAGGACCACCATATCCTTGAATAATTAAAGTTTGACCTTCTCTTATTCCTCCAGGTATTTTGATTTGTGGAGTGCCAACAGATTTAATTATTCCGTTACCATGACATTCATGACACTTCTTAAGAATTGTTTTTCCTTCTCCACCACATGGTCTACATGAAACTTGTTCAGCTATTTGACCAAAAGGTGTTTGAATTCTTCTTGTTTGTTCTCCAGAACCATTACATGTTGAACATGTTTTTAAGTCTTCTTTCGAGTGTGCTCCAGAACCAGAACATTTATGACAAGTGGTATATTTAGTTAATTTTTCAGAAAATTCTTTTCCTAATACTGAATCTAAAAATGTAATTTCAATTTTAGCTTGAAGAGTGTCACCCTTTAACTTGGCATTTTTGTTTTGTCTTGATCTTCCTTGATTTCCAAAAGGATTAAATCCTCCACCAAATACGTCACTGAAAAAATCTCCAAATCCTCCTTGACCAAACCCTTGTCCGAATCCTTGTCCTCCACCAAAACCAGGACCATTATGTCCATAGGTGTCATATTCTTTTCTTTTGTCATCATCTGATAAATGTTCATGTGCCTCATTGACCTCTTTGAACTTTTCTTCTCCTTCTGGCGAAGAATTTTTATCTGGATGATATTTCATAGCAAGTTTTCTGTATGCTTGCTTTATTTCTTTGGTATCAGCAGTTTTTGGAACGCCCAAAACCTCATAATAATCTTTTTTATTTTTACTCATAATTAAAATATTACCATATTTAATATTTTAATTTTAAATGACTATAGTTTATCTAGTGCTTTTTTAACTAAATCTTTCTTTTTGATAATATATTCTTCACTTGAAATTAAATTACTGTTGTAAATTCTTTGTAATTCTTCTAATTTTAAATCAATTTCAATTTTGCCAAAATAGTCTGATGATAAATCATCTGAACCATTTGTAAAATCAAATTCAAAAGTATTCATTGATGGATCATAGAAAGGATTATTTTTTGATTGTTGGTCAAGGTTTATTAAATTAGTTGCCATTGCATGTGTATCTGTTGGAACAATTATTGGTCTTGGCATATTGTTTTGTTGATTCAAGTTAATCATTCCTGTATTCATTTGGTTAGGGTTGATTGGTTGCGGAACAATTATAGGTGCAGGTGCTTGTTGCATTGGCATAAATTCAGGTGTATTGAAATTAACAACCCCTGTATTCATTTGTGGTTGTGGCATTGGTTGCATACTTGGCATAAATTCAGTTGTATTGAAATTAACAATTTCTGTATTCATTTGTTGTTGCATTGGTTGCATGTTTGGAATGAATTCACCTGTATTCAAGTTAATCATTCCTGTATTCATTTGGTTAGGATTAATCACTTTTGGTTGAATCATTGGTCTAGGAGTATTCATTTGTGCCGGTTGCACTGGCTGCATAGTTGGAATGAATTCACCTGTATTCAAATTAACCATTCCTGTCATTTGTTGATGTCCCATTGGTCTTGGTGCATTAATTGCATTGATTTGATTAGAGTTATGTTGTATGTTCATTGGTCCCATTTGTTGAGGTCCGTTCATTGGTCTAGGTCCCATTTGCGGTTGTCCATTATTCATCGGTCTAGGTCCCATTTGTTGAGGTCCGTTCATTGGTCTAGGTCCCATTTGCGGTTGTCCAT
>CAMRAC010000008.1 GCA_947039955.1 uncultured Mycoplasma sp.
TTGGTAAGTCCAGCTTTTTCAAGTTCCGCTTCTGTAAATGTAACACCAGTTAAATAATTAGCTGTTATTTTTAGATCGGTTATTGTAGGTGTAGTTGGTTCAACTTTAAAGTATGATGAGAAAATATCTGATGTACTTCCGTTAATTGTAGAACTTTTAGAAGGTGATAGAAAAACTTTTTTTTGCAGGCCCTCTTCAACCATTTTAATTTGTAATCCAAATAATTGGTCATTTAAATCATCGGCATTTATTGCGCTAGTATCAAATAGTTTTTTAATTAAAGAAATAGATTCTAATTTAACATCAATATATTCTGTTGTACTCAGGTGAGTGATATCAGATTCTAGAACTGGCTCTATTTCATCTATATTTTTAGGTGTCAATACTACATTAGTTATTGTAGTTCCGTTGTCAATTTTAAAACCAGCTGATTGAATTTCTTTTTCCTCTGGATTATCAAAATTTAATGCATAACCAACTTTAGTTCTTAAAGAAATTCTTTGATTTGTTTCATAAGTTGCTAACTTAATTTCTAATCCATCTTTTCAATTATCTTGACTTGTGTTTTCAGTATTGAATAGTTTTTTAATCAATGGTATAGATGAATTATCAACATCTTTATAAGCCTCAGAAAGGTGAGAAATGTCACTTGCTTCAATTTTCTCAATTTCATTTATACTTTTTGGAGTTAGTTGTAAATCAATATTAAAAGGTAATCCGACTCTTTTACGCTCTTCAGGAGTATTAAATTTTTTAGGTAATTTAATTGATGATTCTAATGTAAATTTATTATTTGTAAAAGCGCGATCTCCAATAGTGGTTACACTATCAGGAATAGTTATTGAACTTAGTAAGTTAGATTGAAAAGCTAATTCTCCAATATCAGTTATTCCATCATGAAACTCAACACTTGTTAATTCTCTATTGCCAAAAGATTCTTTTGAAATTTGACTAAATTCTCGGAAATCTTCCGCAACAAAAGTTGTTTTATCTTCTCATTTTCCACCAGCTCCAAAGAATTCATTGGCAACTTCTGGAGTTAATATTTTGTTTCCATAACTAGATTTGTTAGAGCAAGAAACCATTGCAAGCGGCAAAGCAATTACTGTAACGAGTCCTAATCCTAATAATAGTTTGTTGTGTTTTATTTTGTTCATATTTAATTCTACTTTCTAATATTTTCCATTATTTTACACTACTAAATATTAAAGAAAACAAAAAAAGAGTTATTTTTTATATGCAGTTTATATTTTGGATAAAACATATAATTATTCATTATTAAAATCAAGAAAATCTTAATCTTAAAAACTACTTTTTGAACACAATATTAGTGACTAAAAACAAAACAACCTCAAAATTTGAGTTGTTTTGTTTTAGAAAGTTTTTCCTCTAAATTTGTGTTAATTGAGTAAATTGAGTAACCTGGTTTAACTTTTAATGTTATGCCAGTTGGTTAAGCAGGTGTAACTTCAGCCACAAAGCTTGTTGAGTCAATAATAATTAGTGATGGATATTTTGAGTTAATATGAAAACCTTTAATAGATTGTAATGAAATTATTGTGCCTGTTCCAGTTGTTACTGCTTTAATATTTAATCCAGAGATCAAGATGTCATTAGCTACATCAGTAGTAAATAGTTTTTTAATTAAAAGGATTGATTTCTCATCCACTTTACTAAATTTATCAGTAAGATGAGCAAGTTCAGTTTCATTGATTGGTTCTGGTTTTGGATTAAGAACTAATTTTAAATCAGTTGGCGCTTGTTCAGCTGTAAAGCTTGTTGAGTCAATAATAAGTAGTTCTGGTGTTGTTGAATTAATGTGAAAACCTTTAATAGATTGTAATGAAATTATTGTGCCTGTTTCGGTTGTTACTGCTTTAATATTTAATCCAGAGATCAAGACACTATTTACTACATCAGTAGTAAATAGTTTTTTAATTAAAGGAATTGATTGTCCATCCACTTTACTAAATTTATCAGTAAGGTTAGCAAGTTCAGTTTCATTAATTGGTGCTGGTGTTGGGTTAACAACTAAGTTCAAGTTAGTTGGTGCAATGGGTGTGAAAGTTTTTGAAGAAACTTGAGCATTAACTTCTCCACTGATTGTAAAGTTTGGCTTAGCTTTTAATGTAACGGTTATTTTTTTATCTGCATCCATTGTAGCCATGATTAATAATCCATTAGTTAAGTTAGCAGGTGCTGCTCCATTGGTGTTGAATAGTTTATTAACTAAACCTAACATTGGTTGTGTAACATCCGCAAAAGTATTGGTAAGTCCAGCTTTTTCAAGTTCCGCTTCTGTAAATGTAACACCAGTTAAATCACTAGCTGTTATTTTTAGATTGTTTGTTGTGTTTACGTCGCTTGATTCGTTAGAGCAAGAAACCATTGCAAGCGGCAAAGCAATTACTGTAACGAGTCCTAATCCTAATAATAGTTTGTTGTGTTTTATTTTGTTCATATTTAATTCTACTTTCTAATATTTTCCATTATTTTACACTACTAAATATTAAAGAAAACAAAAAAAGAGTTATTTTTTATATGCAGTTTATATTTTGGATAAAACATATAATTATTCATTATTAAAATCAAGAAAAGATTATAAATATTAAAAGCAATTAAATATATACAGTTATTTTAATTTTAACTAATAAAATATTAATCTTTAAAATTACTTTTTAACAGAGTATAGGTGAGTCAAAAACAAAACAACCTCTAAAGTGAGGTTGTTTTTTTATGTATTTTATTATATTTAGTTTTATTCTATTTATTGTATGTTATCTTTGTTTATTCTATTAAGTGTTTGTCTGCTCAAAAGAAGATGTTTAACGGATCATAACCTTCTTTTTCAAAAGTATATTTTATAGCCCCTAGAAGTGTAGCATCATTTATATAAGTCATTTTAATAGTAATACCGGCTCATCCATCTGGTTCTGTTGTTTCAAATATTCAATTATCTTGTGTTGTTAAGTCTTGATCACCATTTATAACTAATCCAGGTTCAATCGCATTATATAATATTCCAGCTTTTAGAAACAATTCAATGTTTGTTAAATTTTTTGGAGTAATTTTAAGTTCTTTTAAGATAGGTGTTTTATCAGGTAAAAATCTGATAAATAGTTTTTCATACCCTTCTTTTCCGAATTCAAACTCTATTATATTTAAATCAGTTTCATTGGGAATAATAAATTTATTAATTGTAATACCATTTCATCCATCAGCTTCTTTAGTGTCGAACATTCAATTAGCATCTGTTGTTTGGTTCATTTCACCTTCTATAATCAATCCTGGTTTTATTGTTTTAAATAATCCTTCAGCTTTTTTATATAGGTCAAAATCTGTTCCTGTTTGTTTAGTAATTTTCAATTCTTTCAATACAGGTATTTCAACTGGTAAGAATTTTATAACTAGTTTTTCATACCCTTCTTTTTCAAATGTATATAGAATGACATCTTTAGTTGTTGCTTCGATTTCAACTTTTACTTTAACGCCATTTCATCCATCAGCTTCTTTAGTGTCGAACATTCAATTAGCATCTGTTGTTTGGTTCATTTCACCTTCTATAATCAATCCTGGTTTTATTGTTTTCAATAATCCTTCAGCTTTTTTATATAGGTCGATATCTGTTCCTGTTTGTTTAGTAATTTTCAATTCTTTTAAGATTGGTGTAGTTTCAGGTAAGAATTCAAGAGTTAGTTTTTTACAACCTTCTTTTTCAAACTCATAATGAATTGGATTATTTCTGGTATTCATTATATGGTGAGCAGTTACTGTAACTCCATTTCACCCTTCTTCCTCTTGTGTATTAAACATTCAGTGTGGATGTTTTGTTTGGTCATTATCACCATCAATAACTGGTCCATGTCTTAATGTTTTGTGTAATTCTCCTGCTTTAGTATATAGTTCTTGTTGTGGTAAATCATCTTTAGTAATTTTCAATTCATTTAACACAGGAGCTTCATCTGGCAAGAATCTTATATCTAGTTTTAAGTACCCATCTTTTTCAAAAGTGAAGATAATTTCATGGGTAGCTATTGGATCGGTTTCCGCTTTTACTTTAACGCCATTTCATCCATCAACATTATTTATTTTAAATATTCAATTAACATCTGTAGTTTGATCCATGTTACCATCTATAACTAATCCTGGTTTTAGTGTCATTAATAAAATCCCGGCTTTTGTATATAAATCTTTGGGGTTTAATGTTTCAGTTGTTATTTTCAAATCTTTTTTTACAGGGTCAGGATCGGGATCTGGAATTTCTTCCACATTTTTAGCGCACGCTACCACTGTCAATACCGGCATAATGGTTAGCGCTGCTCCCAATCCTAATAATAATAATTTTCTCATAATCATCTCGGTTCTGCAGAGGCCTTTCTAATACCTCTACACTTATATTATATTCCTGAAAAAACAGGAAAATTAATTAATAGATGCTATTTTAAAATAACTCAAAAACATTAATAAATATAGGTTATAGGAGTATAATTTTTATACATAAATTATAGAATTAGCTATATTCTAAAATAGCTAATTTATCTACTTTGAAACTTTATTTATATATGATTGGTCTTTGTTGATTATTAAAAATATCACCAACAGGAATTCCGTTTGGTAAATACGGAATGACTGAAATATAGTTAGCTTCGAATGCCATTGATCCAATTGATGTTACAGAATTGGGGATAGTCACTTCTGTTAATTGATTCCCAGCAAAAGCAAATTCACCAATATGGGTTATTGAATTAGGAATGGTTATAGTTGTTAATTGATTCCCAGCAAATACATTGTTAGAAATAATTTTTAATGATGAAGGAATATTAACACTATTAATAATATTTGTTACAAAAGCGCTTTCTCCGATCGTTTTCAATGTAGATGGTAAAACAATTTGTATTAAGTCATTATGACTAAAAGCATGGGCTCCTATGTGTTCAACTTTTTTACCAAAAGTAAAGTTGCTAATTGCATTGTCAAAAAATGAATAATCACCAATACTCATTATTTCATTAGACAATTCAATACTTCTTAACTGTCTACTACTCAATGCATATTCTCCGATGGAAGTAAAGCCTTCAAAGTCACTAGTAACTAATTCTCTTTTCCCATTTCACTTTCCACCATTAGCAAACAAAGTATCAGCATTTTCTTTGGTTAATACATTACCTGAAATTGGTGGTTCAATTGGCGGAATTGGTTTTTCAGGTTCAACAACAGGAGGTTTTGCATCATTAGATTCACAAGACACTATAGTTAACGGAATTGCAGCTATAACCACAAACCCTAATCCCAATAATAGTTTTTTTATTTTCATGATGTATACAACCTTTAATTTATTATTTATTTTATACTAAAAACAAAGAATCAATAAAACAAACTTACTAATTTGATTAATATTGGAACAAAGTTTATAGTGATAGTATAAAATGGCTATATTTATAGTTAAAATACTTGTTTAATATAGAGATAATATATTTTAAAAACAAAATATTATGTGATTTTGATATAATTATTATGATAATAAATCAAATATCCAATAATCAAGATTAAAATCTTTAATTAGGACACAAGAAAAGGAAACATCAAATGACATCATTTACAGCTAAAATTATAGATCCAGTAGGTTTACACGCTAGACCTGCTTCAATAACAGTAACAGTTGCATCAAAATTTACATCAGATATTAAAATACATGCAAATGGAAAATCAGGGAACTTAAAATCAATCATGAACATTATGGCTCTTGGTGTTAAAGGTGGAGAAGAAATTACTATCGAAGCTACAGGAACAGACGAGAAAGAAGCAATTCAAACTCTTCAAGATGAAATGAAAAAAAATAACCTAATCTAAAAGGTTATTTTTTTTGTCTTATTTTGATTCCATTCTAAAAAAATTATTCATATTAATATAAAATCCTAAATAATAGACAATTAAATAAACTCAATAAATAATTATTTTCTCTTAATGAATTTTAACTTACTAGACATCAAGATACACAAAACAATAATGACGTATAAAGCACGTTTATTTATCTATTTTAAATTAATTTTTCTAAAACAAAATTATTTTTTTGTTTTCATTTTTTTAACTGTATATCCAATAACGCCTATAGGAATTATCATCACAACCATCAAAACCGATAATATAATAACTAATTTGTTATTTG